>NZ_CP063815.1:1960372-2613829 GCF_015277895.1 Microbacterium abyssi | reverse complement strand
CTCGAGGCCGGCGACATCGACGGCTACGACCTGGTCGGCCCCGCCGACACGGCCGCCCTTGAGGAGGACGGCTTCAGGATGGTCTCCCGTCCGCCGTTCACGATCCTCTATCTGGCGTTCAACCAGCAGATTCCCGAGCTGCAGGACCCGAAGGTGCGCGAGGCGCTCTCGTACGCGATCGACAAGGACGCGCTGATCAGCCAGGTGCTGCCGGAGGGCACGGAGAAGGCGACGCAGTTCATGCCGGACAGCGTCAACGGCTACAACGAGGACGTCACGACCTACGAGTACGACGTCGACAAGGCCAAGTCGCTGCTGGCCGAGGCGGGCTACGACGAGTCCAACCCGCTGAAGCTCGACTTCAACTACCCGGTCAACGTCTCGCGTCCGTACATGCCGGACCCCGAGCAGATCTTCACGGTGCTCTCGTCGCAGCTCGCTGAAGTCGGTGTCGAGACGACTCCGGTCTCGGAGGAGTGGGTCGAGTACCTCGACCGCACCACCGGCACCGCGGACCACGGCATCCACCTGCTCGGCTGGACCGGTGACTACAACGACACCGACAACTTCGTCGGCGTCTTCTTCGGTGCGCAGAGCTCGGAGTGGGGCTTCGACAACCCCGAGCTGTTCGACGCCCTGGCCGAGGCGCGCGGCGTCCCGGACCTCGAGGAGCAGACCGGGCTGTACCAGGACATCAACGAGATGGTCGCGGAGTTCATCCCCGGTGTGCCGCTGGCGCACCCGGCTCCCACGCTGGCCTTCGACCCTCGGGTCGAGAGCTACCCGGCGAGCCCGGTGAACGACGAGGTCTTCAACCAGATCGTCCTCACGAAGTGACGCGATAGCGATCCGCCCCGCGCCCGTCCCCTTTCATGCGGAGGGCGCGGGGCGGATCGCGCTCGTCTACGCAATCGGAGTACCACTTGCTGCGCACCATCGGCAGGAGACTGCTGTTCCTCATCCCCACCCTGTTCGGGCTCAGCATCCTGCTGTTCGCCTGGGTCAGGGCCCTCCCCGGCGGTCCGGCCGTCGCCCTTCTCGGCGAGAAGGCGACCCCGGAGGCCATCGAACGGGTCAACAAGCTGTACGGGTTCGATCGGCCCCTCATCGAGCAGTACTTCATCTGGATCGGCCGACTCCTGCAGGGCGACTTCGGCACGTCGATCCAGACGAACCGCCCGGTGACAGAGGAGTTCTTCCGGCGCTTTCCGGCCACGATCGAACTTTCCATCGCGGCGCTCATCATCGCGATCGGCATCGGCGTGCCGCTCGGATACTGGGCCGCACGCCGGCACGGTAAGTTCAGCGACCACGCCTCCGTGGTGCTGAGCCTGGTCGGCATCACCATCCCGGTGTTCTTCCTGGCCTTCATCCTGAAGTACGTCTTCGCGGTCCAGCTCGGCTGGCTTCCGGCCGACGGCAGACAGGATCCGCGAATAGATGCCACACACCCCACCGGTTTCTACGTGTGGGACGGCATCATCACGGGGGAGTTCGACGCATCGTGGGATGCCATCCTGCACCTGATCCTCCCGGCGATCGCGCTCGGCACGATCCCGCTCGCGATCATCGTCCGCATCACCAGGGCGAGCGTCCTCGAGGTGCAGAACGCCGACTACGTCCGCACCGGCCGCGCGAAGGGCGTCGCCAACTCGACGCTGCGCAGCCGGTTCATCCTGCGCAACGCGATGCTGCCGGTCATCACAACGATCGGCCTGCAGACGGGGCTCCTGATCTCCGGCGCGGTCCTCACCGAGACGGTCTTCGCCTTCCCCGGCGTCGGCTCGTTCCTCGCGCGTGCCATCTTCACCCGCGACTTCCCGGTGCTGCAGGGGTTCATCATCTTCATCGCGATCGCCTATGCGCTGATAAACCTGGCCGTTGATGTGTCGTACAGCATCATCGACCCGAGAGTGAGGGTCCAATGACCAGCCCCGTGCTGCCCCCTGCGCAAGGCGGGGGAGTCCTCGACACCGCTGCGATCGCGCAGCGGGAGGGCAAGGAGAGCCCCGGCGGATTCTGGCGCGACGTCTTCGTGCGCATGCGCCGCAACCCGACCGCCTGGATCGGTGCCGTCATCGTCCTGGTGTTCGTCCTCGTCGCCGTCCTCGCCCAGATCCTCGCGCCCTACCCCGAGACGGCGCTCCCCGGAGCGCGCGACATCACCCCGACGCACATCCCCGGTCCCGGCGAACTGCCGGAGTTCCCGCTGGGCCTGGACCGCTTCGGCGGCGACGTGCTGTCCAAGCTCATCTGGGGCGCGCGGGCGTCGCTGCTCGTCGGTGTGGTCTCCACCGCGCTGGGCCTGGTCGGCGGAATGCTGCTGGGTCTCATCGCCGGAACGTTCGGCGGCTGGGTCGATACGCTCATCATGCGCATCGTCGACATCATCCTGTCGGTGCCGAACCTGCTGCTCGCGGTCTCGATCGCGGCGATCCTCGGTCAGACACCGTTCGCGGTGATGATCGCGATCGGTGCCTCGCAGGTGCCCATCTTCGCCCGGCTTCTTCGCGCGTCGATGCTGCAGCAGCGCTCCAGCGACTATGTGCTGTCGGCGCAGACCCTCGGTCTCGGCCGGGGCCGCATCACGATGTCGCACGTCCTGCCCAACGCCATCGGCCCAGTCATCGTGCAGGGGACCCTGACGCTCGCGACGGCCGTGATCGACGCTGCGGCGCTGTCGTTCCTCGGCCTCGGCGGCGGACGCCCCGAGACGGCCGAATGGGGCCGGATGCTGACCTACGCGCAGAGCGAGCTGGCGATCGCCCCGTGGCTGGCGTTCTTCCCCGGCATCTGCATCGCCGTCACAGCGCTCGGTTTCACGCTGTTCGGCGAGGCGCTGCGAGAATCCATGGATCCGAGGACGAGGGCGCGCTGACATGAGCAAGGAACAACAGAGCATGGATGCTCCGCTGCTGTCCGTCCGCGATCTCGCGGTCGACTTCAACACCATGGACGGCACCGTCCACGCGGTCGAGGGCGTCGATCTCGACATCTCCGAAGGCGAGACCGTCGCGATCGTGGGCGAGTCCGGCTCGGGCAAGTCGACCACCGCGATGGCGATCATCGGACTCCTCGCCGGTGGCGGCCGCATCGCCGGCGGCAGCATCCGCCTGGACGGTCGCGAGATCTCCAAGGCTTCCGAGAGCGAGCTGCGCGGCATCCGCGGGCGTGACATCGGACTCGTCCCGCAGGACCCGATGTCCAACCTCAACCCGGTCGCCAAGATCGGCACGCAGGTCGCCGAGACGCTGCTGGCGCACGGACTCGCGAACCGCCAGAACGTCTCGCAGAAGGTCGTCGAGGCGCTCGAGGCGGCCGGCCTCCCGGATGCCGCCAAGCGCGCCAAGCAGTACCCGCACGAGTTCTCCGGCGGCATGCGCCAGCGCGCGCTCATCGCGATCGGGCTGGCCTGCAAGCCGCGGCTGCTCATCGCGGACGAGCCGACCAGCGCCCTGGACGTCACGGTGCAGCAGACGATCCTCGATCAGATCGGCGCGATGACCCGCGAGCTCGGGACGGCCGTGCTGCTCATCACGCACGACCTGGGCCTCGCTGCCGAACGCGCCGAGCGCGTCATCGTCATGCACCGCGGCAAGGTCGTCGAGCAGGGCGATGCGAAGCAGATCCTCGAGGATCCGCAGCACCCGTACACCCAGTCGCTCGTGAAGGCCGCCCCGTCGGTCGCCGTCGCGCGCCTGCAGCCGGAGGCCTTCACCGCCGCCTCTGGCGCCGTCCCGACCGATGAGCCCGACTCGCCGCGGGTCGTTGAGCGAGCCGAAGGCGAGACGAAACGCGTTGAGCGAGCGCAGCGAGTCGAAACGACGACTGCCACCGCAGCCTCCCCACCCGACAACATCGTCGAGATCGAGAATCTCACCAAGGTGTTCCCCGTCCGCGGACGCGGCGAGGACTTCGTCGCGGTGAACGACGTTTCGCTGGCGATCCCGCGCGGCGAGACCGTCGCGATCGTGGGCGAGTCGGGGTCGGGCAAGACGACGACGGCGCGGATGCTGCTGAAGCTGTTCGAGCCGACCAAAGGCGTCATCCGCTACGAGGGCAAGGACATCGCCTCCTTGAACCGTGCGGACACCAGGGACTTCCGGCAGCGCGTGCAGCCGATCTTCCAGGACCCGTACTCGAGCCTGAATCCGATGTTCACGATCGAGCGTCTGATCGCCGAGCCGCTGGAGTTCTACCGGCGGGGGAGCGGTGCCGACCGGCGCAAGCGCGTCCGGCAGCTGCTCGACGACGTCGCGCTGCCGCAGTCGATGCTGCGCCGGTACCCGTCCGAGCTCTCCGGCGGTCAGCGGCAGCGCGTCGCGATCGCCCGCGCGCTCGCCCTCTCGCCCGACCTGATCGTCTGCGACGAGCCGGTCTCGGCGCTGGACGTCCTGGTGCAGGATCAGATCCTGCGCCTGCTCGGCGATCTGCAGCGCGAGTACGGCCTGAGCTATCTGTTCATCTCGCACGACCTCGCGGTGGTGCGGCTGATCAGCGACTACGTGTGCGTGATGAAGGACGGCGCGCTCGTGGAGGCGGCATCCTCGGAGGAGATCTTCACGAACCCTCGCGACCCGTACACCCGCCGTCTGCTGGCATCCATCCCCGGCAACGAGCTCAACATCGCCTGACCTTTCGACCCGCGAGGGGGCTTTTACCGCAGCATCCGGAATTGGTCAAGGATCAGGCTTGCCATGTCGCGAATTACCTCGTATAGTTGTTCCTTGCGCCTCCTTTCTCCCTGCCCTCATATGGTGGTCGGCAGATGTTGAGCATGTGAGCGCGCACTCCACCTGACGACAAAGGAATCGAGAAGCCCTGCGGGGCTCACGGAGGTTATTCCCTTGGCTGCTGCTCCCAACGCATCCACATCCACCACCAACAAGAACGGACGCGGAGCATCGCGTCTCTCGTTCGCCAAGATCTCCGACACGCTGACGGTCCCCGACCTTCTCGCGCTGCAGACCGAGTCGTTCGACTGGCTCGTCGGCAACGACACCTGGAAGGCGCGTGTCGCCGAGGGTAAGAAGGCCGGTCGCAAGGACCTCAACGAGTTCAGCGGTCTCGAGGAGATCTTCGAGGAGATCTCTCCGATCGAAGACCTCAGCGAGACGATGCAGCTGAGCTTCACGAACCCGTACCTCGAGCCCGAGAAGTACTCGATCGACGAGTGCAAGGAGCGCGGCAAGACCTACGCCGCCCCGCTGTACGTCGAGGCCGAGTTCATGAACCACCAGACCGGTGAGATCAAGACTCAGACCGTCTTCATGGGCGACTTCCCGCTGCAGACCAGCAAGGGAACCTTCATCATCAACGGCACCGAGCGTGTCGTCGTCTCGCAGCTCGTGCGCTCGCCGGGTGTCTACTTCGACAAGACGCCGGACAAGACCTCCGACAAGGACATCGTCTCCGCTCGCGTCATCCCGAGCCGTGGCGCATGGCTCGAGTTCGAGATCGACAAGCGCGACCAGGTCGGCGTCCGCATCGACCGCAAGCGCAAGCAGTCCGTCACAGTCTTCCTCAAGGCCCTCGGCATGACCAGCGAGGAGATCCTCGTCGAGTTCGCCGGCTTCCCCTCCATCGAGGAGACCCTGGCCAAGGACACCATCCTCACCAAGGAAGACGCGCTTCGCGACATCTACCGCAAGCTCCGTCCGGGCGAGCAGGTCGCCGCAGAGGCCGCCCGCGCGCTGCTGGACAACTTCTACTTCAACGCCAAGCGCTACGACCTCGCCAAGGTCGGCCGCTACAAGATCAACCAGAAGCTGGGCCTGAACCAGCCGCTGGACTCGTCGGTCCTGACCGTCGAGGACATCGTGGCGACCATCAAGTACCTGGTGCGCCTGCACCGCGGCGACGAGACTTTCGAGGGTCTGCGCAGCGGCAAGAAGGCCGAGATCCGCATCGCCACCGATGACATCGACAACTTCGGCAACCGTCGCATCCGCGCCGTCGGCGAGCTCATCCAGAACCAGGTCCGCACCGGTCTGTCCCGCATGGAGCGCGTCGTCCGCGAGCGCATGACCACGCAGGACATCGAGGCGATCACGCCGCAGACGCTGATCAACGTGCGCCCCGTCGTCGCCGCGATCAAGGAGTTCTTCGGAACCTCGCAGCTGTCGCAGTTCATGGACCAGAACAACCCGCTCGCGGGTCTGACCCACAAGCGCCGCCTTTCAGCGCTGGGCCCCGGTGGTCTGTCCCGTGACCGCGCCGGTGTCGAGGTCCGTGACGTCCACCCGTCGCACTACGGACGCATGTGCCCCATCGAGACCCCTGAAGGCCCGAACATCGGTCTGATCGGGTCGCTCGCGACCTTCGCGCGCATCAACTCCTTCGGTTTCATCGAGACCCCGTACCGTCGCGTCGTCGACGGCGTGGTCACCGATGACATCGACTACCTCACGGCAGCCGAGGAGAACGACTTCAACATCGCGCAGGCCAACGCCGTGCTCGACGAGAAGAAGCACTTCGTCGACAGCCACGTGCTGGCTCGCCCGAAGGGCGGCAGCGGTGAGGTCGACATGTTCGAGCCCGCCGAGATCGGCTACATGGACGTCTCGCCGCGTCAGATGGTGTCGGTGGCGACCTCGCTCGTGCCGTTCCTCGAGCACGATGACGCTCAGCGCGCGCTCATGGGCGCCAACATGCAGCGTCAGGCCGTGCCGCTGCTGCGCAGCGACTCCCCGCTGGTCGGAACCGGTATGGAGGGCTACGCGGCCATCGACGCCGGCGACGTCCTGACCGCCGACAAGGCCGGTGTCGTCACCGAGGTCTCCGCAGACCGCGTGGTCGTGCAGCTCGACGAGGGCGGCACGCAGGAGTACCACCTGCGCAAATTCGACCGCTCGAACCAGGGCACGTCCTACAACCAGAAGGTCGTCGTCTCGGCCGGTGAGCGCGTCGAGGTCGGCGAGGTCATCGCCGACGGACCCGCCACCGAGAACGGTGAGCTGGCGCTGGGCAAGAACCTGCTCGTCGCGTTCATGACGTGGGAGGGCTACAACTTCGAGGATGCCATCATCCTCAGCCAGGACCTGGTGAAGGACGACACCCTCTCCTCGATCCACATCGAGGAGTACGAGGTCGATGCCCGCGACACCAAGCTCGGCAAGGAGGAGATCACCCGTGACCTCCCCAACGTCAGCCCTGAGCTGCTGAAGGACCTCGACGAGCGCGGCATCATCCGCATCGGCGCCGAGGTCCGCCCCGGCGACATCCTGGTCGGCAAGGTCACGCCGAAGGGCGAGACCGAGCTGTCGGCCGAGGAGCGCCTGCTCCGCGCGATCTTCAACGAGAAGAGCCGCGAGGTCCGCGACACCTCGCTGAAGGTGCCGCACGGCGAGCAGGGCACGATCATCGCCGTCAAGGAGTTCAACGCCGAGGACGGCGACGACGAGCTCGGCTCGGGCGTCAACCGCCGCGTCGTGGTCTACATCGCCCAGAAGCGCAAGATCACCGAGGGTGACAAGCTCGCCGGCCGTCACGGCAACAAGGGCGTCATCGCGAAGATCCTGCCGGTCGAGGACATGCCGTTCCTCGCCGACGGATCGCCCGTCGACATCGTGCTGAACCCGCTCGGCATCCCCGGCCGAATGAACTTCGGCCAGGTGCTCGAGACCCACCTCGGGTGGATCGCGAAGCAGGGCTGGAAGGTCGAGGGCACCCCGGAGTGGGCCGTCCACCTGCCGCAGGAGGCCTTCGAGGCCGCGCCTGGCACCAAGGTCGCCACCCCGGTGTTCGACGGTGCCGAGGAGCACGAGATCGCAGGCCTGCTCGACTCGACGCTGCCGACGCGCGACGGTGACCGCCTCATCGACCGCTCGGGCAAGACCCAGCTGTTCGACGGCCGCTCCGGAGAGCCGTTCCCGGCACCGATCTCCGTCGGCTACATGTACATCCTGAAGCTCCACCACCTGGTCGACGACAAGATCCACGCCCGTTCGACCGGTCCGTACTCGATGATCACCCAGCAGCCGCTCGGTGGTAAGGCGCAGTTCGGCGGACAGCGCTTCGGCGAGATGGAGGTGTGGGCACTCGAGGCATACGGTGCGGCATACGCGCTCCAGGAGCTCCTCACGATCAAGTCCGACGACATCCTCGGCCGCGTCAAGGTGTACGAGGCGATCGTCAAGGGCGAGAACATCCAGGAGCCCGGCATCCCCGAGTCCTTCAAGGTGCTCATGAAGGAGATGCAGTCGCTCTGCCTGAATGTCGAGGTCCTCTCGGCAGACGGCACGGCTGTCAACCTCCGCGACACCGACGACGAGGCATTCCGTGCCGCCGAAGAGCTCGGTATCAACATCTCCAGCCGATTCGAGTCCGCCTCGATCGACGAGATCTGACGCGCGGCTTCGCCCAGCGTCTGATCACAGAAATTTATTGAGACACAGGAGAACTAGTGCTCGAGTCAAACACCTTCGATGAGCTTCGCATCGGCCTGGCCACCGCTGACGACATCCGCGGATGGTCCTTCGGTGAGGTGAAGAAGCCCGAAACCATCAACTACCGCACCCTCAAGCCCGAGAAGGACGGTCTGTTCGGCGAGCAGATCTTCGGCCCTTCCCGCGACTGGGAATGTGCATGTGGGAAGTACAAGCGCGTCCGCTTCAAGGGCATCGTGTGCGAGCGCTGCGGCGTGGAGGTCACCAAGAGCTCCGTCCGTCGCGAGCGTATGGGCCACATCGAGCTCGCCGCTCCCGTCACCCACATCTGGTACTTCAAGGGCGTGCCTTCGCGCCTCGGGTACCTGCTCGACATGGCGCCGAAGGACCTCGAGAAGGTCATCTACTTCGCGGCGTACATGGTCATCTCGGTCGATGAGGATGCTCGTCACCGCGACCTGGCCACGCAGGAGAACAACGTCCGCCTCGAGCTGAAGACGCTCGCCGATCGTCGCGATGCGAAGATCGCCGAGCGCCTCACCAAGCTGGAGGAGGAGCTCGCGGCACTCGAGGCCGAGGGCGCCAAGGCCGACGCGAAGAAGAAGGTCAAGGACGCCGCCGAGAAGGAGATGTCGCAGCTGCGCAAGGGCGCAGACGACGCCATCGCCAAGCTCGAGCGCGTGTGGGAGGACTTCCGCACGCTCGAGGTCGGCGCCCTGCGCCCGGAGGACGACGTCTTCCACGAGCTGCAGGACCGCTTCGGCCAGTACTTCGAGGCCCACATGGGTGCGGAGTCGATCCAGCGCCGCCTGGCCGCCTTCGACCTGCAGGCCGAGGCCGAGAGCCTGCACCTGCAGATCTCCGAGGGCAAGGGCCAGCGCAAGATCCGCGCGATCAAGCGTCTGAAGGTCGTCAACTCCTTCCTGGAGACCGGCATGAGCCCGGCATCCATGGTTCTCGACGTCGTGCCGGTGATCCCGCCGGAGCTGCGCCCGATGGTGCAGCTCGACGGTGGCCGCTTCGCCACGAGTGACCTCAACGACCTCTACCGTCGTGTGATCAACCGCAACAACCGTCTTCGTCGTCTGATCGACCTCGGCGCCCCCGAGATCATCGTCAACAACGAGAAGCGCATGCTGCAGGAGGCCGTCGACGCACTGTTCGACAACGGCCGCCGTGGTCGCCCCGTCACCGGTACCGGCAACCGCGCCCTGAAGTCCCTCAGCGACATGCTGAAGGGCAAGCAGGGTCGTTTCCGCCAGAACCTGCTCGGCAAGCGCGTCGACTACTCGGGCCGTTCGGTCATCGTCGTCGGCCCGCAGCTGCAGCTGCACCAGTGCGGTCTGCCCAAGCAGATGGCGCTCGAGCTGTTCAAGCCGTTCGTGATCAAGCGCCTGATCGACCTCGGTCACTCGCAGAACATCAAGGCCGCCAAGCGTGCCGTCGAGCGCACCCGTCCCGAGGTCTGGGACGTGCTCGAGGAGATCATCCGCGAGCGTCCCGTGCTGCTGAACCGTGCGCCCACGCTGCACCGCCTCGGCATCCAGGCGTTCGAGCCGCAGCTCGTCGAGGGCAAGGCGATCCAGCTGCACCCGCTCGTATGTGCCGCGTTCAACGCCGACTTCGACGGTGACCAGATGGCTGTGCACCTGCCGCTGTCGGTCGAGGCTCAGGCCGAGGCCCGCGTGCTGATGCTCGCGTCGAACAACATCCTGAAGCCGTCCGACGGCCGTCCGGTCACCCTGCCCTCGCAGGACATGATCATCGGTCTGCACCACCTCACGGTGGTCAAGGAGGGCGCCAAGGGCGAGGGGCGTGCGTTCGGTTCGGTCTCCGAGGCGATCCTCGCCAAGGACGAGGGAACCCTCGACCTGCAGGCGAAGGTCCGCATCCGCATCCCCGGCCTCAACTTCCTTGAGGGCGAGGCTCCGGAGGGCTACGAGAAGCACGGCCTGGTCGACGCTTCGCTGGGTCAGGCGATCTTCAACGCGACGCTGCCGAAGGGCTACCCCTTCGTCCGCGAGCCTGCCGACAAGGGCAAGCTGTCGCAGATCGTCAACAAGCTGGCCGAGGAGTACCCCAAGGTCGAGACGGCTGCGACGCTGGACCGCATCAAGGATGCCGGTTTCTACTGGGCGACGCGCTCGGGAGTCACCGTCGCCCTGAGCGACATCCTGACGCCTCCGAACAAGAAGGAGATCGTCGCCGGCTACGAGAAGCAGGCCGCAAAGGTCCAGTCGCAGTACGAGAAGGGTCTCACCACCGACGCCGAGCGTCGTCAGGAGCTCATCAAGATCTGGACCGAGGCGACCGACGAGGTTCAGGCCGCGATGCGCGCCAACTTCCCCGAGGACAACACCATCAACCGCATGGTGTCGTCAGGTGCTCGTGGTAACTGGCTGCAGATCCGCAACATCGCGGGCATGCGTGGTCTGGTGAACAACCCCAAGGGTGAGATCATCCCGCGTCCGATCATCTCCTCGTACCGCGAGGGTCTGTCGGTGGCGGAGTACTTCATCGCGACGCACGGTACCCGTAAGGGTCTGGCCGACACCGCTCTGCGTACCGCCGACTCGGGTTACCTGACCCGTCGTCTGGTGGACGTCTCGCAGGACGTCATCATCCGCGAAGAGGACTGCGGCACGTCGAAGGGCCTCGAGCTCCCGATCGCCGCTCCGAACTCGCAGGGTGAGCTGGTGCGCGACGCGAACGTCGAGAACTCGGTGTTCGCCCGTACCCTGGCGGCCGATGTCGTCAGCGAGTCGGGCGAGGTTCTCGCCGCGGCCGGCGACGACGTGGGAGACGTGCTGATCGACAAGCTCGTCGAGCTCGGTGTCGAGACCATCAAGGTCCGCTCGGTGCTGACCTGCGACTCGGCTGTCGGCGTCTGCGCGCAGTGCTACGGCCGCTCGCTCGCGACCGGCAAGACCGTCGACATCGGCGAGGCCGTCGGCATCATCGCGGCCCAGTCGATCGGTGAGCCCGGTACCCAGCTGACGATGCGTACGTTCCACACCGGTGGTTCGGCATCGGCGGATGACATCACTCAGGGTCTGCCCCGTGTGCAGGAGCTCTTCGAGGCTCGCACGCCCAAGGGCGCATCGCCGATCGCCGAGGCCGATGGCCGCATCACGATCGACGAGACGGACAAGGCCAAGAAGGTCATCCTCACGCCCGACAATGGTGATGAAGAGGTCGTCTACCCGGTGCTGAAGCGTGCGACGCTTCTCGTCGAGGACGGTCAGCACGTCACGGTCGGTCAGCCCCTGCAGGTCGGAACGCTCGACCCCAAGGAGGTCATGCGCGTCATGGGTGCCCGCGAGGTGCAGAAGTACCTCGTCGGCGGTGTCCAGGGCGTCTACCGCTCGCAGGGTGTGCCGATCCACGACAAGCACATCGAGGTCATCGTCCGTCAGATGCTCCGCAAGGTCACCGTCGTCGATCACGCCGACACGACCCTGCTGCCGGGTGAGATGGTCGACCTCAAGCGCTACCAGTCGATCAACCGCGAGGCTGTGGCAGAGGGCAAGCGCCCCGCGTCCGGCCGCTCGGAGCTGATGGGTATCACCAAGGCGTCGCTTGCGACCGAGTCGTGGCTGTCCGCCGCCTCGTTCCAGGAGACGACCCGCGTGCTCACCGAGGCTGCGATGCAGGGCAAGCGCGACCCGCTGGTCGGTCTCAAGGAGAACGTCATCATCGGTAAGCTCATCCCCGCCGGAACGGGTCTCTCGAAGTACCGCAACGTCACGGTCGAGGCGACCGAGGAAGCCAAGAGCGAGCGTTACCCGAACCGGATCTTCGCATCCGACGGCGCGTACGCCGAGGGCGACTTCGGATACGTCGACTTCGACGCGTTCTCGACGGATGACGTGACTCCGGGCACGTACAACTGAGATAGCTGATCGAAGGCCCCGCCCCTCTTCGGAGGTGCGGGGCCTTCGTCGTCGCTGGATCGGACGAGGGGTCGCATCTGGCTGCCTGATCGGCGTGGTGGCCGCCGCTTGCGACCCCTGCCGCAGGAAATCAGCCCACTAGTCGAACAGGCTCGCCACGATGCTCGAGGTGTAGCCGCTCGGCGCGAGGTTCGAGTAGCTCGTGTCGATCATCACGTCGTCCCGCCAGAACAGCGTCCGTCCGTCGGTGACCGGGTACATCTCGTTCTCCCACGTCTTCTCGCAGCGGGTGCCCTCGTCCGGCGTGAAGCACGTGAAGCCCTCGTCATCGGCGAGATCGTTCAGCATGTCGAGCGCCGGACCGCGGTTCAGGTGCGAGATCTTCGTGATGAGCGCGGTCGTGTCTGCGCGCGGGTCGCGCCAGATGCACAGCAGCGATCCGTCGGGCTGGATGCCGGAGGGGCCGACGGCGGGATCGTTCAGGGGCACGTCCTCAAGCTGTGCGAGCACATCGTCCGACAGGATCGCGCGGCAGTCCTCCGGGATCGGGATGAGTGCGGCCGACGGCGTCTCACTCGGCTCGGGTGAGTCGGATGCCGTCGGCGACGGGCTCTCCGACGCTACGGGAGTCTCAGCCGTGGGCGTTTCCTCGGGCGGGGCCCCGGTACACCCCGTGAGCGCTGCCGCGAGAAGGAACGCTGCGGCCGCCATGCCCGTGCGAGGAGTCCTCATGCCGACAACGTAGCGCGCCGTGCGACAGAATGAGGGGATGCCGCACACACTTCGCGCCGTGATCATCGGCGATGCCCTCATCGATGAGATCCACGACGCCGGCGGTGTGCGCGAGCTCGTCGGCGGCGCGGCGCTGAACGTCGCGGTGGGACTGCGGCGTCTCGGCATCCCGAGCACCCTGATCGCGATGGTCGGCGACGACGAGGCCGGCTCGCACATCCGCGAGTACCTCGCCGATCACGACGTGCGGCTGATCTCGAGTGCGGCGCCGCACGGATCCTCCCGGGCGATCGTGCAGCGCGACGCGCACGGCGAGCCCACGTACGTCTTCAACGAGGCGGCTCAGCGGCGCAGCATCCAATACGGCGAGGAGGCGCGGCAGGCGATCGCCGACGCCGATCTGGCGGTGATCAGCTGCTTCCCGTTCGACGATCCCGTCGAGGTGGATGCCGTGATCGACGCCCTCGCGGGCGCCAGGGTCGCGATCGACCCGAACCCGCGCGCTGGAATGCTCAGCGATCGCGCCGAGTTCGTGCGCGGCTTCGAGCGGATGGCCGCGGATGCCGCGATCGTCAAGGTCGGCTCGGACGATGCCTCGCTCCTGTACGACGGAGACCTCGACGCCCTGCGTGCGCATCTTCGCGAAGCCGGCGCCCAGGCCGTGCTCGCGACTGCGGGCAAGGATGGCGCGACCCTCGAGGCGGATGCCGGTGTCTTCACCGCTCCGATCTCGGAGCTTCCCGGGCCCATCGTCGACACGGTCGGCGCCGGGGATGCGACGCTGGCGGGAGTCGCCGAGGGGCTCGTCGGGGGCCGCCCGGAGACCGGGGAGCTGTGGCGGCGACTGCTCGATCGGGCCATGCAGGTCGCGGCCGCGACGTGCCGTGCGGAGGGCGGCCTGCTGCGCACCCCGGAGTCGCTCGAGAGAGGCGAACGCGGCGTGCACGGCAGCTGACGTTTCGATTTCTTGCACCTGCGCTCGGCAGGTATGATTGATACTCGCGCCCCCGGTTGGCTGTACAAGCTGGACGGGTGTGCACTTGGCAAGTTACCCAAGCGGCCAAAGGGAGCTGACTGTAAATCAGCCTGCATTGCATTCGGGGGTTCGAATCCCTCACTTGCCACCACATGTCCTGAGGGCCTCCGCACAGCGGGGGCCCTCAGACGGTTATCAAGCAGGGCTAGCACGTCTCGGACCTTGAGTGCAATGGCTCGACGGCCTTGTTCTCGCCGCCATAGCGTTGAACTCCACGGGGCACGGTTGCGGAGGGGCGTCCAGCCTTGCGTCTCGTGAAAGGGCCGTCCGCCGCTGTGTAGATTTCCCAGATCGCTAGGCGGCGACGGCATTCAGTGGCCCCCTCGCTTGGCTCCCCCAGGCCGGCGAGGGGGTCATCTGTGCGTTCACCGTGCTCCGCCGATCTCGCCGGTCTCGCGGGAACCGGGAAGACACGCGCACCTCGCATGCATGACGCCGCGGCCCGGTATCCGCCACACTGAGCACCATGGGATCAGCGTTGACCACCATCGGATTGCCCGTCGCCCTCGGCATCATCATGCTCGGCCTCGGCCTGAGCCTCACCCTCGCCGACTTCGCGCGCGTGCTCAAGCAGCCGAAAGCCGTGCTCGTCGCCCTCGCGTGCCAGCTTCTGCTGCTGCCGGCGATCTGCTTCGGGCTCGTGCTGCTGTTCCAGCTTCCGCCCGTGCTCGCTGTCGGCATGATGATGCTCGCCGCCTCGCCCGGCGGCACGACGGCGAACCTCTACAGCCACCTGTTCCGCGGCGACATCGCGCTGAACATCTCACTCACCGCCGTGAACTCCGTCATCGCAGTGATCACGCTGCCTCTGATCACGAACTTCGCGATCATGTATTTCAACCCGTTCGATGATCAGTTGGGACTGCAGTGGTCGAAGGCCCTCGAGGTCTTCGCGATCGTGCTGCTGCCGGTCGCGCTCGGCATGCTCATCCGTCGGTTCTGGCCGAAGTTCGCTGACGGCATGGACCGCCCCGTGCGGATCGCGAGCGTCATCATCCTCGTCATCGTGATCGCGGGTGCCGTGGCATCCAACTGGGCGCTGCTGATCGAGAACTTCGCCACTCTCGCCCTGATCACGATCGTCTTCTGCCTGATCAGCCTCGCGGTCGGGTACACCGTGCCGCGGCTGCTGAAGATCGGTCGGCGCCAGGCGATCGCGTCATCGTTCGAGATCGGCATCCACAACGCCACACTCGCCATCGTGATCGCGCAGACCGTCCTCGGCTCGGTCGAGCTGAGCCTGCCAGCCGCGGTCTACGGCGTGCTGATGTTCTTCGTCGCGTTCGGCTTCGGCTTCCTCATCCGCGATCGGAGCCGCGACCGCGAGCGCGCCTCCGTGACGAGTTCATAGACTGGCGCGATGCGAGCGCTCACCGAGTCCGACGTCCGCGCGGCGTTCATCAACGCCGGCGAAGACGAGCTGCGGATGATCGAGATGCCGCACGACTTCATCCTCGTCGACTGGGACTTCCACGATTTCCTGGCCTGGCGGGATCCGGCATCCAGCAAACGCGGGTGCATCGTCGTCGAGACCGATAACGGCGTCGTGGGGATCGTTCTGCGCGCCAGTGACCCGGGCAGGAGCCGCAACGGCATGTGCAACATCTGCCACACGATGCAGCCCGGCAGCCAGGTCGCGCTATTCGCCGCGCGCAAGGCCGGCGCGGCCGGGCATCGCGGCGACAGCGTCGGCACCTACATGTGCGCCGACCTCTCCTGCCACGAGAACGTGCGGCTCGCGCATCCGCTCGCTCCGAACGAGGTGCGCGCCGCCGGGCAGGTGGACATGCGACTGGACGGCACCCGTCGCCGCATGGAGCGCTTTGTCGCACGCGTACAAGAGGACACGGATTGACTGCACGGGCTCGCTAGGCTGGCGAAGTCCGCGCTTCGAAGGAGATGCCCATGAGCGATGCCATCCTGTTCTCGGTCGATGAGGGTCTCGCGCGCCTCACATTGAACCGCCCGACCCGCCTGAACGCCTTCAACGCGGATCTCGCGCATGCATGGCGGGATGCCACGGCCGAGGCGACTTCCCGAGACGACGTGCGCGCCATCCTCCTGGATGCGGCCGGGCCCTCGTTCTGTGCGGGCGGAGACGTCCTCGAGATGGCCTCCACGATGGGGGACGGAGCGCCGCTCACCGAACTCGCAGGCGTCATCAATGAAGGCATCCGCTCGCTCACCGAGTCGGCGATCCCGGTGGTCGCCGCAGCTCACGGCACGACCGCGGGCGGCGGTCTCGGCATCCTGCTCAGCACCGACTACGCCGTCGTCGGCGGCCGTTCCAAGCTCGGCAGCCTCTACGCGAACATCGGGCTCACCCCCGATCTGTCGGTCTCGGCCCAGCTCGCGGGTGCCGTCGGAAGCCGCCGTGCGCTTCAGCTCGTGCTGCAGGACCGCCTGCTCACCGCCGCGGAGGCTCTCGAGTGGGGCCTGGTCGCCGAGGTCGTCGGCGGTCAGGATGCCGCGGACGAGGCCGACCTCGTGCGCGCACGCGCCGAGGAGGTCGCCCGATTCTGGCTCGCCGGCGCCGCGGGTGCCTACGGCCAGGCCAAGCGACTCGTGCGCTCGCAGCCCTCGCGCTCGTTCGCTGAACAGCTCGACGAGGAGGCACGGTCGATCGGCGCCGCCTTCGACACCGCGGATGCCAAGGCCCGAGTCGCCGGGTTCGCCGCGGCATCCGCGAAGAAGGCTCGCTGAGTTCCCCACAATTCGGGCGAAGCCCGGTGCGAAGTCGTCCCTGCGTGCGAGGATGAGAGCATCAACGGCCGAAGAGGGGACACCATGTCAGAGGTCAATGAAGCAGGAGCGAAGACGAACGCATCGCTGCTGATCCGCGGAGCGATCTGGATCGCGATCGGCGCGCTGATCGCGGCCGCCCTGGTCTGCGTGGTCTGGGTTCTCGTCGGCGATCAGGACGGCATCATCGGCCGTGCGTTCCTCACGATCCTGCTGCTCGCGGCATTCGCCGGCATCGCGATCCTCGAGGCCGGGCTCGCGCCGCGGCGTCCGGACTGGCTGGCGCTGGCGAGCATGATCACGTGGATCGTCGCACTGATCGCGGGCGCCATCAAGATCTGGCTTCCGGATGACGAGTACGAGTACACCGGCGGGGTGGGGCGGTTCTTCCTGCTGCTGGTCATCATCGGGGTCCTGCAGCTGGCGCTCCTCCACGTGCGCCTGTTCGTCCCGGCGACCCGCCGGTATGTGACGACGTTCACGCAGGTCATCTTCTACGTCACGATCGTGATGCTCGTGCTGCTGGTGGCGATGCTCGTGTTTTACCTGACGTTCCCCGACACGTTCACCTACGGCGACCTCTACTGGCGCATCGTCGTCGCACTCGCGATCCTGACCGCCGTCGGCACGACCCTGATCCCGTTGTTGAACGCGCTGTTCGCACCGAAGAAGCGCGCGCACGCCGGCGCTCCGCAGGGCTACGCCGTGGCCGCGGCTCCCGCTGCGCAGCAGTGGCCGACCTACGCCGACGGTGTGACGCCGTTGCCGATCATGCCCGACGGCTCGCCGGACTGGAACGCCTACTACACCGGCGTTCCCACCTCGCAGCAGACGGGCTACGGCCAGGCGTCGTCGTTCCCGGCGCTGCCTCAGCAGGGGCAGACAGCCACACAGTCTGCCGCTGCCCAGCAGCACCCGCAGACGGGCCTCATCTCCTCGCCGGACGCGCCGATCGGGCCGGACGGATTCCCGGTGCCGCCCGCCGGGGCGCCTGCCGCTCACGACGGCATCCCCGGCGACGCGTCCGGATCCCACGCTCCTGAGGCTCCGGCAGCGCCCGAGGTGCCGACCGTTCCTGACGAGTCCGCGGGATCAGCGGATGGCGAGGCGGGGGATGCCGAGCCAGCCGCTCCGGCAGCGCATGTGCCGCCGGTGCCCAGCGGTCCCGGCTCTCCGGCCGATGAGCCGGCCGCCCCGCAGGCGCCGACGCGTCCGGCGCCCGGCGCGTTCCCGCCTCCGCCTCCGGCACCGCGTCAGTGACGACGGCCGTAACGGCTGATGCCGAACAGCTGAGGCACCTCGCCGCTGACATCGCCCGCGAGGCAGGTGATCTCGCGCTTCGCCGTCGGACCGCAGGAGTCCTGCTCGCGGCGACGAAGACGACCCTCGCTGACATCGTCACCGAGGCGGATCGCGACGTGGAAGACCTGATCCGGACGCGGCTGAGTGCGGAGCGTCCCGGAGACGGCTTCCTCGGCGAGGAATCCGGCGCCGCGGAGACGTCGACGGGCATCACCTGGGTGGTCGATCCGATCGACGGCACCGTGAACTACGCGTACGGCATTCCGGCGTACAACGTCAGCATCGCGGCGGTGCAGGGCAGCGCAGACCCCGACACCTGGGTCGGACTCGCCGGCGCCGTCCACGCCCCGGTGCTCGGCGAGTTGTTCACCGCGTCGCGTGGCGGCGGAGCCTGGCTGGGCGCGCAGCGCCTCGCCGTCACGGCTACCAACCCGGCCGGTGCATTGCTGGCGACCGGGTTCGGATACGATCCGTCCACACACGACGGCGACCTCGCGACGATCCGGCAGGTCATGCCGCTCGCCCGTGATCTGCGGCGGATGGGGGCGGCGGCCCTCGACCTCGCCTACGTCGCAGCAGGGCGGCTCGACGGGTATTTCGAACGGGGACTGAAGCCCTGGGACTTCGCCGCCGGCGCTCTTCTCGTGGCCGAAGCCGGCGGGGTCGTGACACGGCTCGACACCGCATCCGCCCGACCGATGCTGATCGCTGCCGGAGCCGACCTGCACGCTCGGCTCTCGGCCGTTCTCGACGATCAGATTTAGACGGCCGTGTACATGGCATTCTCAGCGCCCGCAGGGTAGGGTTTATCTGTTCGTTACCTTCGTCACCCGAAGATGAAGTCGCCCCCCGCTTGACGAGTCACCCGAGAGATACCGTTTTGCCCTTCGATTCCCCTATGGCTGAGCCCGCGCGCACGCGTCGTTCCAGCCGTCGCCGGACCGAGGATTTCGCGACCCCGCTGAGCATCGAAGTCGCCTCTCCCGCAGCTCCCGCGGATGTGCCCGCGGCCCCGCTCTCTCGCAGGGCGCTGCGCGAGCGCCAGCGCGCCGTTGAGCCCGTCGCGGCACCGAACGCGGACGAGACCGAGACCGCCGAGCCGGAGATCGCTGCGGATCCCGTCGTCGTCGACATGGCGAAAACGGTCGTCGCGGCCACCGAGATCGTCGTGGAGACGGTCGCGGAAGCTGCCGCCGAGCCTTCGTCCGGCAAGAAGGTCAAGCCCGAGCCGGCCGCGACCGAGTCCGGTGCGGATGCCTTCACCGCAGCATCCCGTGCGTTCCGCGCCGTCGCTGGCGCACCGTCCGTCCCGCAGGCGGACACCCCGATCTTCGAGCAGAAGCTTCCGACGGCTGCCACCGCCGTGCACACCGCGCCGCGCAGAAGCCGGGTGCGCCGCAAGCTGGTGGCGACCGGCGCCACGGTGGGGATCATGGGCATCGCGGGTCTGCTCGCCGTGTCGATGACGCTCCCCGCCGAAGCCGTCGCCGCGGCGCAGGGAGTGCAGCCGCAGACGTCGATGTCACTCGTGGCAGGCGCCAAGGCGACGGAGTCCCCGGTGTCCGACGAGGAGATCCAGGCCTACGTCGCGTCAGGCGATGTGCAGAACGACACGATGCACCGCTCGGAGAGCTTCTCGACGGCATCGCTCATCGATCTCGCCACCGAGCAGGGCATCAAGTACTCGAACGCGGTGTATACGAACGATCCCGATGCGTCGATCCAGTGGCCGTTCGTCGTCGGCGTGGCGATGAGCTCGGGCTACGGCATGCGCGACACCGGAATGCACGAGGGCATCGACCTCGTCCCCGGCGCCGGCGCCCCGGTTCAGGCGATCGCCGACGGAACCGTCCGTATCGCCACCGAGTCGGGTGGCAACTACGGCGTCACCGTCTACATCGATCACGTCATCGACGGCAAGCTGATCACGAGCCATTACTCGCACATGCAGTACGGCTCGCTGCAGGTCTCCACCGGGCAGACCGTCAAGGTCGGCGACGTCGTGGGCAAGGTCGGCAACACCGGTCGTTCGTACGGTGCGCACCTGCATTTCGAGCTGATCGTGAACGGCTCGACCATCAACCCGCTTCCCTGGCTGCAGTCCAATGCCGGGAGGTACGACGGGGTCTCCCCGGTTTCGTGAGAACGCCGAAGTGATGGTATTCTCGTGTGGTTGCCTTCACGGGTGACAACGCCCCGATAGCTCAGTGGCAGAGCACTTCCATGGTAAGGAAGGGGTCGTCAGTTCAATCCTGACTCGGGGCTCGCAGCATCTGCTCTGGCGAGTGGATCGCAGTGCGGCAGGGTAGCTCAGTTGGTGAGAGCGCACGACTCATAATCGTGAGGTCGCGGGTTCAAGCCCCGCTCCTGCTACAGATCAAGACCCTCGGTTCTCCGCGGGTTTTGTCGTATTCGGATCTTTCGGCCGATCGGCCGATGTCCTGAGCGCCCCGGACTGCGAGCATGGGCTCGTGACCACGAACGCCACCATGACAGCCGCCGTGCACCGCCGCTTCGGACCGCCCGAGGTCGTGCACCTGGAGCAGCTCCCGATCCCCGTCCCGAAGGCCGGCGAGGTCGTCATCCGCGTGCACGCCAGCACCGTGAGCATCGCCGACCACCGCTCGCGCGCCCGGGATGTTCCACGAGGGCTCGGATTCCTCGCGGCAGCCGGCCTCGGCATCCTCCGGCCGCGCCGCCGTGTCCTCGGCATGGATGCCGCGGGGGTGATCGACGCCGTCGGCCCCGGGGTCAGTTCGTTCGCCCCGGGAGACAGGGTGATCGCGCTTCCGGGTGCCGCATTCGGCGGCCACGCCGAGTACCTCCGCATGCCCGCCGACGGGCCCATCGCCCTGGCACCCAGCACGCTGCCGCTCGACGAGGCGATCGCGCTGGTCTTCGGCGGATTCACGGCGTATGGCTTCTTCAAGAACGTCATCATCACGCCCGGCACCACGGTTCTCGTCAACGGAGCATCCGGTGCAGTCGGCACAGCAGCCATCCAACTCGCGGCGCAGCGCGGCGCCCACGTCAGCGCCGTGACCAGCGGGAAGAACACTGCCCTGGTCACCGCGCTCGGCGCCGATGAGGCCATCGACTACACCCGCGAGGACTTCACCGCCGACGGCCGCACATGGGACGTGATCGTCGACTGCGTCGGCAACGCGCCCTTCACAAGGGTCGAACACTCCATCAACCCCGGCGGAACGCTGCTGCTGGTGATCAACGATCTGCCGGGGATGCTGCGCGCCCGCGGACAGAGTCGCCGGACGGGCAAGCTCGTCACCGGGAACGTCGGCAGCCCTGCCGCGGCTGACCTCGCGGAGCTGTCTGCACTCACCGATGCGGGGCAGTTCCGGCCCGTGATCGATCGCGGCTACGACCTCGCCGATATCGTCCACGCGCACCGCTACGTCGACACCGGCCGCAAGGTCGGCAACGTCGTGCTCCGCGTCCGTCCGGCCTGACTGGTCATCGACGCGCCTCAGCGGGTCAATTCTTCTTGCCGTCGTCCGGCGGACCCTTCTCTTTCCCCGAATTGTTCCCAGGTCCCTTGTTGGGGTTGTCCTTCGCTGGGCCCGTATCGGACTCCGGCGTGCCGGCCGTGCTCCGGTCGCCGGTCGACGAGTCTTCGTCGTTCACGGTCGCCGGATCCTCCGAGGTGTCCGTCTCGGCCGCGGGCGGCTCGGATTCGGAGATGATCGGAGTACGCGTCACGGCGCGGCCGGGTGACTCGGCCGGGCCGGCCGAACCCCACACTCCGCCGAGGACGATCATGGATGCCGCTGTCGCGCACATCACGCTCAGCGCACCGACCCGCATCCGCCGTCCTGACCTTCGGAGTGCCGATCGCGCATCGGGAGAGTCGATCTCCTGAGTAGGTCCGGTCACGTCCTCGGCCGCCGGGGCGAGAACCGCCTGCCTTCGAGAGGGCACATCATTCGGCGAACGGTCGTCGCGCAGCGCGTACGCCGCGCAGGCGACCTCGTGCGCCGAAGGTCGCTCCTCCGGCGTCATCCGTGTCATCCGGGTGAGCAGTGCGACCCAGTCCGCGCCGAGCGAATCAGGGACCACCGGCGGATCGGAGAGCCGGCGGATCGCGGTCTGCACCCCGCCGCGCACTGGGAACGCCGACTCGCCCGTGAGCGCCTCCAGGAGCACGAGCCCGAGCGAGTACACATCCGCTGCCGGAGTGAGTTCGGACGACCTGACCTGCTCCGGAGCCATGTAGGCCGCGGTTCCGATGGCGATGCCGGGTGCCGTGCGCCGTGCATCGTCGAGGCCGCACGCGATGCCGAAGTCCGTGAGCTTCGCAGCCCAGGTGCTTCCAGGCCGAAGCGGTGGCCCCAACAGCACATTCGACGGCTTCACGTCACGGTGGATGATGCCCGCCTGATGCACCACGTGAAGTGCTTCGGCGAGGTCTCGGGCGAGGTCCGCCGCCTCAGTACCGGGCAGGGGACCGTGTTGCAGCCGCGTCGCGAGCGTCGGCCCGTCGATGAATTCCATCGCCATGTACCGGGTATGCTCCGGATCCAGTCTCGCGTCGTACAGCGTAACCAGCGTCGGGTGGTTCAGCGACGCCACGACTGCGGTCTCGCTCTGGATGCGCTGCAGATCGGTCAGTGCGTCGTCCGCGGTCCTCAGCACCTTGAGAGCGACCGTCCGTCCGAGAACCACATCCTCCGCGCGGTACACCACTGCCGTTCCGCCACGCCCGATGCACTCCCCGACCCGGTACCTGCCATCGAGCAGGGCCGCGGTTGTCAGCTCGTCGATCGTCTCCATGGATCACCCTTTGCATCGCACGGTCGGGAACCGCGCATACCGGTGAACCTAGAACGCCGAGCTCACGGCCGTCCCCGGCCTTGACATGGCGACCGGGAACTGCATAACCGATCAGCCCATCGAGCTCCGGAACCCCCGCAGCCGCAGACTGTTGCCGACGACGAAAACGCTCGACAGCGCCATCGCCGCGCCCGCGAGCATCGGGTTCAGCATCCCGAGCGCGGCGATCGGGATCGCGGCGACGTTGTACGCGAACGCCCAGAACAGGTTCGACCTGATGGTGCCGAGCGTCTTCCGCGACAACCGGATCGCGTCGACCGCGCTGCGCAGATCACCGCGCACGAGCGCTATGTCGGATGCCTCGATCGCGACGTCCGTGCCGGTGCCCATCGCCAGCCCCAGGTCGGCCTGAGCCAGCGCCGGCGCATCGTTCACGCCGTCGCCGACCATCGCGACGACCTTTCCGTCGGATTGCAGGCGATTGACGACCGCGACCTTCTCCTGCGGCAGGACCTCGGCGATCACCTCGTCGATGCCGATTTCGGCCGCGATGTGGCGCGCGGCCGCCTCGTTGTCGCCCGTGAGCAGGATCGGCGTCAGTCCCAGCGCGCGCAGCGCGCGGATCGCCTCGGCGCTGGTCGGCTTGACGGTGTCGGCCACGACGAGGATGCCGCGCGCGGCGCCGTCCCAGCCGGCCGCGACGACCGTCTTGCCCTCTGCCTCGGCGCGAGCCTTGGCGGCGGCAACCGCGGGCGACAGCGCGAGGCCCCAGTCTGCGAGCAGCGTCTCGCGCCCGACGACGATGCTGTGCCCTTCGACGATGCCCTGCACGCCCTTGCCCTCGATGCTCGCGAAATCCTCGACGGCGGGCATCGCGCCGGCGACACGAGACGCGATCGCCTGGGCGATCGGATGCTCGGACGCATGCTCGATCGCCCCGGCCAGGCGCAGCAGCTCGGCAGCATCCACTCCGTCCTCGGGGATGACGTCGACGAGTGCCATGCGGCCCGTCGTGACAGTGCCGGTCTTGTCGAGCACGACCGTGTCGACCTTGCGCGTCGACTCCAGGACTTCGGGGCCCTTGATGAGGATGCCCAGTTGCGCGCCTCGGCCCGTGCCGACCAGCAGGGCCGTCGGCGTCGCCAGGCCCAGCGCGCACGGGCAGGCGATGACGAGCACGGCGACGGCGGCGGTGAACGCGGCCGACACCGGGAACCCGGCGACGAGCCAGCCCACCAGCGCCGCCAGAGCGATCACGAGCACGATCGGCACGAAGACGCCGGAGATCCGGTCGGCGAGGCGCTGGACATCGGCCTTGCCGGTCTGCGCCTCCTCGACGAGCTTCGCCATCTGCGCGAGCTGCGTGTCCGAGCCGATCCTGGTCGCGCGGACCACCAGCCGTCCGCTGGCATTCACGGTCGCTCCGGTGACGGCATCCCCTTCGCCGACTTCGACGGGCACGGACTCCCCGGTGAGCATCGACGCGTCGACCGCGGAATGCCCCGACACCACGACGCCGTCGGTCGCGATCTTCTCGCCCGGCCGCACGACGAAGTCATCGCCGACCCGAAGATCCTCCACCGGGATCTTCGTCTCGGTGCCGTCGCGCAGCACCGAGACGTCCTTCGCGCCGAGCTCGAGCAATGCACGCAGGGCGGCGCCGGCCTGGCGCTTGGCGCGCTTCTCGAAGTAGCGGCCGGCGAGGATGAAGGTCGTCACCCCGGCGCCCACCTCGAGGTAGATGTTCGCGGCGCCATCGGAGCGCGACAGCGTGAATTCGAACGGGTGCGTCATGCCCGGCATCCCTGCCGTGCCGAAGAAGAGCGCGTACAGCGACCAGCCGAAGGCGGCGAGAGTGCCCATCGAGATGAGGGTGTCCATGGTGGCCGCACCGTGGCGCAGATTCGTCCACGCCGCCCTGTGGAACGGCCATGCGCCCCACACGATCACCGGTGCCGCGAGCGTGAGAGATGCCCACTGCCAGTAGGTGAACTGCAGTGCCGGGACCATAGCCATGAGGACCACCGGCACCGTGAGGAGGATCGAGATGATCAGGCGCCGGCGCAGGCTCGTGAGTTCGGGGTCTTCGGCGTGCTCGGGGGCTGTCTTCTCCGAAGCGGGGAACTGCGCGGAGTATCCGGCCTTCTCGACTTCGGCGATGAGAAGGCTCGCGTCGAACCCCGCCGGCGCGCTGACCTTCGCCTTCTCAGTGGCGTAGTTGACGGTCGCGGCAATGCCATCGAGCTTGTTCAGCTTGCGCTCGATTCGCGTGGCGCACGACGCGCACGTCATGCCGCCGATCTCGAGTTCGACGCTGGTCATGGTTCTCTCAGGCGCGGACGGCCGAGTATCCGGCTTCGCCCACCGCTGCGAGCACGTCGGCGTCGGAGACAGGGGCGGATGCCGTCACGACGAGCCTGCCGGTCTGAGCGCTGACATCGATGCCGTCGACGCCCGCGATCTGGGCGACCTCTTCGCGCACGGACATCTCGCAGTGTCCGCAGGTCATGCCGGTCACCTGGTATTCGGTGGTGCTCATCTCGCGTTCCCTTCGATCGGATGTCGTCGCTCGGTGTTGCTTCGACCATAACAGAGTACCCCCTAGGGGTATTCCTCGCGGTGTCGCCGTTGCTCGGCAGGTGTCGCCTGCTGCCGCTCGGAGGCGGCGACAGCGGCACGAAGCGCCACCTCCGAGCTGGAGGCAGCCGATGCGCGCATGCCAGGATGGCCGCATGACCACAGCCACCGCGGACCTCTACGACGAATTCGGCGACGACCTCCAGTCGGTGTCGTTGCAGTTCCGCTCGTTCGGCGCACGCTCGGCGTTCGACGGTCCGATCCGCACCGTCCGCTGCTTCGAGGACAACGCGCTCGTCAAGGCCACGCTCGCCACCCCCGGCGACGGCGCCGTGCTCGTGATCGACGGCGACGGGTCCCTGAACACCGCGCTGATGGGCGACCTGATCGCCGAATCGGCCGTCGCCAATGGCTGGGCGGGTGTCGTGATCCACGGCGCGATCCGCGACAGCGTTGCGATCGGCGGGCTCGAGCTCGGCGTCAAGGCGCTCGGCACCAACCCGCGCAAGAGCGCCAAGCTCGGTGCCGGGGAGGTCGATGTCGACGTCGAGTTCGGGGGAGTGGTGTTCCGGGTCGGCCAGCACCTGTACGCCGACGAGGACGGCATCCTCGTCGAACGCTGACCCGGCGGGAGCGCTGAGCCGGCGGAAGTTACGCGCCGTTACCGCTCGAATCGGCCGCTCGCGCCGCACGTGATTCACTCGCTTTCGTGAAGAACACCTCCCCTGCGAAGAAGAAGCTCCTGTCCGTCCTCGGCATCCTGGCCGCCGGTGCCATGACCCTGTCGATGGCGGCCTGCGCTGGCGGCGGTGACAACGAGACCGGCGGCGATGACAGCAAGCTCGTCCTGGTCGCGGATGACGGCACCGAAGCGCACTGGACGATCCTCAAGGACAAGCTCGCCGACGAAGGCATCGACCTCGAAGTCCGCACCATCACCGACGGCGTGCAACTGAACCAGGCCGTGCAGGACGGCGAAGCCGACATCAACCTGTTCCAGCACCTGATCTTCCTCTCCGACTTCAACGTCAACAACGGCGGCACCCTCGTGCCGGTCGGCGCCACCGCCGTCTACCCGCTCGCGCTGTACTCGGAGGAGTTCACCGACACCGACAGCATCCCCGACGGCACGACCGTCGCGATCCCGAACAACCCCACCAACCTCGCCCGCGCACTGCTGAACCTGCAGAGCGCAGGGCTCCTCGAGCTCGAGGACGGCGGCAACGCGTTCTCGTCCGAGGCGGACATCACCTCCAGTAAGGTCGAGATCCTCGCCGTCGACACGAACCAGACCGTCGCAGCGCTCAAGGACGGCAGCGCCCAGGCCGCGGTCGTCAACAACACCCAGGCGCAGAAGGGCGGCCTCGGCGACGACCTGATCATCTTCAAGGAAGACCTCGACAACCCCGAGCTCGCGCCCTACATCAACGCCTTCGTCGTGAAGGAAGAGAACCAGGACGACCCGCGCTGGCAGAAGATCATCGACGCTTATCACTCCACCGAGGTCGAAGCGGCCGTCACCGAGCTGAATCAGGGCAACCTGCAGTTCAAGGGCGACTGGACCGCCGAGGACCTGCAGGCCGAGCTGACTGATCTCGAAGATCAGCTGCGCGCGCAGAACTGAAGCACCTGAAGCAGTGATGCACGACGACGGGTCCCGCGCGAGCGGACCGAACAGCATCATCTCGTTCGATCACGTCTCCAAGGCGTTCCCCGGAACGCGCAGGGGACCCGTCGTCGACGCCCTCGAAGACGTCGACCTGGAAGTCCGGCAGGGCTCCATCGTCGGCGTCATCGGATACTCGGGAGCGGGGAAGTCCACCCTGGTCCGACTGATCAACGGGCTCGAGAAGCCCTCCGGCGGCACCGTGACCGTCCTCGGAACGGACGTCGGGAGGGCCTCGGAGGGTCAGCTGCGCGCGCTCCGAGGCCGGATCGGCATGATCTTCCAGCAGTTCAATCTGTTCACCTCGCGCACCGTGCGCGGCAACGTCGCGTACCCGCTGAAGGTCGCGGGCTGGAAGAAGGCCGACATCGGCCCTCGTGTCGCCGAGCTGCTCGACTTCGTCGGTATCGGCGACAAGGCCGCCCGGTTCCCGCGTTCGCTGTCCGGAGGGCAGAAGCAGCGCGTCGGCATCGCCCGCGCCATCGCCGCGAACCCCGAGCTCCTCCTCGCCGACGAGGCCACCAGCGCCCTCGACCCGCAGACCACCGGCGAGGTGCTCGCCCTCCTCAAGCGGATCAACCGCGAGCTCGGCATCACGATCGTCGTCATCACACACCAGATCTCCGTCGTCCACGAGCTGTGCGACCAGGTCGTCGTCATGGACGGCGGCCGCGTCGTCGACAGCGGCGACACCTACCGGGTCTTCGCGCATCCGCGCGCCGAGCTCACCGAGCGCTTCGTCGCCGCCGTCACGCAGGGCGTGCCGACGGGCGAGACCCTGGATGCTCTCCGCACCGGCGGCGGCACGCTCATCAGCGTCGACGTGAACGAGTTCACGAGTGAGAACGTCGATGAGGTCTTCGAGCGCCACGGTGTGCGCAGGGCTGTCGTCTTCGGCGGCGTCACGGACATCCGGGGGCGCCAGCTCGGGACGCTCACCTACCGGGTGCAGGCAGAGGCGGATGCCGTCGCGGAGGTCGTCGGCGAACTCTCGGCCCGCACGAAGACGGAGGTGCTGGCATGATCGGCGTGCGCACGGCCACCGACTGGGCGTCGCTGGCACCGGTGCTGTGGGAGTCGGTCCAGGAGACCGTCTATATGGTGGCGGTCACGCTGCTGATCGGCGGGGTCGCCGGTCTGCTGATCGGCGCCGCGCTGTACGCGACGCGCCCCGGCAACCTGTTCGCGAACCGGGTCGTGTTCAACGTGCTGAACCTGGTGATCAACGTCATCCGGCCGATTCCGTTCATCATCTTCCTTACCGCCGTAGGCCCCGTCACGAAAGCCATCGCCGGCACGACGCTCGGCACTGAGGCGGCGATCGTGCCGATGACGATCATGGCCGCCGTCGTGATCGGGCGGGTCGTCGAGCAGAACCTTGTGGCCGTCGATCCGGGGATCGTCGAGGCCGCGCTCGCGATCGGCGCGAAGCGGCTGTCGATCCTGTTCGGCGTCGTGATCCCGGAGGCGCTCGCGCCCCTGATCCTCGGCTACACGTTCATGTTCATCGCGGTCGTCGACATGTCGGCCATGGCCGGCTACATCGGCGGCGGCGGGCTCGGCAACTTCGCCATCATCTACGGCTACCAGCAGTTCAACCAGGAGGCCACCTGGGTCACGGTGGCGATTATCATCGTGATCGTGCAGGTCGGCCAAATCTTCGGCAACTGGCTCGCCCAGCGCATCCTGCGACGGTAGACGGGCCTCTGCTGCTCGGCGGTCTCAGTCGATCGCCGCGGTCACGAGGATCGGGCGATGATCGCTGGAACGCTGCGGCAGCGTCTGGATGCGGTCGATCCGGAACCCGTCCGACGTCGCGAAGTCGTAGTGCCCCTTGAAGACCCGGTACCGCGTGTACGTGCGCTCGTCGCTGAGGGTCAGCGTGTAGCCATGGTCGCGCACGTTCTGACCGAGGTTCTCCTTGAAGACGGGGTAGTTGTAGTCGCCGACCATGAGCACGGGCAAACCCGGACCCATCGACTCGAGTTCGGTCAGTGCCGCCCGGATCTGGTTGCGCCGCAGCGAATTCAGCGCTGTCAGCGGCGCGGCGTGGAAGGATGCCACGATCAGCTCCTGGCCGTTGTCGATGTCCTGCAGTCGCACACCGAGCACGCGCTCGTGCGCGGGCCTGAGCATGATGTCGTGCAGGGACTTCTTGAGCCCGATGGTGCGGATGTCCTTCAGACGGAACGTGTTGGTCCGGTAGTACACCGCGAGCCCGAGCCGGTTGCCCTGCGTGGCATCCGCCAGCGCCAGCCCGCTGATCTCGTCGGGCAGCGCCGCCACGTCGCATTCCTGCAGGCACAGCAGGTCGGGCTCGTGCTCGTCGACGAGCTCCTCGAGCTCCGTCGCAGCACGATGCTTGCGCAGGTTGTACGAGATGACCTTCATCATCGCAACGCTACTGCGCACACCTGAGTCGTGGGTGACGAAACTGCGAGGAGCGGGTGAACGCGCTACTCCGAGTCGCGGCGCGCCCTGGTCTGCTCGGCACGCTGCGCGAGCAGCTCGTCGGCCGGATAGCCGACCTCGGTGAGCGTCAGCCCGCGCGCGGCGAGCACCTTGAACTCGCTGGTGCGCCGCAGGGCGTCTCGCAGCACGACGAGGTCTGCGACGTCGAGCCGCTGCTCGCCGACAGCAGCGCACGCACCGACGAGCGCGCGGACCATGCTGTGGCAGAACGCATCGGCCTTGACCTGGGCGACGAGGACGCCGTCGGCATCCCGCTGCCACCGGTAATCGAGCAGGGTGCGGATCGTGGTGGCCTCCTCGCGCGCCTTGCAGTAGGCGGCGAAGTCATGCAGGCCGATCAGGGATTGCGCCGCGGCATCCATCGCCAGGACGTCGAGTTCGCCGCGGATGCTGGTGGTGTCGAGCCTGCGCGCCGGATCGAAGCCGGCCACGTCATCGGCGAGACGGTATCGGTAACGCCGCCAGATGGCCGAGAATCGCGCGTCGAAGCCCTCCGCCGCGAGGGAAGAGCGGTGCACTGTGACGTCGGGGTAGGCGCCGAGCACTCCGCGCATCCGTGCGGCGATCGACCCCGCGGGGTCGGATGCAGCGCGACCGTGGCGCGCCTGGATCCGGGCCCACTGCGCATCGTCGAGGTCGACGTGCGCGACCTGGCCTGCGGCGTGGACCCCGGCATCCGTTCTGCCGGCGACGACGAACTGCACGTCCGAGCCGACGATCCGCGCCAGGGCGGCCTCGAGGGTGCCCTGCACAGTGCGCAGACCTGGCTGTTTCGCCCAGCCGCGGAAGTGGGTGCCGTCATAGGCGATGTCCAGGCGGATTCTCACCCGACCAGCCTAAGCTGGAGCTTTGACTTCTCCCGGCTTCCGGGCAGTGACCTGCCGACGGGTGCCGGTGCGCGATTTCTCCAAGATGCTGAATCAGACGACTCCCACGCGGTTCGCGGGCCTCGACGGTCTGCGAGCGATCGCGGTCACCCTCGTGGTCGTCTACCACCTGTTCCCCGGCTCTCCGCTGCTCGGCGGATTCGTCGGCGTCGACGTGTTCTTCGTGATCAGCGGATTCCTCATCACCTCGCTGCTCATGCGGCCGTCGCGGCTCGGACGGCTCGGTTCGCCGCGCCGTCTCGTCGACTTCTGGCGGCGGCGCGCGCGTCGTCTGCTGCCCGCGCTCGCCGTGGTTGTCACGGTGTGCGCGACGGTCGCCTGGCTGCTCGGCGGCGACCTGCTGGTCGGCATGGGACGACAGGTGCTGGGCGCTGCGACATTCAGCTACAACTGGCTCGCGGTCGCCGATGGAACCGACTACTTCGCCGCGACGGCTCCCGAGCTGTTCCGCAACTTCTGGTCGCTCGCCGTCGAGGAGCAGTTCTACGTGCTCTGGCCGCTGCTGCTGCCGCTCGTGCTGCTGATCCCCGGACGCTGGACGCGCGTCGCCCTCATACTGGTCGCGGCGGGCGGTTCGGCATGGTGGATGGCGCAGCTCGTCGCCGGCGGCGAGGTGACGCGAGCCTACTTCGGCACCGATGCGCACGCGTTCGGCATCCTGCTTGGCATCGCGCTGGCGTTCGCCGTCGCGAATATGCCGGACAGGGCATGGATGCGGTCGCGGTCGATGCAGGTCGGGACGCTGCTTGCCGGCGTGGCGGGCATCGCGGCGATCGTGGTGGCAGCGTCTTTCCCGGAGACCGCGGATGCCGCGACCTTCCCCGGAATGCTGCTGCTGGCCACCTTCGGCTCGGTGCTCGCCGTCTTCGCCGGCGTGTGGCCGGGGTCGTGGTTCGGGCGCGGCATGGACGTCGCGCCCGTGAAGTGGATCGGGGACCGCTCGTACGGCATTTATCTGTGGCACTGGCCGGTGCTCGTGCTGGTGCTCGTCGGCACGCAGGGATTCGGGCCGGAGGCCGGTGTCCCGGTGTGGGCCGGTGGCCTTTCGCTGGTGATCTCGGTGGGCGCGGCGGCCGTGTCGTATCGCCTCGTCGAGCTGCCGTTCCGCAGGTACGGGTTCCGCCATGCGCTGCGCGCGCTCGGCCGGCGGATCGCCGGCGGGCCCGTCAGCAGGTTCGCCGGCATCACGGCCCTGGCCGTCGCGGCGGTGGCGATCGGAGGCACGGCGGCGGCCGTGGTGAATGCTCCCCACACGACGACCGCGGTCGCGGCGATCAACCGAGGCGAGGACGCGCTCGAAGCCGCGAAGACGCCGCCTCCGAGCCCGAGTCCCGAGCCGACCACCGAGGCGATCACGATTCCCGACGGCTCCGAGATCACCGCGGTCGGCGACTCGGTGATGCTCGCCTCGGCGCCCTCGCTGCTCGAGGATTTCCCCGGCATAGCCGTCGACGCGGAAGTGTCGCGGTCGATCTGGGCGGGTCCCGACATCCTCAGCGCGCTCGAGGCGAACGGCCAGCTGCGCAAGAACGTCGTCGTGGGGCTCGGCACCAACGGCCCGGTCGACCGGGAGGTGCTCGACCAGATGTCGCAGATTGCGGGCAAGAACCGCAATCTCATCCTCGTCAATGCGCATGCCCCACGCGACTGGATCCCCGGGGTGAACGCCGACCTCGAGGCATTCGCCGACAGCCACCGTCATGTGTGGGTCGCGGACTGGTCTGGCGCCATCGCACCTCATCAGGACCTGCTCGCCGGTGACGGCATCCATCCCGGCGAGGCCGGGGGAGAGGTCTTCGCGGCATCCGTCGAGTCCGCGCTCGAGCGCATCGAGAAGGACCGTATCCGCGCGGAGAAGGACTTCGAGAAGGCGCCGACGGGCCGTGCCCCGCACGTCCCGTTCCCGGAGTAGCCCGCCGATTCGCGCACGCGCCCGGGATGCCGTAGGCTGTCTCTTTGGTACTCGACTGCCGAGTGCCGCGAACGTGAGCCCTCCACTGGCGTGTTCGAGTCGATAGACGAAGAACCACCCCGGAGTGGGATTCACGAACCTCTCCGTTCGATCAAGAAAGCAGCACTATTGTGACGCGCACATACACCCCGAAGACCGGTGAGGTCCAGCGTGACTGGATCGTCATCGACGCCACTGACGTCGTGCTCGGTCGCCTGGCCTCGCACGCCGCCGCGATCCTCCGTGGCAAGCACAAGCCGACCTTCGCGAACCACGTCGACACCGGCGACTTCGTCGTCATCGTCAACGCCGACAAGGTTGCCCTGACCGGCCAGAAGCTCCAGAAGAAGATGGCCTACCGTCACTCCGGCTACCCGGGCGGCCTGTCGAAGGTCTCCTACGAGGAGCTCCTCGAGAAGAACCCCATCCGCGCTGTCGAGAAGGCCGTCCGCGGCATGCTCCCCAAGAACAGCCTGGGCCGTCAGCAGCTGTCCAAGCTCAAGGTGTACGTCGGTGCCGAACACCCGCACGCCGCTCAGCAGCCGCAGCCGTACACCCTCGACCAGGTCGCCCAGTAAGCGCCGCAACGACTAAGGACATACTCGTGGCTGACATCGAAACCACCGAAACCCCGCAGAACTACTCGACCTCCACCCCCGAGGGCGCAGCAGCGACCGAGACGGCTCCCCGTCCGGTGCTGAACGTCTCCGGTGCGGCCGTCGGTCGCCGCAAGCAGGCCATCGCCCGCGTGCGCGTGGTCCCCGGCTCGGGCACCATCACGGTCAACGGCCGTGCGCTCGAGGACTACTTCCCGAACAAGCTGCACCAGCAGCTGATCAACGACCCGTTCAAGGTGCTGAACCTCGAGGGTGCGTACGACGTCATCGCGCGCATCTCCGGTGGCGGCGACTCGGGCCAGGCCGGCGCGCTGCGTCTCGGCATCGCTCGCGCTCTCAACGGCATCGACGTCGAGAACAACCGCGCGACGCTCAAGAAGGCTGGCTTCCTCTCCCGTGACGCCCGCGTCATCGAGCGCAAGAAGGCCGGTCTCAAGAAGGCCCGCAAGGCGCCTCAGTACTCGAAGCGCTAAGGGCTCAGGCCCCGATGCCGCTTTTCGGCACGGACGGCGTGCGAGGGCTTGCCAACGGCATCCTCACCGCCGATCTCGCGCTCACCCTGGCCCAGGCGACTGCCGTCGTCCTGGGCCAGGGCCGTACCGCAGAGGCTCGCAGGGCCGAGGGCAAGCGACCGTCCGCAGTCGTCGCCCGTGACCCGCGCCTCTCCGGTGAGTTCCTCGTGGCCGCCGTCTCGGCGGGCCTCGCAGCGTCCGGCGTCGACGTCCTCGACGCCGGTGTCATCCCCACTCCGGCCCTGGCGTTCCTCGTCGGTGACCACGACGCCGACTTCGGCGTCATGGTGTCTGCATCGCACAACCCGGCACCGGACAACGGGATCAAGATCTTCGCCCGCGGCGGCGTGAAGCTCCCCGACGTGGTCGAGCAGCGCATCGAAGCCGCGATGTCGGGGGAGAAGTTCCTCCCCACCGGTTCCGGAGTCGGACGCATCCAGCGCTTCTCCGACGCCGAGGACCGCTACAAGCTGCACCTGCTGGGCTCGTTGCCGCACCAGCTCGACGGCATCCACGTCGTCCTCGACTGCGCGCATGGCGCGGCGTCCGGCGTGTCTCCGGAGACCTTCAAGGATGCCGGCGCCACCGTCACCGTGATCGGCGCAGATCCGGACGGCGTCAACATCAATGACGGCGTCGGGTCGACGCACCTGGACAACCTCGCAGATGCCGTCGTGCGTCTCGGTGCGGATGTGGGAATCGCGCATGACGGCGACGCCGATCGCTGCCTCGCCGTCGACGCCGACGGAAACGTCGTCGACGGCGACCAGATCATGGCGATCCTCGCAGTGGCCATGAAGGAGCGCGGCCACCTCACGGAGGACACCCTGGTCGCGACCGTCATGAGCAACCTCGGGCTGCACAAGGCGATGCGCGACCACGGGATCACGGTCCGCCAGACCGCCGTCGGCGACCGCTACGTGCTCGAGGACATGAGCGCGAACGGCTTCGCGCTGGGCGGCGAGCAGTCGGGCCATGTGATCATGAGCGAGTTCGCGACCACCGGCGACGGCGTGCTCACCGGCCTTCACCTGGTCGCCGAGATGGCGCACAAGAAGAAGTCGCTCGCCGAGCTGGCGTCGGTGATGACGGTGTACCCGCAGGTGCTGATCAACGTGCGCGACGTCGACAAGGATCGCTGCGCCGACGACGAGGGCGTGCAGGACGCCGTCGCCGCTGTGGAGGCCGAGCTCGGAACCACCGGGCGGGTGCTGCTGCGCAAGTCGGGTACCGAGCAGCTCGTGCGAGTCATGGTCGAGGCGGCGGATGCTGAGTCGGCGCAGTCCTACGCCGAGAAGCTCGCGGGCGTCGTCAAGGAGCGACTCGCGCTTTAACCCGAGCTGACCAGGCGAATCGCGTAGCGTAGGCCACAAGGCGCTGTCTGTGCCGTGAACGCAACGTCACGGAACGATAACGAACCGCTGACAGAATCTTGTACGGAACTCGAACGCGCGCTTATGCTTACCGCACTTGTTCCGAGCGTGATCCGAGCGTTCGAGGCAGGTTCGACTGAAACGTCGTTGGACCTTGGCTAGGGGGGTCTCTTCGGCGTTCCAGAGGGCAGGGTTTGGGGACCCTGGGGGAGAAAAGACGTGGGTTTGTTGGCTTCGCGCGAGGCGCGCGTCGCCGCGGTCGGCCGCTGGCCGGACGCTGTTGGCTAGCAGGATGCGATCGGTCTGAACGCAGCTCCCGCGATCCATCAGCACCAGCGGTCGAGGAGGAAGCATCACCGAGATCACGGCACCGGGTGCCGAGATGTCATCACGGCGATCGAGGCGCCTCCGGCCAGCTGCTCACGGTCTCCGGCGCAGATCGACGTCGGTGCGTACGGCTACTTAGTGACTGTGAGTGTGAACGACACCTCGTCGACGCTTTCGTCAGGGTCGCCGAGCAGCACATCGGTCGTTCCGGCGGCAACGGCCTCGATTCGGATCTGGGTTCCGTCTCGCGAGGGTTGATACGCGGCGATGCTGCCGTCGAGGATCATTGCGTCGTACACGGACGAGTCCTGTCCCAGCGTGTCGACACCGAGTGTCTCTCCCACGGCGAGCTGAACCTCTGAGTCCTGCAGTTCATCGATGGTCTTGACCGTCGACGCCGACTCCTGCGGGGCAGGCGTCGCGTCGCCGAAACAACCGCTCAGCACCAATGATGCGGCGGCGATCAACAGCAGTCTTCCTGCCGCTCGTGACGTGATCATGGAGCCAGTGTCGCAGATCACGGGGTCCAGTAGTATGCCCAATATGGGGACGAGGCGCAGGCTGGGGAAGTTTGAAGGCACAGGCTACGACAAGGGGCGCAACCTGCTGTGGCAGGCGGCATGGCAACTGGCTTCGAGCCTGCTGGTGATGCCGTGGTTCGTTCCTCCTCGTGTTCGGGTCGCCGTGCTGAGGAGCTTCGGCGCCACGATCGGCACGGGCGTCAATCTCCGTGCTGGGGTGCGCGTTCACTGGCCTTGGAAGCTCGAGATCGGTGACGACTCTTGGATCGGCGAACGGGTCTGGCTGCTCAACCTCGAGCCGATCAGCATCGGCAGCGACGTCTGCGTCTCACAGGCGGCATTCCTCTGCACGGGAAGCCACGACCACCGTTCCCCGTCGTTCGAATTCGACAACGCACCGATCCACGTCGAAGACGGAGCGTGGATCGCCGCGAGAGCGACGGTCCTGCGCGGTGTCACCGTCGGAGCCGATGCGATCGTTGGCGCCACGGCGCTCGTCACGAGGGACGTCGATGCCGGTGCGATCGTTCTCGCGCCGCGGGCGCAGGTGTCGGTGGCACCGTGAAGATACTTGGCGTGGTGACGCTGGTCAGCCCGCACGGGGAGTACGGCGGTCCGGTTCGTGTCGCGGTAAACCAGCTCCGAGCGCTCGCCGCACGCGGCCACGATGTCGTGCTCGCGGGTGGATTCCGCGGTTATGACGGCACGCCTCCCGCGGAGATCGAAGGCATTCCCGCCCGCCTCTTCCCCGCTCGCACCGTCCTGCCCGGCGCTGGGTTCGCCGGACTGTGGTCGCCCGGGCTGCTGCGCGGGCTGCGATCGCACCTGGGCGAGTTCGACATCGTTCATGTGCACGCGGCGCGGGACATGGTCACGTTGCCCGCGGCGCGCCTGGCGCAGCGAGCGGGCGTGCGTACCGTGTTGCAGACGCACGGAATGATCGACGAGTCGTCGAATCCGCTCGCCGCTCCGCTGGACGCGGCTGTGACGCGGCAGGCGTTGCGCGACGCGACTGCGGTCACGTATCTCACTCCGGAAGAGCGGCGATCTCTCGAGGTGGTCAGCCGCGGCGGCGCGCGACTCGCGCCGTTGACGAACGGCGTGCCGACGACCGGCGATGCCGACGAGGATCGCGTGCGGCCGGAACGGAGCGAGGTGCTCTACCTCGCCAGGCTGGCGCCGCGCAAGAACCCCCTGATGTTCGCGCAGGTGGCGATCGAACTGGCCGCTGACTTCCCTGCAACGCGGTTCCGTCTCGTGGGCCCCGACGAGGGAGTCGGCGAGGACGTATCGCGTCTCATCGAAACGGCCGCGGTCGGTGATCAGGTCAAGTGGGAGGGCGCTCTCGCGCCGGATGCCACGCTGGCGCGCATGAGGGAGGCCGCTATCTACGTGCTCCCGAGCGTGAATGAGCCGTATCCGATGTCGGTTCTGGAAGCCATGTCCGTCGGACTGCCGGTGGTCGTCACAAAGTCGTGCGGATTGGCTGGCTTCATCGCCGAGCATCGTGCCGGCGCTGTCGTCGACCCTCATCCGGAGTCGCTGAAGTCCGCCATCGCCGCTCTCCTCGCGGACCCGGTCGCGGCCCGCGAAGCGGGCCGTCGAGGGCGAGATGCCGTTTTGCAGTACAGGAGTATGTCGACTGTCGTCGACGAACTGGAGAAGCTGTATTCGGCGCACCCCTGAACGCGGGGATTGGCCTATGCGTAGCCAAAACGTTATACTCGGTAAGCTTCTTGGGGGAGAGTACCGGTGCGCGAGCATCGGAGATCGCCGAACGCGGACCCGAAAGGCCCCATGGATACCCCTCCCCGTACCCACACGCACGATCCCATCTCACGAAAGCCGCGCGCCGTACATCTCGCCGTGCTGGCAGCATTCGCCCTCGTTCTGGGCGTCATCCTCCCCGCATCTCCTCTGGCGGACGCCGCTGAGGCGAACGCGGCGACGAGCGAAGTCACGCTCACGGCCACTGAATCGACGTGGACGACGTCTCGCAAGCCCACGGCCACGCACGAGATGCTGCCGTACCTCAGCATGACCGCGAAGCAGGACCGGACATACCTGAAGTTCGACGGCGCTGCGCTGAAAGGCCAATCCATCGTCAGCGCCAAGCTCGTGTTGCGTGTGGCGACCAGTGCCGCGACCGAGCCCGGCGTGACCGTGCACGCGGCATCCACTTCGTGGCAGGAGCAGACTCTCACGCATGAGAATCGGCCGGCTGACAGCACGGCTCAGCTCAACAGCACGACGCCGCAGGCGCGTGCCGGCGAGACCATCACCGTCCCGCTGCGCGACCTCAGCGCGCTGTCCACCGACGCCCCATTCGCCTTCCGCCTGCAGTATTCACAGGGAGCCGTCGGCACGACCTATGTGGGGGCCGGCCCACGCGCTCCTCAGCTCGTTCTCCAGGTCGAGGGCGGTGATCCTGCATCGGTTCCCTCGCAGCCGAGCGAGCCGCAGCCGACCAAGCCGGAGCCGACGCCGCCGGCCACCTCTTCGTCGGGCGACAAGAAGGTGCTGGCCGTCTACTTCCCGCCGTACCCGCTGTCGCTGGATAACAAGCCCACCGAGACCGATTACTACACGCGCAACTATCTCACCGTCGACGGTGAGGGCGGTGCTCACGCGGCATACGGCGGTCTCCTCCGCGACCGACCGGTTCCGGTCGGGGCATCGACATCGCCGACGTGGCAGGTTGACAATCTGCGTACCGAGATCCGTCAGGCGAAGTCCGCGGGCATCGACGGCTTCTTCGTCAACGTCATGAGCGTCTCCGGCCTGAACTGGGAGACGACGGTGAACCTGTTCGCCGCCGGGGAGCTCGAGAACTTCGACATCATTCCGATGGTCGACGGAACGACGAGCATCTCACGACTGAGTCCCGCGCAGGTGGCGTCGTCGTTGGCAACCCTCTACGAGAGTCCCGCGGCTATGAAGGTCGGCGCCGATTACCTGCTCTCCTCCTTCAAGGCAGAGGGTCCCGGTGCAGCGTGGTGGAAGGAGATCATCAGCCTGCTCGAGACGAAGTACGACGTGCCGGTATCGTTCCAGGCCGTGTTCCTCGCGGCTAGCGACGCGAACATGACGGCGTTCGCGCCGTTCTCGGACAGCTTCGGCAACTGGGGCGAACGCAACCCTCGCGTCATCAACAAGCTTCCGGTGTACGACGACCAGGCGGAGGAGTACGGCAAGGACTGGATGGAACCGGTTGCACCGCAGGACATGCGGCCCCGTCTCGGCGCCTACGCCGAAGCAGGAAATACCGAAGCTCTCCGCGCCGCATGGAGCAAAGCCATCCGCGACGACGTCGAGTACGTCCAGATGGTCACCTGGAACGACTACAGCGAGTCCACCCAGTTCGCGCCGTCCATGGCGCACGGCAGCGCGTACCTGGAGATCAGTCGCTACTACTCCGACTGGTACCACACCGGGACGGCTCCGAGGATCACGGAGGATCAGCTGTTCCTCACCCATCGCGTGCAGTTCGCGAGCGCGGTGTCGTCGGTGGAGCACGAACCGATCCAGCCGAGCCTGAGCGGCAGCAAGGGCGACGTGCGCGACACCGCCGAGGCGCTCGTGTTCCTCACCGCGCCGGCGACCGTCGAGATCACCGTCGGCGGTTCGACCACGAGGTTCGACGCCCCCGCCGGGGTATCCGCGTTCACGGCCCCGCTGAAGGTGGGATCGGTTCAGGCGAAGATCATTCGCGCAGGCGCGGCGGTGAGGACCGCCGATTCGCCGTATGAAGTCGTCGACACCCCGAAGGTGCAGGACCTGCAGTACTACGCCGTCACCGGCAAGTGACGGCGGCACCCGCCTGGTCGTTCGAGCTCAGCGTCGACCGGCCAGGCGGGCCGCCATCGGGATCAGCAGGTCATCGATACGATCCGCGACCCGGCGGTAGATTCGCGGGGAACGACGCCACGGATCATCCAGGTCGTCGAAAGCGGGCGACGTCTCTGACGCTTTTCCGCGGGCGCCGTGCGCAGCGATCACAAGCTCCGCCACCGACCCCGAGGCGGACGCATCTGCGGGTGCGGCGCCGAGCAGTCGCGCCAGCTGAGCCAGTGTGAAAGTACGATCCGCGGCCGCGTGACTGTGCTGCACCACCTGGCGGCGATGCTCACGCGTGGCGGTCACTACGATGGCGGCGCTCTCCAGCATCTCTCGGCGCAGGGGCACAGCTCGGAAGCCCGACGGATCGGTCCCGCGGTCGCGCAGCCGTTGCGACAAGGGCGCCGCCATCTCGTGCCCTTGGAGCGCGCGCGTGCCCGCCGAGCCGATGGACACTTCTGCCGAACTGCGCGCGGCGAGCATGGCGCGAAGTTTGTACTCCATGTAGGGAGAACGGCAGACGTTGGCCGTGCAGACGAACAGAATCTCCGGTGCGGAGAGCGCTGCGACGGCCACTAGGCCGGGTTCTCGTTCGCATTCATCGCCCCGGCGGCACGACCGGGAAAGATGTGCCGCGGCGGCTCAGCGCTGCGCCCGGGGTTGACGGGCCGCCGCGTAGCGTCGTGCGCCGGTCGGTCGTTGCCGGTTCGCGTCGACGGAGCCTCGGTCTCGGTCTCGGTCTCCGCCTCGGTCGTCGCTGACGGCGCAGGTGTGCCCCTGGCAGGCTCCGTCTTCGTCGACGGAATGTACCCGTACTCGTACCGGTCGGCCCGGGAGACTGCGGCGAAGTTCATCACGATTCCCTCGATCTGAACGCCGATGGTGGATAGCCGCTCCACCGCTCGGCGCAGTTCGCGGACGCGCACACGCCGGGAGCCGACGACGAGCACCGCACCGCCGAGCTGCCGCGTCAGTGCAGCCGCATCGGAGACGGCAGTCAGCGGCGGGCTGTCGATGATCGTCACATCGAACGACTGACGTATCTGCTGGAGGATCTCGGCTCCCCGCGCCGATTCGATGAGCTCGCTCGGGTTGGGCGGTGTGTCACCGGCCAGCAGAACCTGCAGACCATCGGAGCCCCAACTCTGAAAGGCCTCATCGAGCGAGACTTCATCGGTGAGGACGCCGGCGAACCCCGCCCCGGGGGTCATGTCCAGTAGATCTGCGAGCGACGGCCGACGCAGATCGGCTTCGATGAGCCCAACTCGCAGACCGGACGCCGCCAACGCGGCGGCCATGTTGACGGTGGTCGTGCTCTTGCCCTCGCCGGGAACCGATGACGTGACCACGAAGACCTTGTGTTCGGTATCGGGCTGCAGATAGCGCAGGTTCGTTCGCAGCTGTCGATACTCCTCTGCGCGTCGCGACCAGGCGCCTTCGGCGACGGGGACCGTCTCGTCGCGGGCCGTCTTATCGAAGGCGATCGTGCCGATGATCGCGGCGCCGGTGATCGCGGCCACCTGCTCCGCAGAGTGGACGCGGGTTCCAACGGCCGCGCGGATCGCTACGACGATCGCTGCGGCCACCAGCCCGGCAAGCAGCCCGAGCGCGAGCATCAGAGGAACGTTGGGGGAGGATGGGTTCGACGGCGGATTCGCGCTCTCGATGATCTGCATGCGCACGGTGGATTCCCCGACGACCTCCGGTGTCAGCTGCGGGACGACCGCGGTCAGCGCCGCGGCCACGGAATTGGCGATGTCGGCCGCCGTGTCGGCAGATTGGTCGGTTCCTGAGATGGTGATCATCGTCGAATTCAGCGGCACCACTGTGCTCACCTGCGTGCGCAGCTGCGGGACTGTGGTATCGAGTCCGAGGTCGTCGATGACCGACTGCAGAACGATCTCACGCGTCGCGACGGCGCTGAAATTGCGCGCCTGCTGCTGGGAGTAATTCGTCGCCGCAGCGACATCGCTGGTGCTGCTTCCACCGGAGACCTGGACGAAGACGTCGGCATGAGCGGTGTACTCGCGCGGAGTGACAATGGCCATGGCCGCGCCGAGAAGCACTCCGAGCTGGACGCAGATGAGAATCGCGGCCCAGTGGTAGCGAATCAGCTTCAGCAGATTGTTGGACTGCATGACCCTCCCCGATCGTGAAGAAGGGTCCCCATTGCCCAGTCGTGCGCCCCACTCCGGATATGATAGTAACAGCGGCAGAGGTCTCTTCCAGCGGATGCTGTTCGATCGGATTCACACATGAGTCACCCCAGGACGATCTCCTCCGGACAGCAACCAGCCGAGGATGACGCATCGCAGCGTCCCGGGCGGTCGGATCTTCGTCCGGAGGTCCGCTGGGTTCTGCTCGTCACGTCGATCGCGGTGCTGTCGGTCGCCCTGCCCGCGACGCTTCTCGTGTACGTCCCGTCCGCGCCGCGGAGTGATGGATGGATCGTCACCCTGATCATCATGGTGTGGGCGGGAGTGCGCGTCTCGCTCCTGTGGGTGAGCGGCATCCCCCGGCTGTTCGACTACTTCCTGTGGGTGTTCGCGTACATCTTCATGGGCATCGCTCCAACCGCGCAGATCCTCTCCGGTCTGACCTCGACCACGACCCCGGGGGTCGACCCCGGCATGGACCTCCCGACCGCATCGATCGTCGCCCTCGGGCTGGTCTGCTACGAGGTGGGGCGGTTCCTCTGGATCCTCCGCGAGGGACGGAATGCGCGGGAGGCCCCGCTCAAGGTGCGCCCCGTCCACCCGGCTCGCACGCTCGCGCTCGCGCTCGCCGGCGTCCTGATCGGCGCCTATTTCGTCTCGAGAGTGGGGCTGGCCGGTTCGCTCGGCAGCCGTGAAGGCGCGCAGGCCGCACGGTCGGCGGCCTGGCCAGACCCCGCCATGCGTTCGATCTTCTATGCGGGGGCGATATACCCGCTGCTGGTGGCGACCGGCGGCTTGGCCCAGCTGAGCCGCACCGCCCGGACACTCGCGAACAGGCGGTGGGCGCTCGGAGGGGCGATCGTGGCGGCCGTGCTGCTGTTGATGATCGTGAACCCGGTGGCGAGCGCTCGGTACACGTTCGGAACGGTCGCCTTCGCCCTCGCAGTGTTCGCGGGAGCGGTGGCCACTCCTATGCGTGCCAGGGTCACGATGCTCGCCGGCATCGCGGGCTTCCTCGCCCTCTTTCCCATCGCCGATGTGTTCCGCAGCGAGAACGGCACGGTGTCGCGCGCGGGCTTCTTCGAGGAGTACCTGTCCAATCCCGACTACGACGCGTTCTGGCAGATCGCGAATGCGCTGTCGTACTGGATCGACGGACTCGTGCAGCCGGCTCGTCAGGCGATGGGCAGCCTGCTCTTCTTCGTTCCCCGCGCGATCTGGCCGGACAAACCCACCGACACGGGCATCATGCTCGCCGAGTACCGGGGCTACTCCTTCGACAACCTCTCGGCGCCGATGTGGGCGGAGGCGCTCGTGAACGGCGGGATCATCGCAGTTGTGATCGTGTTCGTCGCTCTGGGCGTCGCGCTGCGGGCGATGGACACGCGGATGATCCCCGCGTTCGCGACGGGCGGCGTGTGGGCCATCGCCGGTGCCATCCTGCCGGTGTACATGACGATCCTGATGCGCGGCTCGCTGCTGCAGGCGACGGGCGCCCTCGCGATCACGATCGTGTCGATCGCTCTGATCGCGGGACGCGATCGGGATGCGTCACCGCCCGATTACTCCCGAACCTCGTCTTTGTGATCGCGATACCAAGCCACCGTCCGATCGATGCCTTCGCTCAAGCCAATGCGCGCAGACCAGCCCGTCTCGGCCAGTTTCGATACGTCCAGCAGCTTCTGGGGCGTGCCGTCGGGCTTACTCGTGTCCCACGCCGTCTCACCCGTGAACCCGACGGCATCGGCGATGACCGCGGCGATCTCCCTGATGGTGATGTCTGCTCCGGTGCCGACGTTGACCTGGTCGGGGCCGTCGTAGTTCTCGAGCAGGTGCAGAACAGCATCCGCCATATCGTCGGAGTGCAGGAACTCACGTCGCGGCATCCCGCTGCCCCAGTTCGTCACCAGCTCGGCGCCGGATGAGGTGGCTTCGTCATATCGCCGGATGAGCGCCGGCAGCACGTGCGAGCCGTTCTTGGAGAAGTTGTCGTTCGGACCGTAGAGATTGGTCGGCATCGCAGAGATCCACGGCAGACCGTACTGCCGGCGCACCGCCTGCACGTGCAGGATGCCCGTGATCTTGGCAATGGCGTACGCGTCGTTGGTCGGCTCGAGGTGACCGGTGAGAAGCGAGTCCTCCCGTATGGGCTGCTCGGCATGCTTGGGATAGATGCATGACGAACCGAGGAACATCACCCGTTCCACGTCGTTCGCCAGCGCCGCGTCGAGGACGTTGGTCTGGATGCGCACGTTGTCGCTCAGGAAATCGACCGGGTACGTGCTGTTGGCCAGGATGCCGCCCACCTTCGCTGCTGCGAGGACGAGGTAGCGCGGCTTCGTCTCGCCGAGGTATGCGAAGACGGCATCCCGGTCCTTGAGATCGAGCTCGGACGACGTCGCACCGAAGACGTTCGTGAACCCGCCCGCCTGCAGCCGGCGCCAGATCGCCGATCCGACGAGCCCACGGTGACCGGCGACATAGAACGGAGCATCGCGATCAAGGGATGCCGGAGTGTAGGACAGCGTGTCGGAGCTCATACCATCTCCCACGACGGGATCGCCGACACTTTGTCGATCCATGGTCGTCCCTCACAGGTGAGCGCTTCGACGTCCGCGTCGACCATGATCCGCGCCAGCGCGGCGCCGTCGACCGTCGGCGTCCACCCCAGGCGTTCTCGGGCCTTCGACGAGTCACCGATGAGCGCATCGACCTCGGTCGGGCGGAGGTAGCGCTCGTCGAACTTCACGTACTTCTGCCAATCCAAGCCGACGTGGCCGAAGGACGCGTCCAGGAAGTCCCTGATCGTATAGCCAACGCCGGTGGCGAGAACGTAGTCGGTGGGTTCGTCCACCTGCAGCATGCGCCACATGCCCTCCACATACTCCGGAGCGTATCCCCAGTCACGGACCGAGTCCAGGTTGCCGAGATAGAGGTCGTCCTGCAGCCCGGCCTGGATGCGTGCGACCGCGCGAGTGATCTTCCTGGTCACGAAAGTCTCACCGCGGCGGGGCGACTCATGGTTGAAGAGGATGCCGTTGACGGCGAAGATCCCGTATGCCTCCCGATAGTTCTTGGTGATCCAGTAGCTATACAGTTTCGCCGCGCCGTACGGAGACCGAGGATAGAACGGCGTGTTCTCGTTCTGGGGTGGCGGGGTCGCGCCGTAGAGCTCGGAAGACGACGCCTGATAGAACCGGGTCTTGATGCCGGACAGGCGCACGGCCTCGAGCATCCGGATCGTGCCGGTGCCCGTCGTGTCGGCGGTGTGCTCCGGCTCGTCGAACGAGACCCGCACATGCGACTGTGCACCGAGGTTGTAGACCTCGTCGGGGTCGATGCTCGCGAGCAGGGTTGCGAGCCTCGTGCCGTCGCTGAGGTCCCCGTAGTGCAGGAAGAGACGAGCGCTCGGTTCGTGCGGGTCGACGTACAGATGGTCGATCCTGGCGGTGTTGAACGTCGAGGCTCGACGGATGACTCCGTGCACCTCGTAGCCTTTGGACAGCAGAAGCTCGGCGAGGTACGAACCGTCCTGCCCTGTGATGCCGGTGATCAGCGCGCGCTTGGTCAATGTGTCTCCTTTGTCGACGTGGATTTATTGCGTGGAAAGTGCCTGTACGAGAAGGGGGCCGAGCGCACGGGCTGCGGCGTCGGTCAGATGGTTGCCGTCAGCGAAGGTCGCGACGCCGGCGACGAAGGCCGGGCAGCTTCCGGTCGCGCAGAACCAGGCGTCGGTTCTGACGAAGTGGGCGTCTGCGGCGTCGCTTTCGGCGACGGCGTCCTCTGTGGCCTTGGTCCACTCGGAATAGCTGCGTGGCATCGTCCGCAGGCAGTCCCCCGGTGTGCTCGCCGGCGTCTTGCAGTCCACGAGGTTCTCCCCGGGAGGCGGGGATGCGAGGACGACGACCTGCGACCCCATCTCGGTGAGACGGCCGACGAGATCGGTCAGCGCAGACTTGTATTCGCGCAGTTTGTCGACCGTGTCTTCGCCCGGCATCCGCGTAGGAGTATCCCAGGTGTCGACGATCACGACCGTCTGGGGCTTGTGCGTCCCGATCCACTTCATCGTCCAGGCCCGATGATCATCGCATTCCGGGTAGGGCGACGAGCCCTGGGACGTGCGCACTTGGACCGCGACCGGCGCGGCGGGGCACTGCTGCAATGTCAGCGACTGGATGCGCTGATCGGGAAACGCTTCACGCAGCGTCGGCATGTAGCTGATGGCGTGTGAATCGCCCAGAAGCGCGATGAGCTCGGCTCCCTCGTCGCCGTACGCGCAGCCGTCGGCGTTGCTGTCATCGACGTCGAGGCAGTGATCGGTCACCCACTCCGGCACTCGCGCGTCGTCACCGAGTTCGTCGACCGCCGGAGTGAGCTCGGGCCATTCCTTCGCGCGCAGCGCTTCACGCACCTGATCCTGCCGTTCGGTCGCCGAGGTCGCGGACGGCGACCCGACTCCGGTGGGGGAGTGACCTGTCGCCTCGGCCAGCATCGGGGCGAGGAGGAGGGATAGTTTCGTGTACCCGGCGGCGTTGGGATGGACCCCGTCTGACGAGATGAGATCTGCGTGCCCGACGAAAGGCTGCCCCGTGTCGACATAGATGACATCCGCGCCTGCGGCGGCTTTCTGCACCGCCGCAGACTTCGCCGTGAACGCCTCGTTCAGAGGGTCGTCATCCGCCCAGGGAGAAAGCGCGATGACGGTAGCGTCCGGGTGCGCGTCCCGCAGGGACGTGAACAGCTTCAGCGCGGCGGCCTCGATGCTCTCCGCGGGGTCGTTGCGGCCGCCCGCGACGACGATGATGTCGGGCTCGTCGGTGATCGCCTCCGACTGCTCGAGATATGCGCCGCAGTGCTCCTTTCCGCACCCCTCGACCCCGGCCTCGGTGACGTAGCCCGTGCCGCCGGCGGCGAGGTTGACGGCGTTCCAGCCGAGTTCCTCCGAGACCGAAGTCGGCCAGTCGGGGCCGTCACTGCCGATGCCGGCCGTGTAGGAATCCCCGAGGAAAACGACTTCCGGAGGGCTGATCGGAGTGCGGGGCTCCTGCGGAATCAGCGCCCATGCCACCGTGCCGACCGTGACCACCGACGTCAGCGAAAGGGCGACGAGCTTCGGAACCGGCCCACGATGCCGCCATCCGCGGGGGTTGCGGAAGGTGGCCTTCACGCGTCCGTCCAGCCAGCTTGAGTTGCGGATCGGGTTCTCGACGAGATGGTAGGAGCCGATGGAGCATCCGATGATGACCGCTATCGCGATCGCCTGATTGGGCACCGTGTCGAGCGGAAGGTACGTCGACATCAGAACGATGACCGGCCAATGCCACAGGTACAGTGAATAGGAGACATCGCCGACATACGTGGAGACACGGTTGGTGAGCGGCCAGAGGAATCGCTGCTCGCCTCCGGTCCCGGCGATGATGACCAGCGCCGTCGCCAGAACGGGCAGGAGCCCCCACGGAGCGGGGAAGGTTCTCTCGGGGGTGACGACGAAGAGGGAGATGCCGATTCCCACCAGACCCAGCCACCCGAGCGCCGGCCGCCACTCGTCAGGAATGCGCGCGCACGACTTCGCGAACACGGCGATGGCGGCGCCGATGCCCAGTTCCCACGCTCGGGAGAACGTGGAGAAGTAAGCCCAAGTGGGTGAGGCGGCCGTTTCCCACATCGACCAGACGAATGAGCCGACGATGATCGCAATGATCGCCAGCTGCACCGAGACGGAGGACCGGGACGAGCTGCCTGCACGGGCCTTGGCGCCGAGCCACAGGATCAGCAGCATCAGCCACGGCCAGACGAAGTAGAACTGCTCCTCGACCGACAGCGACCAGTAGTGCTGCAGGGGTGAGACAGCGACATCGGGCTGGAAGTAGTCGGTGCCCTCCGCGGCGTAGTTCCAGTTCGCTGAGAAGAGCGATGCCCATACGCCGTCCCAGAAGGTGTCCGTGGCGCGCACCCTGCTCAGCAGCAGGTAGCTCGCGGCGACGGTCAGGATCACCACCAACGTCGCGGCTGGAAGGATGCGTTTGATCCTCCGTCGGTAGAACCCCGAGAACGAAATGGTGCCGGTTCGCTCGTGCTCGCGAAGCAGTAGGCCGGTGATGAGGAAACCGGAGATCACGAAGAAGATGTCGACGCCGACGAAGCCTCCGGCGGGCCAGTGCAGCAGGTGATCCAGGATGACGGCCACGACGGCGACCATCCGCAGGCCCTGCACATCGGCGCGGAAAACGGCCCTGTGCGCACGCGGCATGCGTGAGCGCGAAGCCATTCCCAGCATGGCCGTCTCCGTCCCCAGGGCGAGCGCCGGCGGTCATCCCCACAATGACGTCCACATGGACGGCGCTCGTCTCTCAAGTGTGATCATAGGGGAATCACTGCACGGCGCAACCACATTTTCGCTCTCTCTCGCGGAACGAGAATCGGATACGGTGTATGGCACAGCCGGACTGGGGCGGCGAGAGGGGACAGCATGACGGGTGTTTCTGTGCGATCTTCCGGAGCGGCCGTGCTGCGCGGAGGCGGGCGCCTGATCGGTTTCGGCCTGTCGGTCGCGCTGCTCGCGGCCTCGTCTCTACTGCTGATTCCCGCGATGCTCGAGTCCGGCGGACAACAGGCGTGGGGGTCCATCGCGGTCGGGCAGGCTGTCGGCGCTGTCGCCGCCGTGCTCATCTATTTCGGGTGGGGGCACACCGGGCCGGCGATGATCGCGCGCGCCGACGCGTCCGCGGCGCGTGCGGAGTTCGTGGATTCGCTGCGAACGCGGCTCGTGCTCTTCGCGCCGGTCGCGGCCGTCGGCTGTGGGCTGGCCGCGCTGGTCGCGCCGTCTCATCCGCTCCTCGCCGTCGCCGGATGCCTGTCTGCCGCCGCGGTCGGATTCACCGCCGACTGGTACTTCGTCGGGCGCCGCGCACCGTGGGTCTATCTCGCGTTCGAGACTCTGCCGCGGGTGCTCGGCACGGCGGCCGGGATCGTGTTTCTCGTCAACGGCGCAGCCGTGATCGCCGGGCCGCTGTGCATGCTCGGCGGGATGCTCATCGGGTTCGCTGCGACCTCATGGTGGGTGCTTCGCCGGGGTCCGGCGGTCGCGACAAGTCGGCGTTCCGTGCGTGAGGTCATCGTCGCGCAGCGCCACGGTGTGGGTTCCGGCGTTGGTACCTCGGCTTATGCCGCCCTGCCGTTGGTGCTGATCTCGCTTCTGGTACCGGGGATCCAACCGACCTATGCGCTCGTGGACAAGCTGCAGCGCCAGCTCAGCATCGCCCTGGGTCCAGTGGTGTCGGTGGTGCAGGGGTACGTGCCCCGACTCGAACCCTCGGTGACGATGCGTCGAGCGCGGCAGGCACTGCTCGCCGGCGCCGTCTTCTGCGTGGCGCTCGCCGGGGCGGTGCTGATGGTGGCCCCCTGGCTCTTCGCCTGGCTGGGCGCCGGTCAGGTGCAGCCCGATTACGCCGTCATGGTTCTCATGTCGGTGTTCGTCGGTCTGAACGTATGGGAATCGATTCTGGCGCGTGCGGTGCTCGCGGCCTTCGGCAGGCTGGATGCTGTCGCCAGGGGAACGCTCATCAGCGTGACCGTCGGACTGCCGCTGGTGGTCATCGGCGCGCTGATGTTCGGTCTCGTCGGTGCGTTCGTCGGTCTGCTGACCGGGCTGCTCGCTCGGGCGGCGTACGAGCTGGTCGTCGCCGTCCGCACGCGGCATGTCGCTGAAACGACGGAAGTGAAGGGCTCATGATGAGACATCTGATTCTGCTGGCACTCTGGCTGCTGCCGGCATCCCGAATCAAGAACCGCCTGCTGACTGCCTGCGGTCACCGGATCGCACGCGAGGCCACCGCGCGATCGAACCTCGTCTGGAAGGTGCGGTCGTTCGAGATGGCGCCGCATGCGCGCATCAACCGGTTCAACGTCATCAAGGGCATGCGGGAGGTTCTGCTGTTCGAGCACGCCTCGATCGGCCGGAACAACATCATCAGCGCGCACGCCGCGTACTCGCGGATACCCGGGAGTGCGCGTCTGGAGATCGGCGAGCACGGCTATGTGACCAGCCGGCACGGTATGGATTGTTCAGGATCCCTGATCGTCGGCGCGTTCTCCGCCGTCGCGGGGTTCGGCTCGCAGGTGCTGACGCACAGCATCGATCTGACCAGGGATGCGCAGACCGCGTACCCCGTGGTGATAGGCGAGCGCTCGTTCATCGGGGCGAAGTGCCTTCTGCTGGGCGGCGCCCGATTGCCGTCCCGGTCGGTGCTGGCGGCAGGCTCCGTTCTCACCGATGCGGAACGCTCCGATCAAGGACTGTGGGCGGGAGTGCCCGCACGCTTCAAGACCGCGGTCGAGGGGCGGTGGTTCGATCGCACGGTCGGCGCGACCAGGGACGTCTACGTTCCGCATGAAGACCGCACGATCCCGGCCGGTTTCTGAGGCGAGGCGGAGTTCAGCGCGGTGAAGCCGACAGCTGCCGGAACCACTTCACGCTGAGCGCCGCCGCGATCAGCGTCGTCGCGGCGAACAGCGCCGTATAGACGGCGAGGAACGCCGACGGCATTCCCCACAGGACGAAGGCGAGTGCCAGGATGCCGTAATCGGCGGGCAGGAGCGCCACCGCTCGCACCGTCGACGGCGCCGCTGCGGGAGCTGTCGCCTCGCCACGGCGCAGCAGCGGGAAGAGCGTCAGCGCGGCGAAGAACGCCACCGAGACGAACTGATATGCGAGCGCGACGGCGAGCCAGCCCGGTTCGGCGTCGTGCCGCCACAGTGCGATGAGCACGCCGGCGTGCACGGCGACCATCTTCCCGGCGTCGACGACGTGGTCCAGCCACTCACCAGCCGGAGAGCTCGCCCCCGTGAGGCGGGCCACCTGACCGTCCGCCGAGTCCAGGGCGAATCCGATCACCAGCAGTGCGGCGACACCGATGCCGGTCACGAGTGAGACCGGCGCCAGCACGAGCAGCACCAGTCCGGCGGCGGTGGCGAGCGCAGATAACAGCGTCACCACGTTGGGGCTGATGCCGAGGGTCGCCGCGCCGGCGGCGAACACCCTGCCCAGCGGGCGATTCAGCCAGCGCGAGTAGAGCGACACGCCCCTGCTGGACTTCTGGGCCAGACGCAGCGACTGCAGTGCCTCAGTGAACGACATGGGCTGCTCCTCGGTGGTGTCGATCGGACACCTTCGATCTTGGGTGTGGCGGTGACGACTGCCTCGGGTGTATGTTGCGTGAGAGTCTAACGACGAGATGCTTGTGGGAGAGCGTCTCCCCGCAACGTTTGCGGGTCAAATGGGGAGTACGCCGTCCGCGGCGACTGAGCACTCTGGGGAATTGTGCGCGCACGCAACTTGACGGCCGCCTTTGCGGTCGCGGCAGTGGTCATGGGTCTGCTCGTAGTGCAGCCACCGACACCGGCAGCAGCGTTGTCGTCGGGCGTCGACTTCAGCGCCGAAGACCTGCCTACCTGGCAGACCAACGGCACCGTCTGGGCGATCGGAGCAGCCAACGGGAAGGTCGTCGCCGGCGGCACCTTCTCGCAGGTGAGACCACCCGCAGGACAGCCCGGTACACCGCTGTCCCAGAACGCGCTGGTGATCCTCAATGGCGAGACCGGGGTGCCGGATCAGTGCCAGTTCAGCATGGGACTCTCGGGCGGCACGCCCACGGTGCGCGCGGTGGAGGCGAGCGAGGACGAGTCGGTGGTGTACATCGGCGGCAACTTCTCCAACGTCGGCGGCGTGAACGTCGCTCGGATCGCGGCCCTGAACATCGAGACCTGCACAGTGCTGCCGTTCCGCGCACCGCTGCCCAGCTCCACAGTGACGGCACTGGCCGTCCACGGAAACAGTCTCTACGCCGGCGGCCTGTTCAACTCCGTCGGATCCGCGGAGCGCAGAGCGTTCGCCGCGTTCAACGCGACCTCCGGCGCTCTACTGGACTGGACGGCCAACGCGGTCCGCACCCGCACCAACCTGCCGTCCTCCGTGGCTCAGGCCAGGGCCGTCGAAGTGTCGCCGGACGGCGCGAAGGTCGTCGTCGGCGGTGACTTGTTCGAGATCAACGGGGTCTTCTCGCATTCGATCGCCATGGTCTCCGGCGCGAGCGGTCCGAACGGCGCTGGTGGAGACGTCCTCCGTACGTACGCCTCCGGGTTCATCCCCGACACGTCGGTCACGAAGACCATCGTCGACGGCGGTGACGGACGTTTCTACATCGGCAACGAGGGTAGCGGAGGCGGCGTCTTCGACGGCAAAGCCGCGTTCTCGTGGGACACGGGTGACCAGGTCTGGCGGGACACGTGTCTCGGTGCCGTCCAGGATCTGCTCGTCCGCGGAGGAACGATCTACTCGGCCAGCCACCACCACGACTGCGCCGGCATCAACGCCTTTGCCGACGGCATCCGCCGATACTTCGGCGCACAGAGCACCGAGACGATGGAGTTCTTCGGCTGGCTGCCGCTGGGCAACGACGGCAACGGCGAGGGGATCGGTCCTCGCGGGCTGACCGTCGTCACCGGAAAGACGACGGGCAAGGAGTACCTGTGGTCCGGCGGCGAGTTCACGCGCATCAACGGGCACGAGCAGCAGGGGCTCACCCGCTTCGGCCCCGATGACACGGGTGCGCCGCCCACGCCGGTCGTCAGCGCCGAGGCCACGAGCGACGGCACCATCCAGGTGCATTTCCGCACGGTCGTGGATCCCGACGACGACCGACTCACCTACAGCGTGTACCGGGCGGGTGCCTCCGCGCCGATCTGGCAGGGCACCGCCAAGTCGCTGTGGTGGGAACGCCCGCAGGTCAGCTTCGTCGACTCGGCGGTGACTCCGGGAACCAACTACACCTATCGCGTCACAGCATCCGACGGCACGAACACCTCCGGGCAATCGGCGCCGAGCTCGGCTCGTGCCGTCGCCCCCGCCGACGACTACGGGCGCGTCGTTCGCGCGCTTCAGCCGGAGGCGGCATGGTCGGGCGCCGCTGTCGGCTCGTGGGTGGTCGATGAGTCGGCAGGATCGACGAGATCGGATGCCATCAACGGCCTGCTCACCGACGGCGCCTCGCAGGTGCTCGGCGACAGCGCGGATGCGACCAACACGACGGCGTACAGCTTCGACGGCAGCAACGACTACATCCGAAGCGAGATCCTCCGTCCTGGACCTTCGACCTACACTGTTTCGGCTTGGGTGAAGACCACCACGAACCGGGGCGGAAAGATCGTCGGCTTCGGCAACGGGCGTCCGAACACGGGCACGAACGACTCGCGTCTGAGCGGGAGCTACGACCGTCACCTGTATATGACGAACGACGGTCGGGTGCTCTTCGGCGTGTACAACGGCTCGACCGTGACGCTCTCATCGCAGACCGGGCTCAACGACGGCGACTGGCACTATCTCGTTGGAACGCAGGGGTCGAGCGGCATGAAGCTGTACGTCGACGGCGTGCCCGTGGCGTCGAACGGCGTGACGAACGCGCAGGACTACTGGGGCATCTGGCGGGCAGGAGGCGACCAGTTGAGCTCCTGGCCCAGCCGCCCCTCGAGCAACTTCTTCTCCGGCCTCATCGACGAGGTGGCGATCTATCCGACGGCGATCGGCCGAGTCGACGTCGCCGCGCTCTACCAGGCCTCGGGACGGACGCTGGAAACCAACACCGTTCCGACCGATCAGTACGGCGCGACCGTCTTCAACGATGACCCCGAGCTGTACTGGCGGTTCGACGAGACGAGCGGCCCCGCAGAGGACTCGTCGCTGTTCGCGCTCCGTCCCGGTGACTACGGAACCGACGCCGAGCGCGGAGTCGCCGGCGTGCTGCCGGAGAACGCAGCTGTGCGCACCTCCGGAGATTCCTCGGGAACGGTCGCGACCTCGCAGTCGCTGTCGCCCAGCTCCGTGTTCACCGCCGAGGCGTGGTTCAAGACGACCACGGATGCCGGTGGCAAGATCTTCGGCTTCGAGAACACGCCCACGGGCGACGGCTCCGCCTACGACAAGCACCTCTATATGACCGACGATGGTCGCCTGGTCTGGGGATCCTGGATCGGGTCTGCAGCCGTCGTGACCTCCGCCGACTCCTATAATGACGGGGTCTGGCACCACGTCGCCGCAGTGATCGACAGCTCGGGACGCAAGCTGATCGTCGACGGCCAGCAGGTCGCCCAGAGCGGTGTCACGGGTGCCGAGACGGGCGTCGGCTACTGGCGCCTGGGAGGCGGGAACGTCGGCGGCTGGCCGAACCAGCCATCGAGCAACTACTTCGACGGTGTGATCGATGAGTTCGCGGTGTACGCACAGTCGATGTCCGTGGCGAAGGCTGCCTCGCATTACGAGATGGGCGTGACGGGTGCGGATGTGCCGGCGGCGCCGGCGGCGGTCAACGCGGCCACCGCGGCGGGCGGCGTGGAGCTCACGTGGGAGGCCGCCGACAGCGGGTTCGGGGTGCAGGAGTATCGCATCTACCGCGGTACCGAAGCCGACTTCGCGGTCACGGAGGACACGCTGATCGGAACCAGCGAAGAGCTCACCTTCGCGGACGAGTCCGTCGCACCGGGCGTGGTCTACTACCGTGTCGTGGCCGTCGGGCCGGGCGACAAGGTCGGTGCGCCATCCGATGCGGTGGAGATCGACGTACCCGACACGACGGCGCCGACCACGCCCGACGATCTCGTCGCGGTGGTCGACGAGAACTCCGTGGCGCTGTCGTGGTCGGCGGCGACGGACGACGTCGCCGTGACCGCCTACGAGGTGCACCGCGGCGAGACCGATGACTTCGAGCCGTCGGCCGACACGCGGATCGCGACCATCACGGAGACGTCGTATCTCGACGCCGGCCGCCCCGCTGCGACGGCGTACTACCGGATCGTGGTGGTGGATGCCGCCGGCAACACGAGCGACGCCTCACAGACCGCGGAGGCCATCGTTCCGGACGTGACGGCTCCGACCACCCCTACGGGTGTGACAGCGATCACGGGCGGTGACCCGGAGATCGCGCTCACCTGGACCGCGTCCGACGATGACCTCGAAGTCACCGGATACGACGTCTACCGCGGATCGAGCCCGGACTTCGCCGTCACCGATGACGCCAAGATCGCGAGCGTGACCGCAACCTCTTACACCGACATCGGACTCACGCCGGGCACCTGGTACTACCGCATCGTCGCTCTCGACGCGACAGGGAACACCAGCCCGCCGTCCGAGGTGGCATCCGCTGAGATCGCGGACGTGACCGCGCCGACCGTGCCGGTGGACCTCACCGCCACGACAGCCGGCAATGACGTCTCGCTGACGTGGGCCGCGGCGAGCGACGACGTCGCCGTCGACCGCTACGAGATCCATCGAGGCTCGGCCACGGGATTCGAGACGTCTGCGGCCACGAAGATCGGTGAGAGCACGTCGGTCTCGTTCACGGACGCTGATCGCCCTGCGGGCACGGTGTTCTATCGCGTTCTCGCGGTGGACCCGACCGGCAACGCGAGCCTCGCGTCCGAATCGGCGGAGGTGTCGGTACCCGACGTCACCGGGCCCACCGCGCCCGCGGTGACGGCTCTTCTCGTGGACGGATCGGTCGATCTGTCTTGGAGCGGCGCGACCGACGATGTGGCGGTGACGGGCTACCAGGTGCATAGGGGGCAGTCGGCGGACTTCTCGGCTTCGGAGGCGACGAAGATCGCTGACGCGACCGGCACGACGTACACCGATGAGAGTGCGACAGCGGGTCCGTGGTACTACCGCGTGATCGCCGTCGATGCCGCAGGAAACGCCGGTGCGCCTTCGGCGTCCGCCGAGGTCATCATCCCCGACACGACGGCGCCGACGGCGCCGGCCGGGCTCGCCGCCGCGGCGGCGGGGGAGGACGTGCAACTCAGCTGGTCGGCATCCTCGGATGACGTCGCCGTGGCGGGGTACGAGGTCCACCGTAGTGCGACAGCGGGCTTCAGCCCATCCGAGGACACTCGGGTCGGCACTGCCACGGAGACGAGCTTCACCGACTCCGGTCTCGCACCCGGAACGTGGCACTACCTGGTCATCGCAGTGGATGCCGCCGGCAACGCGAGCGCGGCATCCAACGAAGCGACCGTCGAGGTGCTGGACATCGACGACACCGCTCCGTCCACGCCGGGCGATCTCGCCACCGCTGTCGATGCAACGGATGTGTCGCTGTCGTGGAGCGCGGCAGGCGATGATGTCGGGGTCACCGGCTATCAGGTGCATCGCGGCTCGAGCGCTGACTTCCCGCTGACGGCCGGTTCGCTGCTGGCCACCGTGACGGAGACGACCTATCTTGACGGCGGTCGCCCTGCCGGAAACTGGTTCTACCGAGTCACGGCCGTCGATGCGGCGGGTAACGTCAGTGTCCCGTCGACCGCGATCGAAGCGGTCATCGCAGATGCGTCGGGTCCGTCCGCGCCCGCCGATGTCACGGTGGATGTGAACGGCGCCACCGCAGACGTGTCGTGGGCGGCATCCACCGATGACGTGGGCGTCACGGGCTACCGCGTGTACCGCGGAGCGACGGCCGACTTCGAGGTCTCGGCAGAGCTCATGGTGGACGAGGTCACCGGGCTCACCGCCACCGAGGAATCCGTCCCTGCCGGCACCTGGTTCTATCGGGTGGTGGCGGTTGACGGTGCGGGCAACGTCAGCCTCCCGTCGGATACCGCCGAGGCGATCGTCGCCGACACGTCTGCGCCGTCGCTCGTGGCCGGGGTCGCAGCGCTGCCCGGAGCCTCAGGGGTGACCGTCGGCTGGCAGCCTGCCAGCGACGACGTCGCCGTCACGGCGTACTGGGTGTTCCGCGGTACCTCCGCCGACTTCGTTGTCTCACCGGAGAACAGGATCGCCCAGGTGACCGACGTGTCCTACCTGGATGCCGCACCGAGTGGAACCTGGTACTACCGGGTCGTCGCGATCGATGCCGCGGGCAACACCGGTCCGGCCTCGGATGCCGCGCAGGCATCCGTGGTGGATGTGGTGGCGCCGTCGGTGCCGTCTGGTGTGGCGGCGTCGGTGGTGGGTTCGGGTGTGGTGGTGTCGTGGTCGGCGTCGACGGACGATGTCGGTGTGGTGGGTTACCAGGTGCACCGTGGTTCGTCGGCCGGGTTTGCGGTGTCGGAGGCGTCGAAGGTCGCTGATGTGACGGCGTTGTCGTTCACGGATGCGGGTCGTCCGGTGGGGACGTGGTTCTACCGGGTGGTGGCTGTGGATGCGGCCGGGAATGCCAGTGCGGCGTCTGCGGAGGTGTCTGGTGCTGTGGTCGGCTCGGGAGAGCCGGTGATGGTGGATGTGCCTGTGGTGGATGATGCGATGGTGTTCGGGGTGATGCCGAACTCGAACTACGGTGCGAACACGCAGTTGTCGTCGCGGGGTGGCACGTCGCCGGTTCAGTCGTTCTTGTCGTTCGATCTGCCGGATGCTCCGGCGGGGATGGTGCTGACGGGAGCGGAGCTGCAGGTGCGGACCTCGACGGATCCGACGGCGTCGTCGGCGGATCTGCATGTGGTGCATCTGGTCTCGGGCGCGTGGTCGGAGTCGGGTGTGACGTGGTCGAACCGTCCGACGTCGGAGGGTGCGGTGCTCGGTTCTCTGGGCGCGACACCGGCGACGAACACCGCGTATGCGGCGTCGCTGTCGGCGGGTGCGCTGGCCGGTGCGCTGGGCACTCAGCAGACGCTGCGGTTCTCCAGCAGCGGGTCCGACAACGTGCGGTTGTGGTCCTCCGAGGCCAGCAACACCTCGTACCGCCCCACCCTCGTCCTCACCTTCACCCCGGGCTCTGAGCCGGTGGTGGATGTGGTGGCGCCGTCGGTGCCGTCTGGTGTGGCGGCGTCGGTGGTGGGTTCGGGTGTGGTGGTGTCGTGGTCGGCGTCGACGGACGATGTCGGTGTGGTGGGTTACCAGGTGCACCGTGGTTCGTCGGCCGGGTTTGCGGTGTCGGAGGCGTCGAAGGTCGCTGATGTGACGGCGTTGTCGTTCACGGATGCGGGTCGTCCGGTGGGGACGTGGTTCTACCGGGTGGTGGCTGTGGATGCGGCCGGGAATGCCAGTGCGGCGTCTGCGGAGGTGTCTGGTGCTGTGGTCGGCTCGGGAGAGCCGGTGACGGTGGATGTGCCTGTGGTGGATGATGCGATGGTGTTCGGGGTGATGCCGAACTCGAACTACGGTGCGAACACGCAGTTGTCGTCGCGGGGTGGCACGTCGCCGGTTCAGTCGTTCTTGTCGTTCGATCTGCCGGATGCTCCGGCGGGGATGGTGCTGACGGGAGCGGAGCTGCAGGTGCGGACCTCGACGGATCCGACGGCGTCGTCGGCGGATCTGCATGTGGTGCATCTGGTCTCGGGCGCGTGGTCGGAGTCGGGTGTGACGTGGTCGAACCGTCCGACGTCGGAGGGTGCGGTGCTCGGTTCTCTGGGCGCGACACCGGCGACGAACACCGCGTATGCGGCGTCGCTGTCGGCGGGTGCGCTGGCCGGTGCGCTGGGCACTCAGCAGACGCTGCGGTTCTCCAGCAGCGGGTCCGACAACGTGCGGTTGTGGTCCTCCGAGGCCAGCAACACCTCGTACCGCCCCACCCTCGTCCTCACCTTCACCCCGGCGCAGTGAGAGCAGTGATCGCGGGGAGAGATCGCCATGAGAGAAACGGAGTCCGCGTGAGTCTTCGACGCAGGGTATTCGACGCCAAGGTAGGAATCGTGGGCGGTGCCGCGTACCGCTCCTTTCTCAGCCTCTCTCGCGCGGCGGACAGGTCGAGCCGGGGGGAGCTCCTCACGCGACAGCGCGCGGATGCCGCCGAGCTCGCTCGCTACGCCGCCGCGAAGTCACCGTGGTATCGCGAGCGGATCGGCGCGTTGCTGTCCGAGGATCTCACGGATCCGGCTGTGTTCGAGCGGATCCCTGTCCTCGAGAAGGAGGACCTACGCGACCACTACGACGAGATTCTTGCGAGGGACAGCGGGGTGCGGCGCACGATGGTCGCCCGCACCGGCGGGAGTACAGGTCTGCCGCTGAAGGTGCTGAAGGATTTCTCGGTGCGTCCGGCGACTCTCACCTGGCGTCTCATGGAGTGGTGGGGTGTGGACCCGTCGGACAACTCGGCGAGCGTCGAACGCCTGCCGTGGAAAGGCATCCGGCAGGCCGCGAACACCGCCTTCTGGTGGCCGACCCGCAAGGTGAACGTTGACGCCGGCGCGATGGACGAAGCCGACCTGCGTTATTTCGCCAACGCCATCAGACGGATCAGACCCAGGATGCTGTGGGGCTACGCGCATTCCCTGCATGAGTTCGCGCTGGCGGTGGAGCGCAACGGGTGGCAGGTGCCGCCGCTGCGCGCCATCTCGTCCACAGCCGCGCCCCTGACACGGGCGCAGGCGGCTGATGTCGAACGCATCCTCCGTGCGCCGATCTATGAGACCTACCGTGCGGCGGAAGTCTCTCTGATCGCGGGACAGTGCGAGCGTCGGCGCGGTATGCACATCCAGGCGGACCATAAGCTGCTCGAGGTGGTCGATGAATCAGGGCGCGCCGTGCCCGATGGAGAGCCTGGCGAGATCGTCGTGACGGATCTGCTCAACAGAGCGCAGCCGATGCTCCGCTACCGGCTGGGGGACGTCGGTGTGATCGATCCGGAGCCGTGTGCCTGCGGACGTCCGTTTCCCGTGCTGCTCTCGTTGCTGGGGCGGAGCAACGATGTGATCCGCACGCGGCAGGGGCTGGTGAGCATCTACAGCTTTGCTTCAGCCTTCTCGAAGCATCCGGCGATTCGCCAGTACCAAATCCATCAGATGGAGGACTTCTCCCTCGTGCTGAAGGTGGTCCCCAGCGGGTCGAATGTCACCCTCGACGACCTATCCGGCGCCCTCGCCGACCTCTCCGAGGAGTTCCACGGCTCACTGCCTGTCGCCGCCGAGATCGTCGACGTCATCCCGCACGTGCGCGGCAAGCAGAAGTCGATCGTCAGCCACCTGCCTGAGCCGGAGAGCGCGAACAGCTAGCGACGAGCAACCTATCGCGCTTCAGGCTCCGGCTGCACTCGCCAGCGTCCGTTCGAATGCGTCCACGGCGGCATCCGGTGTCAGATGGGCGGCTCGGTACGCGCGCCCCGCGGCCCCATGTTCGGCCGCGGTCGCGGGCTGGTCGGCCAGCGTCTCGATCGCGTCGACAAGAGCAACCGGGTCTCCGGCGGGCACGATCGGTCCGGCACCTGACGCGACGATCTCATCGTGAGTCGTGCTGGACGCGTCGACCGCGGCCACGACCGGAAGGCCGGTTGCGAAGTACGTGGTGAGCTTGCTCGGCACGGACATCTCCGTCAGACCGGGCCGCTCGTTCGCGAGGAGCACATCTGCAGCTGCCAACGCGTCGTAGAACTCGTCGTCCGGCAGCGGGTCCACGAACTGCAGACTCGGGTCGTCTCCGAGAGACTCCAGGTGCTGCCGCTGGTTGCCGTCGCCGAGCAGCACGAACCGGACTCGTGACCCGCGGCGGGTGGCCTCCCGTGCGGCGTACACGACGTTCTCGAGCCCCTGCTTGGCCCCCATCGCCCCCGCGTGCAGCACGATGATCTCGTCGTCAGCCCATCCAAGGCGAGCACGGGTCGCGGCGCGATTCGAATCGCCTACGTCGGGCACGTGAGACCAGTTCCGCACGACATCGATCGGCGTGGATGTTCCCACGCCGTCGAGGAACATGCCGCGGAACCGATCGTGGATCACCACGACGCGCGCGGCGGCGTCGGCGAGGCTGCGCTCGACGCGCGCGATCGCACGGCTTCCTCGTCCGTCGGACGCCTGTCCGACGCCGAGCGTGTAGATGTCCTGGACCCAGGTGACGACAGGGATGCGCTGAAGGCGCGCACGCAAAACGACCACCCGCGACGCCAGCAGAGCGGGGGAGACCACGACGATCACGCTCGGCCTGCCCCAGCGGGTGAACAGCGCGCGCAGGCCGAAGGACACTTCGAACCGGGCGCGGCGGAGGCTGTTCGGGTGCCGCGGGATGTAGTGCCGCATGCGCGTGACTCGCACACCATTGACGTCCCCGTCCGGCGGCAGCGTGGCGTGATCGTCAGGCACCCGCCACCACGGGTAGTGCGGGTACGACGTGATCACGCGGACGTGATGTCCGCGCTGAGCGAGACCTTCTGCCATGCCCGTCGTATAAGGACTGATCCCGGTCGGCTCGGGAGCATAGTTGACGCCCACGAAGAGTACCGAGCGATCCGGCGACGCGGTCGTCATTTCCTCACCGCGCTCTCGGTGTCGGGGCTGCGCGCGGCACCACGACAGTGTCGGGCACCGCGCGCGGGGCTCGTGGTGCGGCGGCAGTGCCTCTCCTGCCGCCGCAGATCTGCTTTGCGACTCCCCCTGCAGAGGTCATTGCGAAGCTCCACGAATTTTCGATGTGTCCAAACCCCAGTGCGACATATCTCCCCATTTCCCCAGGTCGGCCGTTGTCAACGGCCGACCGTGATGACAACGCCGACCCCTCGGCGCTGCCTGCCGTGACCCCCAGATCACGGAGCGGATGCGCGTCCCCTACGGCATCCGCAGTCTTCAATTGGCCCGAATGATGCGCTCGGGCTCCTCAGCGGTGCGCGGGTTGACAGGCGTCTCACCGCGCCACCGCCGTGCCGGGCGTGTTGAGCGCGTCAAGAGCTCGCCGCAGGGCGGTGCTCGACGTGTGCGCGGTGTACGGAAAATAGACGACTTCAACGCCGACCCGTGCCAGCTCCTGCTCGAGGAGCATCCCCTTCTCGGTGCCTCGCCAGTCATCACCCTTGAAGAAGTGCGTGAAATGCACGTCACGCCATGCATCGGTCTTCGCCGGTCTCGTCTCGATGTAGACATCGTCGACGAAGTCGATGTGGCGTACGATCTCGGCGCGCTCGGCGGCCGGAACGACCGGTTCGATGCCCTTGACGGTCCGCAGCATCTCATCACTCACGACGCCGGCGATCAGCACATCGCAGTGCTCTCGGGCATGGCGAAGAATGTTCAGATGCCCTACGTGGAACAGGTCGAACGCTCCCGCGGCATACCCGATGCGTGTCCCCATGAACTCCCCAGATCTTCTGTCTCTCGCAGCGGATCCCCATCCGCCGGCGCCCCGATGGCGCGATCTTCAGCGTGTTGAAGCGATGATCAATAGGCCCCCTTCGGCGCGACCATCACCCTGGCCGTGCGCCACATGATCTGCAGGTCGGTGATGACCGACCAGTTCTCCACATAGCGCAGGTCGAGGCGGATGCTCTCATCCCAGCTCAGGTCGCTGCGGCCCGAGATCTGCCAGAGGCCGGTGATGCCCGGCTTGATGTACAGACGACGCGAGACAGTGCCGTCGTAGTCGCTGACTTCGCTCGGCAGCGGCGGGCGAGGTCCGACGACACTCATCTCACCGGCGAAGACGTTCCAGAACTGTGGCAGCTCGTCGAGTGACAGCTTGCGCAGCACCCTCCCGATGCGGGTGACGCGTGGATCGTCCTTCATCTTGAATAGCAGTCCGGCCCCTTCATTCGCCGCCTGCAGTGCGGCGAGCTTCTGCTCGGCATCCGCGTGCATGGACCGGAACTTCACCATCTGGAAGGGCTTCCCATCCCGGCCCACGCGTTCTTGGAAGAAGAACACGGGACCGGGAGAATCCAATTTGATCAGCAGCGCGAGCACCGGTGTCACCGCGATGATCGGAATCAGCGCAAGAGCTGACACGACGATGTCGAGGGCGCGCTTGAGGACGTGCCGGCCACCTTCGTAGGTCGGTATCTGAACCTTGATCAGCGGCAGTCCCTCGACTGGCGAGAATGACAGCCTGGGCCCTGCGACATCAGCGAGGCGATTCGAGAGCACCAGCTCCGCGGCGGTTCCTTCGAGTTCCCAGCCGAGCCGTTTGACGAAGTCCGGGTCGCACTCTGGATGACCGGCGACGACGATCGTGTCGGCCTTGAGTTCGGCCGCGACCTGCGCGACGGTCTCGAGGTTGCCCAGTACCGGTACCGTCGTGCCGCCGAGGTCGAGTTCACGGGCGTTTCCGTCGAGCAGAGTGGCGCCCACCACCTGATAACCGGCCATGCCGATCGGCTCGAGAGCTGCGGCCACATACTCGACTTCGTCGCGGTTGCCGACCACGAGGGTGCGCGATGTGAGTCGGCCATGGCGGCGTTGGTTGCTCAGCCAACGCCGCCACGACCACCGACTCATCAGCAGGCCGAGCAGGCCGGAGGGGAGGGTGATGAGCACGGTGAGCCGCGTCGAGTCCCAGTCGAGAAGAACGGCAACGACCGCCATCATTCCGATGGCGAGGCCGGAGGCATGCACGATGCCTCTGTACTCGTCTGCGCTCGAACGAAAAAGTGCCGCGTCGTGAGTGCGCATCACGAGCAGCATGGCGAACCAGGCAGCTGCGAGAAGGGCACTTCGCGTCGCGACATTCGCGGGCGGTTCACCTAGATGAAGCTGGATGCCGGCCGTGATGCCTATGGCGATCACGATCACGGTAGCGTCCGTAAGACCGAGGTGGACGCGGTGCGCCCGTTCCCAGTGCAGACGGTGCTCCAGCGTCGCCGAGACGCGCGGCATTGACGCCGTGGTCGTCTCGACCCGGACGCGCGGAACGGTCGCCGAGATCACGGCCGATTCCTCGCGCGTAATGCTCAGAGCGTTCTCTACGGACGTCATGCCCGAACACCCCGAGCGGCGCATGTACGCATACCCCAGTGCGACATTGCTTCCCCAGTTTCATCCCCAGTACCGCACGTCCCATACGTGCGGGGCATCCGTCATCACAACCCCTTGTGATGTCGCTTGACCCGTGATCCCAAATCACGATGTGCGCGTCGTTCCCAGTCGACGCTCACTGCCAGGCAGTTCGGATATCGCTCACACTAGCGGAACCCGAACGTGATGGGTAGAGAAAAGCGACAGATTTCTGAATGTTCGTTGAGTGGCCCGTTCCAAGGGCCATCGAGCGCCCATCGCGGGCCATGGAGCGGCCCTTCGCGGGGCAATTGAGCGCGGAGGAGCGGACGAAGCCGACACAGACGACGAAGGCCGCAACTCCGCTCGGAGCTGCGGCCTTCGTCTTGGAACTGTGTGTCAGGCTGCTGCGTCGGCGTGCTGCCTGTTGCGGCGGACAGCGCCGGCAACCGCGATGCCACCACCGACAAGGAGCAGGGCTCCGCCGCCGATCCACAGGGTGAGCAGCGCTTCGCTGTCTGCACCGGTCGTGGCGAGGTCGTCGTCGTCACCGGGAGCTGCTGCGGCTGCGGCCGTGACGGTCGCCGAAGCGCCGACCGGGTTCGAAGCCGACGTAGCGGTGATCGTGTACGTGCCCGTGGCGTTGGCCGGCAACGTGATCTGAACGCCATCCAGGCCGCCCTCCGCGTTCGCCGTGGCGGTGCCGAGGGTCTCCGTCTGAACGACGAACTTCACGAACGCGAGCTCAGCTGCACTGGCGTTCTCACCCGTGATGGTGATCGTCACGGTCTCGCCGGCGACGAACGCGTCAGCCTCGACCGCGAAGGTGAAGGTGCCGCCCGGGGCTACGGTCGACGTGCTGACCGTACCGCTCGGGGTGGGAGTGTATGCGGATGCTGCAGCCGGAACGGCGAGCATCGCACCGGCGACGATCGCGGCGACGGCCGCCGCCTTGGTGATGGTGTGCTTCATGAGGTCCCCTCCGGATTATCTGTATTCCGAAACTCGCCTGGGCACAGATTCATCCCCTGGCGACCACGGATTTCCTTAGCCATTATTCAGCCATTTCACAGAGACTCGCAACCGTATCTCCGTTTTGAGCGTGAACAGTCGGTGTCATCCGTGTAACGATCTGCTCCGTTCGCGGCGCGCTCACACGCACGACGAGGCTCGCTTCCTCCCCGGGGGCGAGTCGCGTCGTCCACACCAGCACCTGCCTGTCGGCGTCGGTCCCGCCGCCGAGCCGTGGGCTTTCGACGGCATCCGCAGCGGCGGTGGAGATCAGAGTGGCACCCTCGGGAAGATAGATGTAGCTCACGGTCTCGACGTTCCCGGGCGGGACACCGTGCAGCCCACCGCCTGTGAGGTAGGAGGGCAGCGACGCTGCATCCTGCGGGGCAGCGTTACGCAACGTGACCGACAGCGCCGCTTCGCCGGAATGGCACCAGCCGGCCTCGCTGCCGGCTTCCATGTAGTAATCCATCTTCGACGCCGTGCCGTCGTTCAAGTAGACGCCGAACTCCGTTGAGGATGGATCGGTCGAGGCGAGCGATCCCTGCAGCGTCGTCCCGTCGAGGATGCTCTGCTCTTCGGCGGCGGCGTTCCAGATCATCAGGCGGTCCTCGTCGCCGGCGCGGCCGAGCGCTGAGACGAGAGCGGCTGGCTCGGTGGCGCCGGCTGTCAGTGACGAGAACACCGCGGCCGCCGCAGCGGCGAAGAACGCGTCCTGGTGTGCGGAATTCTCGTAGCGCAGGTACACCTCGTTGAGCAGCAGCTGCACGGCATTTTCGCTGGTGAGCTCGTCGCCTGTCGGCAGTTCGACGGGCCCCGTCGCGTTGAGCAGATAAGAGAGCGCGACGGGGTCGAGTGAGAGCACGCCGTCGACGGTGGCGCCTCGCTCACGCTCCCACATGGCCTGGATGATCGGTGCGTCGCGCGTGAAATCGGGAATCTGGGTGACGTTCTGCACGAATGTGGCCGGCTGCTTGCCGAAGAGCCGCAGTTCGTCATCCGTGAGCGGCACGACCGGGTCGTCGTACCTCGAGAAATCGGATGACGACGCCTGTGCGCCGATCGTCATCTTGCCGCCATCAGTGTGGACGAGCACCATCGCCCCGACGATGCCTCCGAGCGAGCGCCATTCGGCATTGTTCTGGAAGACGACGAGGTAGTCGCGCGGCCCATCGGCGCCGAGCATGGCCGGAAGCAACTGCGTCGTGCGGTTCAGGGTGTCCGCACCGGCGCTCACCTGTGCGAGCAGGCCTGAGACCTCGTCAATCGCCTCTCGGAGCGGCCCGACGAGAGGCGCGGTCTGGATACCCTCGATCGCCGAACGCGCTGTTCCCAGACCCGAAGCGCTCGCGCTGGCGGCTTCACGCAAACCATCGAAGATGGTGAGGTCGATTGCGCCGTCCTTCGGACGGATGCTGTCGAGCGAGAAGGATGCCGCGACCGAGGCGAGCGGCGTCAGCGCTTGAGACGCGACGTCGTCGAGGGCGTCGGCGACGGTGGATACGGCGGCGAGCTGTGGCCCAACCCAGGGGAGGCGCTCGCCCGCCTGCCAGACGACGTCGCTGGTGAGTTCTCGGGCCGCAGACGTTTCAGCGGAGATCGTGGAGATGAGGTCCGAAGCTTTAGCCGGGTCGGAGAGTACGGATGCCGCGTCGCTGGCAGCGCTGCGGGCGTTCGTCAGGTGCTGGTAAGCGAGATAGCCGCGCACGCCGATCCATGCGATCGCGCACACAGCGATGAGCAGAACTCCGGCGAGGATCCATGCCGTAACGCGCCCCGCTTTACGTCGGCGGAGGGCTGAGGCGGAAGTCACCATGCCACGATAGCTGGCCGAGTCGACCGAGCAGTGACCTGAATCGAACGCGGCGGCTTTCCGGATCTAGGCTAAGGATCGTTGCGCACCTGCGTTGACATGGGGTTGCTTCCTCTCCGATCGCGGAGCGGGGCCGCGATTCGACAAGGTTGAGATCACGAGTGAACGATACACACCTGCGGCAGTTGCTAGACGGCGTGATCGGTGCAGGCCTGTCGACGAACAGTGGCGTTTACGCGGGGATTGACCCCAGCTTGTCGATGCGCCTCAATGAGCGCGGTGAGTACGAGTATGTGGGCCTTGATGAGCACTATCGCGGTCCCTCCAGCGAGTTGTTGCAAGTATCGGCGTTCGGTGGGGTTGCTCCGAACGAGGATGAGGTCGCACGTGAGCGCTATGGGGACCAGGACGGCGTCCAGCACGATTCGATCGCCGGCTACCACGTAGGCACATTTGCGGGCTGGGTCGCCGAGGCCGATACTCGTTCTGAGGGCAGCTCGGGTGGTCTCGCTACATGGGTGTTGTGCGAGTTGATGGATCGTGGTGACATCGATGGTGTCATCCACCTACGAGACGGCGGCCCGGATGGGCAACTCTTCACCTATCAGGTTTCGAGGACGATCGACCAGGTGCGGTCGGGGGCGAAGACTCGGTATTACCCAGGCGAGCTGAGCGCCGTTCTGCGGGAGATTCGTGAAGTACCTGGTCGATACGCGGTCGTCGGAATTCCGAGCTTCATCTATGAGCTGCGTCTCCTGCAGCGAATCGAGCCCCTGTTCCAGGAACGCATCGTGTTTACGATCGGCCTGGTGTGCGGCCATCAGAAGTCGGCAAACTACGCGGCGTATCTCGCGTGGCGCGGCGGTGTGCAGCCCGGCACCTTGAGATCGATCGACTTCCGCAAGAAGGTCATGGGGGAGCCGGCGAACCGCTACTCCACTGAGCTCTGCGGAGTGATCAATGGCGTCGAGCAGGTGAAGGTCGTACCGCAGACCGAGCTCTTCGGCACCGACTGGGGGCTCGGATTCTTCAAGAGCAACTTCTCCGATTTCACGCAGGATGCCCTCAATGAGACTGCTGACCTCGTGCTAGGCGATGCGTGGTTGCCGCGGTACACCCCGGATGGAAGAGGGACGAACGTCGTCCTTGTGCGCGACGCGCGGCTGCTGCCGCTGTTTGAGGAGGGGCGGACGACCGGGCGGCTCCACCTGGAGACGATTCCGCTCCGTGACATTGTGGCGTCTCAGGCTTCGCTGGTCAGGCAGAGCGTTACCGAAATTCCCTATCGCTTCGATTACTTGAGACGTCGCGACGAGCGTACGCCGACCGTCCGTCGTACCATTCTGCCCGCGAAATTATCGCTCGCGCGTCGCCTCACCCAGCGGGTTCGGCTCGCGAATTCGCGAGAGAGTCACACAGCCTTTGTCGAAGCGGTGCGGGTGGCGCAACTAGCAGCGTTCGACCGTCGGATGGCTCCGCTTGCCCGGCGGTACAAGCTGGTTCAGCGAATCGTGAAAGCTCAGCAGCTCGCGGCGAAGGATCCCATAGCTCTAGTGAGTGTGGTCGTCCGGCGCATAGGACGGACGTTCCGACGCTAGGCGCGGCCGCGTCGGAACATTGTCGGCAGCATGCGAACGGCGCTGCGGAGTCCGTTTCGTCCAGTTCTCGGAATCACAACGATGCCGAGATAAGTGATTGTGCCAGCCGCGACACCAGAGAGGGATGCGAGTCCATCGGGCCAATCGCTGAGAAGGCCCGACAGGACACTTGCCGCGATGAACCCGAATCCGGCGGCGACGACGAGCAGCACACCGTTCCACCAATAGCGCCAAGAGTCTTGCTGGGCGGTCTTGGCGAGCCAGATGAGGTTGATGGGCCAGCTGATGATCAACCCGATCGTGACGGCCCAAGCGATCGCCTCGATGCTGATGAATGACGCGCCCAGAATCAGGAGCGACGCGATCGTCTTTGTGACGAGGTTGTAGTACACAAGCTGGCGCCCCAGGTTAGCGGCGATGAACCCCCAATAGCTCACGCGAGAGAAGGTCCACACCACGCCACCGACGGCGAGGATCTGGAAGATCGGGATGGCAGCGTCCCAGTCGGGGCCGAGTGCCAAAGGAATGAGCCAGTCTGCGACAGCTGCGGTCATCGCGTAAAGCCAGACGACCGGGAGCCCGAGCACGAACTGCAAGCGTACGAGGACGGAATCAGCGGACCTGCCCTCGTCGCGCGCGTGATTCACCGTAGGGATGACTACCTGGGTAAGCGGACCGATGATGGAGTTGAGCGGCGCAGTGAGTAGCTGAAACGCGCGGGTGTAGCCTCCCAGGCTCGCCGCGTCCCACCGCGCGCCAATCGACACGGTATCGAGGTTCTGCGAGATGTACGTGAGGAACTGGGCGAGGCCGAACGCGAAGCTGTCTCCGATCATGGCGCGATTGTCGTTGCCGCCCCGCGGGCGACTCGGCGCCCAGCGCGCCGCTACCCACCTCAATGCGAGACCGACCAACGCCACTGTCAGCACCTGGGCGACGAGGGCCCAATAGTCCCACCCGATGACCGCACCGACGATGGCTATGCCCAGTCCTGTCGCCTGCGCAGTCAGATCTGCTGCGACGAGACGCGGAATGCGTTGCGCGCGCGCCAGCTGGACCTGAAGCTGCGAAGCCGCTGCGTTCAAAATCACCCCGACGGCCAACGCTGGCATCACTGCGAAGAGACGCGGCTCGTCATACAGAAGGGCAACTAGCGGGGTGGCCGCGACCAGAAGCAAAGCAGCGCTGGAGCCGAGCCCGAGGCTTAGCCAGAAAAGGTTTGATGCCTGCTGGTGGGAAAGGTTCTGGCGCTGTAAACCTACGACGCTTGTCCCGAAATCTCGGATCAGCTCGCCGAGTGCGACGAACGCAGTGACCATCGCAATGAGCCCGAAATCTTCTGGTGATAGCAGGCGTGAGAGTAAGACGATCGAGGAGAACTGAACGAGCAGTTTGCCCGCCTGGCCGGCGAGCGCAACACCCCCGCCTCGGGCCCCCCGAATCATTGCGTCAGTCACTTTGGGGAGTCTATCCGGGGTGGGCAATGCGGGGCGGGAGCACGATCAGACAGACATCTCGCGAGCATCCCGTCGGTTAGGACACTATCGCGCGAAGGATGCAGACGCGATCGCCTTCTTCAGGAAGACGACGGATTGCTGTTGTCTGACGCGAATTCTGGCGTTGACATCCTCCCAGTCAATCGGATTCTCAACTATGGCGACGGATGGCGTCGACCCGGGCAACACCAGGCGGTCCTCTAGCCCGACGACACGGAGCAGACTTTCGAACCGAGAAGCCCCGCGCTCCTTGTTCGCGATCGAAAGAAAGGGTCGATTGAACAGCAATGCGAAGACCGTTCCATGAAACGAGTCCGTCACGACGAAATCGGAGTCACGCACGGCGCCGAGCCAGGCTTCGATGCTCGGGCGGGCGTACTGTTGCGGCGCGCTGCGATAGTCGCGGAAACTAGCGGGGACTGACGGAGCTAATGTCATCGGCTGGGACCCCAATATCGCAGCAACGGCGGTCACCGACTGGAGCGTTGCGGGATGTCTGTCGAGGACATAGGTCACGAGTGGCTTCGCACCGATCGGGTCGATTGCCTTGTCGGCTAGCGCTGAGTACCGATCGACGTTGAGCAGCATTGTCGGATCTACGACGTGTTCAGCTTCAATGTTCCATAGCCGTCTCGCCAGCTCGATTCCCCCTGTCTCGCGAACTGAAGCCGCCGAGAGCCGTTGGGCTAGAGGCCGCGTGAGCGAGGCCAAATCCGCTGAGAATTCGTTCTCGTCCGTGCCGAACGAAGCCGCATAGGCGATGCGCGGGCGCGTGTCGTCGTCCCGTAGGAAGTCGAACAGGTACGTCGGCACTCTGCCGAACCGGGCGCGCCAGACCTGATCGCTTCCAGTGACGAACAGGTCGGCGCGTGCCAACTCCTCTTCGTCAACGCGGCCAGACGCACCATATAGTCTCACCGTCGAGATATTTTCGGCGACGAACCGCATCAACTCTTGGTCACGCGATTTTCGAATCGCTTCTTCAACCCACGCTCGGCTGACGTGCCTGGGCACGCCCATTCTCGTCAGCGCAATCCTGATTGCGGACTTGATGTTCCGGATGAGGTTAGAGATACGTGCATCGCGCGCAACACCAGGTGACAAGTCGGTACGCGGTTCCGCGCCCAATTCCTCGAGCGCCTGTTGAAGCGCGTAGGCCTGCAGGATGCCGCCGTAGTTTCCCTGTCCGAGCGGTCGCGTCCTGACGATTGCGACGGGTCGCTTGTTTCCAGCTGTCATTCTCGCTCCTCTGCCTGCGCGGCACGCAGCCGTGCAAACGCAGCATCGCTGTAGTTGCTGCGAAGTGCTTCGTCATTGCCGCCACCGGCAATATTCGAATGGGCGAGGGCAACGTTCTGCGTACCGGGGAGAGCCAACGGCTGGAACGGCTTTCGGAACACCTGTCGCGTTTCTGCCCCTGCCGCAATTGCCGTTGAGTTCAACCAGATGTCATCAACGCGCGGTGCGGTGACAAGAAACCCGGCGCCCCGCCCGTGAAGAGCTCGCAAGACCGCTCGCGGATATGCCACGCCGGCTTCGCCGATTCCGAAGTGCAGGAAAGATGGTTTATCAGAGGTGCACAGCGGCCAAGTGGTCCAGGGCTCGAAGCCATCCTCTGACAGGCGGATCTGTCGTGCTCGGTACGCGACGATTGAGGTGGGATCCGCAGCAGCCGCCGCCATCAAGTGAGTGAGCCACCATCGTGGATAGAGAACATCGTCGTCGGCAGTCACCAATCTTTGCACCTGATCGGTGAGCGCGGTTTCCAGCGCCGGAAAGTACTTCTTGTGAGGTCCAAGATCTTCGGTGCGCCGAAGTTCGAGCCCGCGGTTAATCAGACGACGGAGTCCTGGAGGAGGGCTCAACAGCGCGGGTTCGTCGTCGAGCCACAGGATGACGCGCTTAGGGCGACTGGAGCCCATCGCGATGGACTCGATCGTCAGATGGACCTTCAGAATGCGTGGACCATAAGAGGTCAATGAGACGATCGCGTCGCCGTCTCCCGTGATGCGTTCTCTGGACCACCGATTACGAAGCCGCAAGGCGTTGCTTGTCGCGCGTGCAGCAAGGCGACGCAACATGATCGGTGGGAGGCGGCGCACCGAGCCGCGGAGTCCGTGCTGAGCAAACGACCTCAAGAGTCGGCGAATCATGACTCGTTCGCCGAAGCCAGTGCAACGAAGGAGGCTCTGGCGTCCGGAGACCCGTCGTTGCTAGGTCGCGTGACGGGCGAGTTCGCTGTGCAGGCGAGTGTTCGGATCATCAGCGCTAACTCTGCCACATCGTCGAGTACGCCGTCCGCTTGCTCCGGGGTCACGGCACAGGCAGCCGATAGTGTGCTGGCGAGGGCAATTGGAGAGTCATGGCGCTTCGCATCTTGTTTGTAAGCCACACCGACGTTTTCGGCGCGTTTCGCGTAGGCAGTCATCATTATGCGCGGGAACTGGCAAAGGCTGGGAATGATGTGGTGCACCTCTCGACGCCCTTGTCCCTCGCTCACACGATCACTCGACGTATCAGTCCTGAGAGACGGCGAGCCATACCCCGAGGCGTGCACACTGATGATTTCGGCGTTAGGCATGTCGTTCCGAGATCCGTACTTCCGGCTGGTGTCGGCTACATCGACTGGATCGCCCTACTCCGTGGACTACGACTACCGACTGACTTCGACGTGGTCTTCCTCGACCAGCCATTGCTCTGGAACTCGTCACTCAGACAGGTCGCGCGCACGCTCATCTACCGTCCTACTGATGAGTATCCCGCGGGAGTGAAAGCCCGCCTTCAAGCCGACATCCTGACAAAGGCTGATGGCGTGATCGCGACCTCAGGACGCGTTCTAGAGGCACTAGGCGAAATCGAGACTCCTAGCGTTGTGCACGTGAATGGCGTTGAGGTGGAGCGGTTCGAGGGCACAACTGATTCCACGATGCGGGATAGGACGTGCGTATACGTCGGCGCTCTGGATCATCGATTCGATCAAATGCAGGTTGAACAGTGGGCATCGGAGTTTCCGGATTGGCGGTTTGAGATTGCTGGCCCGCCGCTCAGCGGCTGGAAACCTTCGTCAAGCAACATCGTTACACCCGGCACGCAACCATATGAGCGATTGCCGAAGCTTTTCCGGTCGGCCCGGATTGGACTTCTGCCGCTTTCAGACAGTCCGCTGAATGCAGGGCGCAGTCCAATGAAGCTGTATGAGTATCTCGCGGCCGGTCTATCGGTTGTGGCGAAGCGGACGGCAGTCATTCATCCAAATGACGAGATAGGTGTATTCACCTATGAGAACAGTGCGCAGGCGCGAGAATCGCTCGCAAGTGCGATGCGCTTCCCAGTTCCGAATACGCGGGGTGTCACGGCGGCGCGAGAGCAGTCCTGGACGACGAAAGCCAAGTGTGTACTCGAATTCGCTCAAGCTATAGGGAAGCAATAGCGTTCAGTGAAAGCGGACGAACCTCCGCTGCTGCCTAGGCCCGATATGCGGTGAAGTTTGCATTGACGAGTCCACTGGAACTCGATCGTCTGCCAGTCGTCCCGAGACGTTCTATTAGGTGGACTCCGACTGCGGCGAGAATCAAATAAACCACGATCCCCTGCGGGAACAAGAAAATTCTCCACGTCTCCGCAAAGCAGTAGAGCAATACTCCCGGGATGAGGGATAGGGCGTTGGTTTGCCGAGCGAGTGCTCCGAAAACGAACCCGGCGATCACGTAAACAAGCGTCGCGGCTATGAGACCAGCGAACCCATAGTTCGATGCAACGTCTGCAAAAGCCGAATTGGTGGTCAAATTCCCCGCGACATCAACCGGCACTGGATACTTCGATGCAGTCACGACGGCTTCCGGCGTTTCAGGACGCAGGAAAGTCGGCGTCAACAGTTGCAGAACATTGCCACCGATTTCTACTCTACTGCTTTGCATGGCTTCGGACACACCTAGAGAAACTTGGAATGGAGTGCCTAGGTAGGCCGCGAACTGGTAAAAACTCATGGATAGTGGATCATCGATCCCGAACCCCTTGTAAAAATTCGCGTTTCGCGAGTAGTTGAAGAAAACTAGTGCCAAAGCGCACAAAGATGCAGGGATGGCGACGGCGACCCATCTAATTCTGAACCCTGGGAACGCGTTGGTGAGAATGTAGGCGGCAACTATTATTGCCATAATAAGCGAAAGGCGCGAGGAGAACAACGCGTTTGTAAGAAGAAGCAGCACATTCCAGACGACGAGGGGCCACCTCGTGATTCCTTGCGCAAGCAGCATGATGCTATAAGGTGCCGCAATCGCAGCAGTATAGCGCAACGTCGCAATTCCTGCGCTACCGGTGAGGGATTCGGAAAGTTGATTAGCCTGGGAGGACTCCAGCGCGGTGAGTATGCCACTCAACGAACCCGCGGTGGTGACGGCATGAGCAACACCGATTGTCGCCAAGGACGTGAGAACGAGGAGCCCGACGCGTTTCGCCCTCTTGGAGGTATCGGGGTTGGGCTCGTATCCCCGTCGGGACTTTGTGTGCAGGCGTGCGGCTAACTGCGCACCCGACCTGCGCGCGACATGCACGAGAATTGTGATCCAGAGATACCACATCAGTACAGGCAATACGGTGCCGAATGTTAGTGAGGGCCGCGCCGCGAACCCGCGGAGCGCATACGATTCGCCTGGGATCAGCCACACTGCGACGCTTACTGCCACGGGAACGAAAATCGCGACCTCTGGAATGAGCCATCGGCGAAGGACATTCTTCGTGCGTGGTCGTTCGGGAACTCGCTCTGCACTTCTTGTGTTCATGGTTCGTGATCTCATGGATTCAGCGTTCTGGAAACCGTTTCGGCGACAGTGGACCAGCTGTATCGTGCTCGCAGGTCTGTCGTTGATGAGATGGAGGGAATAGTCGCGATCTCCACGAGCGCACCGGCCCAAGCCGAGGGGTCGTCTGCGTCTGTCACGGCAAGTCCCTGACCCTGGACGATCTCCGCCACACTTTCACAACCCGTCCAGTAGATCACCGGAGTACCGCAAAGCATGCTTTCCAGCGCGGGAAGACCGAAGCCTTCGAGCGTCGACGGCAGAGCCGTCGCCAGCGCGCCACGGTATAGATTGCAAAGCTGGTCGTCATTCAATCCGTGTAAGGCGACAACTCGATCGGGGACTCTGGCGCTGGCGGCGGCGCGCATGAAGTCGTCGGGATTGGGAGTCACCGCCACTAACCGGAGTTCGGGTGTCAGAGCGAGCGCCGCGAGCAGCACACCGGCATTCTTGTGCGGCTTGAGGTTTCCTACATAGAGCGCATACGGGTAGTCGGGGACGCCCGCGGGTGCTCCTGGGGTGAAAGCTGGGGACGCACCGTTGCCCGCATTCACTACTTGAATCCGACCGTCATCCAGCCACTCGGTGACCGCTCTCTTTGAAGTTTCCGAAACGGTTAGGACCAGGCGTGCGCGAGTTACCGCTGGGCGCAGCACGTACCGATAGTAGATGTCGTACTTTGCTCTTGCCTCCGTGAGATGGATGAGGTCGTGCACAGTTACGATCTGGCGTGCGCCTGCCAGTCCTGCGTTGTAACCCGGCGAATAAATCGTTGCGTCGCGCGGGGATGTGCGCGGAGTGAGAAGATCGCGCGCCGACCCCGGCTCGCCCGGTGCCGACAGCGGCGTCCATGGCAGGCTCAGCCGAGTGATGACTTCGCGCGCGTAGCGACCAATGCCGTGATTTCCATCCCAGCGGTTGTCGACAACTAATGAGGTCATCTCGTACTCCCCGTCCGGACCCAATTCGCCATCTCATTGCGGAACCGGGTGGTGGAGAAAAGCGAGGCGCGCAATGCGAGGTTGTTCAGGTCCAGTCTGCTCGTTTCGTCGATGGCTTCGCGCCATCGACGTGCAGGGAGTTCGATTGTCACGCCCCCCGCGGCCGCGGAGACACTCTCGACGGCGCCCCCGACGGTCGGCACGACCACTGGAGTCCCGGCCGCCATCGCTTCGACGGGCATGATGCCGAAGTCTTCGATGGCGGGGAAGATGAGTACACGAGCGCGCTGGTACAGCGCGTAGAGCAGGGCGTCTGACGGACTTATGACGAACGACACCGGCACATTAGCCACATCTGCGCGTGCCTTCAATGATTCATAGTCAGGCCCGCGACCTGCGAGCACGACGGGTGTGCCGGTCGCCTCGCCGGCTTCGATGACCAGGTCGAGCCTCTTATATGAGACGAATCGAGAAGCGCCGAGCAGGAAGTCATCGGGTAGCGACTCGAGCTGGGTCAACTCCTCACCTGAGAGGTGGTCGCGCCAGTCGCCACCGGCAATGATTCGATCCGTATCGACAGGCGGATAGATGACGTCGGCGTCGCGATCCCACACGCGTCCGATACGCTCACGCGTGAACTCACTGTTCGCAGCCATGCGCACCGATTCCTGAGCACGACGCTTGTCGATGGGCTTGAATGCACTGCCGGCAAAGCGCACAAGGGCGTTGCTTCCGCGGTGGTCGAGATCGGGCTCCCAAATGTATCTCGCCGGGGTGTGAATGTAGGAGAATTTCGGGGCGTTCGCGTCAACACCTCGGGGGCGTACGTGATGGGCGAAGAGATGCGAGCTGGCGAGAATCCAGTCGTAGTTGCGATGCGCTTTCACCGAGCGCCACGTAGCGGGAAGGAACGGAAGACTCAGAGCCTTGCTCCGGCGAAGTGGAGTACGCGCGAGCCACGTCTCGTACGTTTTCACGGGGTAGCGGTCGGGATCATCGGTCCAGAGCACCTGCAGATCGGCATCCGGGAACGTTCTTACGAACTGGTCGACCACGTTCTCCGACCCGCCGGCGCTCGCAACCCATTCATGAACTATCAGACCACTCATGCGTGCTCATCCGGTCGGCGAGGTCGGCACGTAGCGCGGTGCAATCTAGTCAACGTGCGGTCTCCCCAGGTGCGAACACGGCTTTGGCTGTCTTGAGAAGGATGCTCAGGTCGCCCAGGAACGACCAGTTCTCCACGTAATAGAGGTCGAGCCGTACCGCTTGCTCCCAATCCAGGTCGCTGCGTCCGCTGACTTGCCACAGCCCGGTTATTCCGGGTCGGGCCAGCAGGCGCCGCCGGGCAGCATCGGAATAGAGTGCGACCTCCGCAGCGATCTGAGGCCGAGGGCCGACCAGGCTCATCGAACCGCCCAGCACGTTGAAGAACTGGGGGAGTTCGTCCAGCGAGTACTTTCGGATGAACTCGCCTACCGGTGTGAGTCGTGGATCGTCCCTCAGCTTGAATAAAGGTCGCTCGCTAGTGCCTTGCGCCTTGAGGAGGGCCGGTAGTTCTTTGTCGGCACCGACGTGCATCGAGCGGAACTTGAGCATTTTGAACGGTTCGCCGTTGAGTCCAATGCGTTCCTGCTTGAACAGGAGGGGCCCGGGGCTCGTCGCTTTTACAGCGATGGCGACAGCTGCGAGCAATGGGGAAGCGACGACGATCAGAGCCAACGAACCTACGATGTCTGCCAGGCGCTTCGCGAAACGCTGGCCGGTGCTGAAACGTGGCGTCTCCACGTGAATCAAGGGGAGGCCCGAGACGGGTCGTGTGTGGATGCGCGGACCTGTGATGTCGGTGATGCTCGGCGCCAGCACCAGATGCTGTTTGCCGGCCTCGAGAGTCCAAGAGATCCTCTTGACAGTGCCGGGCGGCAGATCGCCGCTCGTCACGATGACGGTGTCGGCACCGCTGGATTTAAGGGCGCTCGTGACATCGTTGGATGTTCCCAGGATCGGGATATCGGTGTTCGGGATGGCGCTGGCAGGGTGCGCGGTTGCGGTGCAGGCTCCGATGACCTGATAGCCGGAGTCCCGGGCACGGCGCAACTCTGCGGCGATGTTCGCGATTGATTGTTCTGATCCGACCAGGAGCGCCCGTGCTGAATACGCACCCGTGCGGCGACTTGAGACCAGCCACTGTCGCCATATCCATCTGACGAGCACCAGCGTGGCTACACCGATCGGCAGGCTGATCAATAGATATCCACGCGCGACGTCGACCCTCGTGAGGAAGGCGATGATCGCAACAGCGCCGAACACGGTGAAACTGGCGCGTGCGACTCTGACGTACTCGGCAGTGCCGGTTCCGATGACGCGATGACTTCTGGAGTCGATCAATCCGAGGGACCAGACCCAGACGACGATCAACGCAGCCGAGAAAAGCCAGTAGGAGATGGGCGGTACAGAGCTGTCGACGCTCCCCGAAGCGACGCGAACCTCGCGAAAACCGAGCCAAGCGATCTGCGTGCCGTACACAACCCAGACCAGCACCAGGAGGTCTGTGAGCCATAATTTGCGCTCGTAGCTGCGTCGCCAATCGAAAGTCTCAGAATTGCCGTCCACAGTTCTATTTCAGCCCCCCGACTCGAAACGTCCCGAGCACCCCTCTGGGAGATGGCCCGTTGCGCACATTATCAGACCACGAAGTCGCGCAAGTCATTCGGCAACAGCATCCCAGTCGGGCCCCGACCACACGTGCACGCGCTGATCCGAAAGCACGATCGCAGTCGGAGCGGAGGGAACAGAACCGGCGGCGCAGCCCGCCTGCGTGGCCGTCTCGGCGCTCGCGCCGGAGTACCGAGCGAGAGCGAGTCCCGAGCAGGCTTCGTCCACCTGCGCTACGACCACGTCGCCATCACTGATCGTGAGGGCCGCAGCGCCCGTTGCGGGGAGCTGCCGCCAAGTATCGTCGTCCGCGAGCACGAACGCCGCACCGCCGCAGGTCGCTGCGACGAGCCCGTCGCCGGTGCGCAGACTGCGAGCGTCTGGACACGGGGCGGCGAACCCTCCGTCCGGGCCGATGATCTGGCTCGGGTCGGCGGCATCCACGTAGTAAGACGCGGCGAGCGCGTCGGGGTACGACTCCCAGAACTGCCCTTGAGTGAACGTTCGCAGCGTTTGAATCTCGCAGTCGGCGCCCATCGCGGCGATAATCTCGGCCTGGCCATCTGCAAACGGGCTCAAAGACAACAGCTGCCCGATACCCAGGTAGCGGGGAGCGACGTCCTCCCAGGTTTCGCCACCATCCGATGATCGCTCCAGCGTCGGCTCGGCGCTACCGCACCGACCAGCCGTCCCGCGCCACATCACGCCCGAGCCTGTGGCGAGGAATCGCTCCTCTGATCGGTCGTACGAAGCCGCCGCACGCGTCGTGGGCGTCGGCGTCGGAGCGGACGACTGCTCGCTGGGCTGCGAGTACGTAGGAACCGGAGCGACGTGCTCGCCGTCTGTGGGTCCCGATCGCACGTGATCAAGGGCCAGCATCGTGAGGACGGCAGCGCCGATCGCGAGTATGCCGATCAGCACACCCAGAAGCCATCTCCGAGGCGTGCGCTCCAAAGCGTGCCGGCGTACCACCAGTCAGGCTCAGCGCGGATTCAGAAGGTCATCGAAGGTCGACGACCGTGCGTCCTGCTGACCAGATCGGCGCACGTTTGCTGAATCGGCGGCGGCGGCGGATCTCTTCGCGCGCTTCGGGCTCTTCGCCGGTTTCTTGGGGGTGGCGTTGTACACGCCGTAGCCGCCGTAACCATACCCGTAGCCGTAGGTGTACGCGTCAGCGCCCTTCGTCGGCACCATGGTCAGCACGACACCGGCAACCTTTGAGCCGACGGTCTCGAGCGCATCCAGCGCGCCCTCAAGCTGGTGCGTCGTCGTCTTGCCGACGGCGACGACCATGATCGCACCGGACGTCGAGCGAGACAGTACGGCGGCGTCGGTCACCGGCAGCAGCGGAGGAGCATCGCAGAGAACCACGTCGAACTCCTTGCCGAGCGCATCGAGCAGCTTGTGCATCCGATCTGAGCCCAGCAACTCGCTCGGGTTCGGCGGGATCTTGCCTGCGGGCAGCACGTACAGAGAACGGTTGCCCCACTGCAGCAGCACGTCGGCAACACGGGCGCGGCCGATCAGCACGTCGGTCAGTCCGGTGCCACCCTCGATGCCGAGGTAGTCGGCCACCTTGGGCTTGCGCAGATCCGTGTCGAGCAGAGCGACTCTCTTCCCGGTGTCGGCAAGTGCGATTGCGAGATTGAGGGTCGTCGTCGACTTGCCCTCGGACGGGATGCTCGACGTGACGACGAAGGTGTGCCCGCCGTCCATCTCGAGGAACTGCAGGTTCGTCCGCAGCGCGCGGAACGCCTCGGACCGAGGGCTGTGCGGATCCGCCTGGAGGATGAGCGGACGATCCTTCGCCTTCGGGTCATGCGGAATGGCGCCAATCAGCGGTCGATCGGTCAAGGTCTCGACATCTCGCGGCGTCCGCACGCGGTTGTCCAGGACGGAGCGCAGCACGGCGATGCCGACGCCAAGCGCGAGTCCGACGAGCACGCCGAGCGCGAGGTTGAGCGGAACGTTCGGGCTCACCGGAGTGAAGGATGCGAGCGCGTCACGTACTCGCGTGAGCTTGATCGGGCTCGCGTCCTGCCCAACCGGGGTGTCGATCCGTTCCACCGCCGCCGCCAGACTCGCGCCCAGCGCGTTCGCGATGTCTGCTGCTTGCACGGGGTCGGGGTCTTGCACCGTGATCTCGATGAGGGTGCTGTTGAGCGGGCTGTTCGACGTGACGCTCTCAGCGAGTTCGTCCGCAGACGTGTCGAGGCCGAGCTGGTTGATCACAGGATTCATCACGACGGGTTCGCGTACCAGGGTCACATAGGTCGTGATGCGCGACTGGGCGAAGGTCGAGCCCAGCTGCAGTTCGCTGACGGTGCTGCCGGCCTGCGACTGCACGAAAACGACAGCTTGAGACTCGTACAGGGGCGTTCGCGTCAGCGAGTACCCCGCGGCAGCGGCGAGCCCGATCAGCGTCGCAACCACAATCACCAGCCAGTTCTTGCGGAGGATGCGGATGTAGTCGCTGAGCTCCATGGCGCCTCTCGTCAGTTCTCGTTACGCGGGTTCATTGTCGCACAGCTGTTCATTCGGTCGGCTCCGCCGGTAGCCTGGATCCGATGTCTGCCCCCTCGTCCTCCATCTCGTCGCGCGCGGCTAGACGGTCTCGTCGACAGACGCCGTGGTGGCGGGGCGGATCGTCGATGCGGCGATGGAACTGGGATGTTCTCGGCTGGGTTCTCGTCGGGCTGGGCGCTGGAGTACTTGCCGGCGCGTGGATCGGAGGGATCCTCGGGTCGATCGTGCTCTGGGTCGCCCTGCTCGTGCCGGTGTTGCTGGCTTACCGTCGCGGAGTGCCGCGAGGACTGCTGCGGTTTCGATTCGTCGACGTGCTGTACGGCGTCGTGCTCGGCGGCATGCTTCGAGTCATTCAGGGATGGCTCGCTGTCGCTTCCGGTGGATCCGGGGCTTTGCCCTCGTACCCGACGCTGAACGGGGCGCTGCCGGACGGCTGGTGGGTCCAGGACCTGGTCGGGGGCGCTCTCATCGCGCCCGTGATCGAGGAGTTCTTCTTCCGCGGGCTCCTGCTCGTCGTGATCTTCACCCTCGTGCGGCGCTTCGTCGGCGCCGGGCGCGCCGGAATCTCCCTCGGAGCATTCGTCGGCATCGTGGCCTCAGCAGCGCTCTTCGTCGGTACTCACTATCTGACCGGAACGGCGTCGAGCGGAGCGGCCGTGAGCCTGACTCTGGTCGGCCTCGTCTGCGGGTTGCTGGTCGTGTTCACCGGGCGGATCTGGGCCGCGGTCCTTGTGCATCTCGTGTACAACGGCACGGGCGTGCTGCTCACCGTGGCGGGGACCCTGCTTGGGTAGGTCTACAGGGCCGCGTGCAGGACGCGCGCGACTTCGTCAACCGCGGGAACGAGCTGTGCAGCCGACGTCTCATACGTCTCACGCGAACGCCGGTACGGATCGATCACGTCGTCGTCTTCCGGCGCCGCTGGAGCTGTCGCACCCCGTTGCCGACTGATGAGCGCGGTCACGGCGGCGAGCCGTGCGCGCGGGCTGCTGCCGGCGGCATCCGCTGTGCTTCTGAGGTCATCGTCGGTGAGCGCGCCCGACAGCCGAGCGAATTCCCGAATGGTGAGCGTCTGGCGCAGCATCCGCGGGACGAGTTCGACGGCGGCGCTTCGGTGCTCTCGGGACATAGCGAGGATGAGGTCCGCATCTTCGGCGATCGGCTCGCGCAGCCACCGTGCATGGTGAGCGCCTGCTTCTTGCGTATCGGCGCCGTGGGCGATCGCGAGCTCTTGGGCATCTGGGGTCATCGGCTTGTCGATGAGCGCTCGTGTGCCGGCGCTGTGCACGCGAATCGGTGCGCCCGTCACGCGTGAGCGAAGCAGGACCTCAGCCAGGGGCGAGCGGCAGACGTTGCCGGTGCAGACCATGAGGATCCGGATCTGATCGTTCGCGGGCTTGAACTCCTGCGCGCGCTCGCGCAGCTCGCGCCGGGTGATGCCGTGAGGAGGCGTGTCGCTCATCACTCAACAATATGCTGTGGGTCATGCGGATCTTCCTGTTGGCGCTCTGGTTCAGCGCCATCGTCTTCGCCGTGCTCGAACTCACGGGCGTGAGCAGGTTCGGCGAACTCTCTCGGATTCCTGCACTTGTCTCGTTCGTCTTGACGCTCGTCGTGTTCGTGCCGTTTCTGGCAAGCGGCTTCGACTGGTTCAGCAGGTTCCTCCTCGCCCTTCCTCTGAGCCGGGCACGCCGCAAGACGTTCCGGAACCGGCGAGAGTCTCGTCGCAGATCGATGAACGATGGATGGCGGATGTCGCCGCCGTCGCATCGCGTCGGTTGATGTCCCGGACTTGAGGTTCACATGTTCCCGGGGCAGACCTAGCGAGTCGCGACGGGCCGCGTCACCGATGCGAAGACCCGTGCGATGAGACATCCCACGACCATCCCGAGTGTGTTCGCGATGACGTCGGATAGGGCTGTGACACGACCGGGGATCATCGTCTGCACGAGCTCGATGGCGGCACTCGCGGAGAAGCCGAGCAGGAAGATCCACCACGCATTCGTTCGTGGCCACGCAGCCGCGACGAGCAGGCCGAAAGGCGCGAACAGCGCGATGTTCGCGAGAAACTCGAACGCCGTGTAGCCGGCGTTCATCGAGATGCCGGTGTGATCTGACGCGAATCGAGCGAGGCGATACACGATGCCGGTGACACGCGACGCGGCCGATTCGGGCAGCCAGACGATCAGTGCCAGCACGGTCACGTACGGCACGAGCAGGATCCTCGCTGCGATGGCGGCGGGTCCGATGCGCGTGGGTGGCATGCGGTTGATTCTAGGAGGGCGGCGCTTCGGACAGGCTCGGGGATCGTAAGGGCCCAGCAGCCGCCAGATGCCAAGACTCACGCCGGGGTGAAGTTCGGGGTGAAATCGTTGCGCTACCCGGATGGCAGTAGCGCTCCTGACGGCAATGTGGATTGGCGCGATACTCGCGACGCTCCATGGGTTCGCATTCGGCGGGGGACCGGCACGCGAGCGAGCCGTGCCCTCGGCGGTATCCACGCTCTCGCGTCGAGGGCGCGGCGGTCAACAGGGTGAATCCGAGGGTGAGAACGGTGCGGACGCGCGTTTCGCCCGCCACGATCGCGCCAGAGTGAAATCGCCGCCCTTCCCGAACGGGCGCCATCGTCGCGGTCAGATGACGCCAATCCACAGAGAACGAGGACAGCACAGCCATGAGCATTGCGACCAGGAAGCGCGCGCGGAGGTGGGGCTCAGCGGCCCTCGCAGCCTCGATGGCCTTCGCCGGCCTGACGATCCTGTCCGGCCAGGGCTCTGATTCCGCCGAAGCCGCGCCCGCCACCGGCGTCGGCCAGTACGCGAGTGATATCTACTGGCTGGACTGGTCCTCAGCGCAGAACCACACAGGCTCGGGCACCAACAACGACCGCCCGTACCTCGGCGTTCAGAACGGGACGTACCTGGTGCAGAACCCGTTGCCCGGGCTGATCGTCACAGCTACTTTCTCTGACGTCGTCGCCGCGCCCCGCTCGGGAAACGGAACGCGCGAGGTGCACGTGACGCAGCAGGACCCGAACTGGTCCGAACTCAAGCTCAACGGCTACGACACCGGCAGCCAGTACAGCGTGATCACCCCGAACACGAACTCGTCGACGGTGTCCTTCACCCTCAACTTCGAAGCGACGCTGAATGGTCAAGTCATCCCGTTCAACGTCATTGCCACCGACGGTGAGAGTGCCGGTCCGGTTGCGAACGAATCCATCACCTTCACCACAAACGGTGGTGACTGGCAGAACATCGACAACACCACGCGCAGCGGAGCGAGGATGTGGACATCGCCGAAGCCGGACGGCGGATTCGGCACGACCACCATGGGGCCGTGGGTGACCGAGATGTCCACCGGGCAGGGGATGGCGCCCATCGGCGTGTCCAGCAACGCGAGTGTGGTGGACGTCGCCATCGATGCCAGCGGCATGCAGAACGTCATGATCGGTGTGATGCTTCCCGTCGACCACGGCGACGCACCCTCGAGCTTCGGAGAAGCGTCGCACCTGATCGAGTGGACGGCTGAGGGCGACCCGATGGGCGCTCCCGGCACCGCTGACGCACCTCGCGTCGCCTACGACTGGACTGCGAGCCCCTACCTGGGTGCCGTTCCTGCTGACCCCGACGACGGCACGCTCGGCGGCTGGACCGCCGACGACCTCGACCCGACCGGAACACCACGGGACGAAGGCTGGGAACAGCTCACTGGCGAAGCGTCGCCGCCCCGCGTTCTCGCGGGCAAGGTTCAGGACTACTCCGTCGAGGTGCTCGCGAGTCCTTCCGCAGAGGGGAAGACCGTCGCAGCGTGGATCGACTGGAACAACAGTGGGGAGTTCGAGACAGGGGAGCGCGCCGCGGCAACAGTTTCCGGTGGCAGCGCGCCCCTGACGTGGTCGCAGGTGCAGGCGGCCGACACCGCCTCCCTCGGCGCGCGCTTCCGCGTGGCATCTGACCCGACCCAGACTGCTGCTCCTACGGGGCTGGCCGAAGATGGCGAGGCGGAGGACTATCTGCTCCCCGCCACCCAGACCGCTGACGTGGTAAAGACCTCCGACCCCGCCAACGGCACCGAGGTCGAGCCGGGTTCCACGGTCACATACACGCTGACCTTCTCGAACTCGGGGAACCAGGCCCTCCTCGTCGACTACACCGACCACTTGGCCGGCGTGCTGGACGACGCGGCTGTAGTCGCCGGATCGGTCACGGTCAGCACGGGGCTGACCGCGACCGTCAACGGCGGCTCTCTGCGAATCACGGGTTCCGCCCCTGCGCAGACTGACAGCCAGGTCACCTATCAGGTCACGGTGAACGAGGACGAACTCGGCGACGCCGTTCTGCGCAACTGGGTCGTGCCCGGAACCACCGCGCCGCCCACCGAGTGCGTTCCGGCCAGCGACTGGTGCACCGAGCATCCGGTCAGCGCTGTGCCGTCCCTCGTGAAGACTTCCGACCCGGTTTCGGGTAGCCCCGTCGTGCCCGGCCAGAGCATCACGTACACCGTGACCGCGACGAACACCGGCGGCCCTGCTGTGGGCACCGTCATCTCCGACGATCTTTCCGACGTGCTCGACGATGCGAGCTTCACCGCAGGCTCTGCACGACTGACCATCGGCGACGAGGCCCCGCTGGTGCTGCCCGATCCGACCGGCAACACATTGCAGACCGAGCCCTTCACCCTGCCTGCAGGCGCCGCCGCGACCCTCGACTACACCGTCACCGTGGACGACGACACGTGGAACACCACCATCGGGAACACCGTCAGCGGATCATGGGGCGACCAGCGCACGATCGACTGCGACGTCTGCACCACCACGCATTCTCCGATGGGCGTGCTGATCCAGAAGGTGGGCGAATCCGCCGACTCTGAGATCGTGCCGATGAACGGTTCGGAATGGGCGGTTTACGTGGACGCCGGCGGTACCCCCGGCGCCGTTCTTGATGCAGACTCGATCGCGCAGGTCGACGGCGCCACCATTCGACTGCAGAACGTCACCGCTGGCGCTTACTGGCTCGAAGAGACCCGCGCGCCCGACGGATTCAACCTGCTGGCAGAACGCATTCCGTTCACCGTGGCCGCCGACGGCACCGTCACCCTTGACTCCGACGCCGATTCCCGGGTCGTCACGGTTGAGGCGGATGCCGATACCCGACTGTCCACGATCGTCGTCGCCGATGTCCCTGCCCTTGAACTGCCCGAGTCCGGTGGACCCGGTACCGCGACATTCCTCGTCACCGGCGGCCTCCTGACCGCGCTCGCCGCCGGCTGGGCTGTGGAATCCCGACGCCGTCGCGTCGCGGCCGCAACTGCCGGATGACATCACCCGCACGCCCAGACCGACCAGATCCACCAGGGGAGAGAAATGTCTGAAATCCAACGTCATCGTCGCCGGCTGACGACCGTCGCCACACTGATCGGCGCCGTGTTCGCCCTCGGCAGCATCGCGGCTCCCGCGTATGCCGCACCGATCGACGCCACCGAGACCGGTTCGCTCACCGTGCACAAGTACGAGAAGCAGGACACGGCCAGCGGGCTGCCGAACAACGGCACCGAAGTGACCGTGCCCGGTTACCAGGCTCTCGAAGGCGTCGAGTTCACCATCCAGCAGGTCGAGGGCATCGACCTAGCCACGAACGCCGGCTGGGCCGACGCGAACGCGCTGACCGCCGGCTTCGCAGACGCCGCGCCTCGCTACACCGAGCAGGCGGTGGATGCCATCACCGCTCAGGGCCGCACGTTGGGCGCGGCGGAAGCGGATACCACCGATGCCTCTGGGGAAGCGTTCTTCGGTGACCTCGACCTCGGTCTCTACCTTGTGAGCGAGACGTCGTACCCCGGCGGCGTCACGCCCTCGGCCCCGTTCCTGGTGACGGTTCCGGTCACCGACCCGGAGAACCTCGACGACTGGCTGTACGACGTGCACGTCTACCCCAAGAACTCGGTGACGGCGGCGCAGAAGACCGTGACGGATGCCGATGACATCGCCCTCGGCGATGAGATCGAGTTCACCATAACGAGCGACATCTCGAACGAGGCATCCATCGACGGGTACCGCGTCGTCGACGCGCTCAACAGCGCACTCGACTACACAGGCACCGCCGTCACGCTCTCGAACGGCACTGCGATCACGGCGGGAACGCACTTCACCGTCGCGCACGACGAGGTGACGAACACTGTCACGGTCGACTTCACGGCGGCCGGACGCCTCATGCTCGCCGCGAACCACACCGCACAGGTCCTCGTCGAGATCACGACAACCGCGAACGCGGTGGCCGAAATCTCGAACTCGGCGTACATCTATCCGAACGCCGGAAGTTTCGACGTCGACCCCGGCGACCCGAACGGACCGCAGGTCACCCCGCCGATCATCACCAAGTGGGGCAGTTTCGAGATCCAGAAGCTCGACGAAACGGGCACACAGCTCGCCGGTGCAGAGTTCTCGGTGTTCGACTCTGAGGCCGACGCGCGCGCTGGCGTGAAGGCGATCGAGCTGGACGGTCAGACCGTCCACGCCGTGGACGGCAACGGCATCCTGACCCTGTCGGGTCTGCGCTACTCGGACTGGGCTGACGGCGTGCAGATCGCAGAGGAGGCCGACTACCAGACGTACTGGCTGGTCGAGACGACGGCTCCGGAGGGCTACGAGCTGCTTGCCGCCCCCGTCGAGTTCACCGTCACGGCTGCGACGACGGCCACCGGGGTGGACCTCGAGGTCGAGAACGTCCCGTCCAATGCGGGATTCATGCTGCCGCAGACCGGTGGCACCGGCACCACGCTGATCTACGCCGCAGGAGCCCTGCTGCTCGCCGGCGCGATCCTGATGCTGGTTCGCGTTCGCCACCGCAAGGTCGTGGGCTGATCCGCGCCCACGGCGCCGCGGGCGCGCAGCCCGCGGCGCCGTGGCACACCCAGCGGATCGTCATCGTGGCTCTGACGATCGTCGGACTATGCGTGCTGCTGTACCCGTCCGCAGCATCCTGGTTCTCCGCCCGCGTTCACGCCACCGCCGTGAACGGGTACGTCCACGACGTCGCCGCGCTTGACGACGACGTCGTACAGGGCGTGCTCGCCGCCGCGCACGAGTACAACGACCGACTCCCGGATGGGCCGCTGCGGGACCCCTATGCGCTCGACGCCGACGGTTCACAGAGTGAGATCGCCGGTGGGCGCGACGGCTATGAACAGCTGCTCGGCGGCCTGCCCGGCGATGTCATGGCCCGTATCCGCATTCCCACCATCGCCGTGGATCTGCCCGTCTTCCACGGAACCGACGAGAACACCCTCGCCCAGGGTGCCGGCCACCTCTATGGATCGGGACTCCCTGTAGGCGGAGAAGGCACCCACAGCGTGCTGACCGCGCACTCCGGGCTCGTGAACTCGACGCTGTTCACCGATCTGCACGAGCTGCAGCTCGGTGACGTGTTCACCGTGACGGTCCTGAACGAAGTCCTCTACTACTCCGTCGACCAGATATTGACCGTGGAGCCCAACCAGACCGACGCGCTGCGCCAGATCGCCGGGGGCGACTACGTCACCCTGGTCACCTGCACGCCGATCGGCATCAACTCCCACCGACTGCTCGTTCGAGGCGAACGGATCGAACCACCCGCCGCGGGCAGCATCGACCGGGTCGCGGTGACCGACGACGTCATCGATCCCGGATTCCCGTGGTGGGTCATCGGTCTGCTGGCAGGTGTTCTGGTGATCCTCGTCCTGACTCGTCCTCGATCGGGACGCGCGCAGCGGACGCGCGACGCAGCACCGGAAGAGTCGCAAGGCTGAGCAGCGCGACGGCTGCCGCGGTGCCGTACAGCACCAGGTAGTTGTCGTTCGCGCCGGAGACCGGGTCGCCCTGACCGACGCGCAGCAGGGCGGCGGCGACCATCGGCGCGAGCACCTGCGGAATCGTCTCGGCGACGTTGAGCACTCCGAGATACGTGCCCGCACGGCTGCCGGGGATGACGCGCATCGCCAGCGCAAGATTCACCGTGAGATACGCTCCGACCGCGAGGCCGCCAATCGTCGTCGCGATCCACAGGATGATCGGTGCATCTGCGAACGCGCGTGTCGCTGCGCCTGCGGCCAGCCCCAGTGCGCCGCACACCAGGAACGGAAGATAGCGCCGCACCCGTGATGCCCAGGCGCCTCCCACGGCTGCGCCGATCACGATGCCGGATCCGCCAGCGAGCGTGGCGATCATGGCGATCGGTGTCGCATCGACCGGATCCTTCGTCATCCGGTCGATGATCAGGTAGATGGTGAACGCCGTCGCGAGAGAGAATGCCGACTGCATCGCCAGCCGCTGCAGCCACACCGCGGCAAAGGCGGACGAGAAGGAAGCGATCCGGATGCCACGGCGCGATGTTGCCGGGCTCTTCGGCGCCCGTGCGTGTGCGTGCGATGTGGATTCGCGGATGCTCAGTGCGAAGCCGACGACGATGAGCGCGACCAGGGGCATCGCGAACGTGACGAGATCGACGTGGCGGGGGAGGAGAGCCGCGAGCACGAGCGGCGGCAGCGTGCCGACGAACGCGGCGGCAGTAAACACTCCCGACGCCGCGGCTCGTCTGCTGTCGGGCACGATGTCGGCGAGTAGTGCAGCTGCGGAGGCGAGCACGGCGTTGTAGGCGGTCTGGGTGCACAGCCAGGAGACGATGATCGCCGGGAGAGAGTCTGCGACCGCGAGTGCTGCCACGCCGACGAGGCCCGCGAGCGTGCCGCCCAGCATCCAAGGCCGGCGCTTGCCCCACCGGCTCCGCGTGCGATCCGAGAGTGCGCCGAACAACGGGTTCGCGAGCAGCGCTGCAAGGCCGCCGAGAGTCAGCACTGTGGCGAGCGCCGACGCGCGATGCTCTTCGGGCAGCAGGGCGTCGATCTTCAGCGGGATGGCGGCGACGACGGGCGCGGTGAGCGATCCGAGGGCGACGAGATTGACCGCCGCCAGCAGGTAGACGGTTCGCCGCTCTGCGCTGTATGCCCTGGTGCGTGCTCGCATGACGGCCTCCGATCTCCAACACAGCACTCTAGCTAGAGTGAGATGCATGGTTTCAGCGGTATCGGTGACGGCGTCGCCGACGTCGTCGACGCTGCTGGAGCGCCCCCGGCTCATGGACGCCCTCGCGACTCCCGCCCCCTTCGTCGCCCTCGTCGGGCCCATCGGCTCGGGAGCCTCCACGCTGCTGCGGCAATGGGCGATCCACCAGACGAACGTGACCTGGGCCTCCGCCGACGCGATCCCAGACGCCGCGGGTGCCGTGCTCATCATCGACGACGCGGACGGGGTGGATACAGAGGGGTGGGAACGCATCCGTTCGTTGCGCCGCACGCGTCCGCAGCTTCTCGTCCGCGTCGCTGTGCGCAGTCGCAGCGCAGTGCCGGCGGAGGAGGAAGCAGAGTTCGTCCACGGACTGTCCTTCACCGTCGATGAGACGAGCGAGTACCTCTCGAACCTCTCATCGCAGCTCGACTCGCGCACCGTGCACCTCGCGACCGGTGGGTCGCCCGCAGCCGTGCGAGCCGTCGCTCAGCTGAAGACGACCAGGGCGGAGATCGTCGCCGGGGCGCTCGCCGGTCTCGGACCCGGAGCTCTGGACCGTCAGCACGTCGGTCTCGCGATTCCCGAGGTGCTTACTCATGAGCTCGTTCGCGAGCTCGGTGGACCGACGGATTTCATCGATGAGGCCGAACGGGCGGGCATGGGGCAGTGGACAGTGGATGCCGGGCACCCGCTGTTCGTGCTCACAGCGCCCGTGCGGGCGGCGACTGCGAAGGCGCACCCGACCGATGATCCGGAGGCGGTGCGAAACCGGGCCGCAGAGGTTCTGATCGCGCAGGGCGCCTGGTACGGCGCACTCGTCGAGGGTGCGGCCGCTGGGTCGCTCGCCGTCGTGGACGCCGCGCTACGAGGCGGGGGCATGCCGCTGCTGCGGATGCATGGCGCGACGATTGCGGCGGTGCTGCGCGGCATCCATTTGTGGGAGCTGCGGCGCTGGCCGGTCATCGCGATGGCCCAGGCGCTCATCTACAACGCTCGACGAGAGCACAGGGTGCGTGCGATCGAGCTGATGGGCATCGCGCTCATCGGAGCCCGCAGCGCACCAGCTGGATCAGCGGAACGCGGGTTGCTCCGTCTGATCGAATCGGTGCTGCAGCGACTTCTCGGAGTCGGCGACGGCGGTGTGAAGGCTGCGCAGGCGGCATCGCGGATCCTCCGCGAACTGCCTGCCGATGAGTACCACGCCATTCACGGGCTGCTCGGCGACCTGCACACGCACGCCGCAATCAGCCTCATGGCCGGCGGAGTGCGGGACGACGCCCTCGCGGAGTTCGAGCGGGGGCTGGCGACCGCAGACCGCCCTGGTCTGGACCTGCTCTCGTATGGCGGCCTCGCGGCCATCAATGCCCTCGCCGGAGACCTCGTCACCGCCCAGAACTGGGTCGACACGGCGTTGAAGCGTCCCTGGCCGGATGCCGTCTTGAACGAGTATGCCGGATGTCTGCTGCGCATAGCGCAGGCCAAGATCGCCGTCGAGCGGAACGACCTCGACGGCGCCGAAGAGGCGATCGACAGTGTGTGGCACATCATCGACACCGTCGAGTACTGGCCACTGCTCGCACATATGCGCGCTCTGATCGACATCTGCCGCGGACGCGCCGGCGGCGGACTCGAGCGATTCCGTGCGCTGCGCCGCAGCCGCGGGTCGAGACTGTCGCGGTGGTATACCCGTCTGCTCGACCTCACAGAATCGTCTCTCGCGCTGGCGGCCGGCGACCACGAGGCGGCCCGCGCGTTCGCGCCGCGAGGTGGCGATGCCGCCCTCGTGACCATCGGCGTCGCACACGTGGCCGTTTTCGACGGCCAGTACGAGAGGGCATTGCGGATGCTGGGAAGCATCGCCGCCGAGAGCCCCGAGGAACGGACGAGTCTCGCCGTGCTCGAGGCGGTCGTGCTGCGTCGACTCGGGCGCTCCGGGGACGCCGCTGTTGCCGCGCGTCGAGCCTGCACGGTTGCAGACGCCTACGGATTGAAGACGCCGTTTCTCCTTCTGACAGCCGAGGATCGCGAACTGTTCGACGTCGCCGTGCCGTGGGGCCCGCCGGCCGGGGGCGCTCCTGGCATGGCTCCCAAACTCACCGAACGTGAGCGTGTGATACTCCACGAGCTCGTCGAGAGTACGAACGTGAACGACATCGCCGAGCGCCTGCATGTCTCGGCGAACACCGTGAAGTCGCAGCGTCGGACGCTGTATCGCAAGCTTGGTGCGACGTCGCGGGATGAGGCCCTCGCGGCCGCGATCGCGCACGGGCTCTTAGCTCCGACGGCGACCGGCTGAGGGATCACCTCGGCTGGGGCCGCCGCCGGCTGGCTCAGGGCCGCGTTACGGCCGTCCCATCCCGTAGTACGTCCACCCGGCGGCGCGCCAAGCCGCGGCATCCAGGCCGTTGCGGCCGTCGACAATCACACGTCCGTGCGTCAACGCGCTGACATGCTCCGGATCCATCTCGCGGCGGTACTCGTCCCATTCAGTGACCAGGAGCACGGCATCCGCATCGCGCAACGCTTCGTCGCGATCGGCGACGTATGTGAGCTGCGGGTGCACGCGGCGGGCGTTGTCGATCGCCTGCGGATCGGTGACGACGATCTCGGCGCCCAGGCCCTTCAGGCGTACGGCTACGTCGAGCGCGGGGGAGTCGCGCACATCGTCGCTGTGTGGCTTGAAAGCAGCACCGAGAACCGCGATCTTCTTTCCGTGAACGCGTCCGTCGAGTGCCTCGGTTACGAGTTCCACGGCACGGTCGCGGCGACGCATATTGATGGCGTCCACTTCGCGCAGGAAGTTCACCGACTCACCGCGCCCGAGTTCCTCGGCGCGAGCAGCGAACGCGCGGATGTCCTTGGGGAGACATCCGCCGCCGAACCCGATGCCGGCACCGAGGAATCGTCGGCCGATGCGCACGTCATGACCAATGGCATCCGCGAGCTGGGTCACGTCGGCGCCGGTCACCTCGGCGATTTCGGCCATTGCATTGATGAACGAGATCTTGGTCGCGAGGAAGGCATTCGCCGAGACCTTCACGAGCTCGGCCGTCGCGTAGTCGGTGACGATGAATGGCGTGCCCTTGGCAACGGCCGGGTGGTAGACCTCGCGGAGGATCCTCGCCGCGCGCTCGCCGTCCGCGCCCTCGGGCACACCCGCCACGAGACGGTCGGGATCGATGGTGTCCTGCACGGCCCAACCTTCGCGGAGGAACTCTGGGTTCCACACAAGCGTCGCACCCGTTGCCGCAACTCGCGGAGCGAGTTCGGCGGTCGTGCCCACCGGGACGGTGGATTTTCCAGCGACGATGTCTCCCTCGCTCAGATGCGGGAGGAGCGCAGCGAACGCCGCGTTCACGAACGTGAGGTCGGCGGCATACCCCCCGTGCTGCTGTGGCGTGCCGACACCGATAAAGTGCACAGCGGCGCCCTCGGCGGCGGAGATGTCGGTCGTGAACGAGAGCCGCCCAGAAGTGATGCCCTCGGAAAGGATCTCCTGCAGGCCCGGTTCGAAGAACGGCGCCTCGCCCTTCGACAATGCTTCGATCTTGCCAGCATCGACGTCGATACCGACGACCTCGTGGCCGATCGACGCCATCGCCGCCGCGTGCACGGCTCCGAGGTATCCGCAACCGATGACAGAGAGCCGCATGTAGAGTTCCTTCCCCCGAACAGACACTCCCTCCATCATGGTGCATGTCCGCTTGTCCGCATGCCGGACGGACGCTTGCGGGCGTCGTCTCGAACCTGTCCGCTTTCGCTAACGCATTCGGCTGAACGCCGCTCGTTGAGCTGCTGAGGTCGCCGTTGTCGGCTTTCCGACAGGCTCAGGGAGCGGCTAGGGCCTCTCAGTGTGATCGGGATACTACGTCGCCCTTAGCGGCGTGCGTGGCCCGACGCGGGAAGAGTGCGACGGTGAGACAGATTGCGACGCATGCGCCCAGAAGCTGAGCGATGACGAACGGCAACACCGATGCCGGGGCGATGCCCGCGAACGTGTCGGTGAAGACGCGGCCGATCGTGACGGCCGGGTTCGCGAACGACGTGGAGCTCGTGAACCAGTAAGCGGCGCCGATGTAGCATCCCACCGCCGTCGCTACGACAGGAACCGAACGGCCGGCGCGGCTGAGCCCGGTGATCACCAGCACCAGACCGGCGGTCGCCACCACCTCGGCGAGGAACGTGGCCGGCGTCGCGCGGTCGATCGTGGAGAGCGCCGGTGCCACGTCGAACATCGCGTTCGCGAGAACGGCGCCACCGATCCCGCCGACGATCTGGGCGGCCGAGTACGTGACGAGTTCGCGCTTGAGCAGTCCGTCGGGAGAGTGGCGATTGAGAATCGTCATGGCCAGCGAGACGGCCGGGTTGAAGTGCGCACCCGACACTGGACTGAGCAACACGATGAGCACGCCGAGCCCCATCGCCGTGGCGAGGGCGTTCTCGAGCAGCTGGAGCCCGGTGTCGGACGACAATCTCTGCGCGGCGATGCCGGATCCGACGACGACGGTGACGAGCATCCCGGTGCCGAGGAACTCGGCCAGCGCACGCCGCCAGAGCGGGTGCGGGCTCACTCGGGGAGCTCGCCGATCAGTGTCTCGACCCGGCTGCGGATGTCGTCGCGGATGCGGCGAACGGTGTCGGCATCCTGACCGGCGGGGTCGTCGAGCTCCCAGTCCTCGTAGCGCTTGCCCGGGAAGATCGGGCACGCGTCGCCGCATCCCATCGTGATCACCACGTCGGACTCCTTCACCGCATCGACAGTGAGGAGCTTCGGGGTGTTGTTCGCGATGTCGATGCCCTCTTCAGCCATCGCTGACACCGCGGCCGGATTGATCTGATCCTTGGGCTCGGAGCCGGCCGACAGCACCTCGACGCGGTCGCCGGCAAGGGCCTGGAGGAAACCCGCGGCCATCTGGGAGCGGCCGGCGTTGTGGACGCAGACGAAGAGGACGGTGGGCTTGGTCATGGTGAAAGCATAGATGATTATCTATAGATCGTTCAAGAGGTCGCGGACGCGGCGATCGATGTCGTCGCGGATCTCGCGTACGGTGCTCATCGGCTTGCCGACCGGATCCTCGAGATCCCAGTCGAGGTAGCGGCGCCCTGGATAGACAGGGCAGGCGTCACCGCATCCCATCGTGATCACGACATCCGCCGCCTTGACGGTCTCGTCGGTGAGAGGTTTCGGGAACTCGCCGCCCACCGGGACGCCGATCTCGTCGAGAGCGGCGACGATCGCGGCGCGAACCTCGGATGCCGGCGCCGAGCCGGCCGTGCGCACCGTGACCCGATCGCCCGCGAGCTGGCGCAGGATGCCGGCGGCCAACTGCGAACGCCCGGCATTCTGCACGCAGACGAAAAGGACTGAGGGCCTTGCCGTCTTGCTCGTGGCGGCCTTGCGGTCATCGAGGCGATCGGAGGCGAAGCGCGCTGTGCGCGAGGCGAGCAGATGCGTATCGCCGCTCTGCTTGAGCAAGTCGTGGCTCTCCTCCACGCAACGCGCGACCGTCTCGCGGTTGAAGGTGCCGCGGTAGCGCGTGGCGAGATCGTCGATGATGCGGTCGAGGTCGGGTGAGGCTTTCAGCGCGGCGGCGTCGCGCGGGCCGAGGATGGCGGAGACCCGATCGGCCTGCTCGGGGTCGATCGAATACCAGACCCGGCGCCCCTCGCGCTCGCGCGTGACCACGCCCTCGGAATGCAGAACGCCCATGTGGTGGCTGACAGTGGGCTGGCGCAGCTGCAACGCCTCGGCGAGTCCGCCGACGAGGGCGCGACCACCGTCGGCGTCCTGGATCAGTTGCACGATACGTGCGCGCGTGGGATCAGCGAGCGCGGTCAGTGCTCCGGCGTCCACCGCGGAATTCATAGACGGGAGTCTATCTCGCGGGTATGGAATGCTGGGACGAGGGCGTGACTTATACCCCCTAGGGGTATTGGGTGACTACCGCAGGAGGTCTGATGAGTCAGCACGATCACACCATGAGCCATGCCGAGCACCAGCAGGTGCCCGTGCAGGCCCACGGTCATGGCGAGCACGCGGGTCACGCGGATCACGCGGATCACGTCGGGCAGTTCCGGCGGCTGTTCTGGATCATGCTCGTGCTCGCCGTTCCGGTGATCATCTTCTCCGGCATGTTCGCGATGCTGCTCGGCTATCAGCTGCCCGAAGCGGGATGGGTGGCGTGGATCTCGCCGGTGCTCGGCACCGCGATGTACGCGTGGGGTGGTGCGCCGTTCCTCACCGGAGCCGTGCAGGAGCTGCGCTCACGTGCGCCGGGCATGATGCTGCTGATCGGGCTGGCGATCACGGTCGCGTTCCTCGCGTCGTGGGGCGCGAGCCTCGGGATGCTGCACCACGAGCTGGAGTTCTGGTGGGAGCTGGCACTGCTGATCGTGATCATGCTGCTCGGACACTGGATCGAGATGCGCTCGCTCGCGCAGACCACCTCGGCGCTCGACTCGCTGGCAGCGCTCCTGCCCGACGAGGCTGAGCGCGTCGAGGGCGGCACCACCGTCACCGTGTCGCCTGCGGAACTGCGGGTCGGCGACGTCGTCGTGATTCGGCCCGGCGGCCGCGTGCCCGCCGACGGGAAGGTCGTGCAGGGCGCGGCGAGCATGGACGAGTCGATGATCACCGGAGAGTCCCGCACCGTGCGCCGTGCCGACGGCGACCCGGTCGTCGCCGGAACCGTCGCCACGGATTCGGGTCTTCGGGTGGAGATCACAGCGATCGGCGACGACACGGCGCTCGCCGGCATCCAGAAGCTCGTGACCGAGGCGCAGAACTCGAGTTCGCGCGCGCAGCGCATCGCCGACCGCGCGGCCGCGATGCTGTTCTGGTTCGCGCTGACCGCCGGTGTCATCACCGCCGCGGTGTGGACGCTGCTCGGGATGCCGGACGCCGCCGTGGTGCGGACGATCACCGTCCTGGTGATCGCGTGCCCGCATGCGCTGGGCCTGGCGATCCCGCTGGTCGTGTCGATCGCGACCGAGCGGGCCGCGCGCAGCGGTGTGCTCATCAAGGACCGGCTGGCGCTGGAGAGCATGCGCACTGTCGACACCGTGCTGTTCGACAAGACGGGAACCCTGACCAAGGGCACGCCTGCGGTCACCGGCATCCACCCCGCCGAGGGGATCGACGCCGATCGTCTGCTCGCGCTGGCGGCCGGTGCAGAGGGCGACTCGGAGCACCCGCTGGCGAAGGCGATCGTGAATGCGGCATCGCACCTCGCAGTGCCCGGGGCGTCGGGATTCGCCTCGTCGCCGGCGGTCGGCGTGCGCGCGGACGTCGATGGGAAGGTCGTGCAGGTCGGCGGGCCGTACCTGCTCGAGCAGGAGAGCGCCGGCGAGCTTCCGATCGCGGAGGAGTGGCGGAGAGAGGGAGCGATCATCCTGCATGTGCTCGTCGACGGTCATGTGGCGGGAGTGCTGCGGCTCGCCGACGAGGTGCGCAGGGAATCGCGCGAGGCGATCGAGGCGCTGCACGCTCGCGGCGTGCAGGTCGTGATGATCACGGGCGATGCGGAGGCGGTGGCGGCATCCGTGGCGTCCGAGTTGGGCATCGACCGGTTCTTCGCAGGCGTCCGGCCGGAGGACAAGGCCGCGAAGGTGAAGCAGTTGCAGGACGAAGGGCGCCGTGTGGCGATGGTCGGCGACGGCGTCAACGACGCCCCCGCCCTCGCGCAGGCCGACGTCGGCGTGGCGATCGGAGCCGGCACCGACGTCGCCATCGCGTCGGCGGGCGTGATCCTCGCGAGCGACGATCCGCGTGCGGTGCTGTCGATCATCGAGCTGTCTCGGGCCAGTTACCGCAAGATGAAGCAGAACCTCTGGTGGGCGGCCGGGTACAACCTCATCTCGGTTCCGCTCGCCGCCGGCGTGCTCGCCCCGTTCGGCTTCGTGCTGCCGATGTCGGTCGGCGCCGTGCTGATGTCGCTGTCGACGATCGTGGTCGCAGTGAACGCGCAGCTGCTGCGGCGGCTGGACATCCGGCCCGAGAGCGTGGTCGCCGGCCGCTGACGCGCGGCGCTCAGCTTCGGAGCGCCGGCCGGTATCGCTGGGCGACCGCCCCGGACCGGAACTCGCGGCGATCCACGAGCTCGAGCTGGATGCGCTCACGCAGACCGGCGAGCAACGTCGGACCGTGTCCGGCGACGACCGGGTGCACCAGGAACTCGTACTCGTCGATGAGCCCTAGATCCGCCAACGCCGCAGGGAGCGTCACTCCACCGACCCACAGGCCCTCGCCCGGCTCCTGCTTGAGTCGCTGAACCGTCTGCCGCAAATCGCTTCGCACCAGCTCTGCATTCCAATCGACCTCGCTCAGCGTGCTGGAGACGACATACTTCTTCTTCCGGTCGATGGTCTCGGCGAACGGGATCTCCCACTCGTCCATCCAGTCGGGCCAGGTGCCGCCGGCTGGCCGGCGCCACGCCGACTCCATCATCTCGTAGGTCACCCGGCCGAACAGCAGCGCATCGGCGCGCTCCATCTCAGCGGTCCAGTAGCGCATCGACTCCTCGTCCGGCGGGAGCCCTGCCTCGTGATGGCAGCAGCCGTCGAGTGTGACGTTGATCGAGTATCTCAGCGGTCTCATCTCGTCGCTCTTCCTTGATGCGCGCAGCGTTTCACCGGACCGCACTCAGACTACTGTCGGCGCCGCCCTTTGTCTCTGGGTCGCGGGGTCGGCGGGCTCGCGGGCGGCCTGGCCGGAACTCAGATCCCGACGCCGCCCCAGGTCATCGACTCGGTGTAACGCAGCAGCACGCCCTCGCGCAGCGCCCAAGGCGACACCTCGATCTCGTCGATGTCGAGCATCTTCATCGCGGTGTGCAGGCAGACGGCGGCCGCGACGATCTGCAGCGTGCGATCGGGCGTGATCCCCGGCAGCTCCTGACGAGCGGATGCCGGGATCCGGGCGAGCCGCGGGATCCACGACTTCAACGCCGAACGAGACATCACGGTCCGGTCGAAGCCGAGCCCGGAGACCTCTCGACCGGCGAGGTTCGCCAGCGATCGGATCGCCTTGGACGAGCCGACCATGTGATCGGGGCTCGGCAGCGCGTTGAGCCTGGCCGCCACCGGCGCCAGCACCTCCCTGGAATGCGCGCGCAGTCGCTCGACGGCATCCTCACCGGGCGGATCGCCGGGCAGGAACTGGACGGTCATGCGCCCGGCGCCGAGAGGCACGGATGCCGCGACCTCCGCCAGTTCGTCGCCGCCGGCGGCGAACTCGAACGACCCGCCGCCGATGTCGAGCAGCAGGATGCGTCCGGCATCCCACCCGAACCAGCGCCGCACGGCGAGGAAGGTGAGTTCCGCCTCCTGCTCGCCGGTGAGCACCTGCAGGGGCTGGCCGAGCGCCTGCTCGATACGGGCGATGACCTCTTCGCCGTTGAGCGCTTCGCGGACCGCGCTCGTCGCGGTCGCGAGCAGCGTCTCGACCCGCTCGGTCTCGGCGATCCGCCGCGCGCGGGTGACGGCATCCACGAGCTCGCGGACTCCGTCTTCGCTGATCGCGCCCTCCGGTGTGAGGAAGCGCATCAGGCGCACGACGGAGCGATCGCTGGTCGTCGCAAGCGGGCGTCCGCCGGGACGGGCGTCCGCCGCGAGCAGGTGGACGGTGTTCGACCCGATGTCGAGGATTCCCAGGCGCACAGAACGAGACTACTCGCGCAGTGGTCTTCGCCTCGGTGTTCTGTCATGATGACCGCAGGATCCCACTGGGGAGGATCCGCAGCGCAAGGGGAGACGATGCGCGTTCTTCTGGGGTGGACATTACTGCTGGGATTCGTCGGGGCGATCCTGCTCTTCGTGACGGCCGAGCACGCACGCAGCGCCTGGCCGTGGGTTCGAGGTGCCGACTGGGGCGGACAGGTCGTCCTGGCGGTGATCGTCGCGCTCGCCGCCGGGATCGCGCTGTCGGCACTGGCGGGCGCATGGGCGCGGGAGATGGACGCGTTCCGCGTGCCGCGGATCGCCGTCGCCTGCGCATTCCTCGCTCTGCTCGCCTCGTTCGGGGTGTGGTCGGCGTTCTCGTTCTGGATCGTGAATCTCAATGGATCCGGGGCGGCGATGCCGTCGGAATCCGAGGGCCGGGTAGCCGCGATCTGGTTCATCGGCGCCTGGTTCATCGCCACCGTGCTGTGGCTGGCCTTCCTCGTGTGGGACTACGCCCGGTGGCGGGTGCTGCAAGGCGTTCAGCGGCGGGAACCCACGACGCCGGGTCTGCGCAGCTTCGACGGAGCCATCGTCACAGTCCCCGGCGAGCCGATGCTCCGCGACCCGCTGCACGGCAGCGCGTGCGTGTCGTGGCGCATCGACGGCACCACGCAGGAGAACTGGGAGGAAAGTGCCGCCGATCGCGGCGTGAGCACCGGCTACCTCGAGGGCCGGTGGATGCCGGGGCTCGCGAACTCGGATGAGCACGCGGGTTTCGACGGCGAAGCATCCGAGTTCTACGTGCTCGTCGGCGATGCCTTCATCCGGGTGCAGCCGGACGGCGTCGAGATGCGCGGACGCCCGGGAGTGAAAGCGACGATCGACACGATCCGTCTCGCAGATCGCGCGCTGTCCGAGCATGCGCGAGCGCTTGGCGTCCGGCAGATCCGCACGCGACTGCTCACGGTCGGAGATCCGGTCGTCGTGACGGGCGTCATCACCGTGGATGCCGACGGAGGATTCACTCTGCAGGCGAAGCCCGACGGTGACCACCCAGGGGCGCTGGTGCCGAGAGCCTCGGTTCGGGTGCGGCCGTGAGCGACGGCATCCGGATCGGGGCGGGTGAGCTCGGGGCCGCGCCGATACGATGGATGCCGTGACCACCGCCGACCCCACGCTGCCCCTGTCGCCGTACCGCGAGATCGGACGCGCGGAGTGGGCGCGATTGGCCAAGGGGCTCGACCAGCCGCTGAGCGAGACCGAGGTCGTCGAGCTGCGCGGCATCGGCGACCGGCTCGACCTCACCGAGGTGCGCGAGGTGTATCTGCCGCTGAGCCGGCTGCTGAGCCTGTACGCGTCGGCCACGAAGCGGCTGGGCGCGGCGACGAGCGCGTTCCTCGATGAGGAGGACGTCACGACCCCGTTCGTGGTCGGAGTCGCAGGGTCGGTCGCGGTGGGCAAGTCGACGATCGCGCGTCTGCTGCGCGAGCTGATGAGCCGGTGGCCGGGGACGCCGCGGGTCGAGCTGGTGACGACCGACGGGTTCCTGTACCCGAACGCCGAGCTCGAGCGGCGCGGCCTGATGGACCGCAAGGGCTTCCCGGAGTCGTACGACCGGCGGGCGCTGCTGGAGTTCTTGACCGAAGTGAAGTCGGGCGCCGCCGAAGTGCGCGCGCCGTTCTACTCGCACATGAGGTACGACATCGTGCCGGATGCCCGCGTCGTCGTGCGGCGGCCGGATGTCGTGATCGTCGAGGGGCTCAACGTGCTGCAGCCTCCACCCGCTCCGAACGATGTCGCCGTCAGCGACCTGTTCGACTTCTCTCTGTACGTCGATGCCGATCCGTCGCACATCGAGAAGTGGTACGTGGATCGGTTCCTGGCGCTGCGGCAGGGCGCGTTCGCCAACCCTTCGTCCTACTTCAACGTGTTCGCGCATCTCACCGATTCAGAGGCTGAGACGACCGCGCTCGGATACTGGCGCGACATCAACATGCCCAACCTCATCGAGAACGTGATGCCCACCCGGCACCGTGCGACGCTCGTGCTGAACAAGGGCATCGACCACAACGTGGAGAGCGTGCTGCTGCGGAAGCTTTGACACGCGACGGAGCAATGCGCGCAGCATCCCGTTCGTTCGGAACCCTTGCAAAATCATCAGCTTATTCTTGACACCATGTGTGGAATCGTCGGATACGTGGGCCCGCGCCCCAGCCAGGACATCCTGATCGCCGGCCTCGCGCGCCTCGAGTACCGCGGCTATGACTCCGCCGGAATCGCCGTGATCGACGCCGACGGCCAGCTCGGTATGCGCAAGAAGGCGGGCAAGCTCAGCATGCTGCGCGACTCGCTCGCCGACGCGCCTCTCGGCGACGGCACCACCGGGATCGGCCACACCCGCTGGGCCACCCACGGCGGCCCGACCGACCTCAACGCCCACCCGCACCTGGCCGATGACGGCAAGCTCGCCGTCATCCACAACGGCATCATCGAGAACTTCGCGCCGCTCCGCGACGAGCTCATCGCCGAGGGCGTCGAGTTCCTCAGCGAGACCGACACCGAGGTCGCCGCGGCGCTCCTCGGCCGCGAGTACGCGAAGAACCCCGACCTGCAGACGGCGTTCCAGAACGTCGTGAACCGCCTCGAAGGCGCCTTCACGCTCCTCGCCATGCACCAGGACCACCCCGGTCTCGTCGTCGGCGCTCGCCGCAACTCGCCCCTGGTGATCGGCCTCGGCGAGGGGGAGAACTTCCTCGGATCCGACGTCGCCGCCTTCGTCGAGCACACCCGCAAGGCGCTCGCGATCGGCCAGGACCAGATCGTCTCGATCACGCCCTCCGAGGTCACCGTCACGGACTTCGCCGGCACGCCGGTCGAGTCAGAGCCGTTCGATGTGTCGTGGGATGCCGCCGCCGCTGAGAAGGGCGGATGGTCTTCGTTCATGGCGAAGGAGGTCGCCGAGCAGCCCGAAGCCGTCGCCAACACCATCCGCGGCCGCGTGCAGGACGGACAGGTCGTCATCCCCGAGCTCGACGGACTGGACGAGCTCTTCATCGGCATCAACCGCGTGATCATCACGGCGTGCGGCACAGCATCCTATGCGGCGCTCGTCGGCAAGTACGCGATCGAGCAGTGGGCCCGCGTCGCGACCGACGTCGAACTCGCGCACGAGTTCCGCTATCGCGACCCGGTGATCGGCGACGACACGCTCGTGATCTCCATCAGCCAGTCCGGCGAGACCATGGACACGCTCATGGCCGTCAAGTATGCGCGCGAGCGCGGCGCGCGGACTCTCTCCATCTGCAATACGCAGGGAGCGACGATCCCCCGAGAGTCGGATGCCGTCGTCTACACCCACGCCGGGCCCGAGGTCGCCGTTGCATCCACCAAGGCGTTCTCGGCGCAGATCACCGCGCTGCTCCTGCTCGGCCTGCACATGGGCCGCGTGCGCGCTGTTTTGGAAGATGCGACCGCTGTCGAGGAGCTCGTCTCGCTCCCCGAGAAGATCGCGTCTGTGCTCGAGAAGGAGCACGACCACGTCTCGCAGCTCGCGAGCTGGATGGCGGACAGCCGCTCGGTGCTCTTCCTCGGGCGCCACGTCGGCTACCCGATCGCGCTCGAGGGCGCGCTGAAGCTCAAGGAGATCTCGTACATCCACGCCGAGGGCTTCGCAGCCGGTGAGCTCAAGCACGGCCCGATCGCGCTCATCGAGCCCGGTCAGCCGGTTTTCGTCATCGTGCCGTCGCCGCGCCACTCCGCGCTCATCCACTCCAAGGTCGTCTCGAACATCCAGGAGATCCGCGCACGCGGCGCTCGCGTGATCGTCGTGGCCGAAGAGGGGGATGCCGCGGTCCTGCCGTTCGCGGACGAGGTCATCCACATCCCACTCGCCGGCGCCATGTTCGAGCCCGTGCTCGCGGTCGTCCCGCTGCAGATCTTCGCCATGGCCCTCGCCACGGCCAAGGGCCTGGACGTCGACCAGCCGCGCAATCTCGCGAAGTCCGTCACGGTCGAATAGCCCCGGCATCCTGCCGTCCCGGCATCCCGCTGTTCCGGCACCCCGCTGTCCCGGCATCCCGCTGTCCCGGCATCCCGCTCGGGACGGATGGCTGGAGGTTCGCACGAATGGCTGGGAGTCCGTGCGATTCGCGCGGCCAGGTGTGCGAAGCACCAGCCATCCGTATCGTCCGTCGCGACGATCAACCGCGCGATCGGCCGAGCGTGGCGAGTACAGCGGCGACGACCGTCGGCCAGTCGTGGACGATCAACGCGTAGTCGAAGTGGACTGACTCGTAGCCCAAGGCGGATGCTGCCGCATCCCTGCGCAGGTCCCGATGTCGTTGCCGCTGACCCCCGTGATGCTCTGCTCCGTCCGCTTCGAGGATGACCCGCCCCTCGATCACGAAGTCGACTCGTCCGACACCGGGGATCTCCACCTGGGCCTGCACGGTGATTCCCAGCAGATGCAGCCGCAGTCGCACGAGCGACTCGAGACCGCTCTCCGAGTCCCGGTGCGCGAAGTCGACAAGCCAGCGCGCGGACGAGGGAAGAGCCTTCCGGATGCGGCTCCGCTCACCTGCCCCGATCAGCCGCTTGTTCCACGCCGACTCGAAAGCGCAGAAGAAGACTTCCTCGCCATGGCAGCGGAAGGCGTCGATGAGAGCGTGCTCCGCGTCGGCCACTCCCAGCCGCATGCGCCCCTGCCGGTAGTGGACGACGCACCGACACCGCTCGTGGTGCGCTCGGCCGGCCTGACCCATCCAGACGTGCGGCGACTGGTCGTCATGCAGCACCCATATACCGTGATGCCGCAACGCGCCGGCGCAGGTGAGCGCGCCGCCGTGATCGGCAGCGATGCGTGCGGCGAGAGGAGCGGATGCCGTGGCGAAGACGCCCGGACGGATCCGAGCTATCTCGCCCCTGCGGACAGCATCCGACAGCATCCGGCGGGTGAACCCGAACGCGGTGAGCTCGCGGCCGCGAGCGATGCCGCCGAAGTGATCGACGAGTTGACATGCGCTGACCATGCCGAGATAGTGTCTCGTTCCGCCTCGATCGCGTTGCCCGAACAGACGATTGTGGACGAATTCCGGTGCATGGGCGATTGTGCAGAACGAGTGACGACGTACGGTCGGCTGCGATGGAGCACGGATGGCCGGCGACACGCCGTGACCCGCGCGGCCGGGTGTGCGGAACTCCAGCCATGCGTACGGGCGGGTGGGGCGTCGAGGCGGGTGAGGCGAGAGGGGCAGTATCCGATCGGTTGCACCGGCGTTGTTCGTAAGGTTTACTAACAAACATGCTCGAGTCGGACCGATCGAAGGCGACGGCACACCGCTCCGAGGCCTCGGTGCGCGGCTTCGAACGCCCTCGAGGCCTCCGTTCGCGCGTCAAAGTACTACCCGAGTACGCCCGCGGGCACAATCGCGCGCTCGTGCTGCAGACGCTCTATCACGCAGGCGCGATGAGCCGAGCCGATCTGGCCCGCGAGACCGGGCTCACCCGGGTGACGATCTCGGACCTCGTCGGTGAGCTGATCGCCGAGGCGATCGTGAAGGAGATGGGGGTGCGTGAGGCGTCCGGGCCTGGCAAACCGGCCATCCTCGTCGATGTCGACCGTGCGGGCCACCACATCATCGGCATCGACATGTCTGGCGCGGAGTGCTTCGAAGGCGCCGTGATGACGTTGGACGCCGAGGTCATCGCCCGTGAGACGGTCGCCCGTCCCGAAGACGACGGTGGGGAAGCGGCCGTCGCCGTGGTGCTCGACCTCGCCGAGCGGCTCATCGCAGCATCGGATCGGCCGGTCCTCGGCGTAGGCATCGGCACGCAGGGAGTGGTGCGCGTCGACGGAATGGTGCTCGACTCTCCGAACCTCGGGTGGCACGACCTGCCGTTGCAGGAGCGGGCCGTCCTGGCTCTTGGGCTCCCGGTCATCGTCCGCAACGACGCGAACGCGGCAGCCCTTGCCGAGTACACGTACGGCGCCCAGCGCAGCGACTTCATGCTCATCAAGATCGGACGCGGTGTCGGCGCGGGGCTCGTCTCCGGAGGTCAGCCGCTCACGGGCAGTCGCTTCGCGGCCGGTGAGATCGGGCACGTGGTGATCGGCACCGATGGCGGTCCGCGATGCATCTGCGGCAGAGACGGCTGCCTTGAGGCATGGGTCAACGTCGGCCGGCTCACGTCGGCGATCGCGGCCGACCCCGAGGCGCGCGATGACATCCTGCGCGACGCGGGCGCGCGGATGGGAATCGCACTCGCGCCGATCGTGGCGGCTCTCGATCTCTCCGAGATCGTGCTGTCGGCACCAGGCGATCTGCTGGCCGACGCGTTCATCGAGGCCGCTGTCGAGAATCTGCACGCACGCACGCTCAGCGGAGTATTCGAAGACGTCGCCATCCGACTCACCGCTCAGGCGGACATCGTGCTTCGCGGCGCCGCCGTCACCGTCCTCTCGGATCAGCTCGGGATCTCGTAGACGCGCCTCAACTCTCGTCGGCGGCCGCAGTGGTCACATCGATACCCGACGCCTGCAGCACCGGAACCAAGGCGTTGAGACGGCTGAGGTAGGACTCCCACGTGCGGCCCGCGCCTTCCCGCGCCGACCACGCTGTCTCCGCGTGAGCCGTGAGGCGCGGGAAGACCAGTGCGTCGGCATCCTTCAGCGACTCGACGGTCTCGCTCCACAGGGGCGCCTCGATGCCGAGGATGGCGCTCTCCGGCACACCGGGGACGACATCCGCCGGGTCCCAGTGGTACGCCGTGCGCAGCGGGATGATGCCCGCCCAGTCGAGTCCGAGCGGGAAGCCGGCATCCGGCTTCATATCGAGGTACGTGCGATCGCTGGGCGACAGGATCAGGCCGCCGCCGCGGGTGACGAAGCGGGTCGCCTCCTCGGCATGCGAGCCTTGCGGAACCGCCGATCCCCAGTACTGGCCGACGGTGCCCTCGGCGATGTCGTGCGCGGCTCCGGCTTCGTGCCAGGCGATCGCGGTCTTTCCGGTCTCGCTGACGAGACGCGTGGCACGTTCCATGAAGGCGGCGAAGTCCGCGGGCGCCGTGCCCAGGCATTCGTCCCCGCCGATGTGCAGGTACGGTCCGGGAGTCATCGCCGCTACCTCGTCGAGCACGTCCTTCACGAAGTCGTACGTGCGCTCCTCGCCGATGCGCAGCGACGAGTGCCCCACCGCCCAGCCCGAGAAGTGCTCGCCATGCACGGGGACCGGCTGCGCCAGCCGCCCCGCCTCGGCGACGATCTGGTCGGTGAGCCAGGGTTCTTCGACCAGATCGGGGTAGGCGACGCCGATCGCGTGCGTGTGCCCGGGGAGATCGATCTCCGGCACGACGATCATGTGCCGCTCTGCGGCGTACCCGACGATCTCCCGGTAGTCGTCCTTCGTGAAGAACCCGCCGGGGCCATCGCCGGCATCACCCTCGGAGGCGCGCTCGGTCAGCAGCGGCCAGGAATCGATCTGGAGGCGCCAGCCCTGGTCGTCGGTGAGGTGCAGATGGAGGTGATTGAACTTCAGTGCGGTCGCACGGTCGACGTACGCCTTGACCTCGTCCACGGTGAAGAAGTGACGTGCGACATCGAGCATCACGCCGCGGTACGCGAACCGGGGAGCGTCCTCGATGAGTACGCGTGGGACGCTCCAGCCCTCGCCGGTGCGTTGGAGCAGCTGCAGCAGCGTGCGCGTGCCGTAGTAGAGACCAGCGGAGTCGCGAGCCACGATGCGGATGCCGTCACCGCGGGTGTCGAGGATGTACCCCTGCGGGGTGCTGGTGTCGTCGACGAGGGCGAGCGAGACGCTCGCCTTCGCAGGTTCTCCTTCCGGCTGTGCCTCGCCGCTGAGCCGCTGCAGATCGTGTCGCACGAGCGCGGCGGTCACGGGGTCGCCCTCGATTCCGAGAGAGGGGAGGAGGAGGTGTCCCTCTGCGAGCCGAACGTGAACCGGAAGCGGTATCAGCGGCATCGAAAGGGCTGAGTCGATCGGATCCTGCGGGAGCGTCGTCGCATCAGTTAAGACCATGAACAAAACGTAGCGCGGCTCGACGAGTCGCGCCAGGGTTCGGGCGATCCTCGCCCGCGAGATCGGGTCTTGTCTCAACCTGCGCCTTTTGTTAGGTTACTGTCCTAACAAACCCATGCGGTTTGAAAACGAGGACGTTTTACCCCTCATGCAACGCAGCACCGAGAGGAAGAGTCGAAATGACCAGTAGGACCTCGCGCAGAATTGCGCTCACCACAGCGGCGGGAGCATCAGCTCTCGCCCTCGCACTCACCGGCTGCTCGGCCGGCGGCGAGAACGACTCGGCGGACGCGTCATCCGATCGCGCGCTCCGCGTATGGGCAGGCAGTCAGACGCCCATCGAGGCGAACTTCAATCCGTTCGCGCCGACCGTGCTCCACGGCGCGCTCGGTCCCATCTACGAGCCCCTGTTCTTCTTCAACAAGACAGCGGACACCGAGCCGGTCGGCCTCATCGGCGAGTCGTACGAGTACAACGAGGACGGCACGCAGATCACGGTCACGATCAAGGACGGGCTCAAGTGGTCCGATGGTGAGGCGCTGACCGCCGACGACGTGGTCTTCTCGTTCCTGTACGAAGCGAACAACCCGGAGAGCAACGGGCTGGTCTCCGCAGAGGCGACCGACGACACCACCGCGGTGCTGACCTATGACACCCCGCAGTACACCACCGAGTTCCAGCGCATGGGCTCCAGCTACATCCTTCCCGAGCACGTCTGGTCCGAGGTCGGCGACTACATGACCTTCGCCAACGAGGAGCCGGTCGGCTCAGGGCCCTATGTCGTCGACAAGACGACGAAGGAGTCGTACTCGTTGGTCGCCAACCCCGAGTTCCGAGACGCGGACGAGCTCGGCGTGAAGTCCGTGCAGTACATCGCCGTCGACAACAACCAGACCGCGCAGGATCTGCTCGCCGCCGGCAAGCTCGACTGGGCCGGCATGTTCATCCCGAACCCGGACTCGGTCACGGGCAACGGAAAGATCGAGTGGATCAACACTCCGCAGGATCCCACGGTGCTCTACACCTGCGCGAACGCCGACCTCGGCTGCACCGGCGCGCAGACGGACGTGGCGGTTCGGCAGGCGCTGAACGCCGCCATCGACCGCACCACGATCAAGGACAAGGCCTTCGTCGGACTGACGGGCGAGATCTCGCCGACCTTCGCGCTGCTCCCGCGCGATGAGAAGTGGGTCGCCGACCCCGCGAATGCGACGAGTCCGCAGAGCCCCGACGCCGCCGCCGCAGGCGAGATCCTCGAGGCTGCGGGGTACACGAAGGGCGACGACGGGTTCTACGCGAAGGACGGTGAGACCGTCGAGATGAGTCTCACCTCGGTCGACGGCTGGACGGACTACAACGACGCGGCCAAGCTCATCGCCGAGCAGGCGGCCGAGGCCGGAATCAAGATCAACGCCTCCACCGTGCAGTGGCAGGAGTTCTCCGATTCGCGTCAGACCGGTCAGTACGAACTGATCATGGGCGGCATGATCGGCACCTCCGTGGCGGATCCGTTCCAGATCTACCGGGACTGGTTCGGTGGCGAGGCCGTCGCGTCGACGAGCGCTGTCGGAAGCGAGGTTCCCACCGGGCGCTGGAACTTCAGCCGCTACAGCAACCCCGTGGTGGACGAGGCCGTCCAGGCCGCCATCGGCACGGATGACGAGGCGACCAAGCTCGAGCTGTACGGCACGATCCAGAACGAGATCGTCCGTGATCTGCCGTACATCCCCCTCGTGATCAACGCCACGCAGACCTTCTACAACTCCGCGGATTACACCGGCTGGCCGACCGAGGAGGACCTGTACGCCTTCCCGCCGTCCTGGGGTGCGATCGCCGCCGGATACATCCTGCAGCACCTGGAACCGGTGAAGTAACGACATGCATCCGTGGGAGCAGGAAGTGACGAGGACGATCTGAGATGAAGTTCTACCTGCGAAGGATCGGGTTCTACGCGGTGACGCTGTGGGCCACGATCTCGCTCAACTTCCTGCTCCCGCGGATGATGCCAGGCAACCCCGCCGACATCATGATCGCCAAACTGCAGCGCGCAGGCGGCGACGTGTCGGAATCCACCATCCGCAACATCAAGCTGCTGCTCGGCGGTGACGACCAGCCGCTGTGGCAGCAGTACCTCGGCTACTGGGGCCGCATGTTCCAGGGGGATCTGGGCGTGTCGGTTACCAAGTACCCGGCGCCGGTGACCGAGCTCATCGCCGAGGCGCTGCCCTGGACCCTGATCCTGGTGGGCGTCGCCACGGTCATCTCGTTCGTGCTCGGTGTCGCGCTCGGTGCCTGGGCCGGCTGGAAGCGCGGAACCTGGGTCGACAACATCATCCCGGCCACCACCGTGCTGCAGTCGATCCCGTACTTCTGGCTCGCACTGATCCTGGTCGCCGTGTTCGCGGTCGGCTTGGGCTGGTTCCCGATCTTCGGCGGCTACGACGTCTTCGATTTCCCGGATGGCCCGGCGCCGACGTGGGCGTTCATCTCCGACGCGGCCACTCACGCCGTGCTCCCCGCCCTCACGATCGTGCTCAGCTCGGTCGGCGGCTGGCTGTTCGGCATGCGCAACATGATGGTCTCGACCCTCGCCGAGGACTACATCACCACGGCGGAGGCCAAGGGACTGCGCCCGCGCCGCATCCTCACCACCTACGCCGCACGCAACGCCGCCATCCCCTCGATCGCCGGGTTCTCGATCACTCTCGGCTTCGTCGTGGCCGGCTCCATCGTCATGGAGCAGGTGTTCACCTACCCGGGCGTCGGAAAACTGATGTTCCAGGCTGTGCTCAACAGCGACTACGCGCTGATGCAGGGCGTCTTCCTCGTGATCACCATCGCGGTTCTCGCAGCCAACTTCTTCATGGACCTCGTCTACGGGTTCATCGACCCGAGGGCACGACAGAATGTCTGACACCACAACGCGGAACCCCGCCGAGCTGGCCATCATCGAGGATGACGCGGTCGTCGCCTCCCCGCCGCGCACCGAGGCCCTCGTCACCCAGCCCAAGCGGCGCAGCGGGCTCAGAGCCGTGCTGCCCACGATGACGCCGAAGCTCGTCGTCGGCATCCTGCTCGTCGCGGCGATCGTGCTGTTCGCGATCATCGCGCCGCTCGTCACTCAGAACCCGCGCAACTCGCAGAACCCGGCGCTGTCGCCGCCGTCGAGCGAGCATCTGCTGGGCACCACGAAACTCGGGTACGACGTGCTCGCCCAGTTGGCGCACGGCGCGCAGGGCTCGCTCATGGTCGGACTCATCGCCGGCGGCATCGCCATCGTGCTGTCGCTGATCTTCGGGGTCCTGGCCGGCTACCTCTCCGGCTGGCGTGAGGATGTGCTCGCGCTGGTCACCAACATCATGATCGTGATCCCCGGCCTTCCCCTCGTGATGGTCATCGCCGCATTCGCCCCCGTGCGAAGCTTGCAGCTGGTCGCCTTCGTGCTCGGCATCACCTCGTGGGCGGGCGCCGCCTACGTGCTGCGCCTGCAGACCCGCTCGCTGCGCACCCGCGACTACGTCTATGCCTCGAAGGTCGCCGGCGAGCGCTCGCTCCGCATCATCCTCATCGAGATCATGCCCAACCTACTGCCGCTGCTGGCCGCGCAGTTCCTGTTCGCGATCATCTTCGCCATCCTCGGCGAAGCAGGCCTGTCGTACCTGGGGCTCGGGCCGACCGACTCGATCACCTGGGGAACCATCCTCAACGAGGCGCAGTCGGGGCAGGCGCTCGGTCAGGGTGCGTGGTGGTGGTTCGTGCCGCCGGGCATCATGATCGCCGCCCTGGGCTGTGGGCTCGCCCTGATCAACTTCGCGATCGACGAGATCATCAACCCGAAGCTGCGCAGCTCGCCGCAGGCCGCGCGTAATGTGCGCAAGGCCGTCATGTCGAAGGGAGTCGCCGCGTGAGCGTCGTCGAGCCGGTGCTGAGCGCCCGGAACGTGTCGATCGAGTACGAAGTCGACCCTCCCGTGAAGGCGGTGCGCGATGTGTCGCTCACGCTCAACCGCGGTGAGATCCTCGGGCTCGCCGGTGAGTCCGGCTGCGGCAAGACGACCCTCGCCTACGGGCTGAACAGACTCCTGAACGCTCCAGCGCTGATGACCGGCGGTGAGATCGTCTTCCATGACCGCAGCGGTGACGACATCGACATCGTCGGGCTCACGGGGGAGAAGTTGCGTGCGTTCCGCTGGGACAAGATCTCCATGGTCTTCCAGAGCGCGATGAACTCGCTCAATCCGGTGATCAGCGTCAAAGCCCAGATCTTCGACGTCTTCGACACGCACCGCCCGGGCATGAGCAGGGCGGCCAAGAAGGAGCGTGCACGGGAACTGCTCACCCTGGTCGGCGTCGACCCGACCCGGCTCACCAGCTTCCCGCACGAGCTGTCGGGCGGAATGCGTCAGCGGGTGATGATCGCCATGGCGCTCGCACTCGACCCGCAGGTCATGATCATGGACGAGCCGACCACCGCGCTCGACGTCGTCGTGCAGCGCGACATCATCCGAGAGATCATGCGACTGCGCGAACAGCTCGGCTTCGCCGTGATCTTCATCACGCACGACCTGCCGATGCTCATCGAGATCAGCGATCGGATCGCCGTCATGCTGCAGGGGCAGATCGTCGAGCAGGGAACGTCCGAAGAGATCTACCGTAACCCGCAGCACGAGTACACCAAACGACTGCTGTCGAGCTTCCCCAGCCTGCGCGGCGAACGAGGCGACTTCGTGCGCACGGGAGCGCAAATCAGTCAGGAGCAGGTCCGATGAACGCGAAACCGAGCCTTGAGGCCCGCAGCCTGGTCAAGGACTTCACGCTGCGCTCGGGCTTCCGAACCTCGATCCTGCACGCGGTCAAGGACGTCTCGTTCACGATCGAGGCAGGCAGGACGATCGCTCTGGTGGGGGAATCCGGTTCGGGCAAGTCGACAATCGCCCGGATGCTCATGAAGCTCGAGACCCCGACCTCCGGTCAGATCCTGCTCGACGGGAAGGCGACCGGTTCGGGGGCGCGCGATGTCGCCGCATACCGCTCCGAGGTGCAGATGGTGTTCCAGGATCCGTTCGCCTCGCTGAATCCGTACCACACGATCATGCACCACCTCGAGCGCCCGGTGCGGCTGCACCACCCCGAGCTGAAGGGCGACCAGGTGCGCCTGCGCGTGCTCGAGCTGCTCGAGCGCGTGCGGCTGTCACCCGCCGAGAGCTTCGCCGACCGCCGTCCGCACGAGCTCTCCGGCGGGCAGCGGCAGCGCGTCGCGATCGCGCGGGCGCTGGCTCCCGGTGCGCGGTTCATCGTGGCAGACGAGCCGGTGTCGATGCTCGATGTGTCGATCCGCCTCGGCGTGCTGAACCTGCTCGCCCAGCTGCAGCGTGAGGACGACCTCGGCGTGCTGTACATCACGCACGACCTCGCCACGGCCCGTCATTTCAGCGACGAGATCATGGTGTTGTATCGGGGCGATGTCGTCGAGCGCGGGCCCAGCGACGAGATCATCCTCAACCCGCAGCACGAGTACACCAAGCGTCTCCTCGACGCGGCGCCCGAACCAGAGAACCTCGGGCGGTTGCGGGACGAGGTGCGGCGGGATCTCGCCCGGGCCTGACCCGTACGGATGGCTGAGGATCGGCACGAATGGCCGTCGATCTGCGGCGATCCGGCGGCCAGCCGCGCAAGTGCCCAGCCATCCGTGCGACGGCATCGCCCCGAGTAGGCTGGAGCGGTGATCATCGGGACCGGCATCGACCTCGTAGACATCCCGCGGTTCGAGCGCACCATGTCCCGGACTCCGCGGTTGATGGAGCGCCTGTTCGCCCCGACCGAGCGCGAGCTGCGGCTGCCGTCGCTCGCCGCGCGCTACGCCGCGAAGGAAGCCCTCATCAAGGCGCTCGGCGGATCGGACGGCGTGCACTGGACCGAGATCGAGATCGGGTCCGAGGAGTCCGGCAAGCCGTACTTCCGCCTTTCCGGCACGACCGCCGACGCCATCGAGCAGCGCGGCATCACCAGCCTGCATCTGACCATGTCGCACGACGCCGGCCTTGCGACCGCGTTCGTGATCGCCGAGCGGATCGAGAGCGCCGCGTGAGCGTGCCGTTCCACGAGGCGTCCATCGAGATGGATGCCATCGCAGACAACACTCGCCACCTGCGCCGCCTCACCGGCGTCGAGGTCATCGCCGTGGTCAAGGCGAACGGGTACGGGCACGGTGCCGCGGCATCCGCCGTCGCCGCGCTCTCCGGCGGAGCGACCAGACTCGGCGTCGCCGACATCGCCGAGGCCGTCGACCTGCGCCGGCAGGGCATCAACGCCCCGATCATCGCCTGGCTGCACCAGCCGGGCGAGCGCTTCGAGGCCGCCGCCGCAGAAGGCATCGAGCTCGGCATCTCCTCGTTCGACCAGCTCGAGGCCGCAGGCGCCGTCGCGGGTGGGGATGTGGCGGTGCACCTGAAGCTCGAGACGGGCCTCTCGCGCAACGGCATCGCACCGGGCGACTGGGGTCGCGTCTTCGCCGAAGCGGCGCGGCTCGAGCGCATCGGCCGCATCCGCATCGTCGGGCTCTTCAGCCACGTCTCGAACACCTCGCCCGCCGACGACCGGGCAGCACTCGCCCGGTTCGAGGAGGGGACGAGGGCCGCGGCGTCGGCAGGTATCCATCCGGAGATCCGCCACATCGCCGCCACGGCCGCCGCGATCGACCTGCCCGAGACACGGCTCGACGCCGTCCGCATCGGCATCGGCCTCTACGGGCTCTCGCCGTTCGATGACCGCTCGTCCGCCGAGCTCGGCCTGCGGCCCGCCATGACTCTGCGCGGAGCAGTCGCCGCCGTGCGACGGGTGCCCGCGGGCTCCGGCGTCTCGTACGGCTACGACCACCGCACGAACCGCGACACCACCCTCGCCCTCGTTCCGCTCGGGTATGCGGACGGCATCCCTCGGCAGGCATCGGGCCGCGGCCCCGTCGTGATCAACGGTCAGCGCTTCACCGTGGCCGGCCGCGTCGCGATGGACCAGTTCGTCGTCGACGTCGGCGATGCGCATGTCGCGGTGGGCGACGAGGTGGTGCTGTTCGGCGACCCGACCCTCGGCGTGCCGTCGGCGACGGAGTGGGCGAACGCGGCGAGCACGATCAACTACGAGATCGTCGCCCGCATCGGCAACCGCGTGCCGCGGAGCAACTCGTGAGTGTTGATCCCGCCTTCCTCGGCCGCCGCGAGATCGCGACCGCGGACGAGATGGAGCGCCTCGGGTTCGTCATCGGCGAGCAGCTCGTCGCCGGCGATCTGCTGGTGCTGACCGGGCCGCTCGGCGCCGGCAAGACGACCTTCACGCGCGGGCTCGCGCAGGGCCTCGGCGTGCGCGGACCCGTGCAGAGCCCGACGTTCGTGATCGCCCGCACGCATCCGTCGCTGGTCGGCCGGGCGCCGCTCGTGCACGTCGACGCGTATCGTCTGGGCTCGGCCGCGGAGCTCGACGACCTCGACGTCGACCTCGCCGGCTCGGTCGTCGTGATCGAGTGGGGGCGCGACATGGCCGCCTCGATCGCCGATGCCTGGTGGGACATCGAGCTGGAGCGTCCGGTCGGCGGCGCGGAGGGCGTCGCCGACGAGGATCTGGATGCCGATGCACCTCGGGTCGTGACGATCGAGCGCGTCGCGGCGGGGGACGTTTCGGCTCGCTGACGCTCGCTCAACGCGTTTCGTCTCGCTCCGCTCGCTCAACGACCCGCGGGGGCGCCCCTGCGCGGGAGCCCGCCGGGGACGCCTGCGCGGGGCGTTGAGCGGAGGCGGCGGAGCCGCCGAAGACGAAACGGGCTGAGCGAGCGCAGCGAGTCGAAGCCGCCCAGGACCCCTACGGCTCCTGCGACTCCCGGCGCTTGGCCAGCGCCTCGAAGATCGCCTTCTCGGCATCGGCTCCGGAATCCGCTGCGGCCGAGACGTTCTCGGCGACGACGGCATCCACGATCTCGGACCGCTGGATGCGGGTCTCGCGCGGTGCCTTGACGCCGATGCGCACGCTGTCGCCCTTGATGTCGAGCAGCGTCACCTCGATTTCGCCGTCGATGCGTACGCTCTCACCGATCCGCCTCGTCAACACCAGCACGAGTTCAGCCTACCGGCTCGAGGATCGGCGACTACAGCGTACCCACCGCGGGGTTCACCGGCGCCGACAGCGCGGGGCTGTCGCGCACGACGCCAACCGTCTCGATCGTCAGGGCGGCAGCGGTCGCCTCGTTGTACGACAGCACCGGCAGTCCGTCGGTCTGCGCCGACACCAGCCGCCGCACAGCAGCTCGCAGCGTCGGCGCGCATACGAGCACCGGCTCGCCGTCGGTGACGCCGGCCACAGCCTGCTTCACCGACTCGATGACCCCCTCGAGCCGCTGCGGGTCGAACACGATCTGCGGTCCGTCATCGCTCGCCCGCAGATTCTCGAGCATCGCCTGCTCCAGCAGCGGGTTGATCATGATGACGCGCAGCGTCCCGGCATCCGCGAACCGCGCCGCGATCGCCGGCCCCAGCGCGACACGCGCCGCCTCGATCAGACCGTCAGGGTCGGTCGATGCCTTCGCGCGCAGCGCGAGCGCCTCGTAGATCCGGCTGAGGTCATTGATCGGCACACGCTCGGCGAGCAGCCCCTGCAGCACCCGCTGCACCTCGGCGAGCGACAGCAGCGCCGGAGTGAGCTCCTCGACTGCGGCCGGCGACACCTGCTTGAGCGCATCCGTGAGCTGGCGCACATCCTCGCGGCTGAGCAGGCGTGCGGCGTTCGACTGGATGACGCTCGACAGGTGCGTGATGATGACGCTGGCGCGGTCGATGACCGTCGCGCCGGAGAACTCGGCGCTGTGCCGCATCTCCATCGGGATCCACTTGCCCTCCAGCCCGAAGACCGGGTCCAGGGCGGCCTGACCCGGCAGCGAGTCCAGGCCCTGTCCGAGCGCGAGCACGGATCCGGGAGGCGCGGTGCCGCGCCCGGTCTCGACGCCGGCGATGCGGATGACGTACGTCGAGTTCGGCAGCTCGATGCTGTCGCGCGTGCGCACCGGCGGCACCACCAGGCCGAGGTCGAGGGCGATGCGCCGCCGCAGCGCCTTTACGCGGGCCAGCAGATCGTCCGGGCCGCCCGTCACGAGATCGACGATGTTCGGTGCGAGCTGGATCTCCAGCGCGTGCACGCGCATCTTCTCGATCAGCTCCTCCGGCTGCTCCGGCGACGGCGAACCGTCAGGCCCTGCGGCGACGGCCGCCTCGGCAGAAGCCCGCGCCTGCGAGGCCTTCACCCGCTGCGCCGCGAGCAGCAGCAGCGCGCCGATCGTGACGAACACCAGCAGCGGCATCCCGGGGATGAGTCCCATGACGATCGCCGCGCATCCGGCGATGATCAGCGCGTTGCGGGACTGTCCCAGCTGCGCGGTCGCGGCCTGGCCCATCTCGGCCTCGGCGTTCGACCGCGTGACGATCATGCCCGTCGACACCGCCATCAGCAGCGCCGGGATCTGCGTCACCAGGCCATCGCCGATCGTCAGGAGGCTGTAAGTGCTCACGGCCTCCTCGATGTCCATGCCGTGTGAGACGAGGCCGATCGCGATGCCGCCGATGAGGTTGATGATGATGATGACCAGGCCGGCGATCGCGTCGCCCTTGACGAACTTCGACGCACCGTCCATCGCGCCGTAGAAGTCGGCCTCCGCGGCGACCTCGGCGCGACGCTCGCGCGCCTGCGTATCGGTGATGAGGCCCGCGTTCAGGTCGGCGTCGATGGCCATCTGCTTGCCCGGCATCGCGTCGAGGGTGAAGCGCGCGCCCACCTCGGCGACGCGCTCGGCGCCCTTGGTGACCACGACGAACTGGATGACCACGAGGATGAGGAACACCACGGCGCCGATGATGAGCGACCCACCCACCGCGATCGCGCCGAACGCCTCGATCACCTGGCCGGCATATGCCTCGCCGAGCACCAGACGCGTGGATGCCACGTTCAGGCCGAGCCGGAACAGCGTCGCCACCAGCAGGAGCGACGGGAACACCGAGAAGTCCAACGGCTTCTTCACGAACATCGACGTCAGCAGGATCAGCAGCGCGAACATGATGTTCAGGATGATGAGGGTGTCCAGCAGGAAAGGCGGGATCGGCACGACGAGCAGCATGATGATGCCGACCACGCCGATCGGCACCGCGAGCTTGTTCAGCAGTTGATTCATGCGGTCCTCCGGTAGGGAAGAGAATGGATGCCGCGGGCGGCACCGCGCTTGCGGAGACTGTCGACGAACACGAGCACCCTGGCGACGGCGTTGTAAAGATCTGCGGGGATCTCCTGGCCGAGCTCGCACGCGGCGAACAGCGCGCGAGCGAGCGAGATCTCCCGCACCATGGGCACGCCCGCCGACTTCGCCCGCTGACGGATGCGGTCGGCGATCAGTCCGGTGCCCTTCGCAACCACCTTCGGAGCGGCCTTGCCGGCCTCGTACTTCAGCGCCACGGCGACGTGCGTCGGGTTCACCAGCACGACGTCGGAACCGGCGACCGCGGCGATCATCCGGTTGCGGCTGATCGCGAGCTGGCGCGAGCGGCGCTGCTGGCGGATCAGCGGGTCGCCCTCGGAGTTCTTGTTCTCGTCGCGCACCTCGCGCTTGGTCATGCGCGTGTGCTTGGTGTTGCGGCGCATCACGACGAACACGTCGATCGCGGCGAGTGCGAGTCCAACCGCGATCGCGGTCTGCAGCAGCGCCGTGCTGCCGTCGTTCGCGGTGCCGAGCAGACGTGAGAGCGAGTGCGAGCCGCTCGCCGAGAGCACCGGAACGAGACCTGCGATCACGATCCACAACGCCAGGCCGATCGCGGCGGTCTTCAGCAGCGCCTTCGCGCCTTCCCACAGGGCCTGCAGGCCGAACACGCGCTTGACGCCGTTCACGACGTTGAACTGCTCGAACCTTCCCGCGAGTTTGCGCGGGTGCACGCCGCCCTGGATCACGGCGCCGAGCAGGGTGACGATGGCGACGGCGGCGAGCATCACGCCGAGCGTGGGCAGCACGGAGCCGAGCCCGAGCTCCAGCGCGCCGAGCGCGGTCGAGGTCGACGGCGCGTGCACGATCGAGGTGAGCGAGATCAGCTGCTCGGTGCCGGCAGCCGCGCCCGCCACGATCGCGGCGGGCAGCGCCACCGCCGCCGCGCCGATCCCGAGCCAGGCCGTGAGGTCCTGGCTGCGTGAGATCCGGCCTTTCTGGCGCGCTTCGCGGAGGTGCTTGTCCGTGGCCTTCTCACTGCGCTCGCCGCTGTCGTTGCTCACTGCTGCACCCCCCGCATCATGCGGAACGCCTCTGACGTCAGGGCGTCGACGAGGCCGGGGAGGGCGACGAACACGGTCCCTGCCAGCACCAGCGTGAGCAGGATCTTCACCGGGAAGCCCATCGCGAAGGCGTTCAGGGCTGGCGCCACGCGGGTGATGAGGCCGAGGCCCACATCGGCGAGGAACAGCACGAGGACCAGCGGGCCCGCGATCTGCACTGCCGCGAGCATCATCTGCGAGACGCCGTTCACCAGCAGCTCGGCGGGCCCCGCCACCTCGAAGATGCCGCTCACCGGCACCGCCTCGAAGCTGCGCGCGAGCCCGGCCAGGATGACCTGGTACCCGCCGGACGCGAACAGCAGGGCAAGGGCTGCGAGGTGGAACAGCCGGGTGAACTGCGCGCCGTTGATCATCGACTGCGGGTCGAACGCCTGCGCGAGCTGGAACCCGCCGAACACGTCGATCAGGTTTCCGGCGGACTGCAATGCCGAGAAGCAGAGCATCACGAGGAACCCGAGGAGCGCGCCGGTGAGCACCTGAACCACCAGCGCGCCGAGGAACGGTCCCGTGCCGAGATTCTCGTATCCGGGCGTCACGGCCGCACCCATCGCCAGGGACAGTCCGATCGCCAGCATCGCCTTGATGCGCATGGGGATGCCGCCGTAGGAGAACGGCGGTGCGATCACGATGAACGCAGTGATGCGCACGGCGGCGAGCATGGTCGCCTCGAGCCACGCGTAGTCGATCGGGATGTTCACGTCATCCGCCGCTCAGCAGCGTCGGGATGCGGTCGAACATGTCGTTCGTGAAGGCGATGATCTCGGCGATCATCCAGTTGCCGGCGATCAGCAGCGCGATCGCGACGGCGACGATCTTCGGCACGAACGACAGCGTCACCTCCTGCACCTGGGTGATCGACTGCAGCAGTGAGATGCCGAAGCCGACGACGAGCGCGGTGATGAGAATGGGCGCGGCGAGCTTGGCCGCGATGATGAGGCCCTGCGTGCCGATGTCGAGAACTGCCTCCGGGCTCATCCGACCCCTCCGTAGCTCTCCAGGAGCGATCTGATGATCAGCCCCCATCCGTCGACCAGGATGAACAGCAGGATCTTGAACGGCAGCGAGATCATCACCGGCGGAAGCATCATCATGCCCATCGACATCAGCGCCGCGGCGACGACGAGGTCGATCACGAGGAACGGCACGAAGATGACGAATCCGATGATGAAAGCCGCCCGCAGCTCCGAGATCATGAACGCCGGGATCAGCGTGTACAGCGGCACGCTCTCCGGGTCTGCCGGATTGTCCTGCCCTGCCATGCGCGACATCAGCGCGAGGTCCTCCTCGCGCGTGTATCCCAGCATCCATGCCTGCAAGGGCGCCTGGCCGACGTCGAATGCCTGCGTGAAGGTGAGCGAGCCCTCGATGTAGGGCTGCACGGCCACCGTGTTGATCTCGGTGAGCACCGGCCACATGATGAACAGCGAGAGGAACAGCGAGAGCCCCGCCAGCACCTGGTTCGGGGGGATGCTGGGAAGCGAGAGTGCGTTCCGGGTCATCGCGAGCACCACGAAGATCTTCGTGAACGACGACATCATCAGCAGCAGCGCCGGCGCTACCGACAGCAGCGTGATCCCGAGCAGCGTGAGGATCGACCCGGAGGGGGAGCCGTCGACGCCGTTGATGTCGATCGTGAGAAGCGGCACGACACTCAGCGGGTGCAGCGCGTTCATCGTGAGCGCCGGAAGGCCTCGGCGGTCTGGCGCCAGGTTTCGGGGGAGATGATCGAGCCGCGCAGCGGATCGTTGCGGTGTCGCACGCGGCGGCGCAGCTCGGGCGCATGGGCCGGCGCTGCGGACGCCCCGGCCAGGATGCTGTCGAACGAGGAGCCGCTCTGCGGCTGGGCATCCGCCTCTTCAGCGGCATCCGCAGCGCCGGTCTCGACGGCACCCGTCTCAACCGCGGCCGTCTCAACCGTCGCGAGTTTGTCGACGACGTTCACGCCGTGTTCGGTGACGCCGAGCACGTATCGTGCGTCGGCGGTCTGCACGACGACGAGCTGAGCCTTCGCGCCGAGACTCTGGCGCCCGAGCACCGTGATCGCCTCGGCGTCGCGGCGGCGCGTCGTCTTGCGCGTGAACCTGCGCTGCAGGAACCAGAGCAGCCCGAGCACCGCCGCCAGCGAGAGGGCGACGCGCAGCGCAACGAGCAGGTCGTCCAGAATCAGGCCTCGACGTTCTCGAGAATCCGCGTGATGCGCACGGCGTAGTCCTGGTCGACGACGACGATCTCGCCGTGCGCGATGATGCGCCCGTTGAGCTTCACGTCGGCGGGAGCTCCGGCGGAGCGGTCGAGCTCGACCACGCGGCCCGGCTCGAGGTCGAGCACGTCGCGCACGGCCATGCGGGTGCGGCCGATCTCGACGGTGAGCTCCATCTCGACGCCGGCGATGCGCTGCAGCCGGCGCGATGAGGTCGCGGCGTTCGCAGGGCTCTGCGTCACGCGCACGGCGAGGCGGCCGATCGTACGATCGGTCTCGTCCTGCAGATCGAACAGCTGCGCCGCGGGGTGCGAGAAGATCGCCGAGGCGTCGCCGATGCGTGCCTCGCCGAGGGCACCGGGGCCGAGGGCGCTGGTGGAGGCCTCCAGGGCATCGAGCAGCCGGTCGGCCAGCGGTGCGTCCGGCAGGCCGTCCACGAGCACGAGCGGGTCGAGGATCTGGACGGCCAGCTCTGCACTGGCCTCTCCTACGAACGAGACGACGACCGCGTCGCCGGTGTCCCCCGATGAGCGCGAGGGCTGGATGCTGGTGGGAGCCGCGGTGGGGAGCCGTGCCGCGAAGGCAGCGGCGATGGCGGATTCGTAAGCGGTGGTGCTGGTCACGCGGACTCCTCGGAGGCGGGGTCGGAAACGGTGGTGGTGACGACGCACGCGAGGCGGGCGCCGGAGGTGCCGACGGCGGCCGTCGCGATCGGCTGATCTCCGGCGAGGAGCAGCAGCGGTCGATCGGCGGAGTGCGGCAGCGGCACGATGTCACCGACCGAGAGGCCGAGCACATCGCGCGGGAGCATGGTCCGTGAACTGAGACGCAGGGCGAGTTCGATCGGCGTCTCCTCGACCTGGCGGCGGACGAGCTCAGGGCTCGCGGACCGGTCGGAGGGGGCGATGTTCTGGAAAGCGGTCAGGATGGATGCCGGCAGCATGATGCTCGCCGGCACCGAGCGGCCGCCCAGCCGCATGTTCAGTTGTGCGACGATCACGGGCTCTGTGGCGGCGGCGACCTGCGCGAACTGCGAGTTGTACTGGATGCCGGTGATCGAGATGCCCTGCGGCAGCAGGCCGTCCATCGTCTTCGTCAGCAGGTCGATGACATCCCGCATCAGGGTGCCGATCAGAGCCTGCTCGATCGGCGTGAACGTGCGCTCCTCGGTCGCGTCGGTGGCGCGTCCGCCGACCATCTGCACGATCCAGGCGGTCGCGGCCGACGACGGGAACTGCACGATCATGCGCTCGGCCGAATCGGCGAATGCGCACACGACCAGGGCGGTGGTGGTGGGCAGCGCGTGCGCGTACTCGCCGTAGGTCAGCATCCGTACGTTTTCGACGCTGACCGTCGCGCGGACGCGGATCTTTGCGGAGAGGTCGGCCGCCCACTGGCGCGAGAACGTCTCGAAGGCCAGCTCCAGCGCACGCGCGTGCTCGCGCGACAGCGTGGCGGACCTCTCGAAGTCGTACACCGCGATGTCGGCGTTCGACGAAGACGTGCCTGCCGGCGTTCCCGCTTGCACGACGGATCGCGCGCTGTCCTCGATCACCACGAACCCCACTATCGGGCGGTGACGGACGCGCGTAAGGCGACTGGCCGTCGTCAGGGTCCGGACTTGGACGACTGGACGGACGGGATGAGGTTGCGCACCTCCTCCTTGACCTGAGACAGGACGACGATGTCGACTCGTCGGTTCTTCGCGAGAGCCGCGGCGCTGGATCCTTCCGCGATCGGACGGGTGTCGGCGTAGCCGACGGATTTGACGTTGTTCGCCGGGAGGCCACCCGCCTCGACGAGGTGGCGGAGAACCTGGGTGGAGCGCCCGGAGGACAGCTCCCAGTTCGTCGGGAACGGGGCGACGGCCCCGCGGTGGTCTGCGTGGCCCTCGACCGAGATCTCGTTGGGCACGTCGACCAGCACGCCGCCGAGCGTGTCGAGCACGGCGACGGCCTTGGCGCTGAGGTTCGTGCTGTTGGTGTCGAAGAACGTCTCAGCGCTGACGAGACCGATCGTCAGGCCGCGGTCGTCGATCGTGAAGGTGACGTCGGCCTCGAGGTGGTTCTGCGCGAGCGCCTCGCGCAGGCGCTCGCGCAGCGCGGAGAGATCGTCGAACTCCTTGACGGCGGCGGCCAGGTCGGGATCGGCGGGTTCGCCCTCCTCGTCGATGAGCTCCGGCGGGACGACCACGCCCTCGGCCACGTCGGCGAACTCCGACGGGTCCTGTCCGAATCCGGTGGCCAGCGATGCGCTGAGCGCCTCGAACTTCTCCTGGTCGACCGTGGACATCGCGAACAGCACGATGAACAGGCACATGAGGACCGTGACCATGTCGAGGTACGACGCCATCCAGCGCTCATCGGGCCCGCTGTGCTCGTCGTGCGGGACCTGTCGTCGCGCTCGCACGCTCATGGCGTCAGAGCCGGATCCGCTGCCCCTTTGTCCGCACCCCTGCGGCTGGATTTCTTCTGCGGACGGTCGGAGACCAGCGCGCGCAGGCGCTCTCCGACGAACTGCGGCGGGGCGCCGGCCTGCACGGCCAGCATGCCCTCCATCACCAGGGTCATCCGCTCGACCTCCAGCTCACCCAGACGCTGGAGACGGCCGCCGATGGGCAGCCAGATGAAGTTGGCCGACAGCAGACCCCACAGCGTGGCGACGAAAGCGGCGGCGATCATGTGCCCCAGCTCGTCGGGCTGGTCGAGGTTCTCGAGCACGTGCGTCAGCGATACCACCGTGCCGACGATGCCGACGGTCGGCGCGAATCCGCCGAGGGTCATGAAGAACTTGGATGCCGTGCGGTTGCGCGCCGCGGTAGAGGTGATCTCGTCCTCCATCAGGGTGCGCAGCTCTTCGGCGTCGACGCCGTCGGCGATGCTCTGCAGCGACTGGCGCAGGAACGGGTCCTTCTCGTCGACGAGCGACTGCTCGAGGGCGAGGAGGCCCTCGGAGCGCGCCTTCTCGGCGTAGCCGACGATCGGGTCGATCATGCTGTGGGCCGTGCGCCGGTCGCCGCGGAACGCGCGGGGCACAGCCTTGAACGCGTGGATGAAGTCGCGGACGGTACCGGTGGCGACGCCCACGGCGATCGTGCCGCCGAAGACGAGGATCATCGGCGCCGGCAGCAGGAGGGACATCACCGAGGCGCCCTCCATGTTGATCATGGCCAGCAGCGCGCCGAAGGCGAGGACGAGGCCGATGATCAGTGACGGGTCCATCAGTGCACCGCCTCTGCGTCGTCAGCGTGGGAGATGTCGCCGGACCAGTTCGCGGCCGCCGCGAGAACGCCGGCGCGGTAGCGGGTGATCTTCGCGATCACCTCGTCCATCGTCTCGGTGACGACGAAGGTCGCGGCATCCACCAGGACGATGGTGGTGTCGGGGGAGGCCTGGATCCGCTCGATCAGGTCAGGATTCAGCGCGAACCGAGTCTGGTTCAGGCGCGTGACGACGATCATGGGCTCCATCCTGGAAACTTCATGCCCTCAATCCGTGAGGACTGACAGCCCATCCTGGGCCATCGTTGGTGACTGTCGACCGCTGATCGCTGCGCGTTAGGGCGATGCGGCGTCGAGTGGGCACCAGACACGAAGCAGGAGGGCCGCCCGCTTTCGCGGGCAGCCCTCCTGCCGGGTTCTGAGAGCGGGTCAGCGCTTCAGGTTCGTCAGCTCCTGGAGCACCTCGTCGCTGGTGGTGATGATGCGCGCGTTCGCCTGGAAGCCGCGCTGGGCGACGATGAGGTTCGTGAACTCCTGCGACAGATCGACGTTCGACATCTCCAGCGCACCGCTGATGATGCCGCCGAGGCCGTCGGCGCCCGCCGAGCCGATCGTGGCCTGACCGGAGTTGGCGCTCGCCCGGAACTGCGAGGAGCCGGCCTTCTCGAGGCCGCCGGGGTTCACGAATCCGGCCAGGGCGATCCGGGCCAGCACCTCGGTCTCACCGTTGCTGAACGTGCCGACGAGGCTGCCGTCGTTCGTCAGCGCGTACGAGCTGAGGACTCCGGCCGGCTTGCCGTTCTGCTCCGAGATCTTGATGTCGCTCACCTCGGCGAAGCCGGTGATCGCGGACAGGTCGACCGTGATGCCGTTGGAGGTGGTCAGCGAGATGGGGCCGCCGGTCTGCGTACCGTCGGAGGCGAATGTGAGCGTGGCGTTCCCGGTGCCGTCGGCTTCTGTGACGTCCCAGCCGGTCGTCGTGCGGGTGAAGGTGAGGCGGAGCGAGGACTCGGTGCCGTCGGCGCCGTACACCTGCACGTCGCGGACCAGCACGTCGTTCTCCGCGGCATCCGACGGCAGGTTGCCCGTGACCTTCGCCGCCGTCGACGGAGTGGCAGGGCTCAATGCGCCGACCGGAAGGGTGATGCTTCCCAGGCCCTGACCGGGGGTGATGGCGCCGTCCTGAGCGGTCCACCCCTGCACGAGCGCGCCGTCGGCGGTGACGAGCTGGCCGTTGGTGTCGAACGAGAATCCGCCGTTGCGGGTGTAGAGCGTCTCACCGCCGGACTGCACGATGAAGAAGCCGTCACCGGAGATCATGAGGTCGGTCGGAACGCCGGTGGGCTGCGGGGCGCCGGCGGCGAAGTTGGTGCTGATGCCGGCGACCTGTACGCCGAGGCCGACCTGGGCGGGGTTCTGACCGCCGGCGCCCTGCTGCGGCATCATCGAGTTCTGCAGAAGCTGCGAGAGGGAGTCCTGGAACTGTACGGCGGAGGCCTTGAAGCCCGTGGTGTTGACGTTGGCGATGTTGTTGCCGGTGACGTCGAGCATGGTCTGGTGCGAGCGCAGACCCGAGATGCCGGAGAAAAGGGAGCGGAGCATGATGGTGCCTTTCTTGGGTGGGTCAGGATCGGGTGGTCTTGGAGACGAGGGTCAGGCCGGAGACGGCGTCCAGCGGCACGGCCTTGTCGCCGATGGTGACCATGGGAACTGCGCTGCTGAACGACACCGAAGTGACGATGCCGGACTGCTCGACGCCGTCGGCGTCGACGTACTGGGCTTCCTGGCCGATCAGCGTCGCCGCGGTCTGCCGCATGCTGAGAGCGAAGTTCTCGTTGGTCGTCGTGCTGAGTGAGGTGAGCTGCTCCATGGAGGCGAGCTGAGTGGTCTGCGCGATCATCTCATTCGTGTTCATGGGGGAGCTCGGGTCCTGGTTGGTCAGCTGCGTCACGAGCAGCTTCAGGAACACCTCGGAATCGAGCGTCTGCTTGCGCTCGGTTGCAGGGGTCGTTGCGCCGGTCTGCAGACCGGCCGTGGGCACGGTGGATGCCGCGGAGATCGCGTCGACAGTGGTCATGGGTTCCTCTCGGATCAGGCGTAGACGTCGATGCCGCCGTGCGGCGTCGTGAACGGGGCGGGGGTGGCTGCGGCATCCTCGTCGGGCGTCGCGCGGGCGCCGGTGCTGTCGCGGGCGAGTCCGCGGTCGGACTGCGAGCCGTTCTGGGCGCCGCCGTTGTGCGAGCCCTGTCCATGCGCTGCGGTGAACGCGCTGCCGGACTGGCCGGCGCCCGACTGGCCCGTCGCCGACTGGCCGGAACCGCCGTCGTGCGAGGCGACGGCGAGGGTGGCGTGGGAGGCGGCCACGGCGAGATCGCGGCGGAGGTCGGCGAGGATCGTGCGCAGAGCGTCGCGGCCGAGATCGGTCGGCGCGTGAAGTTCGATGTGGATGGCACCACCGGAGATGTGTGCGCGCACCGTGACGGGGCCCAGGTTCTCGGGCGAGATGGTCAGCGTGAGCTGATGATCCCCGTCGGGCGCCTGCGTGAGCGCGAGCACGGGGCCCGAGATCTGCGGCAGCAGCGCGGGGCGGGCAACGGGCGGGGCCGACTGCGCGGGTGCAGTCGCAGTGGCGGCCGGCGCCGCCGGGACGGCCGGCCCTGCGGCTTCGATCGATGCATCGGCTGTGGCCGGGTCCGTGGCTGGGGCCGCTGCGGATGTCGCCGGGGATGCGCTGGACGTCGTTCCGGATGCCGCGGGCACGACGGGCGCCTCAGCCGTGGCCGGGGTGATCGGCGTCGGGAGGCCGGGCGCCGGCGCTTCGCCGTCGGTTGCCGCGGTGGTACCGGCGTCTGCAGACGGTGCTGCCACCACCGTGCCGGGGCTTGCCGGGGTCGCGGCCGTGGCGGGAGTCGCGGCATTCGGCTGAACGGCAGGACGCGTGGCATCCGTCCGAGTCGTCGACGCCGCAGCGGCGGTGACCACGGGTGCAGCCGATGCAACATCCGCGTCTGTCGACGGCGCCGCGACCGCAGCGATCTCGGCACCGGTCGTGAGCGTCGTCGAGGCCGCAGACCGCACTGCCGCGTCCGCCGTGGAAGTCGTACCGGGGATCGGCGTCGGCCCGGTCTGGCCCGCCGCCTCAGGTTGCTCGACGGCAGTCTCAGCGTCGGCGGGAGCTTCAACGTCCGCTGGAGCCTGGACAGCTCCCGCAGCGGACGGCAGCACGATGCGGCCCAGCGGCAGCGATTGCTGTCCCGGGAGCGCATCGGTGGCGTCGGCATCCGGCGATGTGTTCTCGACCGTGCCGTCCTCGGACTCACCCGGATGCGCGGATTCCTCGAGCGGCGCGGCATCCGTCGCCGCAGCCCGGCGGGCATCGTCCACGGCATGCGCGAACGCCACCGCCCCCTTGCCGTGCGACGGCGTCGCAGTCGGTTCGGCACTTCCGGTCGTCTTGGCGACGGCGCCGCCGAGCAGGTTGAGCAGACTCATTCCTCGTCCTCCCGCATGCGAGATGCGATCTCGTCGAGTTCGGCCTGCTCGGATCGCAGCTCGTCGGTGCGCATGCGCAGCGCGTGCGCCTGCGCGAGTCGGTCCAGGCCGCGCTGCGCACGGCGGGCGTCCGCGTGTTCCGAGCGCGCCTCCGCAAGTGCCTGCTCCTGCGTCGCGGCGAGCGAGGTGAGATCGGCGAGCATGCTCCGGCTCGCGCTCCGTGCCGCCGCGAGGGCGGCGAGTGAGCGCACATCGACGGCTTCGGTCCCCTCACCGGCGAGAGCGGCGCGGAGGTGACGGTCGCGGGCCTCGGTGTGCCGTGCGTCCAGCACGGCGCGAGACAGGCGCTCGGCTGCCGCGCGCTCCTGGATGCCGCGCACTCGCAGGAGCCCTGCGAGCGAGAACTGCCGGCTCATGAGACATCTCCGAACGCTGCGACGAGGTCCGTCAGCCGCCGCCAGGACTGCTCGATCGGGCTGGTCTCGTTGAGCGGCTGGGTGAGGAAGGCGGAGATCGCCTTCTCGTTCGCGATCGCCGCGTCGATGCGCACGTCGGCGCCGGACTGGTAAGCGCCGATGTCGATGAAGTCGTTCGCCCGGCGGCGCGCCGCGAGTACTGCACGCAGCGAGTTGGCTGCGGCCCGCTGCTCCTGCGAGGTGACCTTCCCCGCCACGCGCGAGACCGATCCGAGCACGTCGATGGCCGGATGATGACCCGACAGCGCGAGGGCCCGGTCGAGCACCACGTGTCCGTCGAGGATCGAACGGACGGCGTCGGCGATGGGCTCGTTGTGGTCGTCGCCGTCGACGAGCACCGTGTAGATGCCGGTGACGGAGCCCGGACGGTCGGTTCCGGCGCGCTCGAGGAGCCCGGCGAGCATCGAGAACGTGGACGGCGGGTAGCCGCGAGTGGCCGGCGGCTCGCCCGCGGACAGACCGATCTCGCGCTGGGCCATCGCGACGCGGGTGAGCGAGTCCATCATGAGGATCGCGTGGGCGCCCTCGTCGCGGAACGCCTCAGCGATGCGCGTCGCGGTGTAGGCGGCGCGGATGCGGGCCATAGCCGGCTGATCCGAGGTCGACACGACGACGACCGATCGGGCGAGGCCCTCGGGCCCCAGGTCGTCCTCGATGAACTCGCGCACTTCACGGCCGCGTTCGCCGACCAGAGCGATCACCGTGACCTCGGCCTCGGTGCCGCGGGCGATCATCGACAGCAACGACGACTTGCCGACACCGGAGCCCGCGAACAACCCGACGCGCTGACCGCGGCCGACGCTGGTGAGCGTGTCGAGCGCGCGCACCCCGAGCGGCAGCGGGGACGCGATGCGGTCGCGCTCCATGATGGATGGCGGCTCGTGGTCGAGACTCACCCGCGGGCCCGTGATCGGGCCCTTCCCGTCGATCGGCCGGCCGAGACCGTCGAGCACCCGCCCGAGGAGACCGGGCCCTGTCGGAACACGCAGCGCACCGCCGCGAGCCCGCGCTGCGGTGCCGACGGTGAGTCCTGCCACGGGACCCAGCGGCATGCAGCGCACGCCCTCGTCGCCGGTGGCGACCACCTCTGCGTCGACGTCGGCGCCGATCGTGATGACGTCGCCGATCGCGCACTCCAGCCCGCGCACCTGCACGCTGAGACCGCGGATCTGCGAGACCTCGCCGACCCGCTCCGGCAGAACCGCTGTGCGCACGGCATCCCAGGCGCTCATGCGTCGCTCTCCGTGACGGCGAGCCTGGCGCGCTCCAGGGCCGAGCCGATGCGGGCGTCGACGAAGCCGTGCTCGAGCATCGCCACGGCATCGCCGCGCTCCAGCGTCTCGTCCGCGCTGAGCACGAACGCCGCGGGCTGCGCATCCAGGCGTTCCAGAGTGCGGATATCGTCGGCGTGCAGCCGAAGCTCGCGAATATCCGCGGGGTCGACGGCGGCCATCGCACGCCGTACCGCCGACAGGGCGGCGGCATCGGCATCCGAGAGCTCGCCGGCGACGATCAGCTCGGCGAGTTCGATGGCATGCGCGAGCACCTGCGACTGCGCGACGGCGGCCAGGTGGCGCTCGCGATCCGCGAGCGAGCGAGCGGCCGCGTGCAGGGCGGCGACGGCATCCGACACCGCCTGCGCCTCGTCGGTCTCACGGGCGATGCGCTCCGTCTCGGCGCGCTCGTGCGCGGCGGCCGCCGCGACGTTCCCGGCGCGGAATCCCTCCGCGTGTCCCTCGGCGTATCCGCGGACCCTGGCCTTCTCGCGCTCCGCCGTCAGACCGTCGCCGTGCAGGCGAGGGTAGACAGCGGGGGAGAAGGCCTCAGTAGACATACTCGTCCTCGTCGGCGCGCTGCACTGTGATGTCGCCGGCGGCCTCGAGGGCGCGGATCGTGCGGACGATCTCCGCGCGCGCCTCCTCGACCTGCGAGATGCGCACCGGTCCGAGCGCCCGCGACTCCTCGTCGAGGTTCTCGCGGTTGCGCTCCGAGACGTTGCGGCGGATGACGTCCGCGATGCCCTGGTTCGCGCCCTTGAGAGCGAGCGCCAGCGAGCGGAGAGGGATGCCGCGCAGCACGCTCTGCGCGTCGCGGTCCTCGAGCTTGACGATGTCGGCGAACGTGAACATGCGCGAGCGGATGTCCTCGGCCAGAGCACTGTCGAGGGTCTCGATGCTCGCCAGCAGCGCCTTCTCGATCGTGGCGTCCGAGCGGTTGATGATCTCCACCAGGGGCTCGACGCCGCCCAGGGTCTCCGGCGTCTCGCGCGACGCGAACATGCCGGTGCGGGCCTTCAGCGTGTCGGCGACGATCGTGATCGCGTCCTGCGACGCCGTCCCCATCGTCGCGATCGCATGCGCCACGTCCGTGCGGGCAGGGTCCGGAAGCGCGGCCAGCACGGCCGCCGCCTGCTCGGTCGGCAGGTGCGCGAGCACGAGGGCGACGGTCTGGGGGAGCTCGCCGTCGAGCAGAGTGGCGAGGTGCGTCGGGTCGACGGCGGCCAGGAAGTCGAACGACGAGTTCGCCATCGTCGAGCTCACGCGCCCGAGCACCGCCGCCGCGCGCTCGGCGCCGAACGACGCCTCCAGCAGACCCGCCGCGATGTCGCGACCGCCTCGGGCCGGCGGCAGGTGCCCGGTGGCGATCCGATGGAACCGGTTCAGCGCCTGGGCGGTGGTCTCGGCATCCAGATTCTGCAGGCCGATGATCTCGGAGGCCACGGCCTCCGCCTCGTTCTCCGAGAGGTGCTTCATGACCTCGATCGCATGCGCGCGATCGAGGTTCATCAGCACCACCGCCGCCGTCTGGCGGTCGTTCAGCGCGCTCATGCGGGCTGCCTGTCGTCGATGAGAGTGCGCAGCAGTTCGGCCGTGCGCTTCGGATCCTGACGGCTGAGAGCGTCGAGCTCCATGCGTCGCCGCTCCAGCGTCACCTGGGCGGGCTCGCTCTCGATCTGCAGTTCGGGGGAGGGGGTGAGCTGCGGCTCCGGCTCGGTGATCGACAGCGGCGCGGTCGGCGCCTCGAGCAGTGCGGTGGGCGCGGTCGTGGTGAGCGCGGTCAGCGGCTCGGGACGCTCGCCGAACAGGGTGTCGAACTCGGCGGCGGCACCCGCCTTGCGGCGCGAGCGGATGATCAGCGCGATCACGGCGCCCAGCAGCGGCAGACCGATCGCGAGGGCGATGATCAGCGTGTTCAGCAGCGCCGACTGCTGGTTGGCCTGCTCGGCGTCCTTGGCGGCCTGGAGCGCCGCCTGGGCGGCCTCCGCGCTGGTCTGGCTGAACGCCACCATCTCGACGCTGATCGTGTCGCCGCGGTCCTCATCGATTCCCGCCGCGGCAGCGACCAGGTCGTTGAGCTTCGCGATGCTCAGGTCGCCGGCCGCGCCCTGGTCGATCGCGACCGAGACGGACTGGCGGGTGAGGGTGCCTGCCGGGGTGGTCGTCGACTGCGTGGTCTTGTTGATCGCGTTGGTGCGCGTCTCCTCGGTCGACTCCGACGTCCCGTCGCTGCCCTCGGACGGCACTGCGATGTTGTCGGGACCGAGCACACCGGCCTCGCTCGTCGTGCCGTTCTGCGTCTCGCTGCGGATCTCCTCGGTCAGGGGAGGCGTGCCCTCGGCGGGGGTGTAGGTCTCGTCGAGCCGCTCGTTCTGGGAGCGGTCGATCTCGGCCGCGACCGTGACGGTGGCGTTGCCGGCACCCACCACGGTGTCGAGCATCTGCTGCACGGCGGCGGTCACGCGCGCCTCGTAGTCGCCCGCCTGCTGGTCGATGCCGCCGGTCTGACCGATGCCGACCGCGGACAGCGTCTGCCCAGACTGGTCGACCACGGCGACGTTCTCGGGCTTCATGCCGCTGACGGCGGCGGAGGTCAGGTGCACGATCGCCTCGACCTGCTTGTTCGTCAGCGTGGTGCTGTCGCCGGTCTCCACGAACACGGATGCCGTCGCGTCGACGGTCTCGGAGACGAACACGCTCTCCTCTGGGATCGCGAGCTGCACCGACGCCGCCGTGACGCCGTCGAGTGCGGAGATCGTGTCGGCGAGCTCGCCCTCGATCGCGCGCTTGTAGGTGACGGACTGCTGGAACTCGGAGGTCGTGACGCCCATGTCGTCGAGCAGCGAGTATCCGCCGGAGCTCGAGGTGGGCAGGCCCGCGGCCGCGGCGGTCAGACGCTGGTCGTAGACCTCTGTCTCCGGGACGAGCACGGTCGTGCCGCCCTCGGTGAGCTCATAGGGCACTGATGCCGAGCGCAGCTGTTCGACGACGGCGTTCGCGTCGGAGGCGCTCAGCCCCGAGAACAGCGGCGTGAGCGTCGGGCGGGTGAGCCAGCTGGACAGGGCGAAGATGCCGAGCGCGAGCACGGCGACGCCGATGATCGCGATCGTGCGCTGCGCGAGCGTGAAGCCCGCGATGACGCGCCCGATCCGCTGGAACACATTCTGGACGGCCTGGGGCATCAGGCTTGCATCCTCATGATCTCGTTGAACGCGTCGACGCCCTTGTTGCGGACGGCGGCGACGAGCTCAAGCGTGACGGACGCACGGGACGAGGCGATCATGGCGGCGTGGATGTCATCCAGATCGCCGGTGACTGCGGCGACTTTCAGCGTGTTCGACTCGGACTGCAGCGAGTGCAGCTCGTCGATCGCGCCGGTGAGGCTCGAGGCGAATGCCGAGTCGCCGGTCGACGAGGTGTCGACCGAGGGGATCTGCGGGAGCGAGAAGGCCGAGGAGATGCCCTCGATGCCGGAAACCGATGCCATCAGCTGCGTCCGATCTGCAGGGCGGCTTCGTAGGCGTTGCGCGCGCGGTCGACGATCGCGGCGCTGGCCTGGTAGCCGCGTTGGGCGAGGATGAGCTGGCTCATCTGATCGCCGAGGTCGATGTCGGGGTAGCGCACGTAGCCGTCGGCGTCCGCGAGCGGGTGGTCGGGCTGGTGCACGAGCCGCCCCTCTGCGCTGCCGAGCGCGGTGCCCGCGACGTACACGCCGGGGGAGTCCGCGCTGGTCTGCGCGAGCACGTACCGCTGGCGGAACGCCTCGTCGTCGGTCGCGGTGACGGTGTTGATGTTCGAGATGTTGTCGCTGACGGCATCCAGCCATTTGCGGTGCACGGTGAGCCCGGTGCCGGCGATCCCGATGGCGTCGAAGGTCATGATGTCCTCATCGCGGTGCGCACGGACGAGAACGATCCATTGATCGCCTGCGTCGCGAACTGGTAACGCAGCATCGTGTCGACGCTGGAGAGGGTCTCGGTGTCGAGGTTGACGTTGTTGCCGTCCAGGCGGGTCGGCTCGAGCGATTCGCCGACCGTGGCCGTGACGCTGCCGCTTCCGGATGCGACGGCGTCTGCGAGAGCCTCCTCGAACTGCACCCGTTTGGCGTGATAGTTCGGGGTGTTGACGTTGGCGATGTTGTCGGCGATGGCGCGCTGGCGCAGCGCGAGACCGTCGAGGGCACTGGAGAGTGCCGAAATGGTCACTGAATCGAACACGAACCCGGTTTCCCGTCGGTGGGTGGTGCGGCCGATCCATGGCCGAGTCAGTCGAGCGCTCCCTGCTCGCATTCGTCTATCGGCAGATGCTCAGGATCCGTTAGGGATGTTTCGTTTTCAGTGGTCCGAGACTCGGCCGGCCGGCGCGCGCGATCGGGCGCGCCGGGTGTCGACGAGCACGGCGAGGGCGCCGATCGCGATCGCGGCGAGCGCCCACCAGAGGCCGACGACGGTTCCGCCGGTTCCGGCCAGAGAGTCGTCGGCGTCGTCGTCGGCATCGTCACTCTGTCCGCGGTGGCTCGGAATGGTGACGGCGCTTTCGGCGAGGGTGATGCGAAGCGCGAACGATGCTTCATCAGGATGCGGATCGGCGCCCGATGTCGCGTCGCGCGGAAATCGCAGGTCGACCGTGAGCGCGACGACCTGCGCGGCGCCGAGCTCGCCTTCGTGGAGCTCGGTGCCCAAGAGCTCTGGGAAGACGACGGCGGTGCTCGGCGCGCCCTGCTCGCGTACATCCAGCGTCAGCTCGTCGTAGAAGGGATGCGGTGAGGTCGAGTACATCTCGACCTGCTCGGCGACGACAGTCAGGGCCGCGGCGCGGTCGGCGCCGTTGCGCACGAAGACGGTCCTCGTGAGCAGATCGCCCGGCACGACGGTGGTCGGTGCGAACAGGGGCGGCAGGTCGTCGTGCCAGGTGACGCCGTCGTAACTGAGGGCCAGTGGCGAGGGCGGGTCGGTGATCTCGGGCCGGGTGTCGGCGCCGGCTGGAGCGCCGGCGAGCAGGAAGACGAGCGCGGTCGCTGCCGCGATGGATGCCGAGATCGCTCGCCACGCGATCGTCATTGCTCTGCGCCCGCTGGCCGTTGAACGCGCTTTCGTCGCAGTTCGCGGATGATCGTGAAGACGGCGTAGCCGATGAGCAGGCCGCCGATCGCGCCGACGATCCAGCCGCGCTCCGTGCTGCTGAACACGGTCGTCGCATACCCGACGAACGGCACCGAGTAGATGACCTCGCCCATCACCTGAGCGCCTGCGATCGGCTCGTCGTCGATGCCGTTGTTGTCGCCGCGGGTCGTGAAGGTGATCTCGCCGTCCGCCTGATAGCCGACACCGACGATGCGATGCGTGACGAGCAGGGGATCGTCGGATACGGGTTGGAACGTCACGACGTCACCGACGCCGAGAGCCTCGGGGTCGACGGGCTTCACCACGACCAGCGTTCCCGGGGGAAGGGTGGGCTCCATCGACGAGGTGAGCACGGCGAGCGGCACGGCGCCGAGGAGTCGCGGTATGACGATCGCCACCGCGAGCACGACCATCACGACCGTGAACGCGACCCACCCGAGTACTCGCAGCACGATGCGCATCGGCGTGGGACGGCTCAGGCGGCGCTCGGCGGGTGCGCGGCTTTCGGTTGCGGGGGTCTCGGTTGCGGGGGTCTGCTGTGCTTCCCGCAGCGCACGGCGCGACTGCATCGGCATCATGTCTGGCAATAGCTCTGGCTGAGGTCGGGCTGAGGATAGATCGTGATCGTGTTACTGGCGGGCCCGAGCCAGCCGCCGTCGTACACCGGTCGCACGTAGACCTGCATCGGCGAGTTGTCTGCAGGGAGGTTGTAGAACGCTGTTCCGCGGTCGTGGAACATGTAGTTGTAACTGGACTGGATGCCGAGAAAGTCGGTGGGGGCCGTCGACCAGAGATCGGACCGTGTGACGCCGCCGACCGTGCGATAGACCCGGAAGTTCGTGAACACCGGCGGGATCTGGTCGCGATAGCGGTACTGGATGGCCTGGAAGTCACCGCCGATGCTGTTGCTGTAGCCGTTGTACTGCTGCGGACCACGGCAACTCAGCCACTGACCGTTGTTCACGGGCAGGGCGGGGTAGCCGGCGGTGACGGCGACGGTTGCGCGGGCTGTCGCCGACCACTGCGCCGAGGCGGGGATCGCCAGCGACACAGCAGCGATGACGAGCATCGCGGCGAACGGCAGCCGCCAGCGGGTTCGCGCGCGCACGCTCATCGCGTTCCCTCCCCGGTGACGACGAGTGCGAACGAACTCCCTGCCCCGCTCAGCTCGACGCCCCCGACCGTCGGCGGCGTTCCGGAGGGAATCGTGAAGCGGGCGCAGACGTACGCGGTAGCCGAGCCGTCATCCGGAGCGACGAGCGTGCCGGCTGCCGAGAGCGCCGCGAGGTCGCCGTATCCGCCTCCGGCAGGGTAGATCGGGCTTCCGCTCGGCGTCGCGGTCGTGCTGCACGAGCCCGCCGCGCTGTCGTCGACGAAGATCTGCGCGTCGAGCACGCTGAACAGCGTCGATGACGCGCTCGACGTATCGGACAGCGATGACGTGATCGCATAGTCGAGCCCAAGGTTTCCGGACGCCTGCCCGTCGAGCTGAATCCTCGTCGCCACCACACCACCGGGATAGAGGCCGGTCAGCGGCCCCACGGTGATCTGCGACTCTCCGTCGACGGTGATATCCAGCGTGCCGGACGACACGGTGGCTCCCTCGATCGTCTCGGAGTCGTTCCACAGCGCCAGGGTCACTCCGGTTCCGGTGAGCAGAACCAGTGCGGCCCCGGCGGCGAGGAGAGCGACGCGTTTCACCACAGTTGCTGGCGCCTTCGTGCGGCCGCGCCGACGATTACGGCGTGGTGGTGGTCTGCGTGAGCGTCACGGTCAGAGCGCTGAGGTCGAGAGCCTGCCCCTGTGCGGTCGTGCCCCCTGTCGCCTCGGCGAACGCGACGGTCACGGTGACGTCGATGACGTCGCCGTTGTTCGCGCTCGTGATGTCGCCGTCTACGACGGGCTCGCCGGCGGCGTCCGTGAACGTCTGCGTCACCGTCGTGTTCGCGAGAAGCTCGGCGTCGCCGGTTGCAGCGACGGGGTCTGACACGTCGAGCGTTGCGGTCAGGTTCTTGCCGCTCGCCGCGACGGTGAACTCGGCGGTGTACTCGATGGTGTCGCCCGGAACGATGCGAAACGCCGAAATGTCGGTGATGGCGCTGTCGTCAGACAGGTCGGTCCATGCCCCAGTCCCGGTCTCCGTGAGCGCGAGCGTACCCGAGTTCACGGCGCTCGAGCCGAGCCCTGCGCTGTCACTCCACAGAGCGAACGTCGTTCCTCCCGCGAGCATGACGACGCCCAATGCGCCGGCGATGGTGGCTTTCGTCAGATTCTTCATTGAGCCCTCCCCGGGGCGACGATGTGAGCAGTTGGGATAGCATAACCCGCGCCCGCGCAGCAGCCGTGCTTCGCGTGTCGCCGAATGCTATCCGTCGACGTCGAGGTAGGCCGGCGCGTCTTCCCGCCCGGCCGGAACACGGCGCAGGGCCTCGAGCTGATGACGGATGTCGTCGAGCTCGTCACGCATCTGCTGCATCCGCTCCTGCTGCCGTCGGTGTAGGCCATGAGCGCGATCGGCGAGGGCGGTCGGCAGTGACGTGCCGGGCTTCGTCCACGTGCTGACGGTCGGGGCCGGATCGTCGAGGTCGCTCTCGATTCCCGCGAGCAGCGCCACCCACGCCGGGTCCGACTCCTCGATCGCGGCGATCTCGGCGCCTCGCCCGTCGGTGTCCGTCGCGATGGCCTCGCTCATGAGGCGCTCGCTCCTGAGACGGCACCTACGAGCGTGCCGGCGGCTTCATGCCACGCCTGGCGCAGGGGCGCGACGAGTTCGTGGCAGGAGCGGGTGCGCTCCGGGTCGCGGCCGACGTTCGCGCTGATCAGCGTCTGCGTCAGGAAGGCGTACAGTGCGCGGAGTCCTGTGCTGCCCGTCCAGTCGTTCGACAGTGACGAGGTCAGCTCGGCGACGATCGCCTGCGCATGCTGCAGTTGCGTGTTCGCCTCTGTCCAGTCGCCTGAGCGCTGGGCGGCCTCCCCGCGCTCGATGTCGAGCATCAGGCGGTCGTACAACATGGTAACGAGGCGCTCCGGCGTCGCCGAGAGCACGGCGTCGTCACGGTAGCGCTGCTGGGCGCGGAGAGCGGCGGTAGCGTTCATATCAGCTCGTTCCGGTGCCGTAGCTCGGCAGGTTCGCCAGCTGCGAGGTCAGGTAGGAGGACTGCGACTGCATCTGCGAGAGCATGGTCTCCAGTCGTGCGTAGGTGCGCTCGAGCGTCGCCCTGCGCTGTTCGAGGCGCACATCCCAGCGCTCCATCTGCTCGCCGAGCGAATCGACTTCGTTCTGCTGCCCGGTGATGCGCGCCGTGAGCAGACCGTCGTATTTGTCGGAGTATGTCTCGGCCGTCTGCTGCACGCGCTCGGCGATGCCGGTGAACATGCCGGTGACGGCATCCGGGTCGTCGGCGAGGGCCGCGGCGAACTTGGTCTCGTCGATCGTGAGGACGCCGTAGCGGTCGATCGAGATGCCGATGCTCGAGGGCGACGCGCCGTCGACCGGATACTGCACGGCCTGCGCGAGCGATTGGCGAAGAGCGCGCACCGTGCTGTCGCCGGTGAAGACGCCGAGCGTCGTGGCCTCGTCGCCGGTGCCGACGGTCGCCTTGGAGCCGTTGTCGATGCGGGTGAGGAGCGATGCGATCTGCTTGACGAAATCGGCGGCCGCTGTCGTACGGGCCTTGTCGTCGACCGCGACGCCGACGGTGACCGGATCAGTCGATACGGCGCTGACGGTGACGTCGACGCCGGTGAACAGATCGGTGAAGGTGTTCGATGACGAAGTGATGGTCTGCTCGGCGGCGGTTCCGGCCCACAGCCGCACCTGCGCGTCGGCGCCGGTGACGATGATCGCGGCGCCGGGGGCGGCCGAGATGTCTGTGTCCGCGCCGACGGCGGCCTCATCGCCGCGGAACACGCTGAACGAGCCCTGCTCGCCGGATTCTGCGGCGACGAGCTGCAGGCGCTGCAGCGGGTTTCCTTCGGCATCCTTGCCTGCGGAGACGACGCTCGCGGTGATGCCGAAGCCGGCGGCGTTGATCGCGCGGGCGACGTCGGTCATCGACGACGATGAAGCGGTGACCTTGAGGAGCTCGCCTGCAGCGTTCTTGAGGGTGAGAGTCGGGGGAGCGTCCGGCCATTCGGTGGATGCCGCGGTGACGACGGTGTGCTTCTGCGCGAGACGGTCGACGACGATGTCGGTCGTGAGGGCGGCGGCGCCGGGGCGAAGGGCGACGGTGACGTTGTTGGACGACGAGGTCGCCGAGAAGGCGTTGAGGCTCTCGCCGGATGCGGCCGTCTTGGCCTTGGTCGCGAGGTCCTGCAGGGAGGTGTTCAAGGTCTGGAGCTGCGAGATGATGAGCTTCTTGTCATCGGCCTTCGCGCTCATCAGGTTGCGGGGAATGGCTTGCACATCCATGAGCGCATTGATGAGCTCGGTGGTGTTGAGGCCCGAGACGAGGCCGTCGAGCGCGATACCCATGTGTGCCTTTCCGGATCAGGTGCGGATGCTGGTTCCGGGTGGGCGACGATCGGCCGCCCACCCGGAACCTGCGAGCGAATCAGCGCAGGAGCTGAAGAACGCCCTGCGTCGACTGGTTCGCCTGAGCGAGCATCGCCGTACCGGCCTGCGACAGGATGTTCGCAGCGGTGTACTTGACCATCTCGGCCGCCATGTCGGTGTCGCGGATGCGGCTCTCGGCAGCAGCCAGGTTCTCCGACGAGACGTTGAGCGAGTTGATCGTCGACTCGAAGCGGTTCTGGACTGCACCGTAGCCGGCACGCGCCGTCGAGACCTCGGTGATCTTAGCGTCGATCCGGCCGACCGACGCCAGCGCGTTGGCTGCCGAGTCGACGGCGACTCCCGTGGTGGCATCCTTCATCTCGGCTCCGAGGCCCGAGAAGTCGGTCAGGGTGACCTGGATCTGGTCCTCAGCGGCGGTCGATCCAGCGCCGACCTGGAACGTCAGCGGGTCGCCGCCCTGGAGCAGCTTGATTCCGTTGAAGTTCGTGCTCGCGGCGACGCGGGTGAGTTCGTCGGCGAGAGCGGCAACCTCTGTCCCGATCGCGTCACGCGACGCGTCGTTGTTCGAGTCGTTCGCACCCTGCACCGCGAGGTCGCGCATGCGCTGCAGGATGGAGTGGACCTCGGTCAGGGCGCCTTCAGCGGTCTGGATGACCGAGATGCCGTCCTGAGCGTTGCGAGCCGCGACGTTCAGGCCGTTGACCTGCGAACGCAGGCCCTCGGAGATCGCCAGGCCCGCGGCGTCGTCCGCCGCGCGGTTGATGCGAAGACCGCTGGACAGCTTCTCCAGGGACTTCGACAGGTCGTTCTGCGTGCTGGACAGGTTGCGGTAGGCGTTGAGCGCCGACACGTTGGTGTTGATCTGCATACCCATGGTGTGTTCCTCCGTGATTGGGATGTACCGAAGCCCATCCGTGGGCTTCACACACACCTATCGGCGGAACCGGAGCGGGCGTTAGCTGCTAGAACGGCGCGACGAGATCGCGGACGGTCGGGACCGGGGCGATGTGCTCGGTGGCGCGAGTCTCGGGTGGCGGGGACGCACTGCGGAACCCGGTGGGGGTGGTGACTTCGACGGTCCCGTCGGGGCGGGATCGGTAGATGGCGCGGGTTCGATGCCTGTCGACGTGGTGTCTGGGGCAGAGGGGCCGGAGGTCTTCGAGGTTGGTTGTGCCGCCTTGTGCCCAGGGGGTGTTGTGGTCGATGTCGGCGTCGAGGGCGAGTCGGGTGCAGCCGTCTCTCGCGCAGGTGCCGTGCTGCAGGATGAGCCAGTCGCGCTGGGCTTGTGTGGCGTGGCGGCTGCGGCGGTCCATGTCGATGACCACGCTGCGGATCGGGTCGACGATCACCCGGCGGAAGACGCCGGTGTCGAGGAGCAGCTGCTTCGCGGTGAGCGGGTCGATCGGGCCGTGCCCGACGATCTCCGCCTCCGGGACGGGAAGGTCGACAGCATCGCTGCTGGCGTCGTCGAGGAGTTGGACGGGGATGGTGACGAAGATCTTCGTCTGCGCGGCCCGGTCGGTGCCGACTCCGCGCAGCCACTCGGAGTACAGGTCGGCGCGGATCTGCGCGATCGTGCGCGTCTCGCACGGGTCACTCTTCTTCACCTGCTTCGCCGTCGCGGCGAGGCGACGGTCGACAGCGAGCGCCTCCGTGGTGGGGATGTAGGCATTGATCCAGCTCATCCCGTCGTCCACATGCTCGACGCACACCCGCCGGTCGGCCACCGCGCGGGTATGGCGCATCTCCGCGGGTTCGGGGTCGAGTCGGTCGGTCAGGCGCTTGAGGCGGCGCAGGAAGTTGACCGGGGAACAGGTCAACGCCCACTCCGAGGTCGCCTCATCGATCCGTCGCGCCGCCTCGCGCTCGGCCTCCTGCTGCTCCGCCGTGGCATTCGCGGGAGCCCGCACCCTGCCCAGCGCCCCCACCGTCCGCGTCACGAGATACATCGACACGAACCCGTCCCGCGCATGCCCCCACAAGGTGGGCAGTCGTCGCATCGCGGCCTGCACGACAGCGAGCTCAGCCTGCACGTCCTCCTCGGACCGCTTCAGCCGCAGGGCGATATCGGAGACCGCCGCACGCTCAGCCTGATCAGCCGCATCCTGTGCGTCCTCCAGCACGAACACCTCGGGGTTCCGGCGCGCCAGAGCGACAGCATCCGCGATCTGCGCCCCACGCCGCGCCGCATACCGATTCAGATCGATATCCGCGCACTGCAGATCATCCAGAGCAGACCCGATGACGAACGCGGCATCACGAGGCCGATCATCCACATCATCGAAGAACTGCTCCATGAAGCCAGTTTAGTACAAAGCTTCGAAGTGGGGAAGGGGTGTGGAGAAGCAGGTCAGGCGATCGCCTGAGCCGCAGGCGCACCGCGGAAGACGTTCGCGAGCCGGTTGCTGCCCGTCTCGCCGATCCGCGCGAAGAACGCCTCGCGCACGGCCATCGACACGCGGGCGACGGCGGTCGGCTCCTCGCCGTCGGCGAAGTACTTCTCCAGCGCATCGCGCAGCAGGCGCATCGCCTCGGAGCGCTGCTGCGACACGGCCGAGTGCGAGACGCCGAGCTCCTCGGCGATCTCCTTCACCGGACGTTCATCGAAGTACACGGCCTGCACGATGAGGCGCATGCGCTCAGGGAGGGCGGCCACGGCGTGCTCGAGAACCTCGCGCCGCTCGCTCACCATCGCCGACTCCTCGGGCAGCGGGATGTCGGATGCCAGCGTGTGCGCCGACGGATCCTCCAGCGTGACCACGGTGCGCGCACCGTCGGCCAGCGCCTCGGACACGACGTCCGTCGGAACCGACATCGCCGTGGCGATCTCGGCCACGGTCGCGGTGCGTCCGAGCCCGGCGGTCAGTGTGTCGCGAACAGCGGTGGTCTCCTTGATGCGCTTGCGGATGCCGCGCGAGGCCCAGTCCATCGCGCGCATCTCATCCGCGAACGCTCCGAGGATGCGACGTCGCGCGTACGCGCCGAAGGGGACGCCGAGCGACGGGTCGAACGCGTCGGCCGCAGTGACGAGAGCCAGTGCCCCGACAGAGGCGAGCTCCTCGCGCGGGATGTGCGTCGCGCGTGCGTGGGTTTCTGCGGCCAGGTATCCGACCAGCGGCAGGTTATCTTCGACAAGGCGGTTGCGCTCAACAAGCGGCGACATGGGGTGTTCACCTCTCTGGAGAGCGCTGGGACGCTCAGTGTGCAACTGACGTGGTGCTCATATCACTACCACAGCGATATGTCCATGGGTAGAACTATCCATCAATTCCCCCGGTAGTAACCTTAGGGCCAGGGTGGCCGATAGAGGTACAACGAACCGAAAAATCGTTCGGTTCATCGGCTGGGGGATGCTGGGGAAGGGATTATGGGAGCCAACGAACTGTCGATGCAGTTGTGGCGAGAACGCGAACTGCTGGAGATGCTGCTGTTCAAGCTGGACGAGCAGCAGTTGCTGCTGACCGCCGGGCGATCGCACTGGATCCATTTTGCTACACGCGAGATCGAACAGGTACTCGAACGCCTCCGGACGACTGCTCTGGCGCGCTCGGTCGAGGTCTCGGCCGTAGCCGAAGAGTGGGGAGCGGCCGACGACGCGACGCTGCGCGCTCTCATCGCGCATGCGCCCGAGGGTGTCTGGCGCGACGTCTTCGCCGATCACCTGCATTCACTCACACAGCTGACGGCCGAGATCGCACAGATGCGCGACACGAACGCCGATCAGATCGCGGGCGTCATGCGCGCTACGCAGGAGACGATCGCCGCGCTCGGCCTGGACACCGGCGAGTACACGACCGACGGCGTCCGCGCGCGCGACGATTCCGCACGCATCGTCGACACCCAGATGTGACCGACCGGACCTGACGGAGAAGAGACGATGTCGACTTTCAGTGGATTGAACACCGCGGCCTCCGGACTTGCGGCTGCGCGGCGCGGGATGGACGTGGTCGGGCAGAACATCGCCAATCAGACCACCGAGGGCTACACCAGGCAACGTGTGACCACCTCGTCGATCGCGGCGCTCGCGCAGACCGGGCGCTTCAGCACGGGAGCGGCGCCGGGGCATGGCGTCTCGATCGACGGCGTCACCCGGCTCGGTGACGCGCTGCTGGATGCCCGAGTGCGCGACACGCTTGCGGCCTCGGGCTTCTGGTCCACGCGCGCGGTGGCCTCGACGACCCTCGAGGCCTCGCTCGCGGAGCCCACCGAGAACGGTCTGGCCGCCCGTCTGTCGCAGTTCTGGTCCGGCTGGCAGGATCTCGCGAACACCCCGGATTCCGGCGCCGCGGCATCCGTCGTGCTCGAGTCGGCGGCAGAGCTGGCGGCCCAGGTCGCCGGCGGCTATCGCGCCGTGGCGGACCAGTGGTCCGGTGCCCGCACTGCGGCCGAGCGCACGGTGTCGCAGGTGAATGCGGCCGCCGACCAGATCGCCGACCTCAACCGTGAGATCCGCGATGCGCTCGCGTCCGGGCGCTCCGCGAACGAGCTCATCGACCAGCGCAGCGTGCTCGCCCAGAACGTGGCCCGTCTCGCCGGCGCCAAGGCGAACATCGAGAGCGATGGCACCCTGACCGTCCGCATCGACGGCAACGCTCTGGTCGTGGGCTCCGATGCCCGCCACCTCGCTCTGACCGGGCCGGCCTCCATCGACGCCGGCGGGAACGTCACCGTGACCTGGGCGACGGCATCCGACATCACCGTCTCGATCGGCGGCGGCGAGCTCGGCGGCAACCTCTCCGTCCTCGCGTCCGCGGACAAGGGCGGCGTGCTCGCTCAGCTCGCCGAGAAGTACAACGAGGTCGCCGAGGAACTCGCTGCGACCGTCAACGAGCAGCACGGGAAAGGTGTGACGGCCGCGGGCGTGACGGGCGGCGACTTCTTCGCCCTGGATGCTGCGGTGCCGGCCGCGCTCGGCCTGAGCGTCGCCGTGAAATCCCCCGCGGACCTCGCACTCGCGAAGCTGGACGCCGGAGCCTGGGATTCGAGCAACGCCGACGCGATCTCGCAGATCGGCCTCCGCGAGGACGGACCCGATGCGATCTGGTCGAGCGCGGTGTCGAGCCTCAGTGTGAACACCGCCGGCGACATCCAGCGCGCTCGGGTGTCCGAAACAAGCGCCATCACCGCCGCCACGGCACAGCAGTCGGTCGCCGCGGTCGACGGTGACGAGGAGACCATCAGCCTGCTCATGTATCAGACGGCCTACCAGGCCGCCGCCAGGGTGATGACCGCCGTCGATGAGGCGCTCGACGTCCTGATCAACCGCACTGGCGTCGTCGGACGCTGACCGGAGGAACATCATGATCTCTCGCGTGACCGCATCGTCCATGACGCAGACGGCGATGCGCCATCTGCAGTCGAACCTGTCGGAACTGGCGCGCCTGCAGGAGCAGGCGACCTCGCAGCGCGCCTTCGCAGCGCCGTCCGACGATCCCGCCGCGGCCGCCACCGCGCTGAATCTGCACGCCGAGCAGCGACGCAACGACCAGTACGCGCGCAACATCGACGACGGACTGGCCTGGGTGACGACGGCGGATGCGGCGATCTCTCGCAGCACCAGTCTGCTCGGCCGCGTTCGCGACCTCACTGTGCAGGGCGCGAACGACGGTGCGCTGGATGCCACGGCGAAGGAGGCCATCGCCGTGGAGCTCGAGGGCATCCGCGACGAGCTGCTCGCGCAGGCCAACACCCGGCTGCTGGGGCGCTCCGTGTTCGCCGGCACCTCCGACAGCGCGGCGTTCGACGCCACCACCTATGCGTACAGCGGATCGCCGACCGGCGAGGTGGTGCGGCGAGTATCCGACAGCTCATCCGTGCGTGTCGACGCCGATGGCTCGGCGGTCTTCGGCGTGGGCGACGAGTCGGTCTTCGCCTTGGTCGGCAACATCATCGAGGACCTCCGCTCAGGCACCAACGTCGGTCCCCGGCTGAACGAGATCGACGATCGACGGACCGCTATGCTCAGTGCCCAGGGCGCGGTCGGCGCCCGTCAGACACAGATCGAACGCGCCAAGGAGGCGGCTGTGCAGAACTCGGTTTCGCTCGAATCCCGCCGCGCCGCCGTCGAAGACGTCGACTCGGTGGAGGTGCTCGTGCGGCTGCAGGCGCAGGAGCTGGTCTACCGCTCGGCGCTCGCCGTCAACGCCCGGGTGCTGCAGCCGTCACTGATGGACTTCCTCCAGTGAGCGCCGCCCTGAGCTTCGTGGCGCCGCCGCCCGGGCTCGCACCGCACGTGGAGTTCGCGTTGACGGCGGTGGACGGCTCGGACGGCTTGTTCACGATGCGCGCCGTCGACGATGCCGACCTGCGTCTGTACCTCGTCGATCCCGACACAGTGCTGCACGACTATGCACCTGTGCTCACCGACGAGCAGACTGCGGAGCTGTCACTCGAGTCGCCCGATGACGCCATGCTGCTGGTCGTCGCTCACCCGTCCGCCGAGGGCGTCAGCGTCAATCTCCTCGCCCCGGTGGTGGTCAATCGCGGCACGGGAGTCGCATCGCAGGTGATCCTCGAGGGGCAGGACTATCCGTTGAGAGCGCCCCTCACCTGACCGGATCTAGACTTAAGTCGTAGTTTGTCGCCGAGCGTTTACGACTTATGGCTATAATTCCGAACATCGGGACTGTCGGCCACTCGGCAGCCTCCGTTCAGTCTGAGGGGACAGTAAATGAGCGGTGCCGCAATACAGCCAAAAGTCGCAGTGGTCATCGAAGACGACCCGGACGTTCGCAGCCTGCTCGACGCGGTCTTCCGCTCCGCTGGTTTCCAGGTCGTGCTCACCGGAACCGGGCCGGACGGCATCGCCGCGGTCATGGAGCACGAACCGACCATCACGACCGTGGACATCAATCTTCCCGGCATCGACGGCATCGAGGTCGTGCGCCGCATCCGCAAGTCCAGCTCGTCGTTCGTCATGATGCTCTCGGCGCTGGCTGAGGAGACCGACGTCGTGCTCGGCCTCAGCTCCGGCGCAGACGACTACGTCATCAAGCCCTTCCGTCCGCGGGAGCTGCGCGCCAGGATCGAGGCGCTCATGCGTCGCCCGCGTATCGAACCGCCGGAGGAATCCGAGACGGTCATCACCGGTCCCGTACGCACAGCTGCGCGCAACCCTGCGGCGACGGCTGCGATCCCGACGACCGACCCCGGAAGCCTCGAGCGCTGGGAATCGCACCGCGACATCAGCCTCAACCTCGCCACACACACAGCGCTCGTCTCGCAGCGCGAGGTCGAGCTCACGCCGACCGAGTTCGACCTGCTCGCGACCCTGCTCGAATCCAAGCGTCGAGTGCGCAGCAAGGCGGACCTCGCACTCGTACTGCGCGGCGAGGCCTTCGGATCGACGTCCTACTACGTCGGTGAGCCGGACAAGCGCGCCATCGAGGCTCACATGGCGAACCTGCGCCGCAAGATCGGCGACAACAGCGTCGAACCGCGGTACATCGAGACGGTCCGCGGCGTCGGCTACCGGCTCACACCTGCCGAGGTGCCCGCCATAGCCTGAGCCGCGCCTCATCGAATCCGGCGGTCGCGCGTGACCCGAATACGCGCGACCGCCTTCTTCATGCCCGGCCGACGACTTCGGGTCACTCGACGAGTTCCCACGGCGACCGATCGTGATCGGTGATGCCGTCCAGGGGATCCTCCGCCTGCGTCCACCACTTGGCCTCGAACGGCACGCCGTCGACGACCACGCGGGTGCCCTTCTGGTAGACCGTGCCGACATTCCATTCCGGGTAGGTGTCGTCAGCGACGGTTGGCAGGGCGAAGGGACGATCCTCCGGCAGCACGGGCCCCACGAGCACCCACGAGGTGGCATCCGCGGTCTGCGTGGGGTCGTCCGGCTCCGGACCGCCGCTGACCCACCACTTGGCGGCGTACACATAGCCGTGCCAGACCACGCGCACGCCATGCGAGTAGGGGGCATCCTCAGACCAGATCGGGTACGGACTCGTCTCGGGGTCGTCGGGGAGCGGCGTCGCCGCAGGTGTCGCGGCGGCGTCGGACGGTGCTTCGTCGAAACCGGCGGAAAGGATGCCGGCGAAGGTCTGCGTTCCCTGGTCGACGCCGCTGCACGAATCGGAGACGGCTGAGACGTCCGGATAGTTCGGTCCGCACGTGCGGTCGCGGTTGATCGACCACATCGACATCCGCGCCAGATCGCGCTGCTGGGCGAAGGCGCTCAGCTCGGCCGCGTCGGCGAGCGTGAACACCTCGTCGTGGACGTCATTCTGCCCGATCATCGGCGTCGCACCCATCACCGCCCAGGCACCGGCGGCCGGCAGCGGGATCCTCTGATTGCGATACAGCTGCGTCAGCTGGTCGTGCACGCCGTTGAGCGCCTGAACCGATGCCTCGGCCATCGTCGCGCCGCCCAGATCGGTGCCGTAGTCCATGGTCATCGCGTTCACGCCGGCGAGCTCGACGCCGCCGTCCAGTAGCCGCCGCACGGCGTCCAGGCCGGTATCGGTCAGCCCCGTCGTCGCCGTCGGCAGGGTCACCCAGACGTCCAGGCTCCCGCCGCTCGCCGCGTACTGACGCTGCAGAGCCGAGATCGCGGTGGCGCGCCGATCGGCGGCCGCCGTGTCGAGGAGGGCCTCACCCTCGAGGTCGAGATCGATCGTGGTGATGCCGTAGCGGTCGAGCACCCGTGAGTACGCCTGCATCAGCGAGGAGGTCGTGTCGCACGCGACCGCGAGTTCGGTGTTGAGCGCGCCTCCGAACGAGACGGCCACATGGGCTCCCTCGCGACGTATGCCGTCGATCCGCCGGTCGAGATCGAGCTGCTGCCCGGCCTCGGCGAGGCTGTAGTGGGTGCCCCAGGTCGGCGCGCATCGCTCGGCGCTCGCCGCGACGACGAACCCGAGCACGACGGTGTCGTCGTTGCCGTCCCCGGCGGTCGGAGACATGGATGCGTCCGCGGCCGTGACGTCGAAGTATCCGCCGAACCACTGCGGACCGGCGGTCTCCGCGACGGCGGCGTCGCGCTGCGTGAGATACCAGGGCACAGTCACCGCGCTCGCCACGACGACCATGGCGACGGCGATGCCCAGCAGAATCCGCCACGGGGAGAGGCGCTTGCCCGGGTGCCTGCCGCGCTTCCGGGATACTTCGTCGGTCGCTTCGGGCTGGACGTCTTCGCCCGCATCGGCGGTCCTGCGGCTCATGAGCGCAGCTCCAGATCGGAGCGGAGATCGAGCATCGGCCTCGCTGCCACCGACCGGCGCTCCGGTGTCGGGCCGACTGTGCCCGGTGCCGGGTGCCCCTCGTGGAGCATCGCACGCCAGTCGGGCGCAGCATCCTCGGCGGGAGCCTCCGGCTCGGGGCGTTCGATGTCGACGTACATCCAGTCGGTCAGACCGATCCAGGTGTCGACGAGACCGTTGCGCACACCGATGTTGCCCAGGAACGCCCAGGTGGCGCAGATCGCGTTGAACCCTGAGAACGCCAGCGTCCACCAAGAGCCGTCCGTGTAACTGCGCCAGGCGACGAACGCCGAGTACGCGATGATGATGACCGGGCTGATGACGTAGAGCAGCGGTGAGCTGGTGCGGTCCTTGACCTTCGGAGTGCGGGCGAACGGGATCTTGCGTCCTGTCATGCCCTGCTGCAGCGACTTGAGGACGCCGGCGAGGTTCACCGGCAGCAGGATCAGGTTGAAGCCGTAGATCCGAAAGATGTCGGTGCGCTTGTAGCCGCAGTAGCGCAGGTCGCTTGCCATCGCGATGAAGTACGGCAGGGCGCCAATCAGGATGAACGGGCTCACCAGTCGGTTGTCGTACGGGTAGACCAGCAGGAAGATCAGGCCGAAGCTGGCCCATGCGATCGAGGCCATGTAGTTCATCCGCAGTGAGATCTCGCCGATGCTCAGCGGCTTGTGCTGGCGACGGCCGTCGCGCATCTGCCGCCACATCTTCGGCAGGATCAGCAGACCGCCGTTCGCCCAACGACGACGCTGCACCACCAGCGAGCCCCAGTCCGGCGGCGTCGCGCTGTAGCTCAGCCGCTCGGGGTAGTTGACCAGTTTCCAGCCGAACAGCATGAGGTCGACGCTCGACTCGGTGTCCTCGATGACGGTGCGGTCCTGGACGTAGCGCCGCACCTCGATGCCGTCGACGCTCTCGATCTCGAGGATGTCATCGAGCGCCTCCATCCGGATGACGGCGTTCGCGCCGACCCAGAACGTCGCGTTGTACTTCGTCATGCCCTGGTGAAGGATGTGCTGCACATCCGTCGTCGCGCCTGCCAGTCGCTCGATGCGCGTCGGCGCGTTGCGGAACGAGGAGTACGGCGTCTGGGTCACCGCGACGTTCGCGTTCTCGGGCTGTTCCAGGAAATGCACCAGCCGCAGGCAGTAGTCGCGCAGCAGCAGCGAGTCGGCGTCGAGGGTGAGCACGAAGTCCGAGTACGGGATCTCGATGTCGGCCGGAGCACCACCCGGGGCGGGCCGCAGCATGACGCCGTCCGGCGTGACGTGCTCGACGAACCGTCCGCCGAGAAGTCCGATGTACGCGTTGAGGTTCATCGCCTTATTGGCCTCGTGCGACAGCGATGCGTAACGCTTGCGCTCGAACGATGTGATCTCGGCCGAGAAGATCCACACGAGTCGTCGGTACAGCTCGTGCACGCGCTCCGCGCTCGGCGCGGTGCCCTCTGCCTCAGCCATCTCCAGCGCGACGGCCGTCGACTGGAGGTCGTCGGCCAGACCCTCGAGGATCTCCTCGACGAAGAAATCGTCGACGTGGTCCTCGCGCGGCTCCTGGGCGGCGAAGTCGCGCAGCCAGGCGATCGCGCTCCAGTACTGGTCGATGAGGTCGGGCAGCGTGTCCTGGGCGATTCCGGGCAGCTCCCGGACGGTCTGGAAGAACGCCAGCGCATCGGCCGCTCGCTCGCGCGGCTCGTTCAAGGCGTAAGCGATCTCGGCGGTGACGGCGCGTGTCGCGTTCAGCTTGTCGCGTGTCTCCTGGTCGCTCGGGAACGGGTTGTCGTCGACGAGCAGCACGACCCTCATCTCGGGATACTCCTGCAGGGCCGCCGACCACAGCGTCTTGCGGACGACACCGGGCTCCTCCGCGTACGAGGGGACTAGGACGGTGAGCGGGCGGTGGTCGAGCGAGAAGTGCCGGTCGAGCTCTCCGCGCGCCGCCCGCTGGTGGGTGCGGAACCGCTGGAAGGCGCCGTACCTGGCGAGCAGGTACATCAGCGCGGAGAAGATCAGGAACGTCACGACCACGATGTACGAAGCGCCCTCGATCATGCGCCAGGTTGTGTCGAACTCGCCGGCGACGAACATCGTCAGCAGCACCGTGAGCACGTACAGGATCCACATCGCGACGGTGAACCAGATCGCGACGCGGGCCAGGACGAGCTTGCGGGTCGACGGGCGCACGTGGACGGCAGGAAGCGCCGCCCGCTCCTTCTCTGTGCCCCATTGGTGTCGGCGCCGCGGCGGCGCAGTCGTGCGATCGGTCGTCATTGTCGTGTTCTCCCTCTTCGGCACTGAGGCCGCGGTGATCCCCCACGCCGCAGCCTCAGTCGTCCGTTCATGATGCTAAGACGCGCGCGTGGCGGCCGGAATGCCGCAGACGACTTCTTTGAGTAATCTTGCGGCAGACTTGAGCATCGGCCTGAGGGGGCTCACAACATATGTTTCGCACGCCATCGATCTGGCGATGGCAGCTGATCTTCACCGGCGGAATCGTCGCCGTCGCCGTGATGATCGCCGCCTTCAACCCGTCGACTTTCGCCACGCCGCTCGTCGTCGTCGGATTCGGACTGGTGGTTGTCGTCACGCTCGCGACGATCATGACCCCCTGGGATCGGCTGCCTGCCTCCGCCTCGATCGCGGTGCCGATGCTCGACGCGCTCGCGATCGGATTCACGACGGCCGCACCCGACATCCGACTCGGCTTCCTCTGGGTTTTTCCCGTGACGTGGCTGGCCACGTACTTCACCATGGCGTGGGTGTTCGCCGGGATCGGCATCACCAGCGTGAGCCTCGTCGTCTTCGGTAACCAACCCGGCGACCCCGCCCTGATGATGCTGCGCGTGCTGGTGGTCGTGATCACGCTCGGCTTCCTCGGCACGACAGTGAGGATCGGGATGCAGCGTTCCCGTGCAGCACGGCGTCTGCTGCAGCGTCAGTCCGAGCAGGTCAACCGCGCGGCCACGCGCGCCGAGACGCATCAGCAGCGCGTGGTGCAGATCATCGACGTGCTCGACACCGCGCTCGTCGCCATCGGCGACGACGGCGTGATCCAGCGCATGAACGACGCGTACCGCAAGCTCTACGGCAGGGACCGCTTCGGTGCGAGCCTGCCGTCGCCCGCGGTCGAATACGACGATCGACGTGGCGAGCCCGTTCCGCCGGACCAGACCGTGCTGGCACGTGCCGCACGCGGCGAGACAATACAGGGCGATCGCGTGTGGCTCTACGACACGGCGGGCAGGTGGCGGGCGCTGCAGGTCAGCACCCAGCCGCTCGCCGGGCCATCCGACGCGCGGCGCACGACTCTGGTCGTCATCGACGACGTCACGGACGCGCTCGAAGCCGCCGAGGAGCGTCGCATGGTCTCCGCCATCGTCTCGCACGAGCTGCGCAATCCGCTCACGGCGATCATCGGCCACGTCGACCTCATGCTCGAGCGGGAGGACCTGCCCGCCGACGTCGCTGGACAACTGGCCGTCGTCGCGAACGCGGGTGACCGGATGCTGCGACTCGTGTCGAGCGCGCTCGACGAGTCCCGTCCCGCGCCGGCCGTCCTGTCCGAACCGGTGGACCTGCGTCAGGTGACCGACGCATCGATCGCCAGCTACCTTCCGATCGGGACGAGTCGTGGACACACGATCGAGGTGTCCGGTGCAGACACTCTGCTCATCTACGGCGATGCGTTCCGGTTGCGACAGGTGATCGACAACCTGCTCAGCAACGCCGTCAAGTACACCCCGACGGGCGGCAGCATCGGGCTGGTCCTCGACGTCGGTCCCGACGGGTGGGCGGAGGTCACGATCACCGACACGGGGCTGGGCATCGCGCCGGACGAGTTGGAGCATCTGTTCGACCCGTACTTCCGCACGGACGAGGCGCGTCAGGGCGACATCCCCGGCACGGGACTCGGCATGGGGATCGCTCGGGACATCGTCACCGCACATGGCGGCGTGATCGATGTCGTCAGCGAGCCCGGCGTGGGCACCAGCATCACGCTGCGGTTCCCACGCCGGCCGGAAGGAAAGACGCAGAACCGTCCGGAACCGCTCGAGGCGGAGCGGCTGCAGGTGAGGGAGCCGGCATGATCGTCCACGCCGTCCACGAGACGATCAGCATCGACGCTTCGACCAGCCTCGTCGCCATCGTGACGCTGGTGACCGCACTGGTATTCGGGCTGGCGACGCTCGCGTGCCCAAGTCGTGCCACGGTCGCCTGGGGCGTCGCCTTCGGCCTCGGCCTGCTGGGGACCTATGTCTGGGTGGCCGCGCACCAGATGGACTCCGCGACGCTGCAAGGCGCGGCATCCGGATTGATGATCTGCTTCGAGCCGATCGTCTGGCTCGGACTGCGCCTGCACTTCGGCAAGCGCCCGATCTGGTGGCCGGTCGTGGCGTTCGTGCTCGCGGTGCCCGCAGTCCTCGCCGTGACCGCAGGAACGCCGACCTTCCAGACCTCCTTCCGTCTCGCGTTCGTCGCCGCCGGCGTCTTCGCCGCCCTGATCGCGTTCGAGCTGTTCCGCAGCCGCAGCCCCCGGCGCGACATCAAGCTGCCGCTGGCACTCGTGTCGTGCGCGTTCGCGATCGTCGCCGCGGTGGGCGGTGTCGCAGCGCTGTTCGAGACCGACCTGGGCCTCGCGGGTCAGCTCGACGTGATCCGCGACGTCAACAGCGTCGGAACCCTCGTGACGAGCACCTGCGCCGCATTCACGCTGGTGATGCTGGTCCGCGCGGACGGGCCGCGCATCGACGCGGCCGCACTCGGAGCGGTGCGCGCGCGGCGAAGGCTTCAGAAGGCGCGCGCGCAGGGCGAGCAGTCGTGGTCGATCCTCGATGTACGACTGGACGACCCGGCAGACCTGCGAGAGTCGACGACGGGCGCGGGCTTCTCGCTCATCGTCGACCGCTTCCATGACGACGTCTCGGAGAGCCTGCCCGCGGCGGCGGACGCCGAACGGGTCGCGGATGACCGCAGCATCGTCATCATCCACGGCAGCGACGAGTCGGTGCAGCATCATGTGCGCGCGATGCTGCGACGGATCTCCGCCATCGAGGTCACGGGCGCCAGCGCCGGAATGCGATTGTCTGCCAGCGTCGGCTGGGCCTCGGTCGGCGTCGTGGGATACGACTACGACGATCTCATCGCGGCCGCAGAAGAGGCCGCCATCCGTGGTCGTGAGAACGGCGGTGACCGCTGGGAGCGGGTGAAGAAGGCGCCGACTACCCTGGAGAGGTGATTCTCGCCGTCGACACCTCCCTGGGATCGGCCGTCGCTCTCATCGATGCCGACGGCCGGGGGCGCGCTGACGCGTCCAGCCCCGATCCTCTCGGCCACGCGGAGGTGATCGGCACCCTCCTGCAGCGAGCGCTCGCCGAGGCGGGCGCGGATGCCGTCACCCACGTCGTGGCCGGCATGGGGCCAGGACCGTTCACCGGGCTGCGGATCGGCATCGCCACGGCCCGCGCTTTCGCGCTCGGTCGCGGGATCCCGGTCGTCCCGGTGCCGAGCCACTTCGCCGCGGCCCTCAGGGTGATCGAGACGGATGCGCCCGAGACGCCGTTCGCGATCGTCACGGATGCCCGCCGCCGGGAGGTCGCGATCAGCCTGTTCGACGGTGTGGATGCCGACGGCATCCCGAATCTCGTCGAACCCACAGTCCTCGTTCCGCGCGCGGATGCCGACGAGCGCCTGCACGGCATCCATGCCATCGAGGTCTCGACGCTCGATGCCGCCGCCCTCGCCCGGGTCGGCATGCGCGCGGCGAACGCCGGACGCGATCTGGCCGGCGCCGAGCCGCTGTATCTGCGCCAGCCCGACGTCACCGTCCCCGGTGCGCCGAAGCGGGTGAGCTGATGGCGATACGCACAGCGACCGCCGCCGATCTCGACGCGATCATGGCGATCGAGAACGCTTCCTTCCCCAGCGATGCATGGAGCGGCGAGGCGATGGCCGCCGAGCTCGCCACGGACTACGGTCACTACCTCGTCGACGAGGACGCGGGCCAGGTCATCGGCTATGCCGGGCTCCGCTCGATCCGCGGAAATGCGGATGCCGACATCCAGACCATCGCCCTGGTGGAAGCGCGGAGGGGAGAAGGGCGCGGACGCGCCATGCTGCGCATGCTGCTCGCCGAGGCATCCGCTCGCGGCGCCCGCGAGGTGTTCCTCGAGGTGCGCGCCGACAACCCCCAGGCCGAGGCGCTGTACCGGTCGGAGGGGTTCGAGGAGATCGGCCGCCGGCCCCGCTACTACCAGCCCGACGATGTGGATGCGATCGTGATGAAGGTGGAGCTGCGATGACCGAACCACTGGTGCTGGGCATCGAGACGAGCTGCGACGAGACCGGGATCGGGATCGTGCGCGGGCGCACACTGCTGTCGAACACGATCGCCTCGAGCATGGACGAGCACGCACGCTACGGCGGGGTCGTGCCCGAGGTCGCCGCACGCGCGCACCTCGAGGCGCTGCAGCCGGCGATCCGGGCCGCGCTCGCCGAAGCACAGGTGTTGCTCGACGACCTCGACGCCGTCGCCGTCACCAGCGGCCCCGGCCTCGCCGGCGCTCTGATGGTCGGCGTCGGCGCCGCGAAGGGACTCGCGGTGTCGCTGGACAAGCCGCTGTACGCCGTCAATCACCTCGTCGGTCACATCGCCGCCGACATCGTGACGCCCGACTCCGACCCTCTGGAGTACCCGACGATCGCGCTGCTGGTCTCGGGCGGGCACACCTCGCTGCTCCACGTCCGGGACCTCACCACCGACGTCGAACTGCTCGGCGAGACGATCGACGATGCGGCGGGCGAGGCGTTCGACAAGGTCGCCAGGCTGCTGTCGCTGCCGTACCCCGGCGGCCCCGAGATCGACCGCGTCGCGATCGACGGCGATCCGAAGGCGATCCGCTTCCCGCGTGGGCTCTCCAAGCCGCAGGACATGGCCAGGCACCGCTACGACTTCTCCTTCTCGGGGCTGAAGACCGCCGTCGCCCGCTGGGTCGAGCGCTGCGAGGCGGAGGGCGACCCGGTGCCGGTGGCGGACGTCGCGGCCAGCTTCCGCGAGGCCGTCGTCGATGTGCTCGTCACCAAGGCGCTCGCCGCCTGCGCGGACCGCGGGGTGCCCCGCCTGCTCCTGGGCGGCGGCGTGATCGCGAACCGGCGGCTGCGCGAGGTCGCACTCGAGCGCGCGGCCGCGGCGGGCGTCACGGTGCGCATCCCGCCGCTGAGCCTGTGCACCGACAACGGTGCGATGATCGCGGCGCTCGCCGCCGACCTCATCGCCTCGGGCCGTCGCCCGTCGACGCTCGCGTTCGGCGCGGACTCGACTCTGCCGGTGACGGAGATCCAGGTGGCGGAGCAGCGCGGAGAGGGAGCCGGATGAACGGACCGTCCGCACAGTCGGGACCGCAGCCTGACCCGGCGCCGTCGCCGGAGCCGCCGACGGTCGAGAGCCCTCGCCCCGAGGTGGAGCACCCGGCGGACAGCGCACGGGTGCCCGGTCTGCCGCGCGCGCAGTACACGAAGATGCCGACCGGGCCGGTGAGCACCGAGCCTCTCGTCGCCAGTGGCCCAGCCGACACAGCCGGGATGCCGGCGGTGCAGTGGGCGCCGCAGGACGAGTTCGTCGTCGATGACAAGAGTCGCCTCGCGCCCTGGGCGCTCGTCGCCGCGGTCGTGGCACTGGTCGCCTCGTGGTTCGTCGGCTGGGGCATCCCGCTGGCGATCATCGCGGTGGTCGCGGCGATCATGTCGCTGCGTCGCCCGGTCGAGAGTCGCTCGATCGCCATCTGGGCACTCGTGCTCGGTCTCGCGGCGACGATGTTCAGTCTGGGCTGGCTCATCTGGGCCGCCATGCAGTTCGAGCAGATCGGATAGCGATGCCAGCGGAAGATGCGTCCTCGGAGTTGCGGGCGCTGCGCGCCAAGGCCTATGGGCGGGACGGAGGCCTGTCGGCGGAGGAGCTCGCGCGGCTGCATGAGCTGGAGGGGCCGGGCACGGCCGATGAGCCCGCTGAGGAGGAGAGGCCTCGTCTCCCTTCGGTCGCTCAGCCCCTTTCGTCTGCGGCTGCTCCGCAGCCTCCGCTCAACGACCCGCAGGAAGCTGGCCCCGCACCCTCCGCCAGCACCCATGATCCGACCGCGGAGCTCTTGTCGCGGGTCGCCCCGCGAGCCGAAGGCGAGACGAAACGGGTTGAGCGAGCGGAGCGAGTCGAAACCGCGAGTTCTCCCGAGCAACCCCGCCGCCGCTGGCCCGTCATCCTCGGGACGGCAGCCGCGCTGCTCGCGATCGGCCTCGGCGTCGGCTGGGGCATCTGGGGCTGGGACAGTCATCAGTTCGCGCTCGACGCCGCACATGGCGAGGAGCGCGCCGAGCTGGAGGCATCCGGCGCCTACGATCCCGGTACGGTGGTCCCCATCGCCGAGCAGCACGGCGTCGTCGTCTGGCGGGCGGATCGCTCGGAGGGCGAGGAGCTGTGCGTCATCGTCACCGGCGCGGAGCACAGCCAGGACGGTTGCATCGCCTACGAGCAGGTCGAGAAGTCGAACTGGCCGAACGCCTCGGCGACGGTTCCGGAGGGTCAGGAGGAGGCCGGACATCAGCTCGTGGCGGGACTCATCCCGACGCCGTCCGGTGAGCTCGTGCCGTTCATCCAGGTATGGGGCGGCCAGGAGCAGTTCGACTGGGAATCGCAGTACAGCGAGAGCGAACTCGCACAGGCGAGAGAGATCGAAGCCGCCGGTTACCTGCCGGAGAGCCTCAGCATCATCGGCTACGACGGCGACACCGCGATCTGGAGCACCTGGGAGAGCGGGCAGTTCTGTGTCCTCGCCCCCGCCGATGACGGCCTTGCCGAGATGTGCGCGGACGACCCGACGCAGGACATCACTCTCGTGCTGCGCGTCGACGGCGTTCCCACGGACTACATCGTCCGGCAGGCCGAGATGCGTGGCCCGCAGCTCACGATCGTGCGTCATCCCGTGGTCAGTGAGTTCAGCGTCGACGACCCGATGTTCGACGATCTCGTGATCGACGACAAGACCGGCGACGTCGTCCAGTAGCCTCAGACCCGGTCGGCGAGGATCGCCATCCGGCGATCGCCGACGCGTGTGAGGATCAGGGTCGCGCTCGCCGCGCCGCGCAGGTGCAGCTTCCTCCGGAATGCGGCGGGATCGACGTCCATCCCGCGTTTCTTGATCTCCAGCGTGCCGACGTCGTGCGCCCGCAGCACGGTGTTGATCGATTTCGGATTCGCGGCGGTCACCGCGCGCACGCGGAAGGACTGCACGAACGGACTCGTCACCGCGGCATCCCCGGTGAGGTAGGCGATCTTCGGGTCGAGCATCCCGGCATCCAGGCTCCGCGCGACATCCCCGATCAGGCGGGCGCGGATCACCGCGCCGTCCGGCTCGTGCAGGAACGCTCCGAGCTCGCGCACGTCGGCGTCCTCGGCATCCGCCCCTGCCGTCATCTCGTGCGACTCGTCGCCGCGGATGACGAGCGCCGACCGGCGCACGCCCTCGCGTGCGAGGGCACCGGACCACAGCACCAGCTCCACCACGCTGCCGTCGGCGCTCACCCACTGCGCTTCGGCATCAGCCGGGAGCGCGTCGCGGTCGTGCGCGGGGCCGAGCTTGATGCCGACCGGCATCCGCTCCGCGAGCGCGTACGCCCAGTCGAGCGACGGCGAATAGTCGGATGCCGTCACCCGCCGCGTCTCGCTGTGCCCGGCCGTCCGGCGGGCGGGGTCGAGCCACACGGCGTCGATGCCGCTGAGGTCGGCGGTCTCGGCGGTGCCGTGCTGGACTGTGGCGTCATCGCCGAACGGGGCGAGGTTGTAGGCGGCGATCGCGGCGGTGACCTCATCCGCGTCCACTGCCGACACGGCGAGCCCGGCACCGGCGAACGCGAGCGCGTCGCCGCCGATACCGCACCCCAGGTCGGCGACGCGCTCGATGCCCGCGCGACGCATGCGTCCGGCGTGCCGTGCCGCGACCCCCAGGCGCGTCGCCTGCTCGAGACCGGCCCTTGTGAATAGCATCCGCTCCGCGAAGCCGCCGAACTTCGCGGCAGCCTTCGCGCGCAGATGCGCCTGGCCGACGACGGCCGACACGAGGTCGGGGGAGTGGCCCGCGGCGCGCAACCGCGAGACGGCCTGCGTGACCTCGTCGGCCCTTGAGATCGTGCCGACCTCGTCGAGCAGCCGGAGGCCGTCGGGGGTGAGCAACGCGGTCAGCTCGGACATCTCCACCGATTCAGACTACGCGGATGCCACGCATTGGCACTCGCATTGCATGAGTGCCAGCCGAGCGCCTACACTTGTGATTAGCACTCTCGGGTTGAGAGTGCGAACGAGTCTTTCGTGTCAGCGTCAAGAAAGAAGAGGTAGACCGTGTCGGTTTCCATCAAGCCGCTCGAGGACCGCATCGTCATCCAGCAGGTCGAGGCCGAGCAGACCACCGCAAGTGGCCTGGTCATCCCCGACACCGCCAAGGAGAAGCCCCAGGAGGGCGAGGTCGTGGCTGTCGGCCCTGGCCGCATCGATGACAACGGCAACCGCGTTCCGCTCGACGTCGCCGTCGGCGACCGCGTTCTCTACAGCAAGTACGGCGGCACCGAGGTGAAGTTCGGCGCCGACGAGTACCTGGTGCTCTCGGCTCGCGACGTCCTCGCCGTCGTCGTTCGCTGACGCGAGACGCGCAGCGACCAGCACTGAAGGTCCGGATGCTTCGGCATCCGGACCTTCGTGGTTTCCCGGGGCTCCCCCTACTGGCCCCCACGACGCCCCCGATGATCCCCCGACCATTCCCCGACAAGCCCCGGGATGCTCCCCGATGCTGCCCGGGCACGCCGGTTCCAGACTCTTACCAAGCGCCACTCGGCACTCACACGGATAAAGGGGTCTCATCATGGCTGTGCAGGACAACGTCAACTTGCTCGGCGCTCAGTGGAATCTGGGTGTGGAGGATGTCGGCAACGGCAACACGGACAACTCGGACAACTCGGCGGACGACAACTCGACCGACGACAACTCCTGGACGGACAGTTCCGACAACTCGGACAACTCGGACAACTCCGACAACTCGGACAACTCCGACAACTCGGACAACTCGGACAACAGCGACAACTCCGACAACTCGGACAACTCGGACAACAGCGACAACTCGGACAACTCCGACAACTCGACCGACGACAACTCCGACAACTCGGACAACTCGACGGACGACAACTCGGACAACAGCGACAACTCCGACAACTCGGACAACTCCGACAACAGCGACAACTCCGACAACTCGGACAACTCGGACAACTCCGACAACTCGGACAACTCGGACAACTCGATCAGCGACTCGTTCCAGGTCAACGACTCGTTCCAGGACAACTCCGACAACTCGGACAACTCCGACAACTCGATCAACGACTCGTTCCAGAACAACTCCGTTCACGACTCGGGCAACACGACGCTCAACGATCACTCGATCAGCGTCGGCACACGTCAGTTCAACGCCGGGTTCAACGACCTGAACCTCAGCGGAGCCGGCATGGCCGGAGCCGGTGGCGGCAGCCTCACGATCGACGCTCGCGCGACGCTGAACGACCAGTCGGTGAACCAGAACATCTCCACCGCAGCCAGCGGTGCCGGTGCGGCAGGCTCTGCGGGCCTTGCCGGTCTGGAGTACGGAGGCGTCCCGGCAGGTGGCGGCAACACCGGTGGCGACGTCAATCAGTTCATCGCCAACAGCAGCATCACGGCATCCGGTGACGGCTCCGTCGCGGCAGGTGGCGACGGCGCGCTGACGAACATCAGCACCAACATCACGGTGGGCGATGTCGCGATCGGCAACGAGACCTACACCGACTCGTTCAACGAGGACTTCTCGGACAACTGGTCGATCAACGACTCGTTCCAGGACAACTCGACGACCGACAACTCGGACAACTCGACGACCGACAACTCCGACAACTCGGACAACTCCGACAACTCGATGACCGACTTCTCGGACAACTGGTCGGTGAACGACTCGTTCCAGGACAACTCGATGACGGACAACTCCGACACGTGGTCCGTGAACGACTCGTTCCAGGACAGCTCGATGACCGACGAGTCGCTGAACGTCGACGTCGCGGTCGACGACATCAACGTCGGCAGCCCCACGGGAGATATGAACGACGTCGCCTTCTGAGGCATCAGCCTGGTCTGCCCGGCTGCCTCTGGAAGGCGGCCGGGCAGAGCAGTACACTGCAGACAATCCGATCCGAAGGTCGTGAGACATGTCCGACGACGCGCAGGGCGAATCGGCACAGCAGCCGATGGGTTTCGACGCTTTCGAGGAGACCCTCTGGCCGGATGCCGCAGCCGATGCCGACCCGACGGGGGCGAACATCTTCACTGCGGAGATCGAGAACGTGAATTCCGCCGATTGGGAAGTGGATCCGGAACTCATCTGGGGAGATGATCCGGCCGCTGCTTCCGACATCGACGGAGGGGCACTGGGGCCAGACCTACTCGTCTGATCCCGAAACTGGGGAGCAGGGGTGGTGCACCACCCCAACAGCTCGAAGAACATCTGGGGGGAACACGTGCCGGAGATGCGAACCGCTGGGGATACGGTCGCAGAAACCGTCCGCGAGGTGGGCAGTCTCGCGGCATCCGCCGGAAGGGCGGATCTAGCCGAACGTCTGGATCAGACGCGTAGGCGGCTGCTCGATCCGGGAATCCGCGTCATCGTCGTCGGAGAGTTCAAACAGGGCAAGAGCAAGCTCATCAACGCCCTCGTGAACGCGCCGGCATGTCCGGTCGACGATGACATCGCCACCAGTGTCCCGACGATGGTCGGCTACGCGCCGGAACCCTCGGCGTGGATCCTCGAGAGGTCGAAGGGCGTCGGAACCGATCCCCGGAATCCCGGGATCGACCGCCGTGAGATCCCTCTCGAGGATCTCGCCGACTTCGTCTCGGAGCGCGGAAATCCGGGCAACGAGCGCGGCATCCTGTCGGCCGAGGTCCTGCTGCCGAGAGAGATCCTCAAAGGCGGGCTGCAGCTCGTGGACTCGCCGGGCGTCGGCGGGTTCGAGTCGACGAACGCGCTCACGACGCTGGCGGCGCTGTCCTCCGCACACGCCGTGCTGATGGTCTCGGATGCCTCGCAGGAGTACACCGAGCCGGAGGTGCAGTTCCTGCGCCACGCCATGCGCATCTCGCCGAATGTCGCCGCGGTACTCGCCAAGACCGACCTCTACCCGGAATGGCGCGAAGTCGAGGAGATCGACCGGCGGCACCTGCTGGATGCCGGTGACGTGCCGATCTTCGCGGTCTCGAGCGATCTCCGGCTTCTCGCCGCGGAACTGCAGGATCGGACGCTGAACGACGACTCCGGGTTCCCTGCCCTCGTCGCGCATCTGCGACGCGAGGTGCTCGGACGGGCCGAGGTGATCCACGAGCGCGGCGCCGTGCACGATCTGCTCTCGGTGATCGATCAGCTGACGATGTCGATGCGCACCGAGCTGAACGCGCTGCAGAATCCCGAGGACACCCCGCGCATGATCGCCGAGCTCGAGGCGGCCAAGGCGAGCGCCGATGAGTTCCGCGGGCGCTCCGCGCGCTGGCAGGTGACGCTCACCGACGGCATCGCCGATCTCGTCGCCGACATGGAGCACGATGTGCGCGATCGCCTGCGACGCGTGATGCGAGAGGCGGAGAAATCCATCGATGAGGGCGACCCCGGACCGATCTGGGATCAGATCACGGAGTGGCTCGATCAGCGGGTCGCCGCGGCGGTGGCCGAGACCTTCGTGTGGACCGACGAGCGTTCGACCTGGCTGTCGGAGGAGGTCGCCGACCTGTTCAGCAAGGGGGAGACGGCTCTTCCCGCGATCGACGTACACGACACGCAGGGGGTCCTGGACCCGGTCGAGGAGATCGCAGGGCTCGACTCCGGCCAGCTCAGTGCCGGCGAGAAGATCTACATCGGCGTTCGCGGCTCCTACGGCGGGGTGCTCATGGTGGGGCTCGTGACAGGGCTCATCGGCATGACCCTGATCAACCCGCTGTCGCTGCTCGCGGGAGTGCTCGTGGGCAGGCGTGCCTACCGCGAGGACATGCACTCGCGGCTCGCCAGGCGCCAGCAGGAGGCGAAGCTGATCGTGCGCCGGCACATCGATGAGGTCACGTTCCAGGTCGGCAAGCAGCTGAAGGATCGCCTGCGGCTGGTGCAGCGGACCGCACGGGACCACTTCGGCTCGATGGCAGAGGAACTGCATCGCTCGCTGTCCGAGGCGCTCACCACCGCGAAGCAGGCGGCGACCACCTACACCGCGAAGCGCGACGCCAGGGTGAATGCGCTGCAGAAGCGCATCGCTCAGCTCGAGGAGCTCAGAAGCCGCATCCCGGCGTTGGAGGAACCCGTGCCCGCCCAGGCCGTGGAGCGCGCGTCCAGCCCCGTCGGCGCGCTGACACCGGGTCCGTCGGGACGGACGGTCTCATGACGGCATCCATCGTCGGCATCACCGACGAGCTGCTCGCCACGGCCAAGGACGTCTACGCGGACGACGAGACGGTGCGCGAGATCATCGACCAGCTCGAGGAACGTCTGCACGAACCGCTGCGCCTCGCGCTGGCGGGCATGGTGAAGGCGGGCAAGTCGACGCTGCTGAACGCCATGCTCGGTGAGCGCATCGCGCCCACCGACACCGGTGAATGCACGCGGGTGGTGACCTGGTACCGGTACTCACCGACCCCGACCATCACCCTGCACCCCCGCGTGGGCGAACCGCGCAGGATGCCGATCCGGCGGGAGCGGGGACTGCTCGTGCTCGATCTCGGCGGTCTCTCCGCGGAGGAGGTGGAATGGCTCGACGTCGGCTGGCCGCTGCAGGCGCTGAAATCGGTGATCCTGATCGACACGCCGGGCATCGCCTCGCTCTCCGCCGACACCTCGACGCGTGCACTCCGGTTCCTCACCCCGGACGACGCGCCGTCCGCCGCAGACGCGGTCGTGTACCTGCTGCGTCACCTGCACGGCTCGGACGTGAAGTTCCTCGAGGCTTTCCGTGACAACGCAGCTGGGGCCGCGCAGACGGTCTGCGCGGTCAGCGTGCTCTCCCGCGCCGACGAGGTCGGGTCGGGACGCATCGACTCGCTGCTCTCGGCACGACGCGTGGCGCACCGCTACCAGCGCGATCCGGAGCTCGCCTCGCTCACCCTCGGCGTGATCCCGGTCACCGGGCTCCTGGCCGAGGGCGCGCGGACGCTGCGCGAGAGCGAGTACATCGCGTTCCGTGAGCTGGCCGGCCTCGATCGCGATGAACGCGAGCGGCTGCTCGTCTCGGCCGATCGGTTCGTGCGCGAGACGGATGCCACGGGCCTCAGCGTCGTCGTACGCCGTGACCTGCTCGCCCGGTTCGGCATCTTCGGGGTGCGCATGGCGACCGCGATCATCCGCGGAGGCGCAGCGAGTTCCTCGGAGCTCTCCGAGGAGCTCGTGCAGCAGAGCGGTCTGCTGGAGATCCAGGACTTCATCGCACGGCAGTTCCAGCCCAGGGCGGCGACGCTGAAGGCGCGCGGGATCGTGCTCCAGCTCGAGCGTCTCACGCGGGAGTTCCCTCGGCAGGGCACGGACGCCATCCGCGCGGGCGTCGAGCGCTTCACGCTGGCGGCGCACACGCTGCGCGAACTCTCACTGCTCGCGGATGCCAGGTCGAAGGGGCTGCCGCTGACCGATGAGGATGCCGTCGAGGCCGAGCGCGTCGTCGGTGCCGAGGGCACCGACGCGCACACCCGGCTCGGCCTGTCGCCCCAGGCGGACGACGTCATCGTCCACGCGACGGCACGCGAGGGGATCGCGCGCTGGCGCCGGCTGAGCGAATCACCGCTCGCCGGTCGTGCTGCAGTCGACGCCTGCCGTGTCGTGATCCGAACCCTCGAGCAGATCGCGTCGGAGGCCGCAGCGGCCGTGTCAGATGTCGGCGCGGGGCGGACCGGCGGCGCTGCGCCGGACATCGACTCGGCGGGCCGACCAGCTCATCGCACGGGGCAGGATGCTGCACAGCAGAGCGAGCACGACGAGCGCGGCCTCCGCCGCGATCATCGTCTGAAATTGCGAGCCCTGGGTGCCCAGAGCCACCCACTCGGGTGACAGCACCACGAGCAGCGCCAGCAGTGCCAGCGTGCCGAACTGCCACCAGCGCACATTCGGACGGCGGCTCGTGAACGACACCATCAGCGTGATCTGCAGCAGCAGCACGGTGACGAGCGTGCCGAAGACGATCCAGAAGAGGATGTCGGCGGCGCTCGTATAGGTCGCGTCGCTGCGGCCGTCCGTCACGGCGCGGGCCACTTCCTCGATGAGGGGCAGCAGCTCCTCGCGGATGATGAACAGGAAGACCACGGCGAACGCCCCGACGGCGAAGCTGATGATCCAGAAGAACTGGCTCAGACGCACTTCGAACGGCGGTGTCGCCTTCACCAGGACCGGTGCGCCGTTGTCGCTGGACGTCGACGGCCGGCTCGGTGCTTCCCGAGCCGGCTCGGGATCCTGTCGGGCCACGGCGCTGATGTCACTCCTCCTCGACCGGCTCTTCGGCGAGCGCCTCGTCGGCGACGGCGGCGCTCGCCGCGTCGGCGTCGTACGAGTCGTCCGCCGCGGCCATGTCGGTGTCGAGGACGTCGGCGGGCTCCGGAACGTCGACCGGAGCAGCGGGCTCCGTCGTCGTGACCGGTGCAGCCGGGACCGGCGTCGCCGCCTCCGCCGGATCGGCCGGTGCGGCGGGGGAGGGAGTCGTGACATCGACGTCGGTGCCGTTGAAGCTGCCGTCGTAGGTGTCGTTGCCGACCGACACATCGCCGACCGTCACGTCGGTGTCGCCGTTCTCGATCGTGCCGTCGTCGCCGGCGGCCACCGAGCCGTCACCGGATGCGATGATCGCCTCCTGATCGAACAGCTGGGTGACATCGCCGCCGGCCGTCCAGATGTTCTGGTTCACCGACTGGTCGACCATCGTCGAGCGCGCGTCGATCGTCGTGAACTGCTGCACCATCCGCATGATCTCGTTCGTCACCTCGGTCGGGGTGCTCGGCGGAGGCGGCGGATCCACCTGCGTGCGCGTGACGACGTCCGGCCTGTCGACGATGACGGGGCGGACGGCGGCGACATCGGCCATGCACGCGCTGCGCAGGTTGTTGTCTTCGAGGGCCGTATCCGGATCGGCGGCGAACCCTGCGGCGGCATCCGGATCACGGAGCAGGCTCAAGATGAAGGCGATCAGCGCATCTGCGATCGTCTCGACCGGTGACGTCATGGAGATGTCCCCCTCTTGGATATCGTTCGAAGCTCAGTTGCGTCTTCGTCGTGCACCCGCTCCTGCGGGGGCCCGCAGATCCCCAGATCCTGCCTCGGATCGTATGCGGCTCGTACCCGACCGGGCATCGGGGATCACCCCGATACCCGCAGCTGCGGGGAGGGGGATTCGTCTGCCGGGGCCGATCGGACGGGGTGGATGGACGTGACGGTGTGGTCGTCGCCGATGAGCTGCCGCAGCTTCGCGAGCACCTCGGAACGGGACGTCGCACCCAGGCGGTTGCGGATATGCGCGATGTGGTGCTCGGCGGTACGGGGCGAGATGAAGATCGTCTCGCCGATCTCGGCGTACGTCTTCCCCTGCAGCACCAGGCGGGCGACCTCGATCTCACGGTCGCTCAGCAGCTCCTCCGGTGCGGTGCGCGTCCGTGCCGGGTCTGCGGCGTCTCCGGCATCCGCGGTCTTGCGCGTGCTGTCGGTCGGGTGCAGCTCGCGCGCGCAGGCGAGCAGCCGGGCGGCGACCTTGCGGTCGTCGGTGCGACCGGCCCCATGACCGGCCAGGCGTGCGCCGTCCCACTTCAGGCCGACCGATGCGAGTCCCTCCGCCGCGGCCTCGACCGCTGCGGGGTCGACGGCGCCGCCGAGAACGGAGGTCCATACCCGGCCGCCCTTCGCCATGACGGCGGCGACATGGCTCTCGGCAGATGCCGCGACGAGCGCCTTGGCATGCGGGGTCAGGTGCGCGGGATTGCCGAGCAGGATGCCCTGCTGGATGCCGGCCCAGCGCAGGTGCGCGATCCACAGCGGCGGATCACCGAGCTGAGCGGTGATCTCGATCGCACGCGCGAAGTGCGCCTTGATCCGCCCGGCGTCGCCGGCGCGGGTCGCGGCGCTGATGAGTTCGGACAGCGGATGCAGCAGGTACAGGTCGATCTCCGCGCGCAGGACGACGCCGCGTGCCTGACGCCACGCCTCGTCCGCTCCCGAGGCGTCCTCGTACCGCCGTGCGATCGCGACGCGCACCGCCTTCGCAAGCAGGGCGTCGCGCGCGGGCATGTCGGGCGCCAGTCCGTGGGCGCGCGCCAGATCCGCGCGCGCCTCGGCGGGACGGGCGCACTGCACGGCGACCCAGGCGCGCCAGAGCAGCAGCCGCGGGGCCGCCCACGGTCCGCCATGCTCACCGTGTATCGCGTCGTCGATGACGGTGCGCGCCGTGGCCGTGGCACCGAGGTTCAGCGCGATGACGGCGGCGATGACGGCGGGCAGCTCCGGAACGGCGCTGGAAGCGCGCGAGCTCGTGTACATCTCGGCGGCGCGGACGAGATCGGCCAGCACCACCTCCGGGCTCCCTCCCGCGAGCGAGGCGTCGAGACCGCGGCGCAGCAGATCCATCGACACGCTCAGGGTCGACGGCGCCGCTCCGCCGGCGCGCCGTTCGGTCACGGCCGTGGATCCGACGCCGAACGCGGCGATCGATGCGAGAGCGGCGGACTCGTCGCCGACAGGCGGACGGGCGCGGTACACGGCGCCTGCCTGCGCCATCATTCCCCGAGCGGCCCAGACGCCGGCGGACACATCCGTGAGCAGGTCGCCGTCCGCTGTCGGTGTCCCGGAGGCAGGGTCATCGGCGATCGCGATCGCGGTGTCCAGATCCCCACGCGCCCACGCCGCCCGCGCGCGCCGTGCGGCGAGCACGGATGCGTCGGCACCGCACAGGAGCGCCTCCCGGTAGGCCTCCTCTGCCCGCGCGGGGTCGGCATCCAGCATCCGATCGCCCTGCTTCACGAGAGCGTCGGCGACGGCATCCGTCCCGATCTCCTCCGCCAGCGCACGGAAGTCGCGATCATCCGCGTCGCCGGCGCTCTGCGCGGCGGCGAGCGTACCGGTCAGCTCGGCGAGGCGGCGGATCGGGAGCGATGCGCTGACGGCCGACAACACGAGCGGAACGGGGCGACCGCTGCGCAGCAGGAGCCCCTCGGCGTACCCGCACAGCACCGCGTCGTCGGCCGCCTCATCCGACGTCGTACGCCGTGCCGACTTCACGCACATCGCCTCGACGGCATCGTGATGATCCGGGCTCACGGTGTCGAGACGGTGCAGCACCGTCTCCTGGAGGGCGCGGTGGAGTTCGTCGTGGGCGTCGTCATCGGCGCAGTCGAGCTCGTCGTGCCGCGCGAGAGCCTCGGCGACGAGCCAGGTGACGCCTCCGGTGACGTCGAGGATGTGCTGCACGCAGGAGTCCCGCATCACGACGCCGTGCGCGTCGAGGTGGGGAAGCACGTCGGACCGGCCGACGTGACCGAGGACGATCGCGGGGAACGCGTGCTCCAGCATCCGGGCGATTGCGCGCAGCGCCTCCGGCGACGGCCACGGACGGGCGGCGACGATGAGCGCCGCGGACGGATCCGCCGCGCGCGCCATCACCTGCGCGAGCTGCTCCTCATCCAGCAGGTGCGCATCGTCGATGATGAGCACCGTGTCCGCGGGAGGCAGGTCGATCGAGGCGGCAACGGGGGAGTGCATGAGCACCACCTCCGCATGCTGGTCGAGGAGCACGCTCTGCAGGTGCCGCAGTGACGCCGACTTCCCCGAGCCCGCGTTTCCGATGAGCATCGCCCGGGGAGGGGACCCGGGCGATGCGCCGATGGTCTCGATGGCGGCTCGCAACTGCCGGTCCCAGAGGAAGGCGGGACCGGTCCTCTTCGTGTGATCCGGCCGCATCGAAACAACAGTCATGGCGATCAGCTCGTCTTCTCTCTAGATCGGTTCTGCTGAAGGGGGGAGAGGCACGGGCTCCTCGGGAGGAGGCGACGGGGCCGGGTCGGCGGGCGGGGGGACTGTCGGAGTGGGGTCGGCGGGCACCGGATCCGCCGGTGGATCGGCGGGTGGCGTGGTCGGTGTCGGGTCAGCGGGTGGCGTGGTCGGTGTCGGGTCGGCGGGTGGCGTGGTCGGTGTCGGATCTGCGGGTGGCGTGGTCGGAGCCGGATCCGCAGGCCCGGGATCGGGCACCGGCTGCGACGAGGGTTCCGGCGACGGCTGCGGGCGGGGTGTCGGCGTGGATCTCGGCGGTTTCGGGGCGGAGATCGGCGTCGCCGCGTTCTCCACCACGGGGCCACGCTGCGTTCGGCTCTTGGGAGCGGTCGTCCGCGGCACCTTCGACGCGGAGAGCGTGTCGCGGACGGCGCTGCGCGGACCAGGAGCGAGGGCGTCCTTCACGACGATGGGCGCCGGCGCGGGCACGGGAGCCTGCGGGGCGGCCCGTTCAGGGGGAGTGAGCGTCCCGGTCTCGGAGAACAGTGCAGCGAAGGGATCCTCCGCGGTCACGTCGGTCACGTCGGTCACGGCTTCCGGCGCCGCGTTCGCGACGGCCGGCGCGTCGGCGGCGACATCCCGGAGGATGGCCGCACCCGCAGTCGTGGTCGCGACGCCGACGGCGGCCAGCACGGCGGCGATGGTCACGATAGCCGGAGACGCCGAGCGCACCGAGGCCCTGGCGAACACCGGGATCAGGCGCCGCTTGCGGGTGTGACGCGGCGATCCATCGGTCTGCGTCGATGCGGCGGCCGTCACGATCTCGGCATCCGAGGCGGGCAGGAGGGCGAGCGCTGCGGACTCCTGATGCTCGAGCAGGGCGGCTCGGGCCGCACCCAGCGCCGCCGCGGCATCCGGTGCGGTGACGATGGGGCGATCGAAGCGTTCGGAGAGCCGCTGCGCGACCAGAGGGATGTGCGAGGACCCGCCGAGGAGGAGCACGTGGTCCAGCTGGTCCTGGCTCAGCTTCGCGCCGTCGAGCGCGCGCTCGACGGCATCCAGGGTGCGTTCCAGAGCGGGATCGATCATCGCCTCGAGCTCCGAGCGCGTGATGCGCACGCTGGCGCTGCGCCCCGGCAGGGTCACGGGGATCGTGGCATCCGCATCGAACGAGAGAGATTCCTTCGCCGCGACGCATGCGCGGCGCAAGCGGGCGAATGCGACGCGATCGCCGGCATCCGGCACCGCGGGTGCCGCGTCGGCGCCGGATGTCCTGAGCGCGTGCTCCATCAGCAGGTCGTCGAACAGCGCCCCCGCACCATCGACGATCGCGATCGGCTCGCCGAGGATGCGGAACTGCGCGTCGGCCTCCTTGCGCAGGACGGTCGCTTCGAAGGACTCGCCGCCCAGGTCGTAGACCGCCACGACGGCGTTCGCCGGCAGTGGCGGTGCCCCGGCATCGCGGAGCATCGAGTCGTGTTGGCGGACGGCGGCCTCAGCCGCGGTCATGAACCGGACGTCCTCGAACCCGGCACCGCTCAGTGCAGCGCGGAGCGCGTCGATCCGATGCGAGGTCCACGCGGCCGGATGCGCGATCGCGATCGCCGGGCGCTGCTCGTGGGGCTGTGCGGCGAGCGCGGCGGCCCACGAGGCGAGCTGTGCGGTCAGCTCCGCGGCGGGTATGGCGCTCCTGCCGGCCACCAGGGGGATCTCGTCCCCGATCTCGGCGGTGAACGCACGCAAGAGGTTCTCCGGCTGGATGAATCCGCGCTGCTCCGCCACGTCGCCGAACAGGATCTCTCCGTCATCTGCGACGAACGCGAGCACGGCGGTGCTGCCGCCCCTGTGCCCCAGCACGTAGGAGTCGGTTTCGACATCTTCGCTCTGCGCGAGACCCGCAGACGCCGCGATGATGCGACTGATCCCCAAGTCCAGCGCGAGCACGACTTCGTACTCGCCCATTCCCTTTCCGCCTACCGTCCCCAGAACTGGTGTCGGACACGGCTCACTATAGGTCGTTTGCCCGCCGGGCGGAAGAGGGTCTGACGCCGGGACTAGTGTGATTCCGTGACCCTCCCAGCTTCCGTGCGCGCCGAGCAGGGATTCGGAGTCGCGTACGCCGGGGGCGCGTACCTGCTGTGGGGCGTTCTGCCGCTGTACTTCCTGCTGCTCGTGCCCACTGGCCCCTGGGAGATCGTCGCCGCGCGAGTGCTGTTCTCGTTCGTGTTCTGCGTGCTGCTGCTGACCGTGACACGGGGATGGCGTCGGATCATGGCCATCATCCGACAGCCCCGGCTGCTCGGCTGGACCGCGCTCGCCGGTGCCCTGATCTACGTGAACTGGCAGGTCTTCCTGATCGGCACCCTCACAGGCCATGTGGTCGAGACAGCGCTCGGCTACTTCATCAACCCGATCACCACGGTGCTGCTCGGGGTGTTCGTGATGCACGAGCGGATCCGCCGGCTGCAGTGGGTGGCGATCGGCATCGCGGCTCTCGCCGTCGTCGCGATCATCGTCGCGTACGCCTCGTTCCCGTGGATCGCGCTCTCGCTGACGGCGTCCTTCGGCGTCTACGGCCTGATCAAGAAGAAGATCGGCCCCGCGGTCGACGCCGTGAGCGGTCTCACGCTCGAATCCTTCTGGCTGATCCCGGTCGCCGTCGTCCAGCTCATCCTGGTCGCGCAGACGACCGGCATCACGTTCGGAACGGTGGGCGTCTGGCACACGGCGCTGCTGCTGTTCGCCGGTGTCGCGACGGCCGTGCCGCTGCTGCTGTTCGCCGCCGGCGCCCGCCGGATCAACCTGACGGTGATCGGCATGATCCAGTTCACGACCCCGATCATGCAGTTCCTCACGGGAGTGCTCATCCTGCATGAGCCGATGCCCGCCGAGCGCTGGATCGGGTTCATCCTGGTGTGGATCGCCGTCGGCGTCTTCATCGTCGATCTGCTGCTGGCGACACGGTCTGCAAGATCGTTAGCGCACCGATACCCACCGGCATCGCCCGCGCCATAAAGTGGGGATCACCCGAGCATGCCCGCCATGCTTGTTGTCGCAAAGGAGCACTATGAACCGCACGCAGACGCGCACGAAGTGGCTTGCCGGCATCGCCCTGGCAAGCGCATCGGCGCTTGTGATCACGGGCTGCAGCAACACCGCGCCCGAACCCGAGTCCGGCGAAGGAACGAACACCGAACGCCCCGCTGACGTCGACCTGACGCTGCAGCTCGGATCCCTTCTTCCATCGACAGGATCGCTGTCCTTCCTCGGCGCGCCGATGGAGGCCGGCGTCCAGCTCGCCGTCTCGCAGATCAATGAGGCAGACGCCGGCATCCAGGTCGAACTCACCTCCGAAGACGAGGGCGATCTCGACAACAAGGCCTACGAGACCTCGATCACGAACCTGCAGAGCGCCGGCGTCACGGCCATGGTGGGCGCGGCCTCGTCGAGCGTCACCAAGCTGATCCTCGACGGCAACGCCGGTTCCGGCATCCTGACCGTCTCGCCGTCGAACACGTCGGCGGACTTCACCGGCATCAACCCGCTGTACTTCCGCACGGCGCCGAGTGACAACCTGCAGGGTGAGGTGCTGGGCAACCAGGTCGCCGAGGACGGTCACAAGACCCTCGGCATCATCTACCAGAACGACCCGTACGGCACCGGCCTGTTCGAAGCCATCAAGGCGACGTTCGAGAGCACCGGCGGCGAGGTCGTCGCCGACGCGTCGTACAACCAGGGTGACGGGCAGTTCAACGCGCAGGTGCAGACCATCGCGGCCGCGAACCCGGATGCCGTCGCCATCGTGTCGTACGACCAGTTCGCCACCATCGCACCGCTGCTCGGCAACGCCGGAGTGGACACCGGTGCGCTGTACCTGGTCGACGGCAACCTGAAGGACTGGCCCGACCTCGGAGTGAGCCTCGAGGGCTCGAAGGGCACGCGCGCAGGTGCGGAGCTGCCCGACGACTTCATCGACCAGCTCAACGAGGTCTGGACCGCCGAGGGCAACGAGCCGATCGACGCCCTGACGTACTCGGCCGAGGCCTACGACGCCACGATCCTCATCGCCCTGGCGGCGCTGCAGGCCGTGTCGGTCGAGGGTGAGGACATCGCCGGCGCCATGCAGCAGGTGTCCGGCGGATCCGGCGAAGGCGAGAAGTGCACCAGCTTCGCCGAGTGCGCCGAGATCATCAACGGCGGAGGCACGATCGACTACGACGGGTACTCCGGCGAGGTCACGTTCAACGATGACAACGACCCCGAAGGCGCCGCGATCGGCGTCTACGAGTTCGACGCCGACAACGTCCACTCGCGCATCAAGTAACCGCACAGACGAGGCGCCCCGGATTCAGCATCCGGGGCGCTTTCGTGTGCACCCGGCGAAGCATGTCGGGGTTGCGGTGGGTGTGGATGCCGGTAACCCGCCGTTTCCCGGACATGCCGGGGAGCGCGTCCGGGTTGTTGCGGGTACGGATGCCGGCAACCCGCCGTTTCCCGGACATGCCGGCGTCCCGGCCGGCCTTAGCGGGCCGAGCAGGCGTGCGCGATCATGCGGTCGAACTGCGCATCGCGATCGGTATCGACGACCTGGGTCTCGGGGTGGGCGTCGTGGTAGGCGAGGATCCGCCTGGCGCCCTCGTCGAAGGTGATCGTCGTGGCGAACTCGGGCACGAGCGCCTGCACCTTCGCGGTGTCGAACAGGCTGGAGTGCGCCTTGTCGCCGACCAGCGTCGGCCCGAGGTCCGGCGCGATCGAGGCGATCGTGTCGGAGGCCACGTGCACCAGCTCCGGCTCATCGACGCCGGCCGCCTCGGCCAGCCACGTGTAGATCCGGTTCCAGGTCGGTGCGTGCGATCCGGTGATCGTGAAGTCCTCGCCGATCGCACCAGGATGCCCGATCAGGCCGGTGAACGCGACCGCGAAGTCGTCGGCGTGGGTGATGGTCCACAGGCTCGTGCCGTCGCCGTGCACGACGACGGGGCGCCCGTCACGCATGCGCGCGATGTCGTTCCAGCGTCCGAGCGTCGGGAGCATCTGCTCGTCGTAGGTATGCGAGGGACGCACGATCGTGACCGGCACGCCCCGATCGCCGGATGCCGCGAGCAGCAGCTCCTCGCACGCGATCTTGTCGCGCGAATACTGCCAGAACGGGTTCTCCAGCGGCGTGCGCTCCGTGATCGGCAGCCGCGCCGGCGGCTTCTGATACGCCGACGCCGAGCTGATGAAGACGTACTGCCCTGTGCGCCCCTCGAACACCTCAAGGCCCGTCGCTACGTCGGCGGGGGAGAACGAGAGGAAGTCGGCCACGGCGTCGAACTCGCGACCGCCGAGCGCATGCTTCAGTTCTGCGGCATCGCGCACGTCCGCGGACACGATCGAGACGGCATCGGGCAGATCGCGCCGCGCGTTGCCCCGATTGACCACCGTCACGTCGTGCCCGCGCTCGACCGAGCGGCGCACGCAGGCTGCGCTGATCGTGCCGGTTCCGCCCAGATACAGGATGCTCGTCATGAGCACGAGCCTACGGGGTGCCCTTCGACCCTTCGACGGGCTCAGGGAGCGAAGGGCGCACCTTACGCCGCGTCGGTGCCGAGCGTGCCCAGGTACAGTCCGATCACCTTCGGATCGTTCAGCAACTCCCGACCACTGCCCTCGTAGGCGTCTCGGCCCTGATCGAGCACGTAGCCGCGGTCGCAGATCTGCAGGCAGCGACGAGCGTTCTGCTCGACCATGATCGTCGTGACACCGGCCTTGTTGATGTCCGAGACGCGGATGAACGCGTCATCCTGCCGCACCGGCGACAGACCCGCCGAAGGCTCGTCGAGAAGCAGGACGGACGGATCCATCATCAGCGCCCGCGACATCGCGACCATCTGCCGCTCTCCGCCCGAGAGGGACCCGGCACGCTGCTTCAGCCGCTTGCCGAGCTCGGCGAAGATCCCGCTGACGAACTCGAGGCGCTCGGCGTAGATCTTCGGGTTCTGGTAGAGGCCCATCTGCAGGTTCTCCTCGATGGTGAGCGAGGGGAACACGTTGTTCGTCTGCGGTACGAACGCCACACCGCGCCGGACGAGCTTGTCGGCCTTCAGCCCGACGATGCTCTCGCCTTTCACGGTGATGTCGCCGTCGCGCACCTGCACCATGCCGAAGATCGCCTTGAGCAGCGTCGACTTGCCTGCGCCGTTCGGGCCGATGATGCCGATCAGCTCGCCGCAGCGCGCGACCAGGTTCGCGCCGTTGAGGATGTTCACGCCTGGCAGGTACCCGGCATGCACGTCCTTCATCTCGACGATGACGTCGGCGCTGGGAGCAGCACTGGCGGCTGCGGTGTCGTCGGTCATGCCTTCTCCTCGTCGGTGCTCGGGTCGGTGCTCTCGAGTTCGGCCTCGGCTTCCGCCTCGATCTGCTCACGCAGCTCTGCCGCGTCGGCATCCGCGATGACCGGCAGGCGGCCGGTGACGGCGCCGAGGTCGACGTCCTGATGCGCGCCCAGGTACGCGTCCACCACGGCGGGATCCTCCATCACGGTGTCCGGCGGTCCCTCCGCGACGACGCGGCCCTCAGCCATCACCACGACCCAGTCGGCGATGTGCCGCACCATGTGCATGTCGTGCTCGACGAACAGCACCGTCATGCCGAGTTCCTTCAGATCGAGGATGTGCTCGAGCAGCGACTGCGTGAGCGCCGGGTTGACGCCGGCCATCGGCTCATCGAGCATCACCAGGGTCGGGTCGCTCATGAGTGCCCGTGCCATCTCGAGGAGCTTGCGCTGCCCGCCCGAGAGCGAGGCGGCGAAGTCCTTCTCCTTGGCATCCAGCTTGAACCGGGCCAGCAGATCTCTCGCGCGCGCCTCGATCTCGGCATCCTGCGCACGCCACAGGAACGGGAACAGGCTCGCCCAGAATCCCTCGCCGCGCTGGTGCGTGGCGCCGAGCTTCATGTTCTCGAGCACGGTCAGCAGCGACAGCGACTTGGTGAGCTGGAACGTGCGGACCTGTCCCATGCGCGCGACCTTGAACGACGGGATGCCGGAGAGGTTCTTCCCGTCGAACGACCACGTGCCCGTGTTCGGCTTGTCGAAGCCGCACAGCAGGTTGAACAGGGTCGTCTTGCCGGCGCCGTTCGGTCCGATCAGCGCCGTGATCGCGCCGCGCGGGATCTCGAGGTGGTCGACGTCCACGGCCGTGAGGCCGCCGAAGCGGCGGGTGACGGCATCCACCACGAGGATCGGGTCGACCTTGGCGACTCCGGGGGCGGCTGGTCCGTTCGCGAGGCCGGTCGTCTTGGGGCGGCGGATGCTGCCGGTCTGCGGGGCGGAGGTGCTTCCCGCCGTGCTGTCACTTGACAAAGGTCATCTCCCTCTTGTTCCCGAGGATGCCCTGGGGGCGGAAGATCACGATCAGCATGAGCACGATGCCGATCACGATGTAGCGGACGACGTCGGCCTGGTTGGTGGTCATCGGCAGCCAGCCGATGCGCGCCATCTCGGGCAGCAGACCGCCCAGGAACGCGAACACGACCCAGAAGAGGACGGCGCCGAGCGTGGGTCCGAAGACCGTCGCAGCCCCGCCCAGGAGCAGGATCGTCCAGAGGAAGAACGTCAGCGACGTCGAATAGCTGCCGGGGATCACGGCCGAGGGAAGCACGAACACGATGCCGCCGAGTGCGCCGATGATCCCGCCGACGACGAGCGCCTGCATCTTGTATGCGAAGACGTTCTTGCCGAGCGAGCGCACGGCGTCCTCATCCTCGCGGATGCCCTTGATCACGCGGCCCCACGGGCTGCGCATGAGCGCCCAGACGACCAGCAGCGACAGGGCGAGCACGATCAGGCCGAACACGCGCACCCAGAGGTCGTTGGCGTTGTACGTCCACGGGCCGAAGCCGTAGGTGCCCTCGGGGAACGGGTTCATCTCGCGGAAGCTCTGGTGATAGCCGGAGAGGCCTCCGGCGGAGTTGGTCCACTCCCGGAACAGCTCGGTGAGGAACAGCAGGCGCACGACCTCGGCCGTGGCGATGGTCGCGATGGCCAGATAGTCGGCGCGCAGCCGCAGGGTCGGGATGCCGAGCAGCAGCGCGAACACGGCGCCGGCGAGCACGCCCACCGCGACGCCGCCCCACCAGGGGAGACCGAAGCTGAGGATCGAGATCGCGTAGCCGTAGCCGCCGACGGCCATGAACGCCGCCATGCCGAAGTTGAGGAGCCCGGCGTAGCCGAAGTGCACGGCGAGGCCGGTCGCGGCGAGGGCGTACGCGATGGTCGTCGGGCTGAGCAGGTACGAGGCGGTGTTGCCGAAGATGTTTCCGAAGTCCATGGTCAGCCCAGCCTTTCTCTGCGCCCGAGCAGACCCTGGGGCCGCACGAGGAGGATCACGATCAGTGCCACGAGCGCGGTGGCGTACTTCAGATCCGACGGGACTCCCAGCAGCGTGGACACCTCGACAGCGAGGCCGACGATGATCGAGCCGATCAGCGCGCCGATCGCGGATCCGAGGCCGCCGAGCGTGATCGCGCAGAAGATCAGCAGCAGCATCTGCATGCCCATGTCCCACTTCACGCCGGGGCGGAAGTACGCCCACAGGATGCCGGACACCGCCGCCAGCGCACCGGAGAGGATCCAGACGATACGCACGACTCTGTCGACGTCGATGCCGGATGCCGCGGCCAGCTGCGGATTGTCGGAGATGGCCCTGGTGGCCTTGCCGACGCGGGTGCGGGTGAGGAAGTACGCGACCCCCAGGATGACCACGATGCTCGTGCCCATGCCGATCATGTCGATGTACGACAGCGAGATCGGTCCGAGCTTGATCGGCGCGGGGCTCGCGCCCTGCAGCTGGTAGGTGCTGCCGCCGATCATGTACTGCAGGACGTACCGCAGTGCCAGCGAGAGCCCGATGCTGACGATCATCAGCTGCACGATGCCGAGGCCTCGATGTCGCAGGGGTCGCCACAGCCCGGCATCCAGAGCGAATCCGAGCAGGCCGCCGGCGACGACGGCGGCGATGATGCCGAGCCACATCGGAAGGTGCCAGAACGTCGTGCACAGCAGCGCGATCACGGCGCCCCAGGTCACCATCTCACCGTGGGCGAAGTTCGACAGGCGCGTCGTGCCGTAGATGAGGGCGGCACCCATGGCTGCGAGCCCGAGCAGCAGACCGAAGTTCAAGCCGCCGACGATCCGGGAGAGCAGCTGGTCGATGAACGACGTCGTCTCGCGCACGCCCTCGCCCAGGAACAGGTTCACGATCTTCGTGTTCGTGAGCGCGAACTCCACCTCCTGCGATGCGGAATCGCCCTCGACGATCACGCCCTCCGGGAGCGTGCTCTCGTCGACGGTGAGCGTGTACGCCTCCTTCTCCGGGACGTACAGGCGCCACTTGCCCTCTGCATCCGTCGCGGTCTCGGCGCCGAAGCCGTTGCCCTCGATCGTGACGGTCACATCGGCTACCGGTTCGTCATCGAAGGTGATGACTCCGGCGAAGTAGTAGTCCGTGATCTCCTGGCCGTCGTCCGTCTCGTCTGCGAGCGCGGATGCTGCCGGCTGAAGGGCCAGGAACGCGAGTGCCATCAGGATGCCGAGCGCGGTGACCACCCATGGTCGGGCTCGACGGACAGCAGTAGACGTGGGTCCCACGCAACCTCCACATTGAGTTCGCCTGGACTTCGGGTCGGCCCAGGCGTGGGATTGAGCGTACTGTGACGGACGGCCATTCACTAGTCGCGCCGCCGAACCGAGGAATTTTCGTTATGCCTGCGCCGTTTAGAATTGGTGAACGCGCTCAGCTCTCGCCTGCAGGAGGATCATCCATGGACCAGCACGATCCCTTCGGCTTCGTCGGACTCACGTACGACGACGTCCTTCTTCTCCCCGGGCACACCGACGTGATCCCCAGTGAGGCCGACACGTCTTCGCGCATCACGCGCCGCATCTCGGTCGCCACCCCGCTGCTGTCGAGTGCCATGGACACCGTCACCGAGTCGCGCATGGCCATCGCCATGGCGCGTGAGGGCGGCATCGGCATCCTGCACCGCAATCTCTCGATCGCCGACCAGGCCGCGCACGTCGACCGCGTCAAGCGCAGCGAGTCGGGCATGATCACCGACCCGATCACGACCACGCCGGACGCGACCGTCGAAGAGGTCGATTCCCTGTGCGCGAGGTACCGCATCTCGGGTCTTCCCGTCGTGGACGAGGACGGACGCCTGGCCGGGATCATCACCAATCGCGACATGCGCTTCGTCTCGGAGTTCGAGCGCCGTACGACTTTCGTCAAGGACGTCATGACCTCCTCCGACCTCGTGACCGCTCCGGTCGGCGTGGCCGCCGGCGAGGTCATCGCGCTGTTCGCACGGCACCGCGTCGAGAAGCTGCCGCTGATCGATGAGGACGGCAAGCTCGCAGGCCTCATCACCATCAAGGACTTCGACAAGAGCGAGAAGTACCCGCTGGCCACCAAGGATGAGCACGGCCGCCTGCGCGTCGGCGCGGCCATCGGCTTCTTCGGCGATGCGTGGGAGCGTGCAGAGGCTCTGCGCGACGCAGGCGTCGACGTGCTGGTCGTCGACACCGCCAACGGCCAGTCGCAGGGCGTCATCGATCTCGTGCAGCGTCTGAAGGCCGACGAGTCGTTCGCGCACATCGACGTCATCGGCGGCAACGTCGCGACCCGTGAGGGCGCGCAGGCGCTCGTCGACGCGGGCGTGGATGCCGTCAAGGTCGGCGTCGGCCCCGGCTCGATCTGCACCACCCGCGTCGTCGCCGGTGTCGGCGTGCCCCAGGTCACCGCCGTGTACGAGGCGTCGCTCGCGGCCCGTCCCGCCGGCATCCCGGTGATCGCCGACGGCGGTCTGCAGTACTCCGGCGACATCGCAAAGGCGCTCGTCGCCGGCGCGGATGCCGTCATGCTGGGCTCGCTCCTGGCCGGAACCGACGAGTCGCCCGGCGAGATCGTCTTCCAGTCCGGCAAGCAGTTCAAGCAGTACCGCGGCATGGGCTCGCTCGGTGCGATGCAGACCCGTGGCAAGCAGACCTCGTACTCGAAGGACCGCTACTTCCAGGCCGACGTCCCCAGCGACGACAAGCTCATCCCCGAGGGCATTGAGGGGCAGGTGCCGTACCGCGGCCCGGTGTCCGCGGTCGCCTACCAGCTCGTCGGCGGGCTGCGTCAGTCGATGTTCTACGTCGGCGCTCGCACCATCGAGGAGCTCAAGACCCGCGGCAAGTTCGTGCGCATCACCTCGGCCGGGCTCAAGGAGTCGCACCCGCACGACGTCCAGATCGTGGTCGAGGCCCCCAACTACAAGAAATAGGTTCGCCGCCCGAAGCACGTTTGGCTGGCGATCGGCACACCTGGCCGGCGAACCGGCCGGTTCCCACAAGCATCCGTGCGATTCGCCAGCCATCCGTACCTCGGCGCGGCCTTGGCAGGACCGCCGCGAGCACGACTGAACCAGCGGCGGGGTTCCGGACGCCGCGTGCCCGGCGTAGCGTGCCGGTATGTGCCGCAACATCGTTCCGCTGAACAACCTGAAGCCCGCCGCGACCGACCAGGAGTGCCAGGACGCGGCCCTGCAGTTCGTACGGAAGATCTCCGGATCCAACGCCCCGTCGCGGGCGAATCAGGCGGTCTTCGACCGAGCGGTCGCCGAGATCGCGGGGGCGACTCGTCGCCTTCTCGACGACCTCGTCACCTCCGCGCCGCCGAAGGACCGCGACCAGGAGGCCGCCAAGCGCCGTGCCCGATCCGCCGAGCGCTACGAGGCGATCCGCGTCTATCAGGAGGAGAAGCGCGCCGCCCGCGCCGCGAGCTGAGCAACTCCCCGGCGCGGCAGGTGGCGCTTCGTGCCGCTCGCGCCGCGGCGAAGCGGCAGCAGCCGCCATCTCCCGGGGCGGTGGCCGGGCTGAACGGCACGCCCGGTAGGCTTGTCCCGTGAGCATGGACATCGAACTCGGCCGAGCAAAGCGCGCGCGTCGCGCATACACGTTCGACGACATCGCGGTGGTGCCGTCGCGGCGGACCCGCAACCCCGAAGACGTCTCGACCGCATGGACGATCGACGCGTTCTCGTTCGACACACCCGTCATCGGCGCGCCGATGGACTCGGTGGTCAGCCCGAAGACGGCGATCATGCTCGGCAAGCTCGGCGGCCTCGGCGTCCTCGACCTCGAGGGGCTGTGGACGCGCTACGAGAACCCCGAGCCTCTCCTCGCCGAGATCGCCTCGCTGCCGCCTGAGAAGGCGACCGTGCGGATGCAGCAGCTGTACTCCGAGCCGATCAAGCCCGAGCTCATCACCTCGCGCCTCGCCGAGATCCGCGAAGGCGGCGTGACCGTCGCCGGCTCGCTCACCCCCCAGCGCACCCAGGAGCTGTACGACATCGTCGCCGCGGCCGGCGTCGACCTGTTCGTGATCCGCGGCACCACCGTGTCGGCCGAGCACGTCTCCAGCGTGGCCGAGCCCCTGAATCTCAAGAAGTTCATCTACGACCTCGACGTCCCCGTCATCGTCGGCGGAGCCGCCACCTACACGACCGCGCTGCACCTGATGCGCACCGGCGCAGCAGGCGTTCTCGTCGGATTCGGCGGGGGAGCGGCATCCACCACGCGCGCCACCCTCGGCATCCACGCCCCGATGGCCACGGCCGTATCGGACGTCGCCGCCGCGCGTCGCGACTACCTCGACGAATCCGGCGGACGCTACGTGCACGTCATCGCCGATGGCGGCGTCGGCACCTCCGGCGACATCGTCAAGGCGCTCGCCATGGGCGCGGATGCCGTCATGCTCGGCGTCGCTCTCGCTCGCGCGACGGATGCCCCCGGCCAGGGCTTCCACTGGGGGCCAGAGGCGCACCACCCGCAGCTTCCGCGCGGACGCCGCGTCCAGACGCCCGGCATCGCGACGCTCGAGGAGATCCTCTACGGTCCGGCTCCCGTCGCCGACGGCACCGCCAACCTCATCGGGGCGCTGCGCAAGTCCATGGCGACAACCGGATACTCCGACCTCAAGGAGTTCCAGCGCGTCGAGGTCGTGCTCGCCCCGTACCAGCAGTCCTGACGGGCGTCCTCATCCCGTGACGACGCCTCAGGAGTTCCCGCCGACCCTTCGCGAGGTCATGCTGCGCGGCCGCTGGATCGCGGTGCTGTGCGCGTGCCTCGTGGTGGCCGGCGTGTTCGCGTTCCTCGGGCAGTGGCAGCTGGAGCGCGCCGTCGACACCGACCCGGTGCCGGCCGGCGTCACGGAGGAGGTGAGGCCGCTCACCGAAGTGGTCGGCCCTGGCGAGTACCTGCCCGAACCGTACGTCGGGCAGCGCGTGGAGACCGCCGGCACCTGGGTGCCCGGCGACTTCCTCGTCGTGTCGTCGCGCTTCAACGACGGTGTCGAGGGGTACTGGGTGACCGGCCAGCTCCGCGTCGCCGACCGCACCTCGATCGCGGTCGCGCTGGGATGGGCGCCGGATCGCGAGAGTGCGGATGCCGCGGCCGCCGACCTCGAGGAGAATGCCGCGGGCCCCGACGCCGAGATCGCCGGGCGCGTGATCTCGGATGAGGGAACGACACTGCCGCCCGCCGATGACCCGCACGCGATGGACCGCATGTCGCCGGCGATGCTGCTGGGCCAGTGGCACGACATCGAGCAGCTGTCCGTCTACCGGCCCTATCTCGCCTCTGTGGAGGCGCCGGAGGGCCTGGCGGACATCGCATCGCCTGCCCCGAACGAGCTCGCCACCGTCAATTGGCTGAACATCTTCTACGCGCTCGAATGGGCCGTCTTCGCCGGTTTCGCGTTCTACATCTGGTACCGCCTGGCGAAGGACCGCTGGGAGCTCGAGGTCGAGAAGTTCGAGGAGAGCACAGGGTCATCCGTCTCCTGATCCGGGGAACCTGACTTTCGTCCAGGTGATCCGCGGTCGGCGTGCGCTGAAAGTCGTATCGCCTCGGCGCGCGGAAGAACTTCCGGTTAGCGATCTGTGAACTCACTCGGGAAAGTCCCAGCCCACTCATAAGCTCACTCGCGAGTGGCCGCGGCGTGGACCCTGTGTTTCGCGGACATTCCCTCGTGCGCCCCATGGCGGTGTCCGGGGTCTCATCTGTCGACGAGGAGAACAATCGCATGATGTACACCCCCGACGGCGCGGCGCATCGCGCCGGATCGTCCATCGCACGCAGACGGGTGCGCATCGGCGCTCTCGCGCTGACGACCGCATGCGCGATGAGCTTCGGAACGCTCGTCGCCGCTCCCGCCTTCGCCGCAGTGGACGGCACGGGCGTCGTCATCAATGAGGCATATCTGTCCGGCGGCAGCGCTGGCGCCGCCTTCAAGAACAAGTTCGTCGAGCTGTACAACCCGACCGACGCCGACATCACGCTCGACGGCACGTCGATCCAGTACCGTTCCGCGACAGGCACCGGCAACACGAACAACGTCGTCCCGCTCTCCGGCACCATCCCCGCCGGCGGGTACTTCCTCGTGCAGGGCGGCTCGAACGGCGCCAACGGTGCGGATCTCCCTTCGCCCGACGCCACCGGCAGTCTGAACCCGAGCGGCACGACCGGCACGCTCGCCTTGGTCGAGGGCACCTCGGCGGTCACGCTCGCCACCGGATCGGTCGTCGGCGCCGAAGGGGTCGTCGACCTGCTCGGGTACGGCGGGTCGAACACTTTCGAGGGCGCACTGGCCACGGCGCCAGCGAACAACCAGGACGTCAAGTCGCTGAACCGCACCGACGGCGCAGACACCGACGACAACTCCGCCGACTTCACCCTGTCGGCATCGATCACGCCGCAGGGCACCGGCGGAACCGACCCTGATCCCGACCCGCAGCCTGACCCCGACCCCGAGCCGACTGCGGTCTCCATCGCCGAGGTGCAGGGCACCGGCGACGTCTCGCCGCTCGCCGGCCAGAACGTCACCGTCGAGGGCGTCGTCACGGCTGACTACCGCACCGGCGGCTACAACGGCATCGTCATCCAGACGCAGGGCACCGGCGGCGAGAACGACGCGACCCCCGGTGCCTCCGACGGCGTCTTCGTGTTCTTGGACGGCAAGCAGGCCCCCGGCGAGATCGGCGACCTCGTCTCGGTCACCGGCACGGTCTCGGAGTACTTCGGACAGACGCAGATCTCTCCCGCCGCAGCCGAGGACGTCTCGGTCGTCACGGCCGGCGTCGGTGCTCCCGCTGCGACGCCGCTTCCCGGAACGGTCACGGGCGCGGATCGCGAGGCTTACGAGAACATGCTCGTCGCGCCCGACGGCACCTACCGGGTGGCATCCAGTCATCAGCTCTACAACTTCGGCACGCTGTGGCTGAACCCCGGCGAGCTCAACGTCAAGAGTACTGAGACGACCCGCCCCAGCGACGAGGCGAACGCGATCGCGGCCGCCAACCGCGCCGAGCGCATTCTGCTCGACGACGGGTACAGCGTCCAGATCAGCAACAACGCCCACACAGGCGAGCAGCCGTACTTCATCGAGGACGCCATCGTGCGCAACGGCGACGTCGTCGACTTCGCCGACGCCGGCTACGTGCTTCAGTACGGATTCGAGGACTGGCGTCTGCAGCCGGTGACCCCGATCACCGATGCGAGCGACGCCGCAGCCAGGGCATCGTTCACCACCGAGAACCCGCGCCCCGAGACGGCCCCCGAGGTCGGCGGCGACGTGCAGGTCGCGGCGTTCAACGTCTTCAACTACTTCACGACGATGAGCGAGGACGACGCCGACGCCCGAGGCGCGAAGAACGAGGAGTTCTTCGCGGTCCAGCGTTCGAAGATCGTCACGGCGATAGGCGGCCTGGATGCCGAGGTCGTCGCGCTGATGGAGATCGAGAACTCGGTCCACTTCGGCGACGGCACCCCTGACGTGGCTCTCGCGGACCTCGTCGACGGACTCAACGAGGACGCCGGCTCAGATATCTGGGAGTACGTCCCGACGCCGGAGGCCCTGCTGGGCACCACGACCGACGTCATCACGAACGCGATCATCTACAAGAAGGATGCCGTCACGCCTGTCGGCGACAGCACCGCGGTGATCGACGAGTCGGTGTGGGGCAACGCCCGCGAGCCGATCGCGCAGACGTTCGACATGGACGGCAGGATCGTCTCGGTCGTCGCGAACCACTTCAAGTCGAAGTCCGGTGACGGCGACGAGCCGGCCGACGGCCAGGGTCACTTCAACGCCGACCGCACCGCGCAGGCGCAGTCGCTGCTGTCCTTCACCGAGACGATCGCCGACACCGCGGGTAGTTCCGACATCCTGCTGCTCGGCGACTTCAACGCCTACGGTCAGGAAGACCCGATCAATGTGTTCGCGGAGGCCGGCTGGATCGACCTGGTTCCGGCGAACGCCGAAGGCCAGTACACGTACACCTTCGACGGCGAGCTCGGCTCACTCGACCACGCGATCGCGTCGCCGCAGCTTGCGGAGTCGGTGACCGGCACGGGCGTGTGGACCATCAACTCGCCCGAGTGGAGCGACCGCGGCTACGCGTTCGGCGCGGCCGAGGCCGGCACGCCGTTCCGCTCCAGCGACCACGACCCGGTCATCGTCGGCATCTCCAGCGAGATCCCGCCCGTCGACATCGACATCGTCACGATCAACGACTTCCACGGTCGCATCGAGGCGGACGGTGCCGCAGCCGGTGCCGCTGTGCTGGCAGGCGCGGTGAAGTCGGTGCGCGACGCGAACCCGAACACCGTGTTCGCCGCAGCCGGCGACCTCATCGGAGCGTCCACCTTCACGTCGTTCATCAACGACGACAACCCCACCATCGATGCGCTGAACGCGGCCGGGCTCGAAGTGAGCGCGGCGGGCAACCACGAGTTCGACCAGGGCTGGGAAGACCTCCGCGACCGCGTGCAGGACCGCGCGGACTGGGAGTACATCTCCTCGAACGTGTTCCTCACCGAGACCGGTGAGACCGCGCTCGCACCCGCATGGGTGAAGGAGATGGACGGCGTGAACGTCGGCTTCATCGGCGCTGTGACCGAAGAGCTCGACTCGCTCGTCTCGCCGGAGGGCATCGCCGATCTCGAGGTGCGCAGCATCGTCGATTCGGTGAACGCCGTGGCCGACGAACTCACCGACGGCGACACGGCCAACGGCGAAGCCGACGTGCTGGTGCTGCTCGTGCACGAGGGTGCGACGTCATCCGACATCGCCAGCATCACGCCGGACTCGGCTCTCGGCGAGATCGTCGCCGGCGTCGACGACAGCGTCAACGCGATCGTCTCGGCGCACACCCACCTCGCGTACAACCACGTCATCGACGGCCGACCGGTCGTCTCGGCCGGTCAGTACGGCGAGAACTTCGGTCTGATGAACCTGCAGGTCGACCCGGAGACGAAGGAGCTGCTCTCGATCACCAACGAGATCAAGCCCCTCACGCAGGACGGCGTGCCGCTCTACGAGCCGGTCGCCGACGTGCAGAAGATCGTCGATGACGCCAAGGCCGAGGCTGACGTCCTCGGTGCTGAGTCGGTCGGTCAGATCACCGGGGACTTCAACCGCGCACGTCAGACCAACGGGTCGGAGAACCGCGGTGGCGAGTCCACGATCGGGAACTTCGTCGCCGACGTCCAGCAGTGGGCGACCGGCGCCGATGTCGCGATCATGAACCCCGGCGGCATCCGCGCGAACCTGACGCACGCCTCTTCCGGAGAGACCGACCCCGATGGCAACGTGACGTTCCGCGAGGCGGCCACGGTGCAGCCCTTCGCCAACACCCTGGTGACGCTGAGCCTCACCGGCGCCCAGCTCAAGGGCGTGCTCGAGGAGCAGTGGCAGCCGGAGGGCGCGAGCCGCCCGTTCCTGAAGCTCGGCGTCTCGGAGGGGCTGCAGTACACCTACGACCCGACGGCGGCGGCGGGCGAGCGGATCACCTCGATCACGCTGAACGGAGAACCGATCGACCCGGAGGCGTCGTACGTCGTCGCGGCCAACTCGTTCCTCGCGGCGGGCGGAGACAACTTCGCCACCTTCGCCGAGGGCACGAACAAGGCCGACACCGGCAAGATCGATCTGCAGTCGATGGTCGACTGGTTCGACGCCAACGGCACGGCGACGCCCGATCTCGCGCAGCGTGCGGTCGGCGTGTCGCTGAGCGCACCGGATGCCGACGGCTACAGCGCAGGCGACGAGGTCACGATCGACCTCTCGTCGCTCGCATTCAGCGGTGGCGAGCAGGCACCGGGTGAGGTCACGGTCTCGCTGGGTGACACGGTGCTGGCGACCGGCGCCGTCGACCCGACGATCGTCGACACCACCGATGAGGCCGGCCGCGCGAGCCTGACGTTCACCGTCCCCGAGGGCGTGTCCGGCGAGCAGCTGCTCACCGTCGCGGTCGCGGATGCCGGCACGAGCGTGCAGGTCCCGATCACCTTCGCGGATGCCGGTGAGGAGGAGTTCGCCGGAACCATCGAGGTCGAGGGCAACACCGTCAGCGCCGGCAAGAAGCTGACGGTGACGGGCGCGGACTTCGAGCCGGGCGAGACCCTCACGGTCACGCTCGAGTCGAAGAAGGGCAAGCTCATCGAACTGGGCACCGTCGTGGTCGAGGAGGACGGCACGTTCTCCGCCTCGGTCACGGTTCCGAAGAAGACCGACGCCGGACGCTACACGGTGATCGTCGCCCAGGCTGACGGCGACCAGGCCACCGACCAGGTCACGGTCAACAAGGGCGGCGGCAACGCCGGTGGCATCATCGGCCAGATCATCGACTGGCTGTGGGACATCATCCGCGGCTGGTTCTGATCGACTGAAGTCGCAGCGGAGGCCGTCGGGAGCGATCCCGGCGGCCTCCGTCGTGCGTTCAGGCGGACGGCGCCCAGCGGAAACCGTCGGGATCGGTCGCCTCGCCGAGCCCGCCGCCTATGACGATGCGGTGGGAGCCGGAGCCCTCGGCATCCACGCCCGCGGATTTCGCGAGCGCGGCGCGCTTGTAGAGACCGAGCCCGATTGACCCCTCGGGCATCTCGAAGTCGACGTAGCTGCCGAAGCTCTTGCCGACGCGGATGCCTCGCTCCACGTAGAACGCCTTGCTCGCCTTGACGTCGTCGGCACCCAGAAGCAGGACGAAGTTCTCGATCGTACGGCTCGGCGGCGCGGCATCCTTCTTGGACGATGTGGCGATGTTCCACACCGCGCCGTCCGGTGCCTGGACGGTTCCGCCGAAGCCCCACAGCGACTTCGCGGCCGGCTTCAGCACGGTGGCGCCGGCGGCGATCGCGTCGTCGAGAACGAGTCGCGCGTCGGCCGGCTGCCGGACGATGAGGGAGAGGGTGTATCCGCGGAAGCCCGAGGTCGCGGCGTCCGACCGGATCAGGCGAAGCCTGTCGCCGAGGTCGAACGCTTGCGAGTAGAACGCTTCCGCGCCGGGCAGGTCGGTGACCTCGAGTGTGATGCTGTCGATCGTGTTCATGTCAGCGACGGTACGCGCGTCCGAATGCCGTGTCTTCTCGATTCCTGATCGATCAGAGCGCGGCGGGAGGCGCTGTGCCCGCGGGTAGACTTGACTACATGCCCGAACCGAAAGCCGCCTCGTTCCCGAAGATCCGCGGGGCGCTGAAGTTCTATCAGATCGCCTCGATCGTCACCGGTGTCATGCTGCTCCTGCTGCTGGCAGAGATGATCCTGAAGTACACGCCGATCCATCTCGAGCTGTTCGCCGGCGGCGACCGCGGACTCCTCTGGTTCGCTCCGGTGATCATGCAGGACGGATGCCAGTGGTACTCGCTGTTCGTGCCGGGCGGCATGGGGTGCGAAGACATCTCCACGGGCGAGACGGCGGGTGGCATCAACCTCTCGCTGCTGATCCTCGTCGCGCACGGCTGGTTCTACGTCGTCTATCTGTTCGCGATCTTCCGCCTGTGGAGCCTGATGCGCTGGCCGTTCGCCCGCTTCATCATGCTCGCACTCGGCGGCGTCATCCCCGCCCTCTCCTTCATCATGGAGGTCAGGGTCTCCCGCGAGGTCAAGGCGTATCTCGCATCCCGTGAAGCCGCGACGGCTGCAGAACCCCAGACACAGGAGGCAGCGCGATGAGCGCCGACACCGCACAGCGCCCCGTTCTCGTCGTCGACTTCGGCGCCCAGTACGCGCAGCTCATCGCACGCCGCGTCCGCGAGGCCGGTGTCTACAGCGAGATCGTGCCGCATACGGCCAGCGCATCGGAGATCGCCGAGAAGAACCCGGTCGCCCTCATCCTCTCCGGCGGTCCGTCGTCGGTCTACGAGGAGGGCGCACCCTCTCTCGACGGCGCGATCTTCGATCTCGGCGTCCCGACGCTCGGCATCTGCTACGGCTTCCAAGTCATGGCGCGCGCCCTCGGCGGCGAGGTCGCCAACACCGGTCTGCGCGAGTACGGCGCCACGGATGCCGTCATCGCGAACGACGGCGGCGTGCTGCTCGGCGGTCAGCCGAACACGCAGAACGTGTGGATGAGCCACGGCGACCAGGTCTCCCGCGCGCCCGAGGGCTTCGACGTCCTGGCATCCACCCCCGACACCCCCGTGGCGGCCTTCGGCAGCGACGAGAAGTGCTTCTACGGCGTGCAGTGGCACCCCGAGGTCAAGCACTCCGATCACGGCCAGGAGGTGCTCGAGAACTTCCTGCACAGGGCCGCAGGCCTCGCCTCCGACTGGAACAGCGGCAACGTCATCGAGGAGCAGGTCGCGCGCATCCGCGAGCAGGTCGGCTCCGCCCGCGTCATCTCAGCGCTCTCCGGCGGCGTCGACTCCGCCGTCTCGACCGCGCTGGTGCACAAGGCGATCGGCGACCAGCTCACCGCCGTGTTCGTCGACCACGGGCTCCTCCGCAAGGGCGAACGCGAGCAGGTCGAGAACGACTACGTCGCCTCGACCGGCGTGCGTCTGATCACCGTGGACGCACGTGAGACGTTCCTCGGGCATCTCAAGGGCGTCAGCGACCCCGAGCAGAAGCGCAAGATCATCGGCCGCGAGTTCATCCGCGCGTTCGAGCAGGTGCAGCGCGACCTCGTCGCAGAGGCTGCGGCCGAGGGCGAGCCGATCAAGTTCCTCGTGCAGGGCACGCTCTACCCCGACGTCGTCGAGTCGGGCGGCGGCACGGGAACCGCGAACATCAAGTCGCACCACAACGTCGGCGGTCTGCCGGAAGACCTCGACTTCGAGCTCATCGAGCCGCTGCGCACCCTGTTCAAGGACGAGGTCCGCGCGATCGGCCGCGAGCTGGGCCTGCCGGAGGCCATCGTCGGCCGGCAGCCGTTTCCGGGCCCCGGCCTCGGCATCCGCATCGTGGGTGAGGTCACCGCTGACCGCCTCGAGATTCTGCGTGAGGCCGATGCCATCGCCCGCGAGGAGCTGACCAAGGCAGGTCTCGACAGCGAGATCTGGCAGTGCCCCGTCGTGCTGCTCGCCGACGTCCGCTCGGTGGGCGTGCAGGGCGACGGCCGCACCTACGGCCACCCCATCGTGCTGCGCCCGGTGTCCAGTGAAGATGCCATGACGGCCGACTGGACCCGCCTGCCGTACGACGTGCTCTCGAAGATCTCCAACCGCATCACCAACGGCGTGCGCGACGTCAACCGCGTCGTGCTCGATGTGACCTCCAAGCCCCCGGGGACCATCGAGTGGGAGTGACGGATGTCACGAGAGCTCGAAGGTGAGCGCAGCGTGGCGCTCGTCCGCGACAGCGGACGAGCGGGAGTGACGCCGGCATGACTTCGGTGCTGCCATCGGGCGAGTATCTCGTGCTCGCCAGCCGGCTCATCCCCGACCTGGACGGCGGCTTCACGATCTCCGTGCTGCGGCGCGCTCGCGACATGGCCGCGGCCGGTGCTCGGGTGCGCATCCTCACGGTCGACCCGGGAACCGCCGAGGAGCATGATGCGCATCGCGCCGAATGGCGTCGTCGTGGTCTGCTTCCCGACGGTGTCGAGCTGCGCAACCTGTTCGACGATGCGCGAGCGGATGCCGCGTGGCTGCGCGCCGCTGCGCGGCCGCTCGACGATGCCGCGGATTCCGCCGGCGATCGCCGGATCATCACCGATTCCGACGGCCGCACTGTGCTCGAGCTGCCGGTCATCCACGGCGACCCGAACTGGCATCTGAGCGAAGCCTCGGTAGTCGTCTGGGACGCGGCAGGCCCCGTGGGCCGGCTGGCCGGCTTCGGTGCCCTGTATCGCACCTGGATCAACGCTCTCGCCGCGGAGACGGAGGGCGTGATCGTCATCTGCGAGGCGCGTCAGGTCGGGGAGCTCCTCGTCGCCGACGCCGCACCGCTGCTCGCCCCGGGTGTCGTACTGCTGCACGCCACGCACGCCTGTCATGTGCTGGCGCCGTTCCACTGGGATTCGCCGATTGATGCGATCTGGGAGCGCTGGCTCGGCATCGCGGACCGCTTCGATCAGGTCCTCTGGCTCACCCCCTCTCAGCGGGCCGATGTGGAGCGGCGCATCGGGAGCGGCATCCGCTCTGCCGTCGTCCCGCACTCGGTGCCCGTCGAAGGGCAGAACCTCCCGGTACCGGGGCGCCTGTCGATGATGTGCTCGCTCATCCCGCGCAAGCGCGTGGATCACGCGATCCGCGCGCTGGCGCGCGTGCGCGCCGACGTGCCAGACGCCGAACTGCACGTGTACGGTGCGGGAGCACTGCGGCACGACCTCGAGCAGCTGGCCGCAGAACTCGGTGTCGACGATGCGGTCGAGCTGCACGGTCACCTCGCCGATCTGTCGGAGGCGTGGCGCGAGGCGGATGCCTTCGTCTTCACCAGCACGAACGAGGGGCAGGGCATGGTCGTGCTCGAAGCGCTCGGGCACGGCGTTCCGTTGATCTCCTACGACATGCCGTACGGTCCGAAGGATGCGCTCGTCGACGGCGGCGGCATCCTGGTGGACGACGGCGACGTCGAAGCGCTGGCATCCGCGATGACAGCCGTCATCGGCGACCGGCGCCGCCGTGACGAGCTGGCATCCCAGGCGCGAACCGCAGCCGCGCGCCGGAGCCCGGCGGCATCGATGGCGGCCCTGGGCGCGGCGGTGCGCGACGCGATAGCCGCCCCGGCCGCCCGCCCCGGCCGCTGAGCGAAGATTCCTCAGAACTTTCTCGGACGAAGTGTCGATCGAGGTCTATCCCGTTCGACGTCTTCAGTGAGAGGGTCGAGAACGACCCCGCAACCGAAGGAGAACATCATGAAGTTCATGCTGATCATGCGCGCAACCGACGAGGCTGTCGAGGCCTACGAGCAGATCCCGTTCGAGCAGATCATCGAGGCGATGGGCAAGTACAACGAGTCGATGATGAAGGCCGGCGTCCTGCTCGCGGGGGAGGGCCTCACCGATGCCGCCGAGGGCTTCGTCGTCGATTTCAGCGCCGAGAAGCCGCTGGTCACCGACGGCCCCTACGGCGAGACGAAGGAGCTGTTCAACGGATTCTGGATCATCGAGGTCTCGACGCGTGAAGAGGCCGCGGAGTGGGCGAGCCGCGCACCGCTGACCGCCGGCAGCTACCTCGAGGTCCGCCGAGTGACCGAGATGGAGGACTTCCCGGCCGACAACGAGTGGATCCAGAAGGAAGAGGGCTGGCGCGAGGAGCAGTCTCAGCGCGCCCAGCAGTGACATGACGGAATCCGGTCCCGACGGCGGCGCGGTGCGCTCCACACCAGAGGTGGAGCGCACCGTCGCCGCCGTGTGGCGCATCGAGTCCGCGAAGATCGTCGCAACCCTGACCCGGATGGTGGGCGACTTCGGGCTCGCCGAGGACCTCGCCCAGGATGCCGTGCTCGAGGCGCTGCGCCAGTGGCCCGCCGAGGGCGTGCCGCGCAACCCCGCGGCGTGGCTGACGGCCGTCGCGAAGCGCCGGGCCATCGACGGCTGGCGTCGTCAGGAGCGCTACGACGACCGGATCGCGACGATCGCGCACGATCTCGAACGAGAGCAGGCGGATGCCGCGGACGCCGCCCCCTGGGATCCGGATGCGATCGACGACGATGTGCTCCGGCTGATCTTCATCTCCTGCCACCCCGTCCTGTCGCGGGAGGCGAGCGTGGCACTGACCCTTCGCGTGGTCGGCGGTCTGTCGAGCGAGGAGATCGCCAGGGCGTTCGTCGTCCCCACCGCGACCGTGCAGCAGCGCATCGTCCGCGCCAAGAAGACGCTGGGCGCCGCGAAGGTGCCGTTCGAGGTGCCGGGGCGTGAGGAGTATCCCGAGCGCATCGCGGCCGTCCTCGGCGTGCTCTACCTCGTCTTCAACGAGGGACACGCGGCCAGCAGCGGGGAGGACTGGATGCGCCCCGAGCTCAGCCACGAGGCGATCCGTCTGACACGCGTGCTGGCGGCCCTCGTGCCCCGTGAACGCGACGCGCACAGCCTGCTCGCGCTGATGGAGCTCACCGCCGCACGGTTTCCGGCCCGGGTCGACGCCCATGGGGAGCCGATCCTCCTCGCAGACCAGGACCGCAGCCGCTGGGACCGCGGCCGCATCTCTCGCGGTCGGGCCGCGCTCGAACGTGCCGACGCGCGCGGTCGCGGGCGCGGTGCATACGGACTGCAGGCGGCCATCGCGGAGTGCCATGCGGTCGCGGCATCCATCGACGACACGGACTGGGACAGGATCGTCCTGCTCTACGAGGCGCTGGGCAGGATCGCGCCATCGCCGATCGTGGAGCTGAACCGGGCTGCGGCCGTCGCTATGGCGATGGGCCCGGCGTCCGCTCTGCGCATCATCGACCGGCTCGCCGAATCAGGAGCGCTGGCGGGATACCATCTCCTGCCTGCCACCCGCGGCGAGATGCTGCTGCGTCTCGGACGCAGAGAAGAGGCCCGCTCCGAGTTCGCTGTCGCCGCCGAACTGGCGGGAAACGACCGGGAGCGGGCCCTTCTGGAGGCGAAGGCCGCCGAATGATCAGATCTAGTCGTCGACCTTCTGACCGCGGCCCACGATGAGGCCGTAGATCAGCAGCACGACGATCGCACCGCCGATGGCGAGAGCCCACGTGCCGAGGTCGAAGAACTCCTCAAGTCCGCGGCCGAAGAGCAGACCTCCGATCCAGCCGCCGAGCAGTGCGCCGACGACGCCGAGCAGCAGCGTGACGAACCATCCGCCGCCCTGCTTGCCCGGCAGGATCAGCTTGGCGATCGCTCCGGCGATGAGACCGAGAAGAAGAAATCCGAGAAAACCCATGATCAATCCCCTTTCTGTTTGCGGTGATGCAACTATGCTCCTCTGCGCGGTACACGCGCTACACCCTTGCGGCGTGGCTGCGACTGCCGATATGAGGCTGGGAATGCGAATGGCCCCATCTCCGAGGAGACGGGGCCATTCACCGGTGAGGATCTGATCAGTCGCTGCCGCGGGCGATCGCGATGATGCGGAGGATCTCGACGTACAGCCAGACGACGGTGACCATGATGCCGAAGCCGCCGACCCAGCCGTACTGACGGGGAGCGCCGTTGCGCACGCCCTGCTGGATCTGGTCGAAGTCCATGACCAGCGAGTACGCGGCCATGAAGACCACGAGAACGCCGATGATCAGGCCGAGCGGAATGCCCATGATCTCGACGCTGCGCAGTCCGAACGCGTTCTGGTTGACGCCGGTCCACATGAGGACGAGGTTCAGCAGCGAGAAGACGAGGTAGCCGACCATGGCGATCATGAAGACCTTGGTCATCTTCTTGGACGCGCGGATCTTGCCGTTGGCGAACAGCGCCAGGGTCACGCCCACGACGGCGAGGGTCGCGAGCGTCGCCTGCACGACGATGCCCGGGTAGATGACCTCGAAGAATGCCGAGATGCCACCGACGAAAAGACCCTCAAGAGCGGCATAGCCGAAGATCAGCGCGGGGCGCACCTTCTTGCGCGAGGTGAAGGTGATGACCATCGCGAGCACGAATCCGCCGAGCGCACCGATGATCATCGGCAGCATCGACACGCCCGCGCTCGGGTTGAAGGACAGTCCGCCCAACGACCAGACCCAGCCGATCGCTGCGGTGACGAGGAGGATCCCGAAGAGTCCTGCGGTCTTCCAGACGGTGTCCTCGACGCTCATCCGGTCGGTCTCGATGGAACCGGCGGAGGGCGATGCGTACATGCCCTCGAGCTGCGCGTTGGCGGCAGCATCCATGGCGCCGTGCTGGAGCGAGGCGGCCTGGGCCCCCTGCACACCCCGCTGAGCGCCGGGCGCACCCGGGTAGCTGGCGACGTTGCGCGGATCCTGCTGCTGGAACGCCGGGTTGTTGAAGGCGAAATTGCTCATGGTGGGTGGGCCTCACTCCGAAAGGGTTTGAAGGTCGCTTTCCTCTACGATACCGGCGGAATTCTATGTATGGGGTGTTCTAACCTGAATCCATGCCCAGGAAGTCGCCGCTCGTCATCGGCCACCGGGGCGCACCCGGCTACCGGCCCGAACACAGCAGATCGTCATACGAACTCGCACTCGCGATGGGTGTGGATGCCGTCGAGCCCGACGTCGTGGCGACGAAGGACGGCGTGCTCGTCGTCAGACACGAGAACGAGATCTCCGGCACGACCGACGTCGAGGACCATCCGGAGTTCGCCGACCGGAAGACGACCAAGCGCATCGACGGCCAGCCTCTGACGGGATGGTTCACCGAGGACTTCACCTGGGATGAGCTCGCAACCCTCCGCGTGCGGGAACGACTGCCCGAGGTGCGCCCGTCCAGCGCCTCGTTCGATGGCGCGCAGCCCATGCTGCGGCTCACCGATCTCCTGGAGCTGATCAGCGCCGGCTCGAGCGAGCACGGACGCGAGATCGGGGTCGTGCTCGAGGTCAAGCACGCGACCTACTTCGCGAGCATCGGCATCGACCTCGCCCCCCTGATCGCCCGCGACCTGCGCGCCGCCGGCTGGGCAGACGGCCAGCTGCCACTGATGATCGAGTCGTTCGAGTCGACGGTCCTCGCGCAGCTGCGCGAGGAGGGCATCGCGGCGTCCTACATCTACCTGATCGAGGCATCCGGTCGCCCCTACGACCAGCTCGTCGCGCATGGCCGACAGGCCGCCACCTACAAGGCCACAGTGACCGCGCGCGGGCTCGACGGGCTCGTCGGCAGGGTCGACGGGATCAGCGTCAGCAAGCGGATGCTGCTCGTCAAGGGCAACACGATCGTCGAGGATGCGCACACCAGAGGGCTGAAGGTGTTCACCTGGACGGTCCGCCCCGAGAACGCGTTCCTCGCGGCGGAGTACCGCGGCGAGGGCGGCCGGCAGGCGTTCGGCGATTACGAGTCGGAATGGGCCGTGATCGCACGTAGCGGCGTCGACGGCGTCTTCGTCGATCATCCCGATCTCGGCGTGGCGTTCTTCCGCCGCTGATTCCCTGCCAGAATGACCGCATGAGCGGAATCGTCGCCGAGGGCGTCAGCAGGTCGTTCGGCACGGTTCACGCCGTCAGGAACGCGAGCTTCCGAGCCGGACGCGGTCGCGTGACGGGACTTGTCGGCCCCAACGGCGCGGGAAAGACGACGCTGCTGCTGATGCTGTCGTCCCTGCTCGCCCCCGACACCGGCACGATCCGCATCGGCGACGTCGACCCCCTCGAGGATCCGCTGAGCGCACGCCGCCTGCTCGGCTGGATGCCGGATGCGCTGGGCGCCTGGCCGTCCCTCACCGCACGCGAGACCATCGTCACGACCGCGCGCCTTTACGACATCGACCGGGCAGCAGCCGAGGCCCGCGCCGCCGAACTGCTCGTGCTCGTCGGCCTGAGTGAACTGGCGGATGCTCCGGCGAAGGTGCTCTCGCGCGGGCAGAAGCAGAAGCTGGGCCTTGCCCGCGCGCTCGTGCACGACCCGCAGGTTCTCCTGCTGGACGAGCCGGCGTCCGGACTCGATCCGGATGCGCGCGTGCAGCTGCGCGTGCTGCTGCGCCGCCTCGCAGCCGAGGGGCGCACGGTCCTGATCTCGAGTCACATCCTCTCCGAGCTCGAAGAGGTCATCGACGACGCGGTGTTCCTCGTCGCGGGCTCCGTCGTCGACGCCGCGACCGCCCAGGCTGCCGCCCGAGGCTGGCGCATCCGCCTCAGCGGGGCGGATGCTGCACGGCTGCCCGCCGACGCCGATCGGATCGCGGGAGCGCTCGGGATGGAGCCGGGAGCCCTCGGCATCGACCGCAACGCCGTGCTCGCCGGGTTCGAGACGGAGGACGCTGCGGCCGCGGGACTGCGCCGCCTCGTGGATGCCGGACTCGCGATCAGCGAGTTCGCACCGGCGCAGAGCGCACTGGAGCACACCTTCCTCAACCTGCCACGGGCGGAGCCGCACGCATGAACCTCACGCACATCGGCCTGATCGCCCGGCTCGAGCTGACCCAGCGGCTCCGCAGCGTCAGCTGGTACATCCTGCTGGGCGTCTTCGCCCTGATCCTGCTCGGTGTCACGGCGCTGTCCTTCTCGGTGTACGCGTCCACCGAGGTGACGGGCGCCGGCGTCTACTCGATCGTCGTCAACGTCGTGCTGCTGCTGGTGGTGCTCGTCTCGCCGACGCTCAGCGGGAACGCGATCAACGGCGACCGCGATGCCGCGACCCTCGCCGCCGTGCAGGTCACCGCAGCATCCACCGGCGACATCATGCTCGGAAAGCTCCTCGCGGCGATCGCCACGGGAGGCGTGTTCCTCCTCGTCGCGGTGCCGTTCCTCGGCGTCTCCCTGCTCGCCGGCGGAGTGCATCCCGCGACGCTCGCCGTCTCGCTTCTCGTGCTCGCCGCCGAGATCGTCGTCGTCGCGGCCATCGGCGTGGGCCTGAGCGGGCTCATCGCGCGGCCCCTCTTCTCTGTGGCGGCGACCTACCTCGTCGTCGCGGCTCTCGCGATCGGTACTCTGATCGCCTTCGGTCTGGGCGGCGCAGCGCTGCGCAGCGAGACCACGAGCTACAACCGCCCGTACGACGCCTTCGGAAACGTCGACTGCGAGCGGTGGGAGACGTACACCTATGAGGTGCCGCGGTTCGATCGCGTGTGGTGGCTTCTCTCCGCGAACCCGTTCGTGGTGCTGGCGGATGCCACGCCCACCGTCTACGACGCCCAGGGATGGCCGGTGGACGTGTTCGGGCAGATCAAGTACGGCGTGCGCGGCGCGCAGCTGCCGCCGCAGGACTACCGCTGGGACGAGTGCGACCCCAGCGCGTCGCAGAGCCAGCAGCAGACGCCGCGTGAGGTCATCGACAGCACAGTGCCGAGCTGGTTCGTCGGTCTCGGCATCCAGATCGTCATCGCCGGCGGACTGTTCGCCGGCGCCTGGGCGCGCACCAGCACTCCCGCGCGGATGCTGCCGCCGGGCACACGCATCGCCTGACCCCGCCCGGACACGGCCCGTTCATCTGCTCGACGGATGCCGTGCCCCTGCCGGACAGCCGGAATCGGTCGACTGAGACACGTTCGTGTCCCATCCCGACCTCTGGAGTCACATGTCTCGCCTGTCTCGCGGGCTCGCGGCATCGGTGGTCGGCGCCCTCGGCGCCGCCACCCTTCTCGCCGCACCGACCGCCGCTGTCGCCGCTGCAGAGCCGCTCGGCATCCGCATCAACGAAGTCGTCTCCAACGGGGGCATCCCGGACGACTGGATCGAGTTCTACAACCACTCCGACGGTCCAGTCGATCTGACGGATTACGTGGTCAAAGACGATGACGACGCACACGCGTATGTCTTCCCCGCCGGCACGGTCGTCGAGCCCGGTGCCTACCTCGTCCTCGACACGCTGACGGATGGCGCGGGCCACTTCGACTTCGGTCTGGGCAAGGGAGACAGCGTCCGCCTCTTCGCGCCCGGCGACGCGGACGGCGCGACTCCGCTGCTCGAGGCGACATGGCCCGCCGGCACTCACGCAGTGCCCAGCTGGGGCGCGAAGGGCGAAGGCGCCGACGTCGAATACGCCGTCACGGCCGACTCGACCAAGGGCGCGGAGAACATCTTCCCGACCGAGGGTGACGGCGGGGGCGAGGACGAAGGCGACGGCGGCGATCCCGTCGCCGGCTCGGTCGTCCTCAACGAGGTCGACTCCGGCCCCGCCGATTGGGTCGAGTTGTACAACCCGGGCGCCGAGGCGCTCGACCTCTCGGGTTACGAGCTCCGCGACAACTCCGACGACCACCGCTGGCGGTTCCCCGCCGGAAGCGTGATCTCCGGCGGCCAGTTCCTCGTCGTCGAGGCCGCAGCCGCCGGTCGTGTGTTCGACGATGAAAGCGACACATACGCGGACGGCGAGTTCGGCGACGCGATCGGCATCGGCAGCGCCGACGAGATCAGGCTCTTCGACGCGAGCGGCACGCTGAGCGACCGCACCGGCGCCTGGGAGGGCCACGCGAACATCGACGGCGACGAGATCGCCGCGACTCTCGCGCGCTGCCCGGACGGGCGGGGCGAGTTCGTTCTCGCACACGAGACGAAAGGCGCTGCCAACTCTTGCGTTCTGCCTGACGTCGTGATCAACGAGATCGAGTCCAACGGCGATGCGACCGACTGGATCGAGGTCGTGAACCTCGGTTCGACCCCGGTCGACATGTCCGGGTGGACGGCGATGGACGACGACCCGGTCGGTCACGCCGGCGAGACCACGCCGCTCGCCGCAGGGACCGTCCTCGAGCCCGGCGCCTACTTCGTGTTCGATCAGACCCGGGACTTCGTCTTCGGTCTCGGCGGTGGTGACACCGCCACGATCCGGGATGCCCGTGGGATCACGGTCGCCGAGCACGCGTACCCCGACCACGCGGACGGCGTATGGGCGCGCTGCGAAGACGGCACGGGCGAGTTCGCGGACCTCGCGACCTCGACCAAGGGGATCCGCAACGCCTGCGGCAGCCCGGTGCGCATCAACGAGGTCGAGTCCGACGGCGAACCCGACTGGGTCGAGCTCGTGAACCCGACGGGCGAGATGCTCGACGTCTCGGGCATCGTCGTGAAGGACGACGACGACACTCACGCGTACGAGATCGCCGAGGGCACCAGCATCCCGGCGAACGGATACCTCGTGATCGACGAACTCGACTTCGGGATCGGCAAGGACGACATTGTTCGCGTGTTCGACGGCGAGCAGCTCGTGGACTCGACCTCATGGGGTGGTGCGCACATCGCGCCCACCTGGGGCCGCTGCCCCGACACCACCGGCCCGTTCGCGGCGACGTCGGAGTCCACACCCGGCACGGCCAACGTCTGCGTCGGTGAGATCGCGGTCTCGGCATGGCCCGGTTCGGCCGATGTACGGGCGCTCGACAGCATCCCGATGTTCCTCGAGGACAGCTCCGGGCTCGACGTGCAGCAGACCGCCGAGGGCGCGTTCCTGTGGGCGGTCGACAACGGCACCGGCACGATCTGGAAGCTGAAGGCCTCGGCCGACGGGTCGGTCTCGTTCGCGGACGGTTGGGTGGACGGCAAGCGCGTCCGATTCCAGAAGGACGCGTCGGATGCCGGCGCGGCGGGCCCCGACACCGAGGGCATCACGGTGGACGGCAGCGGTCTGGTCTATCTCGCTTCCGAGCGTGACAACGGCGACAAGGGCGTGAATCAGAACAAGATCCTGCAGGTCGATCCCGACGCAGCCGGCCCCGACCTCGTCGCCCTGACCGAGTGGGACCTCACCGAGCTGCTCCCCGCAGTCGGCGCGAACCTCGGCATCGAGGCCGTCGAGTGGGTGTCGGATGCCACGCTCGCTGGAAAGCTCTTCGACGACAACACGAACGCGCCGTACGACGGCTCGGCGTACGCCGGTGACGGACTGTTCTTCGTCGCCGTCGAGGACGGCGGCGGCGTGTACGCGTTCGCGCTCGCCGCTGACGGCTCCGCCGAGCTCGTCTCGACCATCGACCCCGGCCTCGCCGGAGTCATGAGCCTGGACTACGACTCCGTGCTCGGCGTGCTGTGGGCGGTATGCGACGACGGCTGCGGCGGCAAGTCCGCGCAGATCACGCTCAACGGCAGTGACAAGCCCGGTATCGCGCACTTCGCGCGACCGGCCGGCATACCCGACATCAACAACGAGGGCTTCGCGACGGCGCCGGCCTCGCTCGCGACGGACGGCCAGCGCCCGGTCTGGTGGTTCGCCGACGGATACACCTCGAACGCATTGCGAACCGGCACGCTGCCGGCTGCTGCGGATGGCGAAGGCCCCGACGACGGCGAAGGTCCCGGCAACGGCGGAGGAGGCGGTGACGGCGGCAGCCAGCCCGGTCCCTCCGTGGAGCCGCTCCCCGGCACCGCGCTGGTGGACGGCAACCGCGGCGACGCGACTGTGAGCCAGTCGGTCGTCGCGCCCGGCGGTCAGGTCACGATAACGGTCGGCACGCAGCACGCCGGCGTCGACGTCGAGGTCTGGATGTACTCCGACCCGGTGTTCCTCGCCGGCGGAACGCTGAACGCCGCCGGAGCCATCACCGTCAGCATCCCCACGGACGCCCCGGCCGGCTCCCACCGTCTCGCGGTCTACTCCGCCGACGGCGAGCTGCTGGGCTGGGCGAACATCGAGGTCAGCGGCGGCGCGGCGCTCGCGGCCACCGGCTCCGAGCTGCCGACCGGAAACCTCGTGCTCGCACTCGGCCTGCTCATCGCCGGCGCGCTCGCCGTCACGCTGCGCCGCCGCGCGCAGAAGGCCTAGCCTGACCAGGCGAAGGCGCGTGGGGCCGATCGCTCCACGCGCCTTCGCCGTTCGCCCGACGCACTACTTCGCGTCGAACGGCCCGCGACGGGTGGAGACGACGTCCTTGCCGAGCGGCATGAGCGAGATCGGCACCATCTTGAAGTCGGCGATCGCCATCGGGATGCCGATGATCGTGATGCACAGCGCGAGTCCCGAGATGATGTGTGCGATCGCGAGCCACCAGCCGGCCAGAACGACCCAGACGATGTTGCCGAGAAATGCTGCGGCACCGGATCTCGGCTTGTCGACGACTTGCCGCCCGAACGGCCAGAGCGCGTAGCCGGCGAGACGGAACGACGCGATCGCCCAGGGGATCGTGAGGATCGGGATGCACAGCAGGATGCCGGCGACGACATAGCCGAGGAACAGCGCCCAACCGGCGAAGACCACCCAGATGATGTTGAGGATCGTGCGCATGAAGTGCTCCTTCGTCAGTGCCGGTCGCGCCGCGCGCGCCGGCCGGTGATGCTCTCGATGGCGAACCGCAGCGGCGTCGCGCGTTCGTCGCCCGCCCACGGCGAGACGCGCCCGACGGATGCGGGGACGTCCTCTACGGCGAGCAGGGAGAGTCGGCCGTGCATCAGGACGCTCCACCCCGTCCCCGCGAGGTCGTCGTGATAGTCGATCTCGAAGGCTGCCGGCGAATCGTCATCCGCCAGTCGGCGCAGGATGCCATCGGACGAGGTGCGGATTACGAGATCGCCCTCTGACATCGCATAGTTCACGGGGAAGATCTGGATGCGCTCATCCGTGAGGAAGCCGATTCGGCCCACCGTGGTGCTGGTGAGCAGCTCGCGGCACTCGTGCTCCTGCAGATCGCTGATCATGTCGTCCTCCTGAGGCGGATCGCAACCGGGTGTCTGCGGCCCAGCCTAGACTCGAAGGGCCATGACCGAAGCCCCTCTCATCGTCCCGTCCACCTCAGGCCCGCGCGCTTCCGGAGCGCACGACCAGGACGACCTGCTCTCGGGTCTCAACCCGCAGCAGCTCGCCGCCGTGACCTACCGCGGCCCCGCGCTGCTCATCGTCGCCGGAGCCGGCTCGGGCAAGACGAGCGTGCTCACCCGCCGCATCGCGTCGCTGCTGCGCGGGCGCGAGGCGTGGCCCAGTCAGATCCTCGCCATCACGTTCACGAACAAGGCGGCGGGCGAGATGCGCGAACGCGTCGAGCAACTCGTCGGCGAGGCATCCCGCGGCATGTGGATCTCGACGTTCCACTCCGCGTGCGTGCGGATCCTGCGCCGCGAGGCCGAGCAGTTCGGGTTCACCAAGTCGTTCACCATCTACGACTCCGGCGACTCGCGCGCGCTGCTCAAGCGCCTGGTCAAAGAGCACGAGGCCGACGCCTACGGGCTGACGCCGGCATCCGTGCAGTCACGCATCTCGAAGCTCAAGAACGAGCTGCAGGACTCCGAGTCGTACGCGCGCGACGCGAACATGAGCGACCCCGCCGAACGCAAGTTCGTCGAGATCTTCGCCGATTACCAGCGGCAGCTGCGCAAGGCGAACGCGTTCGACTTCGATGACCTCATCGGCCAGACCGTGTACCTCTTCCGCGCCTTCCCCAAGGTCGCCGACACGTATCGGCGGCGGTTCCGGCACATCCTCGTCGACGAGTACCAAGACACCAACCACGCCCAGTACGCGCTCATCCATGAGCTCACTCGCCCGGTTTCAGCCGAAGCGCCCGACCCGTATGCCTCGAACGGCATGATGATCTTCGAGCCCGAGACAGCGCCTGAACTGGAGGGCGCCTCGCTGACGGTGGTCGGCGACTCGGACCAGTCGATCTACGCGTTCCGCGGCGCCGACATCCGCAACATCAGCGAGTTCGAGCGCGACTTCCCGGGAGCCAGGGTCGTGCTGCTCGAGCAGAACTACCGATCGACGCAGAACATCCTCTCGGCCGCGAACGCCGTGATCGGGCACAACTTCGACCGCAAGGACAAGAAGCTGTGGAGCGACCGCGGCGACGGCGACAGGATCGTCGGGTTCACCGGGTACTCGCAGCACGACGAGGCGCAGTTCGTCGCCGATGAGGTCGAGACGCTGCGCCGTGCAGGAATGCCGTACTCCGAGATGGCGGTGTTCTACCGCACGAACTCGCAGTCTCGTGCGCTGGAGGAGATCTTCATCCGCTCGGCCGTGCCGTACAAGATCATGGGCGGCACGAAGTTCTACGAGCGCGCCGAGATCAAGGACGCCCTGGCCTACTTGATCTCGGTGGCCAACCCCGCCGACGAGATGTCGGTGCGCCGCATCCTCAACAAGCCCCGCCGCGGCATCGGAGACGTCACCGAGACAGCCATCGCGCGCTTCGCCGAAGACCACGGCATCACCTTCCGCGATGCTCTGTCCGTGCCGGCCGAGCTCGGCGTCGGGCCGAAGATCCAGGCCGGGATCGCACAGCTGGATGCCGTGCTGAAGGAGGCGACCGAGCTGATGCTGCCGGCATCCGGCGAGGTGCCCGCGCCCACGGTCGTGGCCGACGGGCTCAGCCTGCTGCTCTCCAAGAGCGGATACCTCGACGCGCTGCGCGCGAGCCGAGATCCACAGGACGAGGCGCGCGTCGAGAACCTCGATGAGTTCGTCGCCGTCGCCCGCGACTTCGCACGCAACAATCCCGAGGGCACGATCGCCGACTTCCTCACCGAGGTGGCGCTGGTCTCCGACGCCGACGACCTCGACGACGAATCCGGCTCTGTGTCGATGATGACGATGCACACGGCCAAGGGCCTCGAATACGACGCCGTGTTCGTCACCGGCGTCGAGGAGGACCTCATCCCGCACCGGATCTCCGCCGGGGAGCCGGGCGGCCCGCAGGAGGAGCGCCGGCTGTTCTACGTCGGCATCACCCGCGCCCGCAAGCGCCTGCACCTGTCGCTCGCGATGACCCGCGCGCAGTTCGGCGAGGTGTCGGTGGCGATGCCGAGCCGGTTCCTGCAGGAGATCCCCGCAGAGCTCGTCGACTGGCGGCAGTCGCCAGGAGACGTGAACTCGCGCGGCGGAATGCAGTCGCGCGCGCTCAACGGCCGACGGTCCGGCGGGTTCGGCTCCGGCTCCGGCGGGTACGGCTCGGGTTCCGGCGGCGACCGCTTCGGCGTCAAGAAGCTGCCGCCGCGGGACTCCCTCAAACCGCTGTCGACATCGATGGACAAGTTCCCGAACAAGGTCACCGGCAAGGTGCGCGACAACGGCGATCTCGAACTCGCCCAGGGCGACCGCATCCGCCACGACGACTTCGGTGACGGGCGGGTCGACGCCGTCACCGGCGAGGGCGCGAAGCGCATCGCCCACGTGCGCTTCGACTCGGCCGGTCTCAAGAAGCTCCTCATCAAGATCGCCCCGATCGAGAAGCTCTGAGGCGTCAGTCGTCCGCGGTCGCGCCCGCCATCGCTGCGGCATCGCGGACGGCGTCGTCGAAGTCGGCCGATTGCGACAGGCCCGCGACACCCAGGCTGCGGCCCTGCGGGTCGCTGGCGATGACACGCATGCCCCGCGCACGGCACCAGGTGGCGAGAGCGGCGAGCATCCAGACCGCGACGGACTGCAGCTGCGTCACCTCGGTCAGGTCGAGGACGATCACGGCAGGGGAATCGCGATCGGTCGGTCGCGCCTCGAGCCAGGCGTCCAGATCCAGCAGCAGGCGCTCCGCGCCGTCGAAGTCGATGTAGCCGCGCAGGCGCCACACCGCGAGGTCGTCGGCGTTCTCCTGAAGGAGCTGTGCGGCGACGGCATCCTGCTCCGCGCCCAAGCCCGCTGCGAGCTCGTCGTTCGCGGCCATCACCTCCGAAGCCGACAGCGTTAGAGGACGGTGCAGCACGTGGAGTCCGAACCTCGTCGCGAGCTGCTGGGCGGCCGCGACGCCGCGCACGCTCGCACCGCTGGCGTCGAGGCGCGGGCTGAACAGACCGAGCCCGAACTCGCCGGGTGAGCTCGCCACGAGTCCGCCAGCGACTCCCGACTTCGCCGGAAGCCCCGCCCGCAGCAGCCATTCGCCGGCGTAGTCGTACATGCCGCAGGTGGCCATGATCGTCATGACGTGCTGACAGGTCTCCGCGCTTGTCACGCGCTGCCCGGTGACCGGATTGACGCCGCCGTTCGCGAGCGTCGCGCCCATCACGGCGATGTCGCGCGCCGTGACGAGCACCGAGCACTGCCGGAAGTAGGTGTCGAGCGTATCCAGGACGGGGGAGGTGAGCGAGCCGGCCCCGTGCATGAGGTAGGCCAGCGCCCGATTGCGGTCGCCCGATGCCTGCTCGGAGGCGAGTACGGCGTCATCGACGCTCAGGTCGCGGCCGGCGAAAGCGCTGAGGCGGGAGAGGATGCGAGCGAAGCGATCCTCGGCAGAGCGGCCGGACACGAGCGACGTCGTGACGATCGCACCCGCATTGACCATGGGGTTCGGCGGGCGTCCGGTGCCGGCTTCGAGCTTCACGGAGTTGAACGCCTCGCCGCTGGGTTCAGCGCCGACCCGGTCGTGGACGGCATCGAGCCCCTGGTCGTCGAGCGCGAGCGAATACACGAACGGCTTCGAGACCGACTGGATCGTGAACTCCACCCCGGTGTCCCCGCTCTCGTACACGCGGCCGTTGAGCCCGCACAGAGCGATCCCGAACAGTTCCGGGTCGGCATCCGCCAGCTGCGGGATGTAATCGGCGACCGCGCCGCGTCTGTCGCTGACCAGCCGATCGTGCACGATGTCGAGGAACGACGTCACGATGTCAGAGAGCTTCTCCCGGGCTGCCATGGGCCCATGCTACGGGCCGTCGGTCGTCACCGATCGTGAGTGAGGCCCGTGCGGATGCCTGCGCTGGAGCACGCCGCGTTAGGCTGAGCGATATGGCTCTGTTCTCCCGCCGCAAGAAGACCGACGACGCACCTTCCGAGTCGCAGACGCCGATCGAGGCGGATGCTGCGGAGGACACTCCCGACGCCGAGCAGCCCACGAGCGAGCTCGCATCCGAGAGCGGAGTCCCCGAGGCTGGCATCCCGGAGGTCGGCATCTCCGTTCAGGCCTTCCGCGGCGTCGGCGCCGCCGCTGGGCCCGAAGTGGCGCTTCCGGATCCGGATGCGGCCGCCCCCGCCCCCCGTGCCGCAGTACCGCAGACGACGGCATCCGCTCGTCAGGCTCCGCAGCCGCCCCAGACCCCGCAGAAGCGCGCGCTGCCGCTGGCTCCGGCCCTCCCGCCGGAGCAGACCGAGTCGGTCCCGGGCATGAAGGACAACGTGCTGCTCCGTGCGGCCCTCGCCGAGCTCGAGGAGGGCGCGACCAACGAGCAGCTCATCGGGGTTCTGCGTCAGATGATGCAGAACCACCTCTACCTGCGCGTCCACGGCGACGCCCGTACGCAGCTCGCCGAGGGCAAGCCCCTGTCGATCGCGGTGGTCCGCGACGGCGAACGCAGCTACATGCTGGCGTTCAGCTCCGCCGAGGCGGTGCGCGAATCCGTGCAGCGCGAGACCGAGCCGACCGCGACGTCGGCGATCGCGCAACCGGTGACCGCGGTGCTCCATCAGGTCGTGACGGGCAGCTTCGCCGGTCTCATCCTCGACAACGCCTCGGGCGTGCATCGCGCCGTGTTCCCGGTGGAGGTCCTCTCGAAGGCGCTCGAGCAGGCCGACGTCGACATGACGATCAAGATGCTCCTCGCTGCTCCGCGTGAAGAGGGCTCCGCGCAGAAGGTCGGCGACGCGCTCGCGACGGCCAAGATGTGGGTCGCTGTGAACGATGGCAGCGGCAACGGCCAGGTCGGCATCGCCGAGGCGCAGACCACCGACGGCCGACGCCTCCTGCAGTTGTTCTCGCATCCGCTCGAGATCGTCGCGCTCGGCCGTGGCGACAAGCCGATGCCGTTCTCGCCCGAGCAGCTCGCGAAGGTGCTTTCCGGCCACAGTGAGCTGGCCGGCGTGATCGTCGATTCAGCCGGACCGTCGATCATCGTGGACCGCTCGGCGCTCGGTGCCGTGCTGGTGCGCGCGGTCGATGTGAGCGAGTAGTCCCGCCGACTCACCCCTACCGTCGAACGCCATGCGCCCATAGGGTCGGAGCATGGCCTCCGAACGCGTGACACTGACGGTCTCCGACCCCGAAGGCGACCGCGACGTCGACCTCTCCAGCCCGAACAAGGTCATCTGGCCGGCCGCTGCGACCGGCTCCGGGGACGACGGGATCACGAAGGCCGAGTTCGCCGACTACGTGCAGACCGTGGCCACGCCCTTCCTGAACGCGAACGGGCACCGCCCGGTGTCGCTCGAGCGTTTCCGCAGCGGCGTGACGCCGGGATCGGAGGCCTTCTTCTCGAAGAATCCGCCCAAGGGCACCCCCGACTTCGTGGACGCGGTGACCGTCACGTACAACAGCGGGCGCCAGCATCCGCAGATCGTCCTGAACCGGCCGAGCGCGATCGTCTGGGCCGTGCAGATGAACACGATCGTGTTCCACCCGTGGGCGTCGCTGGCCGACGACACCGACAATCCGGTCGAGCTGCGCATCGACCTCGACCCGCAACCGGGCACCGATTTCAAGGACGCCGTCGCCGCCGCCCACGGCCTGCGCGAGGTGCTGCGGGAGGCCGACCTCGAGCCGTTCATCAAGACCAGCGGCAACCGCGGGCTGCACGTGTTCTGCCCGATCGAGCCGACGCACGAGTTCCTCGACGTCCGTCACGCGGTCATCGCGGCCGGGCGCGAGCTGGAACGCCGGATGCCGGAGCGGGTCACGATGAACTGGTGGAAGGAAGAGCGCGGCGAGCGCATCTTCATCGATTTCAACCAGGCCAACCGCGACCGCACGATGGCGGGTGCTTACAGCCCGCGCGCGCTGCCCGCGGCGACCGTCTCGACGCCGGTCGAGTGGGACGAGCTCGACGACGTGGACCCCATGGCATTCACGGTGCGCAGCATCCCTGCCCGGCTCGCGGACATCGGCGACCCGTGGGCGCGGATGCAGGACGAGCCCGGCCGCGTCGACACGCTGCTGGGCTGGTGGGAGCGGGATCTCGAGAACGGCCTCGGCGAGCTGTCGTTCCCGCCGGAGTTCCCCAAGATGCCAGGTGAGCCGCCGCGCGTGCAGCCGAGCAAACGGGTCGCCGAGAACTGGGATGCCGAGGGCAACCGGATCGACGGCTGACGCCGCTCAGGCCAGGACGTCGGCGAGGTCGTAGCCGGCGACGGTGTCGAGCTGGTCGTACGTGCACGAGCGCGCCTCGCGATCGGGACGCCAGCGTTCGAACTGCACCGTGTGACGAAAGCGCGCGCCCTCGAGCTGGTCGTAGCGCACCTCGAGCACCCGCTCGGGCCGCAGCCGCACGAACGACACGTCCTTCGCCCCGGTGAAGCGACTGCGTTCGCCCTCACCCTTCACTGCGTCGCCGGACTCGTCGCGCTCCACGAGCGGCGCGAGTTCGTCCACGAGCTCCTGACGCCTCTTGTCGCTCCACGCTGCGACGCCGCCTACCTGCCGCAGGTTCCCGTCGCCGTCGTACAGGCCGACGAGGAGGGAACCGACGCCGGTCCCGGATTTGTGGATGCGGTAGCCGAGCGCGACGACATCCGCGGTGCGCGCGTGCTTGACCTTGATCAGAGTGCGCTTACCCGGTGCGTACGGCTGGTCGAGCGGCTTGGCGACGACGCCGTCGAGTCCGGCGCCCTCGAACTCTTCGAGCCACTGCTTCGCGATCGCATGATCCGTCGTCGTGCGGGTGAGATGAAGCGGATGCCGCGCCCCTTCGAGCAGCTCCTCGAGGCGCGCGCGGCGCTGGTGGAACGGCTCGTCGAGCAGCATCTCCTCGCCGAGCGCGAGCAGATCGAAGGCGATGAACATCGCCGGGGTCTCCTCAGCGAGAAGGGCGACGCGGGATGCCGCGGGATGGATGCGCTGGCTGAGCGCCTCCCAGTCCAGACGCTGCGAGCCCGGCTCGCCGGTGGCGACGACGATCTCGCCGTCGAGCAGGCACGGCTCGGGGAGGATCTGCGGCAGGGCCTCGACGAGCTCGGGGAAGTAGCGCGTGAGCGGCTTCGCGCCGCGCGAGCCGATCTCGACGGTGTCGCCGTCCCACGCGATGAGCCCGCGGAAGCCGTCCCACTTCGGCTCGAACAGCATCCCGCCGGGCGTCTTCGCCGGATCCGGGACGGCCGCCGCGGCCTTCGCGAGCATCGGTGCGGGGATCTCATAGCGCATAGGGCCATCCTGGCCCGGGTCCGCCGCAGGGGGAAGGCCGTCGGCTTTCCGCAGTCGCGCGGACGTGCGATCCTTTAAGGAATGAATGAGATCCAGGGCCCTACGCCCGCCGGCACGTCCCGCCCGTACCGAACTCTCGCCGAAGCGCTCCGTGCGCACCGGATCGATCCTGCGAACCATGCGTTCATCACCGCGATCGTGGATGCCGTCGGAATCACTTCTCTGATCGACCGGGGCCGCTACATCGAGGCGATCCGTCGCGGCGAGGGCGCGCCGCTGCACATCGGCCGGACCTACACCAACGGCTTCACGGAGGACGAGCTGATCGTCGTCGGTTCGGCGCCACTGCGTCTCCAGCCCAGCGAAGGCCGCGCGCCGTACTTCTACGCCGTGCACCCGAGCGAGTTCCTGCCGGTGGCCACGTCGTCGAAGAAGACTTCCCGCACGCCGAGAACGAGCAGCGTGAGCGCGCCGCGGGCGCCGAAGTCCACGCCGGTCGCCGAGCGCGACTACGGTGTGTGCGACGTCTGCTTCATGGTCCGCAACGCAGCAGGCCGCTGCAACTGCGACTGACTACTGCTCCAGCCTGGTCTGCAGCCGACGGGAAACCTCGGCGATCGGCATCGCCCGCGGGAACACCGCCACCACGACGTCGTCCGGTTCGTCGTCCGCCGCATCGGGGAGCACTCCGTACCGTCGCCGCACGTCATCCAGCGCTGACTGCAGCACGGTCGGCGGCACTCGCTTCGTGCCGCGCAGCAACTGACGCAGTACGTGATTGTGCACTGCGGTGACCAGGGCGGCGAAGCCGACGGCATCCAGCGGGTCGATGCCGGGAAGCGCACGGCGCAGGTAGTCGTCGAAGAGCCGCTCGTAGCGGAAGACAGTCACGATCTCGCGCTCGCGCAGTGCAGGCACCTGCCGCACGACCTGGTACCGCTGGCGCGCCAGCTCCGGGTCGTGCGCGAAGTGAGCGAAGACATGCTGGGAGGCGCGGCACACCGCGTCCCACGGGTCGGGGTGCGTCTCGGACAGGAAGTCGCGCAACTCGGCCAGCAGAACCTCGTGATCGGCGAAGACGACGTCCTCCTTGCCGCCGAACTGGCGGAAGAACGTCGACCTCGAGACACCTGCAGCCTTGGCGATCTGCTCGACCGACGTCTGGTCGAATCCCTGCGCCCGGAACAGGTCCAGCGCTGCGGCGACGACGCCGCCCGGCGTTTCCACGGACTCATGCATGCGAGAAGCCTAACGCCGGGTGAACGCGACCGCCGTCGACTGAGGCGCTCAGACAGGAGTAGTAAGCTTTGTTCCTGGTCGATATCTCGACATCGAGAGACTTTCCGGACCGCAGCCCAGTGAAGGAAGCACAGTGGATCTGTACGAGTACCAGGCACGAGACGTTTTCGAGAAGTACGGAGTGCCGGTCCTCGCCGGCATCGTCGCGGACACCCCCGAGGAGGTGAAAGCGGCAGCCGAGAAGCTCGGTGGCGTGGTCGTAGTCAAGGCTCAGGTCAAGACCGGTGGTCGAGGCAAGGCGGGCGGCGTCAAGGTCGCCAAGAACCCCGATGAGGCGTACGAGGCCGCCAAGTCCATCTTCGGCCTGGACATCAAGGGCCACGTCGTCAAGCGCGTCATGGTCGCCGCCGGTGCCCGCATCGCCGAGGAGTTCTACTTCTCCGTGCTGCTCGACCGCGCGAACCGCTCGTACCTCTCGCTGTGCAGCGTCGAGGGCGGCATGGAGATCGAGCAGCTCGCGGTGGAGAAGCCCGAGGCGCTCGCGCGCATCGAGGTCGACCCGCTGACCGGCATCGACAAGGCGAAGGCCGTCGAGATCGCTCGCGCCGCGAACTTCCCCGAGGACCTCGTCGAGAAGGTCTCCGACGTCTTCGTGAAGCTGTATGAGGTCTACAAGGGCGAGGATGCCACGCTCGTCGAGGTCAACCCGCTGGTCCGCACCGAGGACGGCGACATCATCGCGCTCGACGGCAAGGTCACCCTCGACGAGAACGCGTCCGAGATCCGCCACCCCGAGCACGAGGCGCTCGAGGACAAGGGCGCTGCCGACCCGCTCGAGGCCAAGGCCAAGGAGTCGGGCCTGAACTACGTCAAGCTCGACGGTCAGGTCGGCATCATCGGCAACGGCGCGGGGCTCGTCATGTCGACCCTCGACGTCGTCGCCTACGCCGGTGAGGACCACGGCGGAGTGAAGCCCGCGAACTTCCTCGACATCGGAGGCGGTGCATCGGCCGAGGTCATGGCCGCAGGCCTCGACGTCATCCTCGGTGACCCGCAGGTGAAGAGCGTGTTCGTCAACGTGTTCGGCGGCATCACCGCGTGCGACGCCGTCGCGAACGGCATCAAGGGCGCCCTGCAGACGCTCGGCGACACCGCATCGAAGCCGCTCGTCGTGCGCCTGGACGGCAACCGCGTCGAAGAGGGCCGCGCCATCCTCGCCGAGTACGCCCACCCGCTCGTGACTCTCGCCGCCACCATGGACGAGGGCGCCGACAAGGCCGCCGCGCTGGCGAACGCCTGACCCTCCGAGACCTCAGAAAAGGATTAGAGAAATGTCGATCTTCCTGAACAAGGATTCCAAGGTCATCGTCCAGGGCATCACCGGCGGCGAGGGCACCAAGCACACAGCTCTCATGCTCAAGGCCGGTACCCAGGTCGTCGGCGGCGTCAACGCCCGCAAGGCCGGCACGGCCGTCTCGCACACCGACAAGGACGGCAATGCCATCGAGCTCCCCGTCTTCGGCTCGGTCGCCGAGGCCATGAAGGAGACCGGCGCCGACGTGTCGATCGCGTTCGTCCCCGGTGCCTTCACCAAGGACGCCATGATCGAGGCCATCGACGCCGAGGTCCCGCTGCTCGTCGTCATCACCGAGGGCGTGCCGGTCGGCGACTCCGCCGAAGCGTGGGCCTACGCGAAGAGCAAGGGCAACAAGACCCGCATCATCGGCCCGAACTGCCCCGGCATCATCACACCGGACGAGGCGCTCGTCGGCATCACCCCGGCGAACATCACCGGTAAGGGCCCGATCGGACTCGTCTCGAAGTCGGGCACCCTGACCTACCAGATGATGTTCGAGCTGCGCGACCTGGGCTTCTCGACCGCCATCGGCATCGGCGGCGACCCGGTCATCGGCACGACGCACATCGACGCTCTCGAGGCGTTCGAGGCCGACCCCGAGACCAAGGCGATCGTCATGATCGGCGAGATCGGCGGCGACGCCGAGGAGCGTGCGGCCGAGTACATCAAGGCGCACGTCACCAAGCCGGTCGTCGGCTACGTCGCGGGCTTCACGGCTCCCGAGGGCAAGACCATGGGCCACGCCGGCGCCATCGTCTCCGGCTCAGCCGGAACCGCACAGGCGAAGAAGGAGGCCCTCGAGGCCGCCGGCGTCAAGGTCGGCAAGACGCCGTCCGAGACGGCTGACCTGATGCGCGCGATCGTCGAGAGCCTGTAAACCCAGGTAGACTATGAGTGAAGGCCCCGGGCTCCACCCCGGGGCCTTCACTTGTACCCGGGGCCCGTCAGGGTCCGACACTTCAGCGCTCGACACTTCGGCCCTCAGAGCGTCAGGCGCGGACGCCTGGACCGTCAGGCCCGGAAGACGACGAGGGGCGGATGCCGCAGCATCCGCCCCTCGATTCGCGCAGCGCGAGCGTCAGATGACGCCGAACGCAGCCTCGATCGGGCCGCGTGCGAAGAACAGCACGAAGCCTGCGCCGACGATCCACAGCAGCGGATGGATCGTCTTGGCGCGGCCGGAGAGCGCGTTCACGACGATCCAGCTGACGAAGCCCGCGCCGATGCCGTTGGCGATCGAGTAGGTCATCGGCATCACCGTCGCCGTGAGGAACACCGGCAGCAGCACGCGGAAGTCGCTGAAGTCGATGTTCTTGATCTGCGAGAGCATCATCGCGCCGACGAGCACCAGGGCCGCGGCTGCGACCGCGCCGGGAACGAGCGAGGTCAGCGGCGTGAAGAACATCGCCAGTAGGAACAGGATGCCGGTCACCGAGGTCGCAAGACCCGTGCGGGCGCCCTCGCCGATGCCGGATCCGGACTCGACGAACACGGTCGCGGACGACGAGGAGGTCGCACCACCGGCGATCGCGCCGACGCCCTCGACGACCAGCGCCGATTTGATGCGGGGGAAATCGCCCTTCTCATCGGCGAGCCCTGCTTCCTTGGCGAGACCGGTCATGGTGCCCATGGCGTCGAAGAAGTTCGAGAAGATCAGCGTGAACACGAACATCACGAGCGCGACCACGCTGACCCGGCCGAGGTCGAAGCCGAAGTCGACGGCGCCGATGAGGCTGAGGTCGGGCAGGCTCATGATGCCGCCGGCGAAGCCGAAGTCCAGACCGAACGGCCAGATGAGGTTCGCGATGGCAGCGAGCACGGTGCCGCCGACGAGGGCGATGAGGATCGCGCCCTTGACTCGCAGCGCGATGAGCACGCCGCCGAGCAGCAGCGTGATCACGAACAGCACGGTCGGGACGGACGCGACGGAGCCGCCGATGCCGAGGTCGACGGGGGGAGACGCGTTGCCGGTCGCCGTGACGAAGCCGGCGTTGACGAAGCCGATGAAGGCGATGAACAGCCCGATGCCGACCGTGATCGCGAGCTTGAGCTGCACGGGAACGGCGTCGAAGATCATCTTCCGAAGGCCGGTGGCGGCGAGCAGCACGATCACCGCACCGTTGATCATGACCAGGGCCATCGCCTCGGGCCAGGTCACCGAGCCGACCACGGAGAACGCGAGGAACGCGTTGATGCCCAGACCCGCCGCGAAGGCGAACGGCAGGCGGGTGACGATGCCGAACAGCAGCGTCATGACACCGGCGGTGAGCGCGGTGGTCGCGGCGACCGCGTTGCCGTCGAGCACGGTGCCCTCGACGTCGGGAGTCGAGAGGATGATCGGGTTCAGGATCACGATGTAGGCCATCGTGACGAACGTGACGATGCCGCCGCGCACCTCGGCGCTGATCGTCGAGCCGCGCTTGGTGACTTCGAAGAAGCGGTCCAGCCCGTTCTTCGGCTCAGCGGCCTGTTCGGGTGCTGCGCTCGTGGCGGAGCCGGGTGCGGACGAGGGGGGATTTGTCATCGGGGAACCTCCTCGGGAACGATATCGTGTCCGGCATCCCTCGCGCGCGCCACCGCTAGGCGATCAGGTTCTCGTCGTAGTCTCGTTGAGTCATGCAACGCCTCCTCGTCGCGATTCTCGCTGCGGTCGACGCTGCCATCGCTGCGGCCGTCGGCCTCGCCGTGCTGCTCGCCCCGCTGACGCTGCTGTGGACGCTCGCCTTCGGCGCGAGCGCCGACTGGGGTGCGCTCTGGCCGGTCGCCGGCACCCTGTGGCAGTTCGGCCACGGCGTTCCCGTCGACATCGTCGTGCCGGATGCCGTGATCTCGGCGGTCGGCATCTCACCGGATGCCGCGAGCTTCACGCTCTCGCTGACCCCGCTCGCCTTCCTCGTCTTCACGCTGCTGTTCGCCGCTCGTTCCGGGAGCAGGGCCGCGCGCTCCGGCGCCTGGCTTCTCGGCGTCATCGCGGGTTCGCTTGCGTTCGCGCTGATCGCCACCGCCGTCGCCATCACGGCACGCGCGGAACTCGCTCAGGTTCCGCTCGGCCTCGCCATCCTGCTGCCCGTCGCCGTGTACCTGGTCGGGTCGCTGAGCGGAGCCGTCGGATACGCGTGGCGCGAGGGCGACGCGGGCCTCATCGACCGCATCCATGACCGCGTGGACTCGCGGGGCGCGTGGAGCGTGCTCCCGGCGGAGATCGTCCGCGGGACCGCAGCCGTCATCGTCGCCCTCACCGGCATCGCCGGACTGGCGGTCGCGCTGCTGGTCGTGCTGCGCGGGGGAGAGGTCGTCGCGCTCTTCCAGGCGGTGCGGGTCGATGCCACCGGTGCAGCCGTGCTGACGCTCGGTCACATCGCCTATCTGCCCACGGTGCTCGTCTGGGCGATCGCGTGGATCGCCGGACCCGGCTTCGCCGTGGGCGCCGGCACGGCGGTGTCTCCCTCCGGCACGCAGCTGGGAGTCGTGCCCGGCATCCCGGTTTTCGGACTGCTGCCGGAGAACAGCTCGATCTGGATGCTGATCGTGGTGCTGCTGCCGGTCGGCGCCGGCGCGTTCGCCGGCTGGCTGGTCCGTTCGCGGCTGGTCTGGCAGGATGCCGCGCGGCCCGCGGCTCCTCGCGCGGTGATCGCCGCGGGCATCGCCCTGCTCAGCGCCGGCATCGTCGCAGTCGCCGCGGTGCTGGCATCCGGTTCGATCGGCCCGTCCCGCATGGCGCAGGTGGGGCCGCATGCCGGCTGGACCGCGCTCGCCGTCGGAGCCGAGGTGCTGGTCGGTGCCGCCATCATGCTGCTCGCGCCGCGACACCGCGACGAACTGGCCGAGGAGCGCACAGACCGCTGGGTGGCGCAGATGGGAACGTCGCCGACGTCGGACCCCGCGGCGACCTTCTCGTGGGCGGATGCCGAAGGGCACGCCGACGCCGCCTCGGCCGACGCGAACGACCCGGATGCGAACGACACCCAGCCCCTGGACGATCACGGCTTCTTCGGGGACGGCAGCACTCCCGCACCCCGGTAGACTGACCGGGTGCTCACGGTCGCCGTTCTCATCTCTGGCACCGGCTCGAACCTCCGCGCCCTTCTCGATGCCGCACGCCACCCTGACTTCCCCGCGCGGATCGTCGTGGTCGGTGCCGACCGCGACGCGGAAGGTCTGGCGCACGCCGAGGAGTTCGGCGTCCCGAGCTTCACGGTGCCGTTCCGCTCGTTCGAGAGCCGCGAGGCCTGGGGCGAGGAACTCGGCCGTCAGCTCGACACCTGGCAGCCCGACCTCGTCGTGCTGAGCGGCCTGATGCGGCTGCTGCCGGCATCCCTCGTCGCCCGCTACGCGCCGCGCATCATCAACACCCACCCGGCCTACCTGCCCGAGTTCCCCGGCGCGCACGGCGTGCGCGAGGCGCTCGCCGCCGGCGTCACGCAGACCGGTGCGAGCGTCATCGTCGTCGATGACGGCGTCGACTCCGGGCCGATCCTCGCCCAGGAGCGCATCGCGGTGCAGCCCGGCGACACCGAGCAGAGCCTGCACGAGCGCATCAAGCCCGTCGAACGGCGGCTGCTGATCGACGTCGTGCGCCGCATCGCCACCGGCGATCTCGCACTGACCCACTGACCGAGAACCCGAACGCCCACGCAAGAAGGAGATATCCCATGGCCGGTCCGAGCCGCGACAAGTCCCTCTACCGCGATCGCGATGTCGTCCCGATCAAGAGGGCGCTCGTGTCCGTGAGCGACAAGACCGACCTGCTCGTGCTGGCTGCGGCGCTCGCCGACGCCGGCGTCGAGATCGTCTCCACCGGGTCCACGGCCGCGACCATCCGCGAAGCCGGCTACGACGTCACCGACGTCGCCGCGGTCACCGGCGTGGCCGAGATGCTCGACGGTCGCGTGAAGACCCTGCACCCCAGCATCCATGGCGGCCTGCTCGCCGACCTGCGCCTGGAGGATCACGAGCGCCAGCTCGCCGAGCTCGGCATCTCGCCCTTCGAGCTCGTCGTCGTCAACCTGTATCCGTTCGTGGAGACCGTCGCATCCGGCGCGTCCGGTGACGACGTGGTCGAGCAGATCGACATCGGGGGGCCCGCCATGGTGCGCGCCTCGGCGAAGAACCACGCCAACGTCGCGATCGTCGTCTCCCCGGAGTCGTACCCCGCCCTGATCGAGTCGATCGCCGCGGGCGGCACCACCCTCACGCAGCGCCGCGAGCTCGCGGCGCGCGCGTTCGCCCACACCTCCGCGTACGACACCGCCGTCGCGGCGTGGTTCGCCGAGGGAACCCTCACCGAGGGCGGCGAGCTGCCAGAGCACCTCACGATCAAGGCCGAGCGCATCGCCACGCTGCGCTACGGCGAGAACGCGCACCAGCGCGGGGCGATCTACTCGCGCGTCGGCGGCCACGGCATCGCGCAGGCGGTCCAGCTGCAGGGCAAGGAGATGTCGTACAACAACTACGTCGACGCGGATGCCGCGCTGCGCGCCGCGTTCGACATGATCCTGCCGGCCGTCGCCATCGTCAAGCACGCCAACCCGTGCGGCATCGCGACCACCGCCCCGAACGCCCTCGACCCGATCGCCAGCGCGCACCTGCGGGCCCACGAGTGCGACCCGGTCTCGGCGTACGGCGGCGTGATCGCCACCAACGGCACTGTGACCCTGAAGATGGCGGAGAACCTCAAGGACATCTTCACCGAGGTCATCGTCGCCCCGGCGTTCGAGCCGGCCGCGCTCGAGGTCTTCAAGGCCAAGAAGAACCTGCGCCTGCTGGAGCTGCCCGCCGACTGGCAGCAGGAGGAGATGGACGTGCGCCTGGTCTCCGGCGGACTGCTCCTGCAGGATGCCGACCGCTTCCCCGACGACATCGACTCGGTCGCCAACGGCTGGGAGCTCGTCACCGGTGAGCGCCCGAGCGACGAGGAGATGAGCGATCTGATCTTCGCGTGGAAGGCGTGCCGCGCCGTGAAGTCGAACGCCATCGTGCTCGCCAAGGGCAAGGCCACCGTCGGCATCGGCATGGGACAGGTGAACCGCGTCGACTCCTGCCGCCTCGCGGTGGAGCGGGCGGGGGATCGGGCAGCGGGGACGATCGCGGCATCCGATGCGTTCTTCCCGTTCGCCGACGGCCCTCAGGTGCTCATCGACGCCGGCATCTCGACGATCATCCAGCCCGGCGGCTCGGTGCGCGACGACGAGGTCATCGCCGCTGCGAAGGCCGCCGGCGTCACGATGTTCTTCACAGGCGAGCGCCACTTCTTCCACTAGACACTGCCATGTCCGATTTCCGCGAGCCAGCGGCATTCGGACGTGTCAGAGTGGAGGCATGAGCTTCCCGACGATGACCTTCGACGAGCGGTACCGCGCGATCGACGCGCGCGACATCCGCTTCGACGGACAGTTCGTCACGGCCGTGCATTCCACCGGCATCTACTGCCGCCCGTCCTGCCCCGCCCGCACGCCGAAGCGGGAGAACGTCAGCTTCTATCCGACCAGCGCTGCCGCCCATGAGGCGGGGTTCCGAGCGTGCAAGCGATGCCTGCCGGAGGCGGCACCGGGCTCGCCCGCGTGGGACGCGCGAGGAGATGCCGCGGCTCGCGCCATGCGCCTCATCGCCGCCGGCGTGGTGGAGCGCGAGGGTGTGCCGGGGCTCGCCGCGCGCCTCGGGTACTCCAGCCGGCATCTCACCCGGCTGCTGACCGCCGAGCTCGGCGCAGGGCCACTCGCACTCGCCCGCGCGCACCGCGCCCACAACGCGCGGATGCTGCTGGTCGGCACCGACCTGCCGATCGCCGACGTCGCGTTCTCGGCCGGTTTCGCCAGCATTCGCCAGTGCAATGACACGATCCGCGAGGTGTTCGGACTGACGCCGACCGAGCTGCGGGCCCGGCGGCACGGCGGCGTCGCAGTGCCCGGCGAGATCGACCTGCTGCTCCCGCACCGCTCGCCGATGGACGCCGCCGGCATCTTCGCCTGGATGGCGGCACGCGCAGTACCCGGCGTCGAGACGACCACGGACTGCTCGTTCGCCCGCCATCTCCGGATGACCGGCGGACCGGCCTGGTTCGAGGTCCGCCAGGATGACGGGGGAAGACTGCGACTGCGCGCCCGCGTGACGCACCTCGGCGACCTCGCGCCGCTGGTCGCGACGACCCGGCGGATCTTCGACCTGGATGCCGATCCCATCGCCATCGCCGCCGCGCTGTCGACGCACCCGCAGCTCGCGCCGCTCGTGGCCGAGGTGCCGGGAATGCGCGTCCCGGGAGCCGCCGATCCGCACGAGATGCTCATCCGCGCCATGGTGGGTCAGCAGATCACCGTCGCCGCCGCGCGCACCGCACTGACCGCGCTGACAGATGCGCTGGGGGAGCGGACCGGCGAGAACGGCATCCTGTTCCCGACCATGACCGCGATCGCCGAGCACGGCGCCGAGGTGCTGCGCGGGCCGGGTGCCCGGATCCGCGCGATCACGGGTGCCGCGGCCGCGCTCGCGGACGGCTCGCTCACTCTCACGGTCGGCGACGACAGCGCCGCACAGCGGGAGGCGCTGCTGGCGATGCCCGGCATCGGACCGTGGACCGCCGACTACGTGCGGATGCGCGTGCTCGGCGATCCCGACGTGCTGCTGCCGGGAGACGTCGCCGTCCGCGCCGGAGCGGCGGCGGCCGGCATCCCATCTTCCGCTCGCGAACTCATCGCCTGGGCCGAACGCGCGGCCCCGTGGCGCAGTTACCTGTGCGCGCACCTCTGGCGCGCCGCGCCCGTCCGACCTGCCAAGATTTCGAAGAAGGAGCTCTCATGACCGCTCTCATCCAGACCATCGACACCGCCGACGGCCCGTTCACGATGCTCGTCGACGAAGAGCAGCGCGTGCTCGCCTCGGGCTGGACCGCCGTCCACGACGACATCATCCACCGGCTGGCTGTGAAGTACCGGCCCGCCGAGATGCGTGAGGGCGAGACGGATGCCGCATCCGCCGTCCGCGCCTACTACGCCGGCGATGTCGCCGCGATCGGCACGGTCGCCGTCCGCCAGCACGGCACCGACATGCAGCGCACCGGATGGGACGCGCTGCGGCGCATCGCGCCGGGAGAGCCGCTGACCTACGCGGAGTTCGCCACGGCCCTCGGCAGCCCGAGCGCGGTGCGGGCCGCGGCATCCATCTGCGCGCGCAACGCGCCGGCGCTGTTCGTCCCCTGCCATCGCGTGCTGCGCAGCGACGGGTCGCTGGGCGGCTTCGCCTGGGGCCTCGACGTCAAGGAGTCCCTGCTCGCGCACGAGCGTGCGCCGCGCTGATTTCGAACGGAGGGTGAACGAATCAGGGAATGATGCTTGCCTTCAGCCGGTTCACAGGAATAGGCTGATGGGCTGTCGCGCCGACCGGTGCGAGCTTCGAGCCTGAGGAGGACACCATGATTTCGATCGCCGTCGCGCAGATCACCACTCCTGGCTCGAACCCGGAGTTCTCGCGCGGCTGACGTCCCGCCGCCCCACCGCATCACGGGCGCAGCATCGGCCGCAGCGTCCGTCCCTCGATCCTCTTCCGCTCCGCACCTCGTCTGAGAGTCATGTCTTCCTCGTCGTCATCCTCCACGCCGTCCGCTTCGCTGTCCACTCCCGCCGCTCTCTGGCGTCTCGCACCGTTCGTCAAGCCGGTCGTCTGGCGCTTCGTCGGCGGTGCCGCCAGCGCGCTCGCCGCCGCCGTCATCGCCCTGATGATCCCGATCGTGCTCGAGCAGATCGTGCGCGGGCTCGACACCGCCGCGAGCATCGCGATCATCGTCGGCGGCGCCGCCATCGTGCTCGCGCTCGGCCTCGGCGAGGCGATCATGGTGTGGCTGCGGCGCTGGTTCATCCTCAAGCCCTCCACCGAGGTCGAGTACCGGATGCGCACGCAGCTGTACGCGCGTCTGCAGACGCTGCCGGTCGCGTTCCACGACCGCTGGCAGTCCGGGCAGCTGCTGAGTCGCATGATGCAGGACATCAGCCTGATCCGACGCTGGCTGGCCTTCGGTCTCATCCTGCTCGTCGTCAACCTCCTGACGATCATCATCGGCTCGGTGCTGCTGTTCCGCTGGCACTGGCTGCTGGGCACCATCTTCATCGTGACCGCCATCCCGCTGTGGATCACCGGCTACCGCTTCGAGAAGCGGTACGGACGCCTCGCGCGTCAGAGCCAGGATCAGGCCGGCGACCTCGCGACCAGCGTCGAGGAGAGCGTGCACGGCATCCGCGTGCTGAAGGCGTTCGGCCGCGGCAAGCACGCGCTGACACGCTTCAGCACGCAGGCCGAGTCGCTGCGCACGACCGAGCTCAGCAAGGCACGCGCGGTCGGCACGATCTGGTTCTGGCTCGACCTCATGCCGCAGATCGCGTTCGGGCTCAGCCTGATGTCGGGCATCTGGCTGATCTGGCAGGGCGCCATCGACGAGGCGCAGCTGTTCGCGTTCTTCGCGATGGCGACCGTGCTGCGGTGGCCGATCGAGTCGATCGGATTCCTGTTCTCGTTCATGCTCGACGCGCGCACCGCGACCGACCGCGTGTTCGACATCTTCTCCGAGACGAACACGATCACCGACCCGGAGAACCCGGTGCAGATCGCCGAGCCCCGAGGTGAGCTCGCGTTCGAGGGCGCGCACTTCCGCTATCAGGATGCCGGAGCCGCTGAGCGCGATCTGCTCGACGGCATCGACCTCGTGCTGCGACCAGGCGAGACCATGGCGCTCGTCGGTCTCACCGGCAGCGGCAAGACCACGCTGACGACGCTGCCGGCGCGCCTGTACGACGTCACCGGCGGGCGGGTGACGCTCGACGGCGTCGACGTGCGAGATCTGTCGCTCGTCGAGCTGCGTCAGCACATCGCGATGGCGTTCGAGGACGCCACGCTCTTCTCGGCATCCGTGCGCGAGAACGTGCTGCTCGGCCGCGCCGAGCTCGACATCCATAGCGAAGAGGGTGAGCGGGTCCTTCGCGAAGCGCTCGACGTCGCCCAGGCCGGCTTCGTCGACGCGCTCCCCGAGGGCGTCGAGACCGTCATCGGCGAGGAGGGGCTCAGCCTGTCCGGAGGCCAGCGGCAGCGGCTCGCGCTCGCGCGCGCCGTCGCGGCCAAGCCCAGAGTGCTCGTGCTGGACGACCCGCTCTCTGCCCTGGACGTCGACACCGAGGCGCTCGTCGAGGAGGCGCTGCGCCATGTGCTCGCCGACACCACGGCCATGATCGTCGCGCACCGTCCCTCGACGGTGGCGCTCGCCGACCGGGTCGCGCTGCTCGAAAAAGGCCGGATCACCGCCGTCGGCACGCACTCCGAGCTGCTGCGCACGAGCGCCCATTATCGGCACGTGATCTCCAGCCTCGAGGCCGAGGAGGCCGCGCGCACCGGCGCGATCCCCATCATCACGGACGAAGACCTCGAGGCGGCAGGAGAAGCCGCTGTCGCTCGTACTGAGCGAGCGTCAGCGAGTCGAAGTGAAGCATCCGCACACGAGGATGAGGAGGTGCAGGCATGAGCACGGCACTCACCGGAACACAGGGCGAAGACCGCTCGAACTACACCCGCGAGGAGAGCAGGGCGATCCGTCAGCGCTCGCTGCGCCTGCTCGGGTCGCTGGTGTCACCGCTGCGCGCGCGGATCGTGCTCGCAGCCGTCGTGCTCGTGGTCTCGACCGCACTGCAGGTCGCAGGCCCGATCCTGATCAGCATCGGCATCGACCGGGCGCTGCCGGCGGTGCTGGAGCGCGCCGACTGGATGCCGACCTTCATCATCGGCTTCACCTACCTGTTCGCCGGGGCCGCTGCCGCAGCGCTTATCGGCTGGTACGTCGTGGTCGCGGCCCGCATCACGCAGGCGGTGCTGATCGACCTGCGCAAGCGCATCTTCCTGCACACGCAGCGGCTGAGCCTCGAGTTCCACGAGACGTACACGTCCGGGCGCATCATCTCGCGCCAGACCAGCGACCTCGATTCGATCCGAGAACTGCTCGACGGGGGACTGAACAACCTCGTCTCGGGCGTGCTGTTCGGTGCGTTCACGTTCATCGCCCTGATCGTGTGGGACTGGCAGTCCGGCGTGATCCTGCTGCTGGCCGGCATCCCGCTGTTCCTGCTGATGCGCTGGTTCTACTCGCGCTCGCAGGTCGTGTTCCGCGAGTCGCGCGTCATCAGCGCCAAGGTGATCGTGCAGTTCGTGGAAACCATGACCGGCATCCGCGCGGTCAAGGCGTTCCGCAAGGAGCCGCGCAACGACGCGACCTTCCAGAAGGTCGCCGGCGAGTACCGCGACGTCAACCGACGGTCGATGCTGCTGTTCGGCACGTTCGAGCCGGGGCTGATGTCGGTCGCGGCGCTGACGCTCGGTCTGGTCGTGCTGTGGGGCGGCATCCGCGTCGCCGATGGCGCGCTCACGGTCGGTGTGCTGCTGTCCGCGGTGCTGTACGTGCGCAACTTCTTCGCGCCGATGCAGGAGATCGCGATGTTCCTGAACTCCTACCAGTCCGCCACGGCGGCGCTGGAGAAGGTGTCGGGCGTGCTCGAGGAGCAGCCGACCGTGCCCGACCCTACGGAGCCGGTCGACCTGTGGGAGTCGCGTGGTCACGTGCGGTTCGAGGAGGTCACGTTCGGCTATTCGGGAGAGAAGACGATCCTGCCGAGCTTCTCGCTCGACATCGGAGCGGGCCAGACGATCGCGCTGGTCGGCACGACCGGTGCGGGCAAGTCGACGCTCGCGAAGCTCATCTCGCGGTTCTACGACCCGTCGCTCGGTCGCGTGACGCTTGACGGCGTCGACCTGCGTTCGCTGCACCCGAAGGACCTGCGCCGCGCGATCGTGATGGTCACGCAGGAGGCGTACCTGTTCAGCGGGACCGTCGCCGACAACATCGCGCTCGGGAAGCCGGATGCCTCGCTCGACGAGATCCGCGCCGCGGCACGTGCGGTCGGCGCGGACGAGTTCATCTCGGCGCTGCCCGACGGTTACAACTCCGATGTGAACAAGCGCGGCGGGCGTGTGTCCGCGGGGCAGCGGCAGCTGATCTCGTTCGCGCGCGCGTTCCTCGCCGATCCAGCGGTGCTGATCCTCGACGAGGCCACGGCGTCGCTCGACATCCCATCGGAGCGCCTCATCCAGGACGCGCTGCAGACACTGCTCGCCGACCGGACCGCGATCATCATCGCCCACCGCCTGTCGACGGTTGCGATCGCCGATCGGGTGCTCGTGATGGAGCACGGCGAGATCATCGAGGACGACACTCCCGCCGCGCTCATCGGCGGCACGGGCAAGTTCGCGCAGCTGCACGCGGCCTGGCAGGAGACGCTCGTCTAGCGCGGCTCCCGGCGCGCCGCGGGCGACCGATACGATCGAAGCGTGGATCCGATCTGGATGCTGGCCGCCGAATGGTGGTGGGTCGCGCCGACCGCGGTCGGGGCAGGCGCCGTCACCGCTGTCGGTGTGCGCCGGCGGCAGAAGACCAGCGGCAGGCGTCTGGCTCTGGATGCCGCGCGCAGCGACCTGCGGAACGCGCAGCGCGAGGTCGTCGAGCGTCGCCGCGCCGTGAAGCTCGCGCGCGCCGAGCACGCCCGCCTCGTCGCCGAACGCACAGCGTCAAGGGCCACGAACGCCGATGTCGCCAGTGCTCGCCGTGGGCTGAAGCAGGCCGAGAACGATGCGAAGGCCGCAGCGGCCGACGTCCGTGCCCGTCGTGCTCGCGTCAGCGCCGCGCAGGCCGAGCTGCCTCCGGCGTCCGAGGTCGATCGATACCCGCTCGCCCGGCTCCGCCATGCGCATGACGCGGTGACCGCTCGATGGATGGACTACGAGACCGACCCTGCGAAGCTGATCGCGTACCCGGTGATGAGCGACGGCAAGGATCCGGCGATGTCGGCGTTCCTCGCAGCGGCGCGGCGCGCGCGCGACCTGCGGCCCGCCTCGTCGAGCGTGACGCCCGCCGAGTACGCCGAATACCGGGATGCCGTCGCCGACCTCGCGCGCGCGTTCGAGGTCGCCGAGTACACCGCGAAAGAGCGGGCCGCGGGTCGTGACCCGGACGCCGCGCAGGCCTGGCAGGACACCGCGCACGACGTGATCAGCCGGTCGGCCGAGGCTCTCGACAGAGCAGCGGGGGCCGCGGCATCCGCCATCGCGGCGTGGTCGGCGCGTCGCAAGCCGAACAAGAGCGAATCGCCGGAGGCGTAGGCGTCAGGCGGGCAGTGCGCGCGTGCGCACCAGCTCCTGGTACCAGCGGCCGGAATCCTTGACGGTGCGTTCGAGGGTGCCGAAGTCGACGCGGACGATACCGAACCTCTTCGCGTACCCGTAGCCCCACTCGAAGTTGTCGAGCAGCGACCAGACGAAGTACCCGCGCAGATCGACGCCGCGCTCCAGAGCCCGATGCGCCGCGGTGAAGTGGCGGCGCAGGTAGTCGGTGCGCTCCGGGTCGGGAACCGAGCCGTCCTCTGCGACCTCGTCCTCGAACGCGGCGCCGTTCTCCGTCACCATCAGCGGCTGACCGGGGAACTGCTCGGACAGCGAGACGAGGAGCTCCTCGAGCCCTTCGGGGGCGATGTTCCAGCCCATGGACGTGTACGGCCCGGGCTGCTCGACGAACTCGACGAGCTGATCGCTGCCGGGCCAGGCCGTGCCCGACGAGGTGCCCTTGTGCCCGTCGTTCTGCTGCTTCTCGGACACGCCGTCCCAGAGCCGGACCGTCGCGGTCGAGTAGTAGTTGACGCCGAGCACGTCGATCGGCTGGTTGATGGTCTGCAGGTCGCCGTCGTGCACGAACCCCCAGTCGGTGACCCCGGCGGTGTCGGCGAGCAGATCGGCCGGGTATTCGCCGCGCAGCATCGGGCCGGTGAACGCCCGGTTCGCGAGGGCGTCGATGCGGCGCATCGCCTCGGATGCCTCGTCGCCCTGCCCGCGCAGGACGTGGAAGTTCAGCGTCACCGAGTAGTCCGGATCGCCGGTGGACGTGGCGCGCAGCGCCTGGAGGGCGCGACCGTGTGCGAGATTCAGGTGGTGCACGGCGGAGAGTGCGGAGGCGGGTTCGGTGCGTCCCGGTGCATGACCGCCCTGGCCGTAGCCGAGGTACGCGGAGCACCAGGGTTCGTTCAGCGTCGTCCAGGTCTGGACGCGGTCGCCGAGCGCCGCGCCCATGATCTCGGCATAGCGCTCGAACGCGTCGGTCGCCGCGCGGGAAGTCCAGCCGCCGGCATCCTCGAGGTACTGCGGAAGGTCCCAGTGGTACAGCGTGGCCACGGGCCGGATGCCGCGATCGAGCAGACCGTCCACTAGGCGCGAGTAGAAGTCGATGCCGGCCTGATTGACAGCGCCGTCCGCGGTCGGCTGGATGCGCGGCCAGGCGATCGAGAACCGGTAGGCCTCGAGCCCCAGCTCCTTCATGAGGTCGAGGTCCTCGTCGACGCGATGGTAGTGGTCGCAGGCGACGTCTCCCGTGTCGCCGTTCCACACCTTGCCGGGGGTCTTGCTGAACGTGTCCCAGATGGACGGGGTGCGGCCGTCCTCGGATGCCGCGCCCTCGATCTGGTACGACGCCGTCGCCGAGCCGAAGGTGAACGACGGCGGAAAGACGAGCCCGGAGTCGCGGTAGTCGGCCGAGCCGGTGGTGGTCGTCATTCAGTGGGCTCCTCGAGATCGGCGGTGTACGTGCGGGCGGTGCCGTCGGGCGACGTCACCGTGATCGAGCGACGGCCGGCGCCGCCGGGGAAGACCCGCAACTGCAGTCCGTCATGGTAATCGTAGTCAGGGCGGTCATCGCGGGCGCCCCAGGGGAGCACCGCACCCGGGCGCACGTACAGCGGCAGCGACTGGTAGCCGTGCGTCTCGCGCAGCCACCGCCCGCCGGTCACGCGCTCGCCGGTCAGCAGCGACGTCCACTCGCCCTCGGGCAGATAGAACTCCACCTCTCCCGTCTCGGAGAACACCGGCGCGACCAGGAGGTCCCCGCCGAGCATGTACTGGCGGTCGAGGTAGGCGACGGACGGGTCGTCGGGGAACTCGAGCTGCATGGGGCGCATGAGCGGTGTTCCGGTCTGCGCGGCCTCGACGCCACGCTGATAGAGGTAGGGCATCAGCCGCATCTTCAACTTCGAGAAGACTCGGGTGACGTCCACGGCCTCTTCGTCGAATGCCCACGGCACACGGTAGGAGCGCGAACCGTGGAAACGGGAATGACTGGACAGGAACCCGAAGGCGACCCATCGTTTGAAGACGGCGGGATCCGGTGTGCCTTCGAATCCGCCGATGTCGTGGCTCCAGAAACCGAATCCGCCGAACGCGAGCGAGAGGCCGCCACGCAACGACTCGGCCATCGACGCGAACGTCGATGCGCTGTCGCCGCCCCAGTGCACCGGGAAGCGATGTCCGCCGACGGTCGCCGAACGGGCGAAGACCACGGCATCCTGTCCTTCGCGCTCCTGCAGCACCTCGAAGACGGCCTCGTTGTAGAGCTGCGCGAAGCGGTTGTGCATGCCCTCCGGATCGCTGCCGTCGTGCCAGCGCACATCCAGAGGCACCCGCTCGCCGAAGTCCGTCTTGAACGTGTCGACGCCCTGAGCGGCCAGTGCCCGCAGCTTGTCCTGATACCAGCGTCGTGCATCCGGATTCGTGAAGTCGACGATTCCCATGCCCGCCTGCCACATGTCCCACTGCCAGACGGTGCCGTCCGAGCGCTGCAGTAGGAACCCCTGCCCGGCAGCCTCGGCGAACAGCGGCGACCGCTGCCCGATGTACGGGTTCACCCATACGGAGACCTTCAAGTCCCTTTCGTGCAGACGTCGCAGCATCCCCTCGGGGTCGGGGAACACCCGCGGATCCCACTCGAAGTCGCACCAGTTGAACTCGCGCATCCAGAAGCAGTCGAAATGGAAGACACTCAGCGGCAGGTCGCGTTCTGCGAACCCATCGATGAAGGAGTTCACGGTCTGCTCGTCGTAGTCGGTGGTGAAGCTCGTCGAAAGCCAGGTGCCGAACGACCACGCGGGCGGCAGAGCAGGTCGTCCCGTCAGCGCCGTGTAGCGTTCGAGGACGTCCCGCTGCGTATCGCCGGAGACGATATAGTACTGCAGCCGTTCGCCCGCGACCGCGAACTGCACGCGTTCGACGTTCTCCGAGCCCACTTCGAAGGACACGTGACCGGGATGGTCCACGAGAACGCCGTATCCGCGATTCGTCAGGTAGAACGGCACATTCTTATAGGCCTGCTCGCTGGACGTGCCGCCGTCTGCGTTCCAGGTCTCGATCGACTGGCCGTTCTTCACCAGGGGCCCGAAGCGCTCGCCGAGGCCGTATACGAGTTCGCCCACACCGAGGTTCAGCTGCTGATGCAGGTATCGCTGCGAGCCGCCGCCGCGGTGCCGGCGCAGCTGATCCTCCAGCTGCCCGTCCAATGCGACGGATTCGGCGACGTCCAACAGCGCGACGGATTTCTCCTCCGCGGTGGTGAGCACGGTTCCGGCGCGCTCGAAGGACAGGTTCCATCCTTCGCCGGCCGCGATCCGAGCGACGAGGTCGCCGCTGGCGAGCGTGCCGCCGCTCGCGTCCAGGGATGCCACGCCCGCCGCCGACGTCGGATCCAGACCCGGCAGATCGAAGCCCTCGTGGATCCGGCCGCCGGTGTGGTGCTCGATCAGAACGCCGATCACACCCTCGATCGGAGCCGAGAGCGTCACGGTCAGGACGGGCCGGTTCAGCGTGTCGCCCCGAGTCTCGATGACCTTCGTGGGGGCGGTGACCACGAGGCGCCCATCCTTCGCCTCGATGTCATGCGCCTTCCGCGCGTACAGGGCGCTGACACCCTCGCGCAGCTGCCAGAACCCGTCAGTGAACCTCACTGCACTACCTCCTCGGTCAGGAATGAGCGGGCGTCGAGGTTGATCTCGCGCTCCGTGTCGATGTGGACGGTGATGGTCCGGTCTCTCCAGTGGACCCGGTGTGCGCCGACGGAAGCGGCGGTGCGGGCGCGCAGACCAGCCGAGAGCAGCTCCCCGTCGCGCCATTCCAGGTCGACGAGGATGCCGGGGCGCGCGACCAGGCCGCTGACGCGCCCCGTCTTCAGCTGCGGTGCCAGGGCAGGAAGGAGCCTTATGCCGTCGTGGGATTGCAGGAGCATCTCCACGAGAGCGCCGATGAAACCGAGATTCGCATCGATCTGGAACGGCGGATGCGCGGCGAAGAGATTCGGATACAGCCCGCCCGCCCACTCGCCGGACACCGCCTCGGCGTCGCGGAGGAACAGCTCGATCAGATCGCCGGCGCGGTCGGCCCTGCCGAGCCGCGCCCAGAGCGCGAGCTTCCACACCAGGGACCAGCCACTGGAGTCGTCGCCGCGTCGCTCCAGTGTCGCGGCCGCCGCGGCGAGGCGGTCGTCGTCCCAGAGCTCTGTGCCGGGGAACAGGCCGAACAGGTGGCTCAGATGGCGATGGTGCCTGTCCTGCTCGGGGCGGGCGCCGTCCCACTCGACGATCAGGCCGGACGGCGTGACCTCGGGCATCGAGGGCAGGCTCCTCAGGCGAGCCGATGCGGCTTGCACCACCTGGTCGTCATCGAACCCGAGCGCGTCCGCGGCCGACACGGTCTTCTCCCAGAGGGCGCGCAGCAGCGCGGTGTCCATCGTGCTCGTCATGGTGAGAGAGGCGACTTCGCCGTCGGGCAGGAGGAAGGCGTTCTCCGGGGAGGTCGCAGGGGAGGTGGTCCCATCGCGGTGCCATGACAGGGCGAACTCGGCCGCCCCGCGCAGAGTGGGCCAGATCTCGCCGAGATGCTCGATGCCGGCGGCACCGAACTCCCACGCCTCGGTCAGCATCGAGGCGAGCCACGCGCCGCCCATCGGCCAGAAGGACCATCGTGGGTCCCCGGCCCCGCGTCCTGGCGCCGTCGCGTAGAGCCAGGCGTCGGTGTTGTGGTGCACTGTCCAGCCCGGTGCGCCGTACAGCCGCGCGGTGTGTTCGGCAGCCCTGGCCGCGAGTGCGCGGGTGAAGGACGTCAGCGGCCGGGCGTGATCGCTCAGCGATGTGACGTGCGCTCCCCAGTAGTTCATCTCAGTGTTGATGTTCACCGTGTACGCGCTGCCCCACGGGGGTCGCATCTCGCTGTTCCAGATGCCCTGCAGGTTCGCCGGCAGCACTCCGGCGCGCGAAGACGACACCAGAAGATAGCGGCCGTAGTCGAAGAGCAGCGCGGCGATGTTCGGGTCGGCTGCGAGAACTCCTCCGGGGTCGGCGCGCGCTCGGCGCAACCGCGACGAGGTGTCAGGCGCGTCAGGCGCTTCAGGCGCGTCAGGCGCATCACCGAAGGAGAGCTCGACCGAGTTCAGCAGCGAGCGCATGGTCGCCTCGGTGTCGGACAGCAGCCGATCCACACCTGTGCGTGCCGCTTCGTCGAGCCGGGCGAGAGCCGATCGCAGCGCATCGGCGGCTGATCCGACCGGGCGTTCACCGGGACCGGCGAAGGTCGTCGCAGTCGTGAGCAGGACGATCGTTCGCGACTGCTCGGCGACGACCCGTGCTGCGATCGTCGCTTCGAGTGCCGAGCCGGGCTCGTGCGACCATCGGGCGGCCGGCAGATCCGGCTCGTGACCGGGCGCGACATCACTCGGCAGACGCAGCAGCAGCGCCTGCGTCCCGTCGTCAGGTGTGACCGGGACAGGGGCGTCCGACACAGGACCGCGCAGCGGCGAATCGAGAGCGACCCGGACCGGGAGCGCCGGTTCGATGACGTGCACGAGCACGCTCGTCTCGTGGGCGACGAAGGTCGTCGTGCGGACGGATCCGGCGCGCGAGCGGTGCACGCCGCTCTTCAGATCCAGTTCACGAGTCGGGGACGCGGCGTCCGCAGCCAGATCGTCGATCTCGATCACGGCATCGCCGAGGGGGACGAACGACTGCGCATACTGCGTCTGCATCTTCTTCAGCGGAGCTTCGGCCGCACGCGGTCGCCCTGCGGTGATCGCCGCTCGTGCTTCTGCCAACAGGGCGGCGCACGTGTCGGCATCCGGGAATGGACCACCGCCGGACTCGGACGACGGCGACCCGGACCATGCTGTCGCGTCGTTGAGGTGCAGCCTCGTCGACGAGACGCCGCCGTCCGTCATCGCTCCGAGTCGCCCGTCGCCGAGTGGCAGGCATTCCAGCCACGTGCGTGCGGCACCCGTGAATCGGATCGTTCCCATCTCAGCCGCGCACGCTGCCTGCAGTGAGGCCCGCGCGCCAGAACCGCTGCAACGACAGGAACACGATCGCGATCGGGATGATCGAGACCAGCGATCCGACGACCGTGAGGATCTGCAGACCGGGGATCGTGATCGAGGCCTGGCTCCAGCCCGTGAGCCCCACCGTGAGCGGCATGAGCGACGAGTCCGTGAGTACCAGCAGGGGGAGGATGTAGCTGTTCCAGCTGCCGAGGAAGGCGAACAGCAGCACTGTGACCATTCCGGTGGACATGAGGCGGAGGCCGATGGTCGCGAAGATCCGGAACTCTCCGGCCCCGTCGAGGCGGGCGGCCTCGACGAGTTCGATCGGCACGGCCCCCTGTGCGTAGATGAAGCACAGGAGAACGCCGAATGGATAGCACAGAGCCGGAAGCAGCAGCCCGAGATAGGTGTTGTCCAGGCCGAGCTGCACCAGCAGCACGTACGTGGGCTGAGCGATGACGGATCCGGGCACGAGCAGGCTGGCGAGGACGACGGTGATGAGTACGGCTCGACCGCGGAAGCGGTAGACGGCCAGGGCGTAGCCGGTCAGCGCGCACACCAGCGTGGTGAACACCGAACCGATCACCGAGTAGATGATCGAGTTCAGGCCCCAGCGCCAGAAGATGCCGTCCTCGTAGCTGTTCAGAGCGGCCAGGTTGTCCCACAGGTGCCAGTCCGCGAAGGCGAAGCCAGGCGTGGAGAACAGGTCTCCGGTGGACTTCGTCGAGGCGATCACGAGCCACAGCACCGGGACGAGGAAGTAGGCGGCCACGATCACCATCACGATCGTGACGACGAGCATCCATCCGCGGTGCACGCGGTCGCCGTTGACGAAGGTGGTGCGTCGTCGCGGCTTCGTGTCCGGAGCGGTCACCGCTCGGGTGTCGAGGCTGGTGGCGGTGAGCAGGTCAGATGCCATCGGTGGCCCCCTTGGCGTTGCGCTTGTTGGCGGCGAGCAGGAGCAGCGAGACGATCAGCGTCGCGAGCCCCAGGATCACTGCCATCGCGGAGGACAGGTTCGAGTCCTTGCCGAGTGTGGAAGCCGCGTAGATCGCCATGTTCGGAGTGAAATCGCTCGGGATGTTGGAGGTGATCGACTGCAGCACCTGCGGCTCGTTGAACAGCTGCAGAGTGCCGATCACGCTGGACAGCGTCGTCAAGAGGACCGCGGGCGTGATCATCGGCAGCTTGATCTGCAGGGCCGTGCGCACTTCGCCGGCCCCGTCGATGCGAGCGGCCTCGTACATCTCGCGGGGCACGGACTGCAGCGCGGAGAAGAGGATGATCATGTTGATGCCGATCAGCGACCACAGATTGATGTTTCCGATCGACCACCAGACCGTACCCGGGCCGAGCAGATTGATGTCGATGCCGATGGAGGAGAGGAACTGCAGGATCGGACTCACGGACGGCTGGTAGAGAAAGCCCCAGAGGAGCGCCGCGATGACGCTGGGCACCGCGTAGGGGAGGAAGACCGCGAACTGGAAGAAGCGCTTCGCCTTCACGAGTGCGGAATCGAAGAGAAGAGCGAGGCCCGCGGCGATGATCATCATGACCGGAACCTGGATGGCGCCGTAGAGGAGGACCTTGGGGAAGCCGAGCAGGAAGTCCTCATCCGCGAAGGCGCGGAAGAAGTTCTCGAAACCGACGAACTCTATGCTCGAGCCGCCGAACCCCAGGCCGGTGGACTGGCGCGAGTACAGGCTGTTGACGACACCGACGGCGATCGGGGCGACGAGGAACACGACGAACACGATCACGAACGGCGCGACGAACGCGTACGGGACCCAGGGCCTCCCGGCGCCGGAGAACCGGCGCCGGGAGGACATGCGGATGCTGGTCACGTCAGATCACTCCGCGACGCTGAGGCCGCGAGACTTCAGATCGGCGATCGCCGCGTCCTGGGCGATGTCGAGCGCCTCGAGGAAGGTCTGCTGGCCGTTCACCACCTTGGCGAACTCGTCCAGCAGTGCGGTCTGGATGCTGCCGTAGTTCGGCCCCTCAACCCAGGTGTTCGGGGTGTTCTTGGCCGACTCGATGAACACTTCGTTGATGACCTGGCCGCCGTAGAAGTCGGACTCCTGCAGCAGAGCCTCGGATGCCAGCCCGTTCTCGGTGGAAGGGAACAGGCCGCCGACGGTGATCAGTGCATCCTGCGTGTCGTCGGAGCCGTTGAGCCATGACGCGAACTTCGCTGCCGCCTCGGCGTTCTTCGTGTTCTTCAGCACGACGACGGCCGCGCCGCCGGAGTCGCCGGAGTTCTCCGAGCCGGCGTTCTTCGGCATCGCCGTCACCGCCCAGTCGCCTGACGTGTCGGCGGCGTTCTCGGCGATCAGGCTCGGGAACCACGCGGCGTAGGTGATCGTGGCGATCTTGCCGGAGTTCACCAGTGCCCAGTATTCGGGCGTCCACATCTGTTCGGTCGTGACGAGACCCTCGTCGAGCAGGGTCTGCCATCTTTCGGCGACGAGCTGACTGCCCTCGTCGTTGACGCCGACAGTCCAGGAGTCGCCGTCGATGCCGTACCAACTGCTCTCGGCCTGTTGGATCTCCTGCGACCACTGACCGATCTCGCTCGGCGACATGTTCGCGATATAGATGTCCGGGTTGGCGGTCTTCAGCGCGCGGGCGGTCTCGAGGTACTCGTCCCAGGTCTCCGGGACTTCGAGGTCGTACTGGTCGAAGATGTCAGTGCGGTACATGGTCGCTGCCGGGCCGATGCCCTGCGGCACGCCGAAGACGTGGTCGTCGAAGGACACGGCAGACCACGACGCCGGCGTGTAGTTCGATTCGTACTCGGAGACGTACTCCGTGATGTCCACGACACGTTCACTGATCACATACTCGGGGAGGTTGTGCGTGGACAGCTGCACGAGGTCGGGTCCCTTGCCCGCGTCGACAGCTGCCTCCACCTTCTGACCGTCGTCGCCGGTCATGCGGTGGAAGGTGACTTGGATGTCCTCGTTCTCGTCGTTCCACTGAGCGACGAGGTCTTCGAGCCCAGGGACCCAGCCCCAGAAATCGATGGTGACGGGATCGTCGGCGCTCGGCTGCGCGCTATCAGCGGAGCAGGCGGAGAGCGCACCGATGGCGAATGCCGGCACCGCAAGGGCGGCGGCCCAGCGGAGCGGTGTACGCGTGAGGGGGCGTGCAGATTTCATGTGACGTGTTCCTTTCAGACGACGGTGTCGTGACCCGTGCAGGGCGGCGTTGCCGAGGAAGCGCAGTCGGGATGCTTCCGGATGCTATTTTGTGTTGTGCTGAAACATAAAGTCAAGCGCGGTTCGAAAATTGATCGGATGTATTCGCGGCGGCGATGATGTACTCGGAGGAAGAACATGGCATTGACGGACCTGCCCATCGAACAGCTGCGCTCGTACCGCCCAGAGGTGGTCGAACCGGATGATTTCGACGAATTCTGGCGCCGCACGCTGAACGAGGCGCGGGCCATCGGAGGAGTCGTCGACATCGTCGAGGCATCGACGCCGATCCGCGAACTCATCGTCGAAGATCTGACGTTTCCAGGGTACGGCGGTGAGCCGATCCGGGCCTGGATCACGCGGCCGCGAACAGAGGGACGCTTGCCGGCGGTGGTCGAGTACATCGGGTACAACGGCGGTCGCGGCGTCGCAGGCGAGCGACTGCAGTGGGCTGCGGCCGGCTATGTGCATGTGCTCATGGACACGCGGGGACAGGGCAGCGGGTGGGGAACAGGTGGCGACACCGCCGATCCGCACGGGTCGGAGGGGGCGGTGCCGGGGTTCATGACACGAGGCATCAGCGCTCCTGAGACGTACTACTACCGTCGCGTCTTCACGGATGCCGTGAGATTGATCGACGCCGTTCGCGAGTTCGAATTCGTCGATCCGGCCAGGGTCTCGATCACCGGCGCGAGCCAGGGCGGCGGCATCGCCCTTGCGGCGGCCGCGCTCGTTCCCGGCCTCAGCGGCGTCATGCCTGACGTGCCGTTCCTCTGCCATTTCAGCCGTTCGGTGCAGATGACGCCGGATCAGCCCTTCATGGAGATCACTCGCTACCTCGCCGTGCACAGGGATCAGGACGAGCGCGTCTTCCGCACACTGTCCTATTTCGACGGCGTGAACTTCGCGCGACGCGTGCACGTGCCAGCGCTGTTCTCGGTGGCTCTGATGGACGGCATCGTCCTGCCGTCCAGCGTCTTCGCGGCGTACAACCATCTGGGCGTCGAGGACCGTGCGATCGAGGTCTACACCTACAACGGCCACGAGGGCGGGCAGACGCATCAGTGGGTGAGGCAGGCGGAGTGGCTGGCTACCCGCGTCGCTCCCTGATGACGGCGACGGCGCCGGCATCCAGGTGGAACAGCCCCTCGGCGGGACGGCCGGATATCGCGTCGGCGCCCCACGCCTCGATCTCCTCGTCGGCGGTGCCGTGATTGATGAGGAACAGCCATGAGCCGTCCGCCGACACGCGGCGGACGGCTTCGACCGTCGCGGTGGCGGGCAGCCGGCGGCTGATGCCGGCGGCCTGCGCCAGTGTCGTCACCACAGCGTCGAGGCCATCCTGGATCAGGCCGGACACGTGCCAGGCCTGGCCCCGCCCGAACCGGCGTCGAGTGATGGCAGGCATGCCTTCGAGCGGACCGTCGGCGTAGCTGTCGATGATCTCGGCATCCGTCGTCCGCACGCGGGTGATCAGGTCTGCGACGCGCGCGCCGGAGCCGAGCAGCACCGTCTCGCCGCGCAGCAGCGGGTGCAGTTCCTCGCCGAAGATGCCGAGGAAGTCGCGGAAAGCGCCGGGGTATCCGCCGAGGCGGATCCGATTGTCCGCATCCGCGATCCCGGAGAGCGCCCCGACGACCACGGTGGCGCCGGCGTCGGCTGCCCGCATCACGCGCTCGACCGTCTCATCGTCGACCAGATACAGCGAGGGAAGCACGATGAGCCGGTAGCCGTCGAGACTCGCGTGCGACGGAAGCACATCCGGGCCGAACCCGTGGGTGGACAGCGCCTCGAACCATCGGCGGCCATCCTCATGCAGCGCATGATCGTTGAGCGGCTTCTGTCCCGCCTGCCACGCCCAGAGCGAGACGTCATCCGTGAGGATCGCCGCCTCGGAGCGCTCGACCAGACTGCCGGCCACGTCACTGATCGAGGCGAGTGTCGAGCCGAGCTCGACGACCTCCCGCCACTGGCGGGTCTCGGCCCCCGCATGCGGGACCATCGCCGAGTGGAACTGCTCCGCGCCCGACGCTGACGCGCGCCATTGGAAGAACAGCGCCCCGTCGGCGCCGTGCGCGACATGCTGCACACTGTTGCGGAGCATCTCTCCCGGCGCCTTCGGGGAGTTCCGGACCTGCCAGTTGACGGCCGAGGTCGAGTGCTCCATCACCATCCACGGCCGGGACGGGGCGAGTCCTCGCGTGCGGGCGGCCACCTGCGACAGCTCCCGATGTCGGTGGGGGTCGTCGGCGATCGTGTAATGGTCGATGGCGATGACGTCCAGGTCCTGCGTCCAGGACGCGTAGTCCGCGACGCTCCCCTGGGGAGCCACCATGAGGTTCGTCGTGATGGGCGCCGTGACCCCAGCACGGCGCAGAGCGTCCCGCTCCATCCGGAAATGATCGAGCAGGGCGTCGGAGCTGAATCGGTCGAAGTCCAGTACGAGGGACGGGTTCTGCGCGGATTCACTGTCCAGCGGTGCGAGGACGTCGTCGAAGCGGCGGTATCGGTGTCCCCAGAAAGCGGTGCCCCACGCCGCGTTGAGAGCGTCGACGGTCCCGTAGCGCCGCTCCAGCCACGCCCTGAACGCGAAGGTCGACTGGTCGCAGTAACAACGGCGATTGCCTCCGCCGAGTTCGTTGCTGATGTGCCACATCGTCACCGAAGGATGCTGCCCGTAACGCTCACCGAGCCGCGTGGCCACGCGCGAGGCGTACCGTTGCCAGACCGGGTGGCTCGGACACCACTGGAGGCGGCCGCCCTGGTGGTAGCGGATGCCCCGGCGATCGACCGGGAGGATCTCGGGATGCTCGCGATGCAGCCAGATGGGAGGCGAGGCCGTAGGCGTCGCGAGATCGATCGAGATCTCGGATCGCGCCAGCAGTCCGATCACTTCGTCGAACCAGCCCCAGTCCCAGCGGTCATCATCGACTTCCAGCAGGCCCCAGGCGAAGACACCGAGTGTGACGATGTTGACGCCGGCTTCGCGCATCAGCGCGATGTCCTCCAACCAGACGGACCGGTCCCACTGCTCGGGGTTGTAGTCGCCGCCGAACAGCAATGGTGCGCGAGGGGAAGGAGCGGATGAGCGTTGCGCTGGCATGGTTCCTCAGGTTGAGAGCACGAGGCGGATGGCGCTGACGGCGGCCGCCCACGCATAGTCGGCGAATCGGAACGGGTGGAGCTCGATGGGGGGCGCTTCGGCGGCCGGATCGAGCGCATCGGCGACGGCGGCCGCCAGGAGCGCATCGTCGAATTGAGCGAGCGGCAGTCCTTCGCCCGTCACGATGACTTTCTGCACGTCTGCGATGCACACGAGATTGCCGATGACCACTCCGAGTGCACGAACAGCGTCTCGGACAGCGAGCGACGCGGTCTCCTCGCCGGTTCTCGCGCGGGCGATCACCTGCTCGAAGGGGGCGTCGCCCGCCCGCTGCCGTACAGCCGGAATCGTCACATAGGAGGACACGCAGCCGGTGTGCCCGCGATCGCACTGCGGCCCCGTGTCGCTCACCCGCATGTGCCCGACCTTGCCCGGATGTCCGTGGGCGCCTCGGATCATGGCGTCCCCCACGACGATGCCGGCGCCGATGCCGGCGCCGATGCCGATCAGCGCCAGCGAGGTCGCACCGCGACCGGCCCCGAACCAATGGTGGGCGGCCGTGAGCGACTGGACATCGTTGCCGATCTCGGTGGGCAGCCCGGTCCGGGCGCTGACGAGATCGGCGAGCGGGATGTTCTCCCAGCCGAGGAAGTGCGATCCCACGATCCTCCGACGGCCATCGGCCCCGACAACGTCACCGGCGAGGCAGACGCCCACGGCGGCAATGCGGTCATGAGCTTCGCGAAGACCGTCGATCACCGCGCCGATGAGTTCGACGACATCGTCGACCTCACGGGACGGCAGAGGGTGTTCAACGGTGTCCACCACGCGCGCTGAGAGATCGACGACCGCAGCGTACAGGACGTCGCCGGTGAGCTTGATTCCCGCGAACCGGGCGGCATCCGGGCGCACATGAAGGGTCTCCGAGGGGCGCCCGCGGCCCGGGCGCAATTCGGCTTCGCCTTCGGTGACCACGCCGTGCTCCACCAGGTCGCGGGAGAGCCGGGACAGCGAGGCGCGGGACATCCCGGTTCGCCGGGTGAGCTCAGCGCGGGAGAGCGGCCCATGCACGAGCACTTCCAGGAGCACGTCGCGCTGTGCGTCATGCAGCACAGGCCAGGACCAGGTGGTTCGGGGCATGCCGCGATCCTACCGGGGTTCGCGGTAATTTTGTTGCACCGTGCGACTAATTCGCGATGTCGTTCCGAGGGCGACGGAGCCTCGCTGGGGAGGGGGTTCGAGACCCCGCCGCCGGTACTAGGCGGTGACCTGGATGGAGGCGATGACCTCGCCGTACTCCGTCTCACCGACCTGAGAGAATCCGACGCGCTCGAAGAACGCGCCGGGACCGGCGTCGCCTGCCTCGTAGATCACGTCGACGTGGTTCATGCCGCGGGTGCGCGCCTCCTCGATGAGGGCCTCGACGGCGAACCGACCGATGCCCCGGCCCTGATCGTCGGCGTCGACGTTGATGCGCCACAGCACCGAGCGGAAGTGCTCTTCGGGCGCCTCCGGATCGAAGTTGGCGCTGACGAACCCGACGACCTCGTTGCGGTCGAGAACGACGCGCTGCCACGACGTCTGCGGGTTGATCACGGTGGCCGCGATCCCGTAGGAGACCGGCGCAAGGTACTGCTCCTGCCCCGGTTTGAGGGACAGATTGTTCACGGCGACGATCGTCGCCGCGGAGAGTTCGACCACGCGCAGTTCCGTCATACGCCCAGGGTAACCTCTTGCGCGGCATCCGCGGCCAAAACTTCTCGGCGAACCCCGCACGGGGCGCTCAGGTATCTTGGTATCGAGACAAATTTGACTCGTGAACGGAGAATCTCCCGGTGACCGACGACGCCATCATCTACACCTACACGGACGAGGCACCGGCACTCGCCACCGCTTCGCTCCTCCCGATCGTGCAGGCCTACGCGGGCAAGGCCGGAATCGAGATCGAGACGCGCGACATCTCGCTCGCCGGCCGCATCCTCGCCGCGTTCCCGCAGCGCCTCACCGCCGACCAGGAGGTGTCCGACGCGCTCGCCGAACTCGGCGGTCTCGCCACCCTCCCCGAGGCCAACATCATCAAGCTGCCGAACATCTCGGCATCCATCCCGCAGCTCAAGGCCGCCATCGCGGAGCTGCAGGGCCAGGGCTACGACATCCCGAGCTTCCCCGATGAGCCGTCCTCGCTCGAGGAGAAGGACATCCGCGCCCGCTACGACCGCATCAAGGGCTCTGCAGTGAACCCCGTACTGCGCGAGGGCAACAGCGACCGCCGTGCTCCGCTGGCCGTCAAGAACTACGCCAAGAAGCACCCGCACACGAACAAGCCGTTCCCCGACGGCTCGAAGACCCGCGTCGCCACCATGGGGCACGACGACTTCAAGCACAACGAGAAGAGCTGGATCGCGGCTCACGACGATGTGCTGACCATCCGCCACACCGCGGAGGACGGCACGGTCACCGTGCTCAAGGACAACCTCAAGGTGCTGCCGCGCGAGATCGTCGACGCGACGTTCCTGTCAGCATCCGCCCTCGACGCCTTCCTCGCCGAAACGCTCGAGACGGCCAAGAACGACGACGTGCTCTACTCGGTGCACCTCAAGGCGACCATGATGAAGGTCTCCGACCCGATCATCTTCGGTCACGTCGTCAAGGCGTTCTTCGCCGACGTCTTCGCCCGGTTCGGCGACCAGCTCGCCGCCGCAGGCCTCAGCGCGAACGACGGCCTCGGCTCGATCCTCGCAGGGCTGGCGAACATCACCGGCGGCGAGGAGGTCGCAGCCGACTTCACCACGGCGGTCGAGAACGGTCCCCGCCTGTCATACGTCAACTCCGACAAGGGCATCACGAACCTGCACGTCCCTTCGGACGTCATCGTGGACGCCTCGATGCCCGCTCTGGTCCGCAACGGCGGCAAGCTGTGGGGTGCCGACGGCGGCGAGGACGACACGCTCGCCGTGATCCCCGACTCGTCGTACGCCGGTGTCTACCAGGCAGTGATCGACGACGTGATCGCGAACGGGCCCCTCAACCCCGCCACGATCGGCACCGTCCCCAACGTCGGGCTCATGGCGCAGGCGGCCGAGGAGTACGGCAGCCACGACAAGACGTTCGAGATCGCCTCGGCCGGGCGCGTCGAGGTCGTCGACGGCGACGGAACCGTCGTCATCGAGCACACCGTGGGCGCGGGCGACATCTGGCGCGCCACGCAGACCAAGCACATCCCGGTCATGGACTGGGTGCGTCTCGCGGTCTCTCGCGCGCAGGCGACCGGTGCGCCTGCCGTGTTCTGGCTCGACCTGAACCGCGCGCACGACGCGCAGCTGATCGCCAAGGTGCACCAGGCCCTCGCCACCCTCGACACCACAGGAGCGCAGATCTCGATCCTCGCCCCCGAGGAGGCGACGCGCTACACGCTCGCGCGCATGCGCCACGGGCTCGACACCATCTCGGTCACCGGCAACGTGCTGCGCGACTACCTGACCGACCTGTTCCCGATCCTCGAGGTCGGCACGTCGGCGAAGATGCTGAGCATCGTCCCGCTGCTCGCCGGCGGTGGTCTGTTCGAGACCGGCGCGGGCGGCTCGGCCCCGAAGCACGTGCAGCAGCTCGTCGAGGAGAACTACCTGCGCTGGGACTCGCTCGGCGAGTTCTTCGCCCTGGCGGCCTCGCTCGAGCACTTCGCGGACCGCACCGGCAACGAGAAGGCTCGCGTCCTCGCCGAGACTCTGGATGCCGCGACCGGCACCTTCCTCGAAGAGGACCGCTCGCCGGGCCGCAAGCTCGGTACGATCGACAACCGCGGCAGCCACTTCTACCTGGGCCTGTACTGGGCGCAGGAGCTGGCCGCGCAGACGAAGGACCCCGAGCTCGCTGCGGCGTTCGCGTCGATCGCCGCCGACCTCACCGCCAAGGAGCAGGAGATCGTCGCCGAGCTCAACGGCGCCCAGGGCGCCGCGGCCGACATCGGAGGCTACTACCGCCCCGACGTCGCCAAGGTCGCACAGATCATGCGCCCGTCGCAGACGCTGAACGGGATCATCGACGCGATCGCGTAAGGGAAGAACGAAGGGTGGGGCGGATGCTGCGGCATCCGCCCCACTCGCGTCTCCGGGCCATGCGGCGGGCGAGTCTCACCAGTGGACGGAGACCTCGGTGCCAACGGGGGCCCAGTTGTAGACGTACTCGGCCTGCCACACCGGCATGTTCACGCAGCCGTGGCTCATCTGGGTGCCGAAGTTGTTGTGCCAGTAGGCGCCGTGGAAGGCGATGTCCGGCGCGAACCAGGTGTTGAACGGCACGTCCTCGGTGACGTAGTCGCGGCCGACCATGTCCTGGATGCGGGTGTGCGCGAACACGGTGAAGTTGCCCGTGGGGGTCGGCGTGGCCGGCAGGCCCGACGAGATCGCCCAGGAGTGCACCACGTTGCCGTTCTGGTACAGGACCGCGCGCTGGTTGCTGAGGTTCAGGTCGATGTAACGGTGCAGCGTCGTCGTGGCGAACTCGGGCTCCGTCACCTCGAGCGCGTAGGCCGCGTCGCCGTTCTGCAGCTGCTCCGCGAACTCCGATGCGGCCTGGCTGACATCGCCGAGCTCGCGGCCGTTGACTCCGGCGGTGACCTCGCTGAGCACGTCGCCGCCGGAGTTGACGACGACCTCGGCGTCCACGGGTTCGCGGTTCACGAGCCCGGGCAGCTTGTCGACTGTCTCCTGGATCGCGGTCTCGTCGGCCGTGATGCGCAGCTCGCCATCATCGTCGACGACCTCGAGCCAGGTCGCAGCGACAGCGGGTCCCACCGGCACCGTGCGCTCCTCGCCCACGTAGAACCCGAGGGAGCCGAGCATGGTGTTCAGCTGGTCGGCGACGGTCGTCGCCTCGGCATCGCTGACGGCGGCCGGGGCTTCAGCCGGAGCACCGGAGTAGGTCACGACGTCGCCGCCCCCGGTGATCGTCGCAGCGATCGAGCCGATCAGAGCGTCGAGATCGACGCCGGTGCCGGATTCGGCCGGAGTGGTCACGTACGACTTGGAAGCGGCGTCGAAGACGACGCCGGCGTCGACGGCATCCTCGTAGGTCGTAGGCAGCAGCGAGCGGAGCTTGTCGTGGGCGACCTCGGTGTCGAGTGTGATGTCGGCGGCGATCGGCTCGGGCATCCACGCGCCGAGGTTCCACATCGGGTGCTCGGCGAACGCCTCATTCGCCAGCGCCACGGCGTCGACGGATGCGCCCAGGTCAGCGCCGGTGACGGAGGGGTCGCCGCTGGCGTCTGTGAACGCGATCTCCACGTCAGCGAGACGGGAGCTGACGGCATCGGCGGCGGCCCCGGGCGTGAGCCCGCCGACGGGGATGCCGGCGATGGTGGTGCCCGGCGCGATCAGAACCATCGATGCCGCACCGGCGGCGATGAGCAGCGCCCCGACGCCCAGGCCTACCCAGAGGCCGGTCCGACGCTTCTTCGGAGCGGGTTCGTACGGTGCCCACGCCAGCGGTCTGTCACCGTCGTTCGGTGGCAGAGTCCCTGTGATGATGGTGGTCTGGGCCGTGTCTGCACCCGGTGCTGCAACAAGATCGGTCACGAATTCACCCCCCGTGATTCAACGCGACATTCCCCCCATCATACGGGTCGCGTGATAACAGGGAAGCAACGGTTCCGCAACCCGAGAGGCCCCGGGATCCGAAGATCCCGGGGCCTCTCGGTTCAGGCGGTGATGATCAGCTGCACAGCTCCTGGAGCGCGGTCGCCGATGCGGTCACGTCGCCCGTGATGGCGCTGAGCTCGCCGGCCGCGGACATGTCCTGCTCGACGACGACCTTGGTGAGCAGGTCGCCGAGGGCCGTGAAGTCCTCGTAGACGGCGGCCGTGGCCTCCTTGACCTCGGCGTTCGAGACGCTGTCGACGGTCTCGCCGAGCGTCCCGACGAAGCTGTTGAACTGATCGACGGTCGCCTGCGGGTCGGCCTCGGCGGCGGTCATGTCGATCTCGGACATCGCGGTGCTGGCCTCGGTCAGCTGCGGAATGACGATGCCACAGGCATCTTCGACCGACTGGTCGGTTGTCGTCTCCTCCGCGGGGGCCGAGTCACCCGAGTCGGCCGAGTCGTTCGCGGTGTCCTCCGGGGCACCGCCCGAGCAGGCGGTGAGTCCGAGGATGGCGACGCTGGCGATGGCGAATGCGGCGATACGGCGGTTCATGTGTTCTTCCCTCATTGGTGGCACGGCGAAGTGCTGTGCGATTCTCCGGTCGGTGAGTCAGTCAAACACACTCACCGCGGAACGACGATGGGGAGATTGACCCATCGTCGCCTGGTCAGCCTTCGACGATCGCGATCCCGTCGATCTCCACGAGCATCTCCTCGCGGGGGAGGCCGGTGAACACTGTGGTGCGCGAGGGCAGCACGCCGCTGGGCGTGTGCGCTGTGACGAACTCGCCGTACGCGTCGTTCATCGCCGCGAAGTCCGAGCGCTGCGTGAGGTAGACGCGCAGCATGACGACGTCATCGAAGGTCGCGCCCGAGGCCTCGACGATCGCCTTGACGTTCTCCAGGGTGCGCGTGGTCTGGGCGGCGACGTCGCCCTCGAAGAGGTACTCGCCGCTCGACGGATCGACCGGGCCCTGGCCGGACACCTGGACGAACGGGCCCTTGCGGACTCCCTGCGAGAAGGTGTGGGCGGGTGCCGGTGCGGCGTCTGTCGTGACTCGGGTCTTCGTGCTCATGCCCACAGCCTAGTAGCCTTGTTAGATGCCTCTACTAATTCCGGATCCGGTCGTCGGCACGTGGGCGAAGGCGTTCCCCGCGCGGGCGCACGGCAGGCGCCTGTCCGAGATCGCGGATGCCGATCTGAGGCTCTCGGAGTTCAGCACCCCGGTGATGACCGTGCATGCGGACGCCCTCGAGCACAACGAGCGCACCGTGCTCGACTGGGCCGCAGCCGCCGGGGTCGTGCTCGCGCCGCACGGCAAGACCACGATGGCACCGGCGCTCTGGCAGCGACTGCTGGATGCCGGTGCCTGGGGCATCACGGTCGCCACGCCGTGGCAGGCGTCAGTCGCCATCGAAGCGGGAGTGCGCCGCGTGTTCATCGCGAACGCCGTGACGGATGCCGCGGCCGCCGCCGACCTCGGCAGAGCGCTCATCGCAGACCCCGATCTGCGGATCATCTGCTGGGTCGACTCGACGGATTCCGTCGCTCTGCTCGCGAGCGCGGGCATCGAACCGCGGCATCCGCTCGACGTCCTCGTCGAGCTCGGCGGCGCCGGCGGACGCACCGGCGCGCGAACCGTCGATGAGGGGGAGCGGATCGCACAGGCCATCACCGACGCCCCCGGCCTCCGCTTGACGGGCGTCGGCGGCTACGAGGGCCCGTTCGGGCCCGACCGCAGCGCGGAATCCGTGCAGGCCGTCGACGCGTACCTCGGCACGATCGTCGAACTGCACGGGCGACTGTCCTACCCGGGCGTCGCCCGGCCCATCCTCACCGCGGGCGGTAGCGCGTTCCCCGATCGGGCGGCCGCCGTCCTCGCGCCGCTGGGGGACGAGGCCGAGATCGTGCTGCGATCGGGCGCCTTCCAGATCCACGACGACGGCTTCTACTCGCGGATGTCGCCGTTCGGTCCGCTGACGGGCACCGCGCCGCTGCGCTCGGCCATGCACGCCTGGGCGCGCGTCGTGTCGCAGCCCGAGCCCGGCCTCGCCCTGCTGGACGCCGGCCGTCGCGACGTCCCCTTCGACATCGACCTCCCGGTGCCGCAGTCCGTCCGGGGCGAGATCACCGCGCTGAACGACCAGCACGCGTTCCTGCACCTCGAACCGGGCGCGGAGGCACCAGTGGGCGCGGTCGTGCGCCTCGGACTCTCGCACCCCTGCACGGCGTTCGACAAATGGCGCGTCATCCCGCTGATCGACGACCCCGATGCCGACGACCCGCGCGTGATCGGTGCGGTGGCGACATGCTTCTGAGCAGCGATCACGCAGCCGCGGGGCGCGTACGGGTCTATCGCGGTGCGACCGTCGTCGACGGCACCGGCGCGGCGCGGTACGCCGCCGATGTCGCGGTCGAGGGCGAGCGGATCGTCGCCGTCCTCCGCGCCGGCGACGAGCGCACCCTCGAGCTGCCGGACGGCGCCGTCGAGGTCGCCGCGGACGGTCTCGTCCTCGCCCCCGGGTTCATCGACATGCACGCGCACAGCGACCTCGCCGTGCTGAGGGGCGCGGCGCATCAGGCGAAGATCCGCCAGGGCGTCACGACCGAGGTCCTCGGCCAGGACGGGCTCGGCTACGCGCCGCTCGACGACGCCGCGGCATCCGTCATCCCCGCGCAGATCGCCGGCTGGAACGGATCGCCCGCCGACGTCCCGTGGCGGACGATGGACGACCTGCTCACCGCGATCGACGACGCGACCACCGCGAACGCCGCCGTGCTCGTGCCGCAGGGCAACCTGCGGATGATGACCGTCGGGCACGCGAACCGGCCGGCGACGCCGAGCGAGATCGAGGCGATGTGCACGCAGCTCGGAGCGGCGCTGGACGCCGGCGCGTTCGGCATGTCGAGCGGCCTCACCTACACGCCCGGCATGTACGCCTCCACGGACGAGCTCGAGGCGCTCTGCCGCGTCGTGGCCGAGCGCGGCGGTTACTGGGCCCCGCATACGCGCAGTTACGGCGGGGGAGCGCTGGACGCCTATCGCGAGGTTCTCGACATCGGCCGCCGCACGGGCTGCGCCGTCCACCTCACCCACGCCACCATGAACTTCGCGCCCAATCGCGGTCGCGCCGCCGACCTGCTCGCCCTGGTCGACGACGCCGTCGCGGACGGGGTGGACGTCACCCTCGACACCTACCCGTACCTGCCCGGCGCGACGACGCTCTCGGCACTGCTGCCCAGCAGGCTCGCGGAGGGAGGCGATCTGATCACGGCGATCCGCGCCCTGGACTCCGACGAGCGCGAGCGGGTGCGCGTCGAGCTCGAGGAGATCGGCTGCGACGGCTTCCACGGCGAGCGCGCGGACTGGTCGCAGATCGAGATCTCCGGCACCGCCAATGCGGCCCTCGCCGGTCTCGTCGGGCGCACGGTCGCGCAGATCGCGGCGGACGAGGGCCGTCGCGCGGTCGACATCGTGCTCGACACGATCGTGGCGGATGCCGGCGCCACCGGCATCCTCATGCACATCGGTGACGAGGCGAACGTCCGCGCCATCATGCGTCACCCCCGCCACACAGGCGGCAGCGACGGCATCCTGATCGGCGCGAAGCCGCACCCGCGCGGCTTCGGCACGTTCCCGCGCTACCTCGGCCACTACGTGCGCGAACTCGGCGTGCTCAGCCTGGAGCAGGCCGTGCAGCACCTCTCCGGCACGCCCGCCCGCCGGCTCGGCCTGCATCGCGGAGATGCGCCTCGCGGTGTCATCCGCGAAGGCGCCACCGCCGACCTCGTGCTCTTCGATCCCGACACGATCGCCGCCGGCGCCACCTTCGACGACCCGCGTGCGACGCCGACCGGGATCGTCGAGGTGCTCGTCGCCGGCATCCCGGTCGTCTCGGATGGTGACGTCACCGGCGCGACGCCCGGACGCGCGCTTCGCATGCCGCCGCCGCCGCACCGTGCGACGGTGCCGCTGGTGAAAGCCGCGATCGATGCGCAGGCGCTGCCGTTCCGGCTGCGCCGCGACACTCCGGTCGAAGCCCCCGCCGAGCTCGCCGCGGTCGCCGCACGACTGCGCGAGAGCCTGGATCTGGTCGCCGACCCGGCGCCGGACGCCGCGCCGATCGTGCTCCGAGTGGATGCCGCCGTCGGCGGTGAGGAGGCTTTCCGCATCGACGTCACCGCCGATCGTGTCGAGCTCACCGGCGCCGCCCCCGTCGGCGTCTTCCGGGCGGCGACGACTCTCCGGCAGCTGATCGCACCCGAAACCGGGGGAGCCGGTGTCGAAAGGGCGCTCGAGCACGGTGCCGACGCTCCGAACCGTGCTGAACCGCCCTCTCGATCGACCTGCATCCCGGCCGGCACCTGGCAGGGCGCACCGGCGTACGGATGGCGCGGGGCGATGCTCGACGTCGCACGCCACTTCCGGCCGGCCGATGACATCCGCCGCCTCATCGACCTGCTGGCGGCGCACCACCTCAACGTCCTCCACCTGCACCTCACCGACGACCAGGGCTGGCGATTCGAGGTGCCGGCATACCCCCGCCTCACCGAGGCCGGCGCGCGACGCGAGGCCACCCAGCGCGGTCACGGCCCGCTCGCGATCGTCGAACCCGGGCTGCACGAGGGCTTCTACACGACCGCCGAGCTGCGGGGGCTCGTCGAGTACGCCGCAGAGCGCTTCGTCACCCTCGTGCCCGAGGTCGAACTCCCCGGTCACGTGCAGGCCGCGCTCGCCGCCTACCCGGAGCTCGGCAACACCGACATCGGGGACCCGGTCACCGCACCGTGGGAGCGGTTCGGCGTGAACCCGCGCGTCCTCGCGCCGACGGATGACGCGCTCGCGTTCGGCCGCGCGGCCATCGACGCACTGTGCGACATCTTCGACTCGCCGTGGGTCGGAATCGGCGGCGACGAGGTTCCCGTCGACGAGTGGGCGCAGAGCCCGGCGGTCGCCGGGCGGATGCGGGAACTCGGGCTCACCGCAGCGAACGAGGTGCAGCCGTGGTTCACTCGTCACTTCGTCGACCACGTCCGCTCGCGCGGACGCACCGCCCTGGCATGGGATGAGGTACTCGAAGGCGTCGTTCCGGACGGCGTCCGCATCCTCGCCTGGCGAGGGCCGGTGGCGATGGCGGAGGCGCTGCGCCGCGGCATCCCGGTCATCGGCTGCCCCGACATGAACGTCTATCTCGACTACCGGCAGTCGGAGTCGCCGGACGAGCCCGTGCCGGTGGGCCCGCCGTTGACGATCGAGGATGCGTACGGGCTGCGCCTCCCGGACGGGGTCGCGGGTGGGCAGGCGAACACCTGGACGGAGCACCTGCCCACCCGCGACCGCGTGGACTTCGCGATGTTCCCGCGGCTGAGCGCGGTCGCCGAGCGGCTCTGGGCCGGCGGCGATCCGGGGGAGGTGGAGGATTTCCTCCAGCGTCTGCCGACTCACCTGCGGCGCCTCGCGGCCGCCGGGGTGCAGTATCGTCAGCTCAGCGGCCCGACCCCGGAGCAGCGCCGAGCGGATATACCGGGAAAGCCGATCAGCGCAGCCGATCGCGAGCGGATCGTGGAAGAACTCGTCGCGGGTCTCCGACTTGCGGAAACCTCTGTTCGTAAGGTGTACTAACAAACATGTCCGATTCGGGGGAGCCACAGCAGCCGACGCCTGCCGAGAACATCGGCGCCCAGCGGCATGCCTTCGGGCCGGCGCGTCACCTGCGATCGCGGGCCAAAGTCCTTCCCGAGCACGCACGCGGGCACAACCGGGCGCTGGTGCTGCAGACGCTGTACCACTCGGGTTCGATGAGCCGTGCCGACCTGTCGCGCGAGACCGGCCTGACGCGCGTGACCATCTCCGATCTCGTGTCCGAGTTCATCGCAGACGGCATCGTCGTCGAGCTCGGCATCCGCGAGACCGTGGGCCCCGGCAAGCCCCCCATCCTCATCGACATCGACCGGCTGGGCCACCAGATCATCGGCCTCGACCTCTCGGACGCCGAGGTGCTCCGCGGGGCGGTGCTCAGCCTGGACGGAGACGTGCTGCAGCGGCGCGAGGTCGCACGTCCGGCGAAGTCCGACGGCGACGCGGCCTACGCCGCGGTGCTGGGCCTCGGGCGCGAGCTCGTCGGCGCCGCCACGACGGCGCTGCTCGGCGTCGGCATCGGCACCCCGGGTGTCGTGCGGCCTGACGGTGTCGTCATCAGCTCCCCGAACCTGGGCTGGACCGATTTCGCACTGGAGGCGCAGCTCGGGCGCGACCTCGATCTGCCCGTGCTCGCCCGGAACGACGCGAACGCCGCGGTGCTCGCCGAGTACACCTTCGGCGATGCGCGGTCGGACTTCATCCTCATCAAGATCGGTGTCGGTGTCGGCGCCGGCCTGATCGCCGGCAGTCAGCCGCTGGTCGGCAGCCGCTTCGCCGCGGGCGAGATCGGCCACGTCGTCGTCGGCACGGACGGCGGCCCGCGCTGCGTCTGCGGCAGAGACGGCTGCCTGGAGGCGTGGCTGAGCGTCACGCGACTCCGAGACGAGGTCGAGGCGCGCCCGGAGTCACGTGATGCGATCCTGCGCGATGCCGGCGCGCGCATGGCGATCGCCGTGGCGCCGATCGTGACCGCCCTCGACCTGTCCGAGGTCGTCCTCTCCGGCCCTGCCGACCTGCTGGACGGCCCGTTCATCCACGCCGCCACCGAGACGCTGCGCGCCCGCACGCTCGAGGGCGTCTTCGACGATGTGGTCATCCGCCTCACCCGCCAGGACGACATCGTGCTGCGCGGCGCTGCGGTCATGGTTCTCTCCAGCCAGCTGGGAGTCTCGTAGTGACATCAGCGATGCCGACCGCGAGTGCCGGCCGGCCCATCCGCGTCGGTCTCGACATCGGAGGGACCAAGACGGATGCCGTCGCCATCGCGGGCGACGACATCGTCGGGCGCATCCGCCGTGCATCGGGCCACGGTGACGAGGCCGTCATCGCCAACGTGGTCGACAGCGTCCGCGAACTCCAGGCCGAGGCGGGCTTCGACCTCGCCGACGTGCGCAGCGTCGGCGTCGGCATCCCCGGCCTGGTCGATGCGACGAAGGGCCGCGTGCTGCACGCCGTCAACCTCGGCGTCGAGACGCTCGATCTCGCCCAGCTGTCCGGCGCACGGCTCGGCGTGCCGGTCGTCGTCGAGAACGACGTCAAGGCGGCGGCGCTCGGCGCCGCCGCGATCCGCGGAGCCGATGCCGGCGCCTCGATGGCGTATCTGAACCTCGGCACCGGGGTCGCGGCCGGGATCGTCACCGGCGGCGTCCTGTGGCGCGGTGCGCGTGGCACCGCCGGGGAGGTCGGTCACATCTCCGTCGACCCTGCGGGTCGACTGTGCACGTGCGGCCAGCGCGGCTGTGTCGAGACACTGTGCGGCGGCGGAGCGCTCGCGCGCGCATGGGGACGTCCCGGCGCGCTCCCCGTGCGCGACATCTTCGACGCGGCGGACCAGGACGATACCGAGGCCCTGCTGCTGCGCGCCGATCTCTCGCGCGGCGCCGCTGCCGCCGTGCGGATCCTCGTGCTCTGCGCCGACGTCGAGACGGTCGTCATCGGAGGAGGACTCACCGCGCTGGGGGAGCGCCTCGGCGACGGCATCCGCACCGCACTCGTCGCCGACGCCGCCGGCTCGCCGTTCCTGCGGTCGCTGAGACTCGATGAGAGAATCGAACTGCTTCCTTCCGGATCCCCTGCAGCCGCTCTCGGCGCAGCGCTGGTCGGCTCGCACGTTCCCGAACAGGAGGTCGCCGTCCATGGCTGAAGTCGTCATCGTAGAAAGCGCCGCTGCCGCCGGTGCGCTGGTCGCAGATGAGATCGTGCGCCTGATCGCGCGCAAGCCGGATGCCGTGCTGGGGCTGGCGACAGGATCGACGCCGCTGCCGGTCTACCAGGCGCTGCACGGACGGCTCGCCGGCACCGACGTCTCGCAGGTGCGCGGGTTCGCGCTGGACGAGTACGTCGGCATCGATCCCGCCCATCCCGAGAGCTACCGGTCGGTCATCACGCGAGAGGTCGTCGAGCCCCTCGGACTCGAGCCGGAGCGGATCAGGACGCCGAACGGCGCACAGGACGGCATCGAGCACGCCGGCGACGACTACGAGGCCGCGATCGAGGCGGCCGGCGGCGTCGACCTGCAGATCCTCGGCATCGGCACCGACGGGCACATCGGCTTCAACGAGCCGGGCTCGTCGTTCGCGTCCCGCACGCGCGTCAAGACGCTCACCCAGCAGACCCGCAAGGACAACGCCCGCTTCTTCGACTCGATCGACGATGTGCCCATGCACTGCATCACCCAGGGGCTCGGCACGATCCTGCGTGCGCGTCACCTCGTGCTGCTCGCATTCGGCGAGGGCAAGGCGCGCGCGGTCGCCGAGGCCGTCGAAGGGCCGGTGAGCGCGATCCTGCCCGGATCCGCGGTGCAGCTGCACGAGCACGTGACGGTCGTCGTGGACGAGGCAGCCGCGTCGCAGCTGAAGCTCGCGGACTACTACCGGTACACGTTCGACAACAAGCCGGCCTGGCAGGGGCTCTAGAGTCGGCTCTCGGCCCGCGCGAACGCGCCGGGCCAGGCGATCGGGAGCAGATGCTCGACGCTCAGCGGTGCGAGCTCGAGCGAGCCGATCTGGTCGGGGGTGATCCATCGCAGCTCGGCGAGTTCGGCCTGTACGGTGACGGTATCCGCGTCGATCGTGAGGGCGAACGCGTCCGCGACAACACGGTGACCCGGCTCGTTCGCCGCAGCGGACACGTATCGGCCCAGCGGCTCGAGCGCGTGCTCGTCGACCCGCAGCCCGAGCTCTTCGTCGAGCTCCCGCGCGAGCGTCTGCGCAGGGCTCTCACCGGCTTCCGGTTTGCCACCGGGTTGCATGAAGGCCGTCGTGCCGCGCTTGCGCACGACCAGCACGCGCCCGTGTCCGTCGTCGATGATCGCGGCGCTCACATGGATGTCAGGCACGGACGAACACCTTTCCCTGGCCGAGGATGCCGAGCGGATCGAACACGGCCTTGATCTGCCGCTGCAGCTCCCACTGATCGTCGCCGAGTTCCTCGGCGAGCCAGCGGCTCTTCAGCATCCCGATGCCGTGCTCTCCGGTGAGCGTGCCGCCGAGCCGGATCGCGGCGCGGAACAGTTCGCTCGCGGCATCCCAGACCCGCTCAGGAACCTGAGGACCATTGAAGATGAAGTTCGGGTGCAGGTTGCCGTCGCCCGCGTGCGCGACGGTCGGGATGGTGAGGCCGTAGGCCGCCTCGATGCGGCTGATCTCGTCGAACATGGCCGGCAGCGCGCTGCGCGGGACCGAGACGTCCTCGATCAGCGTCGTGCCGAGGGCCGCCATCGCGCCGTGCATGGCGCGGCGGACGGTGAGGAGGCGCTCGCCCTCAGCGCGGTCCTGCGTGAGCGTCACGAGCCCTCCTGCGGCCCTGAGCGTGTCAGACACGCGCTCGGCCTCCGCCGCTGCAGCAGGGCCATCGGTCTGGATCGTGAGCTGGGACGTGCCGGGGTCGGGCGCGGGCAGCGCGAGATGTGCGTGCACGGCCGCGAGAGACGCGGCATCCATGAGTTCCATGATCGCCGGCTGCGCACCGGATGCCGTCACGGCGGCCGAACCGGCTGCGGCGGCGCGCACGGTGGGGAAGAGGGCCGTGACCGTGCAGACCTCGCCCTCGATGACCCGGCGGAGCTTGAGCGTCGCGCCGACCACGACGCCGAGCGTGCCCTCGGAGCCGATCACGAGCGAGGTGAGGTCGAGACCCGTCACGCCCTTCACGCTGCGATGTCCGAGGTGCATGAGGCGTCCGTCGGCGAGCACGAGGTCGATGCCGAGCACCGCGTCGCGGACCACGCCGTACTTCGCGCAGAGCAGTCCGCCCGCGCCGGTGGCGATGTTGCCGCCTACCGTGGAGATGTCCCGACTGGCCGGATCCGGCGGCCACCACAGGCCCTCGGCGGCGAGCAGGGCATTCAGACCGGCGTTCAGGATGCCGGGTTCGACGACCGCGATCAGGTCGTCCCGGCGGACTTCGAGCACGCGGTTCATGCGGGCGGTGGACAGCACGATCTCACCGGGACCGGCGTTCGCGCCGCCGGCGAGCCCCGTACCGGCTCCGCGGACGACGACGGGCGTGCGCGTCTCGGTGGCAATCCGCATGACGAGCTGCACCTGCGCCACGGTCTCGACGTGCACGACAGCGAGCGGGCGACCGGCTGAGCGGTGGCCTGAACTGTCGGCGCGCGCGGCCTCGAGGGAGTCCTCGGTGACGTCGACGATGTCTCCGAGCGCGTCCCGCAGGGCCGCGACGACAGTCACTACAGGTTTCTCCGACCGGCGAAGAGACCGGCGGCCACGGCGACCACGGCGAATGCGAGGCCGGCCCACGCCTGGCCCATCGACCACCATGCGAGCGTCACACCGGCGTAGATCAGCAGTTCGACCGCGGCGCGGATGAACGGATGCAGGCGCAGCACCGGACGCGGCGAGAGGAACAATGCCCACACCAGCAGCACGATCACGGGCGTTCCGATGCCGAGCACCAGATTCCAGGGGAAGGCCCACATCGCGAAGCCCCAGAGCGCCAGCGTCGCGAGCGCCGCGATCAGGACGATGGCCCGGACGATGTCGAGAGGAGTGAGGTTCGGACGGTTCACACCGGGCACGGCGTCGGAAGCTTCGGACATGCCCCCAGTCTATTCGGCGGGTGCGGTGTCCTCGGTCGCGGCCGGGATGGTGGTCGCGGCGGCAACCGGCTCGAGGATCGCCGAGTCGGCGGCGGAGGTCACGGGCGCGGCCGGCTCAAGGGCCGCGATCCCGGCCGCGGTTTCGTCGGTGCCCGCAACCTCGTCGGGGACGGTAGTCTCGTCGGCGCCCGCCGGGTCCTCGACGACCGGCGCGTCCGCGTCCGGATCCGCGGTTGCCGGCGGTTCGGTTGCTTCGTCGTCCGATGGAGGGGGCTCAGGCGCCAGGCAGGGTTCCCCGCTGTAGAGGTCGTTCAGGCTGATGGTGACGACCGCGCCCCGCACGTCGCCGAGGACGTAGCTGAGCGACACACTCGCATTCGAAGCGACCTGCCCGTCGGTCGGCCTCAGAAGGGCTGTGCCCGTGCCGTCGCCCGCCAGAATCGCGGTGTAGGTGCTGTCGGTCACGACTCCGTCGACATCGATCCGCACCTTGGCGTTCGCAACGCCCGTCAGCGGCACCGAGTACTCGGTGGTCGGGCGGAGCTCATCACCTGTGCAGGTCTGCTCCGCCGGTCCCCACGTCGGCACGCCGGCAGGAACGCCGGGCTCGGGCGTGGGACTCGGCTTGACCGGCGGGTTCGTCGCCTCGCTGCCGTCGCCGCCTTCGAGCCGTTCGTCGGATGCGCCCGAGTCAGCCGTCGGGGGGACGACATCGGCCTTCACGATGGGCGCACGCGTCTTCGGCACGGGCTCGACGTTCTCGTCGTCCGGAGCGTCTTCGCTCAGCTCGAGAAGGAACCTGTCCTCCGAATCGACCTCGCCGTCGGGCGACACTTCGGATGAGATCGATGAGCCGTCGGCGTCTCCCGCGCTGGGGAGCGACGTCACCGGGCTGGCATCCACGAGTCCTGGAACGATCGTCGCCGCGGCGACGACACCGGCGACGACGAGCGCCGCGGAACCTGCCCCGACCAGCGCACCGATACCGGTGATCGCACCGCCGGGGTTGATACCTGCGCCGGTCATGTCGGGAGCCGCCGCAGGGGCTCCGCCGGCGGCCTTGCCCGCGGCGACCACGCTGGACGGCATCGGCTCGGCCGCGATCGCGGCGATCTCGACGTTCTGCACCATCGCCGTGTAAGCCGCGGCGGCGGTGATGCCGAGGACGAGGGGGAGCAGCACGGCGGCCAGGCGGCCCGCGACGTCCTTCGCCCCGTCGGCGATCACGGCGCAGCGCGCGCAGTCCTCGAAGTGCCTGTCGGCGCGCTTCAGATCGCGAGTGCTGAGGTTGCCTCGCGAGTGCGCGCCGAGGTGTCCGATGACCCAGTGGCACTCGGAGTCGGATGCCACGCCGCGCAGCTGCGCCTGCAGCCACGCCTCGCGAAGTCCTTCACGCGCCTGGAAGGCGAGCTGCGAGACCGCCGCCGACCGGATGCCGAGCAGCGGTGCGGCCGCGGCGGACTGCATGCGCTCGACCTCGGTGTACCAGAGCACTTCCTGCCAGCGTGCGGGCAGGCTGCGGAACGCCCGCGCAGTCAGCCCGGGATCAAGAGCATCATCGGAGACCCGCTCGGCGCTGCCGGGATCGACGACCGTCTCGAGCTCCTCCGTGACCGCGTCGCGGCTGGGGCGACCCCACGCCGCCGCTGTGTTGCGGATGCTCGTGAACAGATGAGCGCGGAACGATCCGTTCGGGCCGCTGCCCTTGAGGATCGCCTGATGGATGCGCGTGAAGGATTCCTGGACCAGCTCGTCGGGGTCGATGCTCGAGGTGATCGACCGCGCGGCGGCGATGCCGGACGGATGGTGTCGTCGCCACAGCTCTGCGAAGGCCGTGCCGGCCCCCGAACGGGCGCGAAGGATCAGATCGGCGTCTGCGGCCGATTCGGTGTCGAAGGTCTCGTTCTCGTTGCGCACTGTCATCCGTTTGCAGCGGGGTGATATCCCCACATGAAGAGGCGCGCGAGCCGGTTCTGCGTCACGCGCCCGAGCCATTCTCCCTCGAAAACCTGAGCGAGGCCAGCCCTGTTGATAACTCGGAGCCGACTCTCAAAGGATTCCTCGATTCCGCCCGGTCACGACGGCCTCGCACCCGTCTGCACACGGGTCACGCGCAGATGTTCATCCAGCAGGACCGCATCGCCGAGGAAGCCGGGAGCGAGTGCGCCGAGCTGCGCGCCCAACCCGATCGCCTCGGCGGGGGTCCGGGTGAGCGCGCGCACCGCTTCGACGAGGGGAACCCCGGCCTGGACTGCTCGCTGCAGCGCGACATCCTGCGTGAGCGTCGAGCCCGCGATCGCTCCCGTGTCGAGGGCGCGCGCGATGCCGTCGACCACCCTGACGCGGACCGCGCCGAGGTCGTAGCTGCCATCTGCGCTGCCGGCGGCGGCCATGGCATCCGTCACGAGTGCCACCCGGCCGGGCGCAGAATCGAACAGCAGCCTGATGACGGCCGGATCCAGATGCACATTGTCGGCGATCGCCTCTAGGACGACACGGTGGTCGGCGGCGGCCGCCAGCACCGGTCCCGGCGCACGGTGGTGGATGCCGGGCATCGCGTTGAACGCATGCGTGAGGATCGTGGCGCCGGCCTCGAACGCCGCGGCGGCCTGCGCGGCATCCGCATTCGTATGGCCCACGGCCGCGGCCGCGCCCGCGGCGACGATCATGCGGATCGCCTCGATCCCGCCGGGCAGTTCGGGGGCGATCGTGACCTGGCGCACAGTGCCGCGACCGGCATCCAGCAGGCGCCGGACGTCCGCTGCCACCGGATCGCGCAGCAGCGACGGTTCATGCGCGCCATGGTGTGCAGGATCGAGGAACGGCCCCTCCAGGTGCGAGCCGAGGATGTCGGCATCCGTCTGCATGAGGTCGGCGATCTCGCCGACCCTGCGCGCGAGGTCGTCGAGCGGTGCGGTCACCAGCGAGACGACCGCGCGGGTCGTGCCGTGCGCACGGTGCAGGTCGCGGGCGGACCGGATCGCGTCGATGCCGTCGTCGAAGGATGCTCCCGCGCCGCCGTGCCCGTGGATGTCGATGAACCCGGGCGTGAGGATCGCCCCGGCTCCGGCGATCTCCGTCGCGTCGATGACGGTGCCGGCATCCGTCCAGTCGGTGCCGGTGCCGACGGCGGCGACCAGGCCGTCTTCGAAGCGCACCCATGCATCTGCCGTCTCGGTGCCGCCGGTGATCAGGCGGGCCGAGTGGATGACGGTTGAGACCATGAACAAAACCTACCGCGCACGGGGGAGTCCGCTATGCTCGAACGGTCGCGACTGGCGTCTGGGTGGGTCACCACCGGGGAGCGACCGTTACGGAAATTCGACCGCGCGCCTGGGCCGATGACATCCAACCCCGATGGCAGTTTCCGCAACGAAAGAGGACGACATGACCGATCCGTACTTCAACGCCCCGCTCGCAGAGGTCGACCCCGAGATCGCCGAGGTCCTCGACCGGGAGTTGAACCGTCAGCGCACGTTCCTCGAGATGATCGCATCCGAGAACTTCGTGCCCGTCTCCGTGCTGCAGTCGCAGGGTTCGGTGCTCACGAACAAGTACGCCGAGGGCTACCCCGGCCGCCGCTACTACGGCGGCTGCGAAGAGGTCGACGTCGCCGAGTCGCTGGCCATCGAGCGGGTCAAGTCGCTCTTCGGCGCCGAGTTCGCCAACGTCCAGCCGCACTCCGGCGCCACCGCGAACGCCGCCGTCATGCACGCGATCGCCCGTCCGGGTGACACGCTGCTGGGCCTCTCGCTCGACCACGGCGGACACCTCACGCACGGAATGAAGATCAACTTCTCTGGCCGCCTGTACGACATCGTCGCGTACGGCGTCGACCCGGAGACCTCGCTCGTCGACATGGACGAGGTGCGTCGCCTCGCGATCGAGCACAAGCCCAAGGTCATCGTCGCCGGATGGTCGGCGTACCCCCGTCAGCTCGACTTCGCGAAGTTCCGCGAGATCGCCGACGAGGTCGGCGCCTACCTGTGGGTCGACATGGCCCACTTCGCCGGACTGGTCGCCGCGGGCCTGCACCCGAACCCGGTGCCGCACGCGCACGTCGTCTCGTCGACCGTGCACAAGACGATCGGCGGCCCCCGCTCGGGCTTCATCCTCTCCAATGACCCCGACATCGCGAAGAAGATCAACTCCGCCGTGTTCCCCGGTCAGCAGGGCGGGCCGCTCATGCACGTGATCGCCGCGAAGGCCACCGCCTTCAAGCTCGCCGCGACCCCGGAGTTCAAGGACCGTCAGCAGCGCACGCTCAGCGGCGCCAGCATCCTCGCCGATCGCCTCACCCGGCAGGACGTCAAGGATGCCGGCATCGCGGTGCGCTCAGGCGGCACCGATGTGCACCTCGTGCTCGTCGACCTGCGGGATGCCGCGATCGACGGCAAGCAGGCCGAGGATCTGCTGCACGACATCCACATCACCGTGAACCGCAACGCCGTCCCGAACGACCCGCGCCCGCCGATGGTCACCTCGGGTCTGCGCATCGGCACGGCGGCGCTCGCGACGCGCGGTTTCGGGGATGCCGAGTTCACCGAGGTCGCCGACATCATCGCCCTGGCACTCCTGCCCGGCGCGGATGCCGCAGCACTCAAGGCCCGCGTGGACGCCCTGGCGAGCGCCTACCCCCTGTACCCCGACCTTCAGCAGTAACGCCCGCCCCGCCCGCCCCAGGCCGCGAGAATTGCTTTGCCGCACGAGAATCGGCGTGCCAGGCGAATTCTCGTGGGGTAGGGGAATTCTCGAAGGAGGAAGATCACATGACAGCGCAGATTCTGGACGGCAAGGCCGCCGCCGCTGAGATCCGGAGCGAGCTCACCGAGCGGGTCACGGCGCTGAAGGAGCAGGGGATCACCCCCGGCATCGCCACGGTGCTCGTCGGGGCGGATCCGGCATCGCAGCTGTACGTCGGGATGAAGCACCGGCAGTCCGAGGCCATCGGCATGAACTCCATCCAGCGCGAGCTGCCGGCGGATGCCACGCAGGACGAGGTCGAGGCACTGATCGACGAGCTCAACGCCGACCCGGACTGCCACGGCTACATCGTGCAGCTGCCGCTGCCGAAGCACATCGACACCGATGCGATCCTCGAGCGCATCGACCCGGCGAAGGACGCCGACGGCCTGCATCCGACCAATCTCGGCCGGCTCGTGCTGAACGTCAACGCTCCGATCCACACTCCGCTGCCGTGCACGCCACGGGGCGTGATCGAACTACTGCTGCGCAACGACTACGACCTGAAGGGCAAGCATGTCGTGGTCGTCGGCCGCGGCGTGACGATCGGACGCCCGATGGGGCTGCTGCTGACCCGCCGCGACATCAACGCGACCGTGACCCAGGTGCACACCGGCACGCCGGACATGAGCCCGTACCTCCGCATGGCCGACGTGATCGTCGCCGGTGCGGGCGTCAAGCACCTCATCCGCGCCGCGGACGTCAAGCCCGGAGCCGCCGTGCTCGACGTCGGCGTCACCCGAGAGGATGACCCGGAGACCGGCAAGAGCAAGGTGTTCGGCGACGTGCATCCCGATGTCGCGCAGGTCGCGGGCTACCTGTCGCCGAACCCCGGCGGAGTCGGGCCGATGACTGTCGCCCTGCTCATGACGAACGTGGTCGAGGCTGCGGAGCGGATCGCCGGCTGAGGTCGTTTCGACTCGCCTTCGGCTCGCTCAACGCGTTTCGTCTCGCTCCGCTCGCTCAACGACCCGCACTTCTGCTGCGGGTCGTTGAGCGAGGAGCGTCAGCGACGAGTCGAAGCCGGCCTACAGCTCGTCGAGCATCCGGCGCTGCTCGGGCGTCAGCCCGTCGTTCAGCTCATCGCGACCGACCTTCGTCTCGGGCGACGACGGCGCCGCCGACGGGGCGGACGCCGTGGCATCCCGACGACCGACCCGGGCGGAGACCGATCCGATGACCTCGCCGGTCTTCGCCTCGAGCCGGTCATCGACCTGGTCGTAGATGACCCACGCGATCAGCAGGTAGAGCGGCGGGAGCACGTATCCCCAGAACCAGCCGTCGACGTCCACGCCGCTCAGCAGCACCGTGAGCACCCACACGATCAGCTCGACGACGAAAACCAGCACATACTGGACGACCTTTTCGCCGATCCTCGTGCGGGATCCGGTCGACTTCGCGGCGGCGCCGCGGAAGGCCCTCAGCAGCATCGGCTTCAGCGCGAGGGTCGCGAGCGTGAGGATGACAGAGGCCCACAGCGCGTGCCACCCGACCGCCACGCTGCCCATGAGCAGGCCGATCAGCAGTAGGACGACGACGTTGAAGACGTACAGCGAGAGGGCGCGGATCAGCCAGTTCTTCATGACCCCATGCTCCCTTCGATGCCCGTCACGCGAGCCTGCTCGTCGAAGCGGAACGTCACCGAGCCCGAGTCGTCGCTGATGGTCGCTCCGGTGAAATCCTCATCGGTCCACTGCATGTTCCAACCGGCGAGGCGCGCGGCATCCCAGACCGAGGAGCGCGCATCGCCCAGGTTCAGGCCGGACAGGATGCGGGGCATCTTGGCGGCGGCCTCGGCGACGGTGGTCGCAGGGATCGGGGCATCGAGCAGGAACACGGCGCGCGTTCCGCCGCCGATCGGGGCGGAGTAGTACGGCGAGCGTCCGGTGATCTCGACGGCGATCGTGCCGATCTGGTGCCCGGTGCCGGCGATCCAGGCGTCGAGGTCGTCTCCGGCATCCTCGGGGAAGGCGAGCTCCGACTGCGTCAGCTCGGTCAGACCGTACTGCGTGCCGTAGTCGCGCAGCTGCGCAGCGATCCCCTGCGGGTCGCCCTGCGGGTGCGCCCATGCCCACAGCAGCGAACGCGGCCCCGGAGCGATCGTCGCGATCAGGTGCGGCCGGGTGACGAGCGTGCGCGAGGGGTCGGACTTCGCGCTGAAGGTCAGCGTCCCTGCGGCCATGTCGGCGTCCCACCGGTGCTCGCCGAGCGCGTCGACGGCGTCGGTGAGCGCGTCCTGGCGGAGGGCGGCGAAGAGGGCTGCGCGATCGGCGAGGGGCTGCAGGGCTGCGAAGGTCATGCGACCAGTCTGGCCGCAGTCCCTATGATTCCGCCACCTTCACGGCCGTCGCCGCCCGGCCCATGCGCCACACGCTCGGCACCGCCAGCGTCGCCACCGCGCACACCGCGTAGATCACCCCGGAGGTGACCAGGACCACTCCGATGTCGGCGTGGGTGATCAGCCATCCGTAGATGAGAGTGCCGATGGGCATCACGACGAAGCTGCCGAGCATGTCGTAGCTCGACACGCGAGAGAGCTTGTCGGTCGGCACGTTCTCCATCAGCGCTACGTTCCACCCGGTGCTGAAGACCTCCGCCCCTGCCCCCGCGATCAGCGCCGCGATCGCGAGGAGCACCACGGCCGGATGCAGTCCGAGCATCGTCAGCGGAACAGCGAAGAACGCCATCCCGATCATCCCGAGCCGCAGCGGCCGCCGCAGCGGGAACCGCATCAGCACGATCGTCATCAGCAGCACGCCGACGCCCTCCGCGCTGACGACCCAGCCCCAGCCGGTGATCCCGAGCAGCTCGTCGTTCTTCGCGATGTAGGGGCCGGCGACGCCCCACGCGCCGACGTGGATCGCATTCATGATCATGAAGGCGAGCACGATCACCCACAGCCAGGTGCGGCTGCGGAACTCGTCCCACCCGGTGCGCAGATCCCGCAGCAAAGTCGATCCCTCATTCCGCGCCGGCGGCGGCAGCCTCACGAGCGCGAGCACCGGGATCGCGAGCGCCCATCCGGCGACCTGCACGACCATCGCCCAAGCCGGGCCGGCCGTCGCGACGAGGATGCCGGCGATCACCGGACCGCCGATCGTCACGGCCGACCTCACGAACGACAGCATCGCATTCGCCTGCTGCAGGTGCTCGGGCTTCGTCAGCTGCGGGATGATGCCCTGCATCGCCGGCAGCACGAAAGCGGTGGATGCTCCGTTCACCGCCGCCAACGCGACCAGAAGCGGAATCGTCGCGGTGCCGGTGAAGAGGAGAGCGGCGACGATGCCCATCGAGAGGATGTCGATGACGTAGCAGCTCTGGATGATGAGCGCCCGCGGCAGCCGGTCGGCGACCACCCCGCCGAACAGTACGAACACGATGTTCGCCACTGTGAAGGCGGTGAGGACGTACGAGAGCGAGCGGGCGTCGTTGTCGACCTGCAGCACCGCGAACGCGAGCGCGATCGACGACATCGATCCGGTGATGAGCGTGATCGCACGAGCGATGAAGAACCACCGGAACCCTGGGTCCTGCATCGCACCGAGCACTACATCATCTTTCCACGCGCGGCGCGCTCGGTCCGCGCGGCGCCGGTCGTAGACTCGATCACGATGATGACGCCTCGCTCCGGCCGCCCTTTCTCCCTCTCCGGCCACGGTTACGAGGCGGAGATCGCCGCCGTCGGCGCGACGCTGCGGGTGCTGCGCCACGACGATCGCGACCTCGTGGTCCCCTTCGATGCGGACGAGGTCCGACCCGCCTATCGCGGGGCGACGCTCGCCCCCTGGCCGAACCGCGTCGTGGACGGGCGGTACCGGTTCGGCGACGTCGATCATCAGCTGCCGCTCACCGAGCCCGAGCGCGGCCATGCCCTGCACGGCCTGCTCGCCTGGAGCGCGTACGCGGACCGGATCGTTGAGAGGGACCGCGTCGTGCTGGTCTCGACGATCGAGCCGCAGACCGGTTATCCGTTCCGCGTCGAGGTCGAGGTGGAGTACCGGCTGGGCGCGGACGGGCTCACCCAGACCGTCACCGCCCGCAACACCGGGGCGGATGCCGCTCCCTGGGGCACCGGCCCGCACCCGTACCTCGTCGGCGGCGAAGGCCGGGTCGACGACTGGACGCTGTCGCTGCCGGCATCCGAGGTTCTGACGGTCACCGAGGACCGGCTGATCCCCACGGCACTCGAGTCCGTCGACCGGCATCCCGAGTGGGATTTCCGGATGCCGCGTCCGATCGGCGGTGTCTTCATCGATCACGCCTTCACGGCGCTGTCGCGCGAGCACGGCCGAGCCGAGGTGCGCGTGACGTCCGCAGACGGCTCGGGTGTCGCGATGAGCTGGGACGAGAGCTGCCCGTGGGTGCAGGTCCACACCGCCGACAACCCGGGGCACCCCGCCATGCATCGCGCGGGCCTCGCCGTCGAGCCGATGACCTGCCCGCCGGACGCGTTCAACTCCGGCACCGACCTCGTGACCCTGGCGCCGGGCGGCGAGCACACCGCCGCGTGGCGGATCAGCGCGGTCTGAGCGGAGAGGGACGCGATGCGTGAGAACTGGGCGGGCAACCTGACCTATCGGGCGGCGGAGTTCGCCGAGCCGGCATCCGTCGACGAGCTCCGGGACCTGGTCGTCGCGCGCCCCGCAGTCCGCATCCTCGGGACGCGGCACTGCTTCAACGACATCGCCGACACCGACGGCACCCAGATCAGCCTCGCCGGCCTGCCGCCGGTCATCGAGGTGAACGAGACGCGGGATGCCGTGCGGGTCTCCGGCGCGCTGCGCTACGGCGACCTCGCCCCCGTCCTGGAAGACCAGGGGCTCGCGCTGGCGAACCTCGCCTCCCTGCCGCACATCTCCATTGCTGGCGCCATCGCGACCGGGACGCACGGGTCGGGGGACCGCACGGGGTCGCTGGCGAGCGCCGTGCGAGCGCTCACCGTCCTCACAGCGAACGGCGAGATCCGGCAGCTCGCTCGCGGCGATGCGGACTTCGACGGCGCCGTGGTCTCGCTCGGCGCCCTCGGCGCCGTGCTCGACGTGACGCTGGACGTGCAGCCGACGGCGCAGTACGCGCAGCACGTGTTCGAGCAGCCTCGCTGGGATGACGTCCTCGACGATCTGGACGCAGTCACGAGCGCTGGAACCAGCGTGAGCATCTTCTCCACCTGGCAGCGCACGGACGCGGCGGATCAGATCTGGGTCAAGCAGGCTCAGCCCGACGGCGCGTCGGAGTCCAGGGCCGCCATGGCCGCGCGCCTGCAGGCCGTGGCGGCCACCCGCCCGCGGCATCCGATCCTGTCGGCGCCCGCCGAGGCCAGCACCGAACAGGGCGGTGTGCCGGGCCCATGGTTTCTGCGGCTGCCGCACTTCCGGATGGACTTCACGCCGTCGGCGGGGGCGGAGCTGCAGAGCGAGTATCTGGTTCCGCGTGCCGATGCCGTCGCCGCGATCGCGGCCGTGCGATCCATGGCCGGCCGCATCGCCCCGCTGCTGCTCGTGAACGAGATCCGCACGGTGCAGGCGGACGATCTCTGGCTGAGCTCGTCCTACCGGACGGATGCCGTCGGACTGCACTTCACGTGGAAGCCCGACGAGTCGGCCGTGCGAGCGCTGCTGCCCGATCTCGAGGCCGTACTGCCCGCTTCCGCGCGGCCGCACTGGGGAAAGGTCTTCACCCTTCCGGGCGAGGAGGTGCGAGCCCGCTACCCCCGCTGGAACGACTTCGCGGCGCTTCGGGAACGGTTCGATCCGGAGCGGAAGTTCACCAACGACTACCTCACGCGGCTCGGACTCTAACGGGATTCAGGACAGAACGCCCGCTGCCTGCCGAGCTGCGCCGAGCGCCACGTACTCGGCCGGCTCCGGCACCTCGACGGGGATGCCCAGCACTTCGGGGGCGATCCGCTGCACGGCCTCCGACTGCGCGCCGCCGCCGATCAGCAGGGCCCGCTCCAGCGGGATCCCGAGCGCGCGCAGGGCGTCGAGGCCGGCGCCCAGGCCGCGCAGCATCCCCTCGACGGCGGCACGAGCGAGGTTCGGGCGGGTAGCCGACGACAGGGTCATGCCGGTCAGCTCGGCCGTGGCATCCGGCAGGTTCGGGGTGCGCTCGCCCTCGAAATAGGGGACGAGCGTGAGCCCGCCGGCACCTGGCGCGGCCTGCAGAGCGAGGGCGCTCAGCTCGGCGAGCGAGACGCCGAGCAGGGATGCCGTCGTCTCCAGCACGCGGGCGGCGTTGAGCGTCGCGACCAGGGGGAGGAAGTTGTCGCTCGCGTCCGCGAAGCCCGCAACGGTGCCCGATGGATCGGTCACGGGGCGGCTGTTCACGGCGAACACGGTGCCGGAGGTGCCGATCGAGACGACGACGTCGCCGGGCGCTGCGCCGAGGCCGAGGGCGGCTCCGGCGTTGTCGCCGGCGCCTCCGCCGACGCGTCGGCCGTCGCCGTCGAGCACGTGGTCGTCCGATCCGAGCACACGCGGAAGCACCGCATCGTGACCGAGTGCCGCGATCAGCAGCTCGCGGTCGTACTCCCCGCTGATCGGATTCCAGTAGCCGGTGCCCGACGCGTCCGAGCGGTCGGTGACGAGCTCCTCGAGCACGGGGTTCGCCGGTCCGAAGCCGCGGAGCCGCCAGGTCAGCCAGTCGTGGGGGAGGGCGACCGCCGCGACGCGGGCGGCGTTGTCCGGCTCGTTGTCGCGCAGCCAGCGCAGCTTGGTGATCGTGAAGGATGCCACCGGCACGAGCCCGGTGCGCGCGGCGAGCTGGTCGGCTCCGAACTCGACGACGAGCTCCGCCGCGGCATCCGCCGATCGGGTGTCGTTCCACAGCAGCGCATCGCGGATGACGCGACCTTCCGCGTCGAGCGCGACCATGCCGTGCTGCTGCCCGCCGATCGCCCATGCGGCGATGTCATCGAGTCCGCCGGCATCCGCGATCGCCAGGTTCAGCGCGTCCCACCACGCCTCGGGGTCGACCGACGTGCCCTCGGGGTGCGCGGCGCGACCCGTGCGCACGACGGCGCCGGACGCGGTGTCCACCACGACGACCTTGCAGGACTGGGTCGAGCTGTCGACCCCGAGGACGAGCGGCACGATGGCATCCTTTCAAACGGTGTGAGCGTGTCCGAGAAAATGGGGGTCGGCTGAGGCGACACCCGCATGTTCCCGGACACGCGGGTGGATGATGATGTCCGGAAAGGTGCGGATGCGGTGTGCCAACACCCGCATCTTCCCGGACACCGCTGGGAGAGGTCAGCGTGCGCCGAGCAGGTGCTCGGTGGCGAGCTGCTGCAGGCGGACGAAGCCGAAGCCCTTGCCGCCGAGGTACGCGTCGGTGTCGAAGTCCTCGAACGCGCTGCGGTCGGCGAGGAAGTCGTCGTACGACTCGCCGGGGTTCAGGGTCGGGGTCGACAGCTCGTCCACCTTGGCGGCGGCCAGCGCCTCCTGCACCTCGGGGTCGGCGCGGAATGCCGCGGCCCGCTCCTTGAGCAGCAGGTAGGTGCGCATGTTCGCGCTCGCAGAGTCCCACACGCCCTTCTCGTCCTCCGTGCGGCTGGGCTTGTAGTCGAAGTGACGCGGACCCTCGTAGGCGGGTACGCCGCCGGGGCCGCCGTTCTCGAGCAGGTCGACAAGGGCGAAGGCGTTGTGCAGGTCGCCGTGCCCGAAGACGAGGTCCTGGTCGTACTTGATGCCGCGCTGGCCGTTGAGGTCGATGTGGAAGAGCTTGCCGTGGTACAGCGCCTGGGCGATGCCGGCGGCGAAGTTGAGCCCCGCCATCTGCTCGTGGCCGACCTCGGGGTTCAGGCCCACGAGCTCGGGGCGCTCGAGCGAGTCGATGAAGGCGATCGCGTGACCGAGCGTCGGCAGCAGGATGTCGCCGCGGGGCTCATTGGGCTTCGGCTCGATGGCGAAGCGGATGTCGTAGCCCTTGTCGGTGACGTAGTCGCCGAGCAGGTTCACGGCCTCGCGGTAGCGCTCGAGCGCGGCCCGGATGTCCTTGGCGGAGTCGTACTCGGCGCCCTCGCGGCCGCCCCACATCACGAACGTCTTCGCGCCGAGCTCGGCGCCGAGGTCGAGCTGACGGAAGACCTTGCGCAGGGCGTAGCGGCGCACGTCGCGGTCGTTCGAGGTGAAGCCGCCGTCCTTGAAGACAGGGGCGCTGAACAGGTTGGTGGTCACCATCGGGACGATCAGGCCGGTGTCGGCGAGAGCGCCCTTCAGACGGTCGATCTGGTTCTGGCGCTCGGCGTCGCTGGATCCGAATGCGAACAGGTCGTCGTCGTGGAAGGTCAGGCCGTACGCGCCGAGCTCGGCGAGCTTCTCGACGGCGTGCACGACGTCCATGGCGGGGCGGGTCGGGCCGCCGAACGGATCGGTGCCGTTGTACCCGATCGTCCAGAGACCGAAGGAGAATTTGTCATCGCGGGTGGGGGTGGGCATGGCTGCTCCTCTGCAGGCGGTGGACGAACATAAGTTGTGAAGCACAACATATAACAGGCGAGCGGTGTGCGCAATTCGCCCCGCGGGGCGGATTCACCGCCGCGGGGCGGCCGTGGACTCTCGTACGATCAGCGTGGTCGGCATCCGCACCGGTTCGGGATCGTGGCCCTTGAGGACGTCGAGCAGCATCCGCACGGCGGCCGTCCCCATCTCGGGGAGCGGCTGGCGAACGGTGGTGAGCTGCGGTGAGTGCGAGGCGGCGTCGAGGATGTCGTCGAAGCCGACGACCGAGAGGTCCGCCGGCACGCGCAGTCCGCGCTCTGCCGCGACGCGCATCATCTCGATCGCGGAGAGGTCGTTCGCCGCGAACACCGCGGTGGGGGTATCGGGCAGGTCGAGGATCGCGTGCGCGCCCGCGGTCGAGTCGGCCGCGCGATAGCCGCCGTCGGCGACGAGCGCAGGATCGAACGGGATGCCGGCGGCGGCGAGAGCCGCTCGGTATCCCCGTTCGCGCTCCTGGGCCGACTCGAGGTCGGTGCGTCCGCGCAGATGCGCGATCCGGCGGTGGCCGAGCGAGATGAGATGGTCGGTCGCGGCTCTTGCCCCCTCGACGTTCGCGACGCCGATCGTGGCCGGACCGTCCGCTCCGACGTGGGGGTCGACGGCGACGATCGGCACCGAGGTCTCGGCGCGGGTGGTGGTGGGCGTGACGAGGATGGCGCCGTCGATGAGCGTGCCGCCCAATCGTGAGAGCGACCGCCGCTCCCATCCCAGGTGCTCGCCGGCCGACACGCTCCCCGCATATGCCAGGACGTCGTAGTCGGTGTCCTCGAGTGCCGCGGACACGCCGCGCAGGAGCTGCAGCGCGAACGGCTCGAACTCTGCGACGAGGACGCCGATGACATTCGTGCTGCGCCGACGCATCGAGGTGGCCACGAGCGAGCTCTCGTATCCGAGATCCTCGACGACGGTCATGACGTGCGAGAGCGTCGCCGGTGAAACGCCGTAGCGGCCGTTGATGGCCTTCGACACCGTGGCGACCGACACTCCGGCGGCGCGAGCGACATCGTTGATGGTGGTCCGGCGGTTCATGGCCTCACTATATCCAGATTGTCGAAAACGTTATCGATATCGATTGACACGAGCGTGGGAGCGGTGTCAGAGTGGCATCGCACGATATTGGTGCTGCTGGCAACAAATTAGGTCAGAGGGCTTCCGCCCACGGCCGCGACACCGCTCGATGCAGCGGTGCATCACTCGATGAAGAGGAGAACACGGCAATGAAGACGCGCAACGCACGAGCTGCTGCCGCAGCCGTCGCCGCCCTGATGGCGCTGGGGCTCACCGCCTGCTCCGGCGGGTCAGGCGACACCGGCGAGAACGGAGAGGTCACGCTGACGATGTGGCACAACTCCACCACCGGCCCCGGCAAGCAGTACTGGGAGGATGCGGCGGCCGCTTTCAGCGAAGAGAACTCGGACGTGACCATCAACGTCACGTCGATACAGAACGAGGATATGGACGGCAAGTTGCAGACGGCCGTCAACTCGGGGGATATGCCGGACATCTTCATGGCGCGCGGCGGTGGGAAGCTCGCCGACATCGTCAGCGCCGGCAAGGTGAAGGACCTCACCGGACTGATCGACGAAGAGGTCAAGTCGGCGTTCGGCGAGGCGCCGTTCAGCGCGTTCACCGTCGACGGCAAGATCTACGGGATGCCCAGCGCCGTGCTCCCCGGCGGGATCTTCTACAGCAAGGACCTGTTCGAGCAGGCCGGCATCACCGAGGAGCCGGCGACGCTGGACGAGCTCGGTGCGGCGGTCGACAAGCTCAAGGCGGCCGGCATCGCGCCGATCGCGCTGGGTGCCAAGGACGCGTGGCCTGCCGCGCACTGGTACTACTTCTTCGCATTGCGCGCTTGCGACCAGGACATCATCTCGAGCCTCGCCACCGACCCCGACTTCAGCGACGGATGCTGGCTCACCGCAGCCGAGAACCTCGCCGACTTCGTCGAGATCGAGCCGTTCAACGAGGGATTCCTCACGACCTCCGCGCAGGAGGGCGCCAACTCGTCCGCGGGTCTCGTCGCCAACCACAAGGCCGCCATGGAGCTCATGGGCGCGTGGAACGTCGGCGTGATCGCCAGCCTCACTCCCGATCAGCAGCCACTGGCCGATCTCGGCTGGTTCCCGTTCCCCGAGGTCGACGGCGGTGACGGCGCGCCCGGCGCGATGATGGGCGGCGTCGACGGGTACTCCTGCTCGGCGGACTCCCCGGAGGCCTGCGAGCAGTTCCTCAACTTCGTGTCCTCGAAGGAGTGGCAGGAGAAGTACGCCGAGGCATTCCAGACGATCCCCGCATCGCAGGACGCGACCGGCGCGGTCACCGACCCGTCGCTCGTGCCGCTGATGGAGGCGTACAGCCAGGCTCCCTACGTCGCACTCTGGCTCGACACCGCGCTCGGACAGAACGTCGGCAACGCCCTGAACACGGGCGTCGTCGAGATGCTCGCCGGTCAGGGCGACCCCGAGAAGCTCGTGTCGAACATCACCGACGCCGCCGCAAGGGGCTGAGCCGGGCGATGATCGATACCCAGGTGATGGCGGATGCCGTGCCTGAGAGCACCGTAAGCACCGGGGCCGGCGTGACGCCGGCCCCGGTGCGCCGGCGCAGGCGCCCCGACTGGCGCAAGCGCGGCGAGATCGTGCTGCTCTCTGGTCCCGCGCTGCTCGTCTTCGTCGGCTTCGTCATCTTCCCGGTGATGATGGCGGCGTTCTACGGCTTCTTCAAATGGAACGGCTTCGGATGGCCGACCGACTTCGTGGGGCTCGACAACTACATCCTGATGTGGCGCGACGAGACCTTCCGGGACGCCGTGCTGCACAACTTCACGATCGTGGTGCTCTCGCTGGTCATGCAGGGCCCGGTCGCGATCCTGTTCGCGCTGCTGCTGAACCAGAAGATCCGCGGCCGTTCGCTGATCCGCGTGCTGATCTTCATGCCGTACGTGATCTCGGAGGTCATCGTCGGCACCGGGTGGAGCCTGATGATGCAGGATGCCGGAGCGCTGAACTCCCTGCTGGAGAAGTGGGGCCTCGGCGCGTTGCAGCAATCCTGGCTGGCGGATCCGTCCATCGCGATGTGGACGCTGATGGTGATCATCACCTGGAAGTACATCGGCTTCGCCGTCATCCTCATGCTCGCGGGCATGCAGTCGATCCCGGAGGAGCTCTACGAGGCCGCCGCGATCGACGGCGCCGGGTTCTGGAAGATCCAGTGGAACATCACGCTGCCATTGCTGGGCCCGACCATACGGATCTGGGCGTTCCTGTCGATCATCGGATCGCTGCAGCTGTTCGACCTGGTGAACATCGTCTGGGGCCAGTACATCGCCGCCACGGCCGGCACCTCGACGATGGCCACGTACATGTATCAGAACGGGCATCTCGCGGGGAACTACGGCTACGGCAACGCGGTCGCCGTGATGCTGTTCCTCATCTCCCTGGTCATCGCTCTCGTGTACCAGCGCTTCGTGCTGCGACGCGACACCGAGGGCGCCGTGACAGGGGCAAGCGGAAGGAAGCGCAAGTGACGACCGACAGTCTCAGCACCACGGCGCTCGTCCAGCCGGTGGGCTCCGGCGGCCGCCGGAGGTCGCCGAAGGTGCGCTGGGGGAGCCCTGGCGTCTATCTCATCGCGGTCGTGCTGATCACGATCTGCATCACCCCCGTGCTGTACATCATCGTCGGCGGGTTCCGCACCAACTCCCAGATCACGCTCGACCCGTCCGGCTGGCCGGACCCGTGGGAGCTGGCCAACTACGGCAGCGTGCTGGTGAGCTCGGAGTTCTGGACCGCGATGGTCAACTCCACGATCGCCGCCGTCGGCACGACCCTCGGGGCCGTGCTGCTGGGCGTCATGGCGAGCTACGTGATCGCGCGCTACGACTTCGGCGGACGCTCGGTGATGTACTCGCTGTTCGCGGCAGGCCTGATGTTCCCCATCACGGTCGCGATCACACCGCTGTACCTGCTGATCCGCAATCTCGGGCTGGTCAACAGCCTGGCGGGCATCATCCTGCCGCAGATCGCGTTCGCGCTGCCGACGACGATCATCATCCTCGTACCGTTCCTGAGGGCCATCCCGAAGGAGCTCGAAGAGGCCGCGGCCATCGACGGCGCCTCCCGTCTCGGATTCTTCTGGCGGATGGTGATCCCGCTGAGCCTTCCGGGGGTCATCACCGTCGGCATCCTGGCCTTCGTCGGCTCGTGGAACGGGTACATGCTGCCGCTGTTCATCCTCGGCGACCCAGGGCTGTTCACACTGCCGCTGGGCGTGCAGAACTTCGCATCGCAGTACTCGGTCGACACGGCGCGCGTGCTCGCGTACACGTCGCTGTCGATGCTGCCGGCGCTGCTGTTCTTCAGCCTGTTCGAACGTCGGATCGTCGGTGGGCTCACCGGCGCAGTGAAGGGCTGAGGACCAGTCGTGAGCACCACCATCTCACCGGAGACATCTATGAGCGCGGACATCCCCGCCTTCCCCGCTGCGTCCCCTCGGGTGAGCGCGCTGCTGGCTCGCATGACACTCGAGGAGAAGGCTGCACAGCTCGTCGGCTACTGGCTCGATCAGGGCGGTGACGTCGTCGCCCCCATGCAGAACGAGATGGGGCGCGCCAGCGGAGCGCTCGCCGAGATCACCAGGGACGGCATCGGGCACTACACCCGCGTCTACGGCACCCGGCCGGTGGAGCCCGCCGAGCGGGCGGCCTGGCTGTGGGAGGAGCAGCGTCGGCTGAAGCGCGAGACCCGCCTCGGCATCCCGGCACTCGTCCACGAGGAGTGCCTCACCGGCCTCGCTGCGTGGAAGGCCGCCACGTTCCCCACACCGCTCGCGTGGGGCGCCTCGTTCGATCCGGATCTCGTCGCCGAGATGGGCGCGCTGATCGGCGAGTCTATGCGCGATCTCGGCATCCATCAGGGGCTCGCCCCCGTGCTCGACGTCGTGCGCGACCCGCGCTGGGGCCGCGTCGACGAGTGCATCGGGGAAGACCCGTACCTGGTCGGCACGGTGGGCACCGCCTATGTGCAGGGACTGCAGTCCAGTGGCGTGCACGCCACCCTGAAGCACTTCCTCGGGTACTCGGGCTCGCGCTCCGGTCGCAACCACGCGCCCGTCTCGGCGGGCCCGCGAGAGGTCGCCGACGTGTTCGTGCCGCCGTTCGAGATGGCGATCCGCGACGGCGGCGTGAAGAGCGTCATGAACAGCTACACCGAGATCGACGGCGTGCCGGTGGCATCCGACCCCGCTCTCCTGACCGGTCTGCTGCGCGAGGAGCTCGGCTTCGACGGGGTGGTCGTCGCCGACTACTTCGCCGTCGCGTTCCTCGAGGCGATGCATGCGGTCGCCGCCGACCGCGGTGAAGCGGCGCAACTGGCGCTGACGGCCGGCATCGACGTCGAGCTGCCCTCCGGCGATGCGTATCTCGCACCACTCGTGGAGCGCGTGCGATTCGGGATGCTGGATGAGGCGTACCTGGACCGTGCCGTGATCCGCGCTCTCCGTCAGAAGGAGGAGCTCGGTCTGCTCGAACCGGACGCCTTCGATGGGGAGCCGCCGCAGGAGATCGCCCTCGACAGCCCGCGCCACCGGGAGGTCGCTCGGCGCCTGGCCGAGGAGTCGCTCGTGCTGCTCTCCAACGACGGCGCGCTGCCGTTGCGCGACCGGACGAGCCGGATCGCCCTCATCGGACCGAACGCCGATCGCGCCGAGGCGCTGCAGGGCTGTTATTCCTTTGCCAACCACGTGCTGGCGCACCATCCCGAGCACGAGATCGGCTTCGAGATCCCCACGGTGCGCGAGGCGCTCGCCGAGGTCATGCCGGATGCAGAGATCCTCGTCGCGCGCGGGTGCGAGGTGGACGACGACGACCGTGCGGGCATCGCCGAGGCCGTGGAGCTGGCGGCCGGTGCCGACGTCGCGATCGTCGTGGTCGGCGATCAGGCCGGCCTTTTCGGCCGCGGAACCGTCGGCGAGGGGAACGACGTCGAATCGCTCGAGCTGCCCGGCGTGCAGCGCGAGCTCGTCGAACGTCTCGTCGCCACCGGAACGCCGGTCGTGATGGTCTTGCTCACCGGGCGGCCGTACGCGATCGGGTGGGCGCTGGACGGTGCCCAGTCCGACCGGCCGGCGGGCGTGCTGCAGGCGTTCTTCCCGGGTGAGGAGGGCGGGCGTGCGATCGCCGCAGTGCTGACGGGGGCGGCGTCACCGTCCGGTCGGCTGCCGGTCAGCCTGCCGCGGTCGGCCGGCGCGCAGCCCTACAGCTACCTGCATCCGATCCTGGGCGGCCCGTCGGACGTGACCTCCACCGACCCGACCCCCGTGCGCCCTTTCGGCTTCGGGCTGTCGTACACCGAGTTCTCGTACGACGCGTTCTCAGCGGACGCCGAGACCGCCACGCACGGGCGGTTCACCGCGTCGGTCGCAGTGACAAACACCGGCGACCGCGAGGGGACCGATGTCGTGCAGCTGTACGCCCGCGACCTCGTCGCCTCCGTCACGCGTCCGGTGGCGCAGCTGCTGGGCTACGCGCGCGTCTCGCTCGGCGCAGGGGAGTCCCGCCGGGTCAGCTTCGACGTCCCCGCCACGCGCCTGGCGTTCACGGATCGCCGCGGAATCAAGGTCGTCGAGCCCGGCGACATCGAGGTGTGGGTCGCGTCGCACGCCGGTGCATCGCCTCAGGCGACGCAGGTCGATTCCGCCACCGGCGGCGTCATCTCGAACAGCCGGGCGCGTCACCGTCACGAGATCCCGGGCACGGCGACGCGGAGCGCGACGCTGACCCTCACCGGCGCCGTGCACCCGGTGACCGGTGCCGACCCGAGGCTGGTCGAGGTCGCGATCGGATGATCACCGTTGCCAATCCGATCCTTCCCGGGTGCCACCCCGACCCCTCGATCTGCCGGGTCGGTGACGACTATTACCTCGTCACCTCCACGTTCGAATACCTGCCGGGGCTCCCGGTGATGCGGTCGCGCGACCTGGTGCACTGGGAGACGATCGGTCACGCGATCGACCGCGCCGAGATGCTGGATTTCGCCGGCATCCGCTCGTCCGGCGGGCTGTACGCGCCGACGATCCGGCACGATGGGGAGCGCTTCTGGATCGTCTGCACGCTCGTGGATCCGTCCGACGACACCCGCGGCGGCAACTTCCTCATCACGGCGGAGGATGCCGCGGGGCCGTGGAGCGACCCGATCTGGCTGGATGCCGACGGGATCGATCCCTCCGTGGCCTTCGACGAGTCAGGACGCGTGTGGATGCACGGCACCCGGCTCGCGCGTGACCCCGCTTGGCGCGACCAGACCGAGGTCTGGGTGCGGGAGTACGCTCCCGCAGAGCGAGCGCTGGTCGGGCCCGAGCACGTGATCTGGCGCGGCGCCGTGAACGGCGTGGTGTGGGCCGAGGGGCCGCACCTGTACCGGATCGGCAGTCGCTGGTACCTGATCGCGGCCGAGGGAGGCACCGAGGCGGATCATGCCGTCAGCGTGGCGCGTGCCGATGCGGTGACCGGGCCGTATGAAGGAGCCCGCACCAACCCCGTGTTCACACACCGGCATCTCGGACGCGGCGCCGGCGTGATCGGCGCCGGCCACGCCGACCTGATCCAGGCCCCGGACGGATCCTGGTACGCGGTCATGCTCGCCATGCGCGCCGCCGACGGCCACCACTATCCGCTCGGGCGGGAGACGTTCCTGTGCCCGGTGGCGTGGGAGGATGGCTGGCCGGTCTTCGCACCAGGGCGCGGGCGGCTTCCCGACGCGCTGGAGATCCCGTGGGCGGATGCTGCCGCGGAGAGCGGCACGTGGCAGCCGGATGCGCGGCTGTCGGGAGCGATCGACGCCCGGGATCCGCGGTGGACGTCGCTGCGCGTTCTGCCCGCGGAGATCGCGACCGCCGAGGCCGACGGCACGTGGCTTCTGCCGGTGAGGACCGCGTCGCCGGCGGATGCCGAAACCGTGGCCTTCCTCGGCATCCGTCAGCAGCACGCCGACGTCGACACGACGGCTCGGCTCGACGTGTCGACGCTCGCCGACGGCGAGACGGCAGGGCTCATCGTTCGGCAGTCGGAGCGCGATCACGCGGCCGTGCAGGTGACGAAGACCGGCGATGGGCTGCTGCTGCGAGCCATGCACCGACGCGACGACTGGGAGGCCGTGCTCGCCGAGCGCGCGCTCGCCGACGCGGCATCCGTGCCTCTCGCCGTGCGTGCGCGCGGCTACGCGTACGACCTCATCGGCGACGGCGCGGTGATCGCGACCGTCGACGCGCGCGAACTGGATGCGGCAGCGACAGGCGGCTTCCTCGGGACCTGGTTCGGTGTCTTCGCGACGGCCCACGGGCGGGGACCGCGCGGCAGTGTTCGCATCGGAGCATTCCGCTACGAGCCGCCCGTCGATGCCGTCGCGGTGCCGATAACCTGAGGGCAACAGCAGCGCCGGCCACAGGAATGAGCGATCGATGAAGGAACACGCGACCGCAGTCGAGGCGGTGCGGCGAACGAACCTCGGCGAGGTGCTGCGGCTGGTCCACCACGAAGGTCCGCGTTCCCGGTCTCTGATCACCTCCGAGACAGGCCTCAACCGGTCGACGGTCGCCGACCTCGTCACCGCGCTCGTCGAGCGCGGCCTCGTCGTGGAGCAGGTGCCCGATCCCACGAAGCGGGTGGGACGTCCGAGCCCCGTGGCCGCGGCCAACACGGACGTCGTCGCGATCGGCGTCAACCCGGAGGTCGATGCGATCGAGATCGGCGCGGTCAGCCTCGGGGGAGGACTGCGGGCACGCACCCGCATCGAGCTCACCGCGGTGCCGAGCGCGGCGGATGCCGTCGCCGCAGTCGCCGGAACCGTGCGGCGGTGGCAGGAGGACGAGCTCTCCGGCTGCCGCATCATTGGGCTCGGCGTCGCGGTCCCAGGTCTCGTGCGCGCATTCGATGGACTCGTGCGGCTCGCACCGCACCTCGACTGGCGCGACGAGGACGTCGCGACACCGCTCGCCGAGGCGCTCGGGATGCCGGTCGCCGTGGGCAACGATGCGTCTCTGGGTGCCCGCGCCGAGCACCTGTTCGGCGCGGCCCGCGAGCACGCGGATGTGGTCTACCTCAATGGCGGCGCGAGCGGCATCGGTGGCGGTCTGATCCTCGATGGCATGCTGATCCGTGGCGCCGGCGGTTATGCGGGGGAATGGGGTCAGACCCGGCCCGGCATCGCGAACGAGTCGCATCGGCGCACGCATGACGGGGTGCTCGAGGAAGAGGTGAGTCGCGCACGGCTCCTGGCGGCCGCCCAGCTCGTCGGCGGAGACGACGCTGCGCTGGCAGCCGCGCTTGCGTCCGACCCCGGTCCGACCGCGGACGAGGAGGTCGTCCGGCAGCGACGGGTGCTCGCCGCGACGGTCGCCAACGCGGTGAACGCGCTGAATCCCTCGATGATCGTGCTCGGCGGTTTCCTGGCCATCCTGCGCGATCGTGATCCGGAGTCTTTCGACGCCGACGTGCGCGGACGTTCGCTCGCGGTCGCCGCCGAAGGTCTGCAGATCACGTCGGCCGCGCTCGCCCAGGATCGCCTGCTCATCGGCGCGGCCGAGGCGGCGTTCGCCGCGCTGCTCGCCGACCCGCTGGGAGTGGCTGCTCAGTAGCCGGCGCGCTGAGTCGTGTCGGCGTCGGGGATCCACTCCGCGGCGAGCTTCTCGGTCGCCCGCGCGAGGATCGACACGTCGGCCGCGACCAGCGCGAACGATGCGCCGGCGTCGGTGTACCGACGTGCGGTCGCCGGGGTGAAGGCGTTCACGCCCACGGGCTTTCCGGCGGCGCGTACCTCGGCGATGGTGTGCTCGACGGCCGCGACGACGTCGGGATGCTCCTGCTGGCCGAGCAGCCCCATGGATGCGGCGAGGTCACTCGGTCCGATGAAGACGGCATCCACCCCGTCGACCTCGGCGATCGCGCGGGCATTCTGCACGGCGGCATCCGTCTCGATCTGCACGCTCAGCGAGGTGATCTCGTGGGCACGCTGCAGGTAGTCCTCGATGCGGTTGAACTGCCCGGCGCGCGCGAGCGCGCTGCCGACGCCTCGGATGCCGCGCGGCGGGTAGCGGGTCGCGGCGACGGCGGCTGCGGCATCCGCGGCGCTGTCGACCATCGGCACCAGCAGGTTCTGCGCGCCGACGTCGAGCACCTGCTTGATGAGAGTCGCATCTGCGGACGGGACCCTGACGACGGGCGTGATCGGGTACGGGGCGACCGCCTGCAGAAGCGCGAGGATGGACTCGAGGCCGATCGGGCTGTGCTCGGCGTCGATGAGCGTCCAGTCGAGGCCGGAACCGGCGACGATCTCGGCGGCGATCGGGCTGCCGGAGCAGATCCAGGCCCCGATGAGGGGACGATCGGCGGCGGCGAGCCGCTCACGGAAGGACGGCGCGGGCTCTATACGAAACGGCATGTGATGGTTCCCATCTCCCGGTAGTCGCAGCGCACCTCGTCGCCCTTGTGCACCCACATGGGGCGGGTGAAGGAACCGGCGAGGATGATCTCGTCCGCCTCCAGCCGTGCACCGTGCTGGTGGAACTTGTTCGCGAGCCACGCGACCCCGGTCGCCGGGTGCCCGAGAACGCCGGCGGCGACGCCGGTCTCCTCGATCTCGCCGTTGCGAGAGAGCACACCGGGCACCCAGCGCAGGTCGATCTCGTCGGGGCGCAGGCGCACGTCGCCGAGCACCATGGCGCCGTACGCGGCGTTGTCGCTGATCGTGTCGACGATCGTGCGGCCCTCGAGCTCGATGTGCGAGTTCAGCACCTCGAGCGCCGGCACCGCGTAGTCGATCGCGGCGAGAGCGTCGTCGAGCGTGCAGTCCGGACCCTCCAGCGGCTCCTTGAGCACGAAGGCGAGTTCGACCTCGATGCGCACGTTCGAGAAGTCGTCGAAGCGGATCTCCGAGCCCGACGGGTACACGGTGTCGTCGAACATGACCCCGTAGTCGGGCTCGGTGATCCCGGTCGCCTGCTGCATCGCCTTGGAGGTCAGACCGATCTTGCGACCGACCAGCGTGCGGCCGGCGGCGAGGTTCTTGTCCCGCCAGATGCCCTGAATGGCATAGGAGTCCTCGATCGTGGCATCCGGGTAGCGCGCCGTGATCCGCGGGACGACGCCGTGCGTGCGGTCGGCCTCGGCGAGTTCGTCGGCGATCTGCTCGATCACCTCGGCGGGCAGTGTCACAGCTGGTGCCCCAGCTTGTACTCGCCCTGCTTGTACTCCGGCATGGATTCCTCGCCCTCGTCCCTGCGAGTGTACGAGAATCCGTCGGCGCCGATCGTGACGGCCATCTCGCTGTCGTCGGTGCGCGCGACGACGGCCTGCGGGTTGCCGTCGAGGTCGAGCACGAGCGACGCCTCGGTGTACCAGGAAGGCACGACGGGGTTGCCCCACCAGTCGCGGCGCTGGTTGTCGTGCACGTCCCAGGTGACAACGGGGTTGTCAGGGTCGCCGGTGTAGTAGTCCTGCGTGTACACCTCGACGCGGTGACCATCCGGGTCGCGCAGGTACAGGTAGAACGCGTTCGAGACGCCGTGACGGCCGGGGCCGCGCTCGATCGCGTCCGAGCGGCGGAGCGCCCCGAGCTTGTCGCAGATCGCGAGGATGTTGTGCTTCTCGTGGGTCGCGAAGCACACGTGATGCATGCGGGGGCCGTCGCCGCCGGTCATCGCCGTGTCGTGCACGGTGGGCTTGCGGCGCATCCAGGCGGCGTAGACGGTGCCCTCCTCGTCCTGGATGTCCTCGGTGACGCGGAAGCCGAGGTCCTGCATGTACTTCACGGCGCGCGGCACGTCGGGCGTGACCTGGTTGAAGTGATCGAGGCGGACGAGTTCCCCGGGGGTGTGCAGGTCGTAGCGCCACGACATCCGCTCGACGTGGTCGGCCTGGTAGAAGAATTCGTACGGGAATCCGAGCGGATCGACCACGCGCACCGAATCGCCGATGCCCTTGACGAAGCCGTTCTCGTTGCGACGGACGTCGCTGCCGAGCTCGGTGTAGAACTCGACCGCGCGGTCGAGATCCTCGGGCGTGCGCACGCGGTACGAGAACGCGGCAACGGCGGCGACCGGACCCTTGCGGAGCACGAGGTTGTGGTGGATGAACTCCTCGGTCGAGCGCAGGTAGATCGCCTCGTCGTCCTCTTCCGTGACGTACAGGCCGAGGATGTCGACGTAGAACTGGCGGGATGCCGCAAGATCGGTGACCACGAGCTCCATGTAGGCGCAGCGGAGGATGTCCGGAGGCGAGGCCTGCGGGGTCGCGACAGGGTTGCCCGTCTCGATCGGTGCCTCCTGGCTCACGTAGTAGCCGGAGGAGGTGAGCGTCATGTCTTTGCGATTGGTCATGTCAGCGTCCTTGCTTAGTGGTTCGGGTCGCGAATCTTGCCGCTTACAGCGGCTCAGAACGGCACATTCTGCGACCTGGAGATCGGGTTACTGCTTTCCGAAGACGGGGTTGTGGACCTCGCCGAGGTTGATGTGCACGGCCTGCTGGTCGGTGTAGAAGTCGATCGAGCGGTAACCGCCCTCGTGTCCGAGACCGGACGCCTTCACGCCGCCGAACGGGGTGCGCAGGTCTCGCACGTTGTTCGAGTTCAGCCACACCATGCCGGCCTCGACGTTTCCTGCGAAGTTGTGCGCGCGCTTGAGGTCATTGGTCCAGATGTACGCCGCGAGGCCGTAGCGGGTGTTGTTCGCCAGTTCCAGGGCCTCCTCGTCGCTGTCGAACGGGGTGATCGCGACGACGGGGCCGAAGATCTCCTCCTGGAAGATCCGGGCATCGGGGGAGACGTCGGCGAAGACGGTCGGGGCGACGTAGTTGCCGGTCTCGAAGCCGTCGGGGCGGCCGCCGCCGGCGACCAGACGCGCCTCGGACTTGCCGATCTCGACGTAGCTCATGACCTTCTCGTAGTGCTCCGGGTGCACGAGAGCGCCGACCTCGGTGGTGGGGTCGTGCGGGTAGCCGACCTTCACGCGCTTCGCCTGAGCGGCGTACTTCTCGACGAACTCGTCGTAGATGCTGCGCTCGACGAGGATGCGGGAGCCGGCCGTGCAGCGCTCGCCGTTGAGGGAGAACACGCCGAAGATCGTGGCGTTGATCGCGGCCTCGAGGTCCGCGTCGGCGAAGACGACCGCCGGAGACTTGCCGCCGAGCTCCATCGACAGGCCCTTGAGGTAAGGGGCCGCGTTGCCGAAGATGATCTGCCCGGTGCGGCTCTCGCCGGTGAACGAGATCAGCGGCACGTCGGGGTGCTTCACGAGCGCGTCACCGGCGTCTTCGCCGAGACCGTTGACGAGGTTGAAGACGCCCTTCGGGAGGCCGGCCTCCTCGAAGATCCCGGCCCACAGGGATGCCGAGAGCGGCGTGAACTCGGCGGGCTTGAGCACCACCGTGTTGCCGGTCGCGAGCGCCGGGCCGAGCTTCCACGACTCGAGCATGAACGGCGTGTTCCAGGGCGTGATGAGACCCGCGACGCCGATGGGCTTGCGATTGACATAGTTGATCTGGCGGCCGGGCACCTTGAACGTGTCATCGGCCTGCGCGACGATCAGGTCGGCGAAGAATCGGAAGTTCTCGGCTGCGCGCCGCGCCTGGCCGAGCGCCTGGGTGATCGGCAGGCCGGAGTCGTACGACTCGAGCTCGGCGAGGCGTGCGTCGCGGGACTCGACTAGGTCGGCGATGCGGTGCAGTACGCGTGACCGCTCGCGGGGGAGCATCTTCGGCCACGGGCCTTCGTCGAACGCGCGCTTGGCCGCGGCGACGGCGAGATCGATGTCGGCCTTCTTGCCGGCAGCGGCCGTGGTGTAGTTCTCGTTGGTCACCGGGTCGAGCACGTCGAACGTGCCGCCGTCGACCGAGTCGACGAAGGCGCCGTCGATGTAGTGCTGGATGTGATCGGGCAGATTTGCGGGGATGCGGTTGTCAGTCATGATTCCTCCGGTCTCAGTGGACGTGGGTGCCGACGGCGTCGTCGGGGCGTGCTTTGGTGAGGTAGGCGTCGAGCGTCGCCGAATGGTGCTCGCGCGCGACGCGCTCGATCTCGTCGATCGGGGCGCTGTTCTCTATCAGGGCGACGATCTGCTCGTGCTCCCTGACTGACTCGTGCGCGCGGCCGGGGACGAAGCTGAACGTCGAGTCGCGCAGCCGGTTCAGGCGCTGCATCTCGACGGTGACGAGCTCCTGCAGGCGCGGATTGGGGCACGGGGCGATGAGGGCCGCGTGGAACTCCTGGTTGAGCTGAGTGAACGCCGGCGGGTTGAAGTGGTCGAGCGTCTCGATCATCTTCGCGTTGATCGCTCGGGCGAGCTTCAGATCGTCGGCGGTGAGGTGGCGGGCGGACAGCGCGGTGGCGCTGCCCTCCAGGATGCTGAGGGCCTCCATGCTGTGCCGGTACTGGGTGTCATCCACCATCGACACGCGCGCGCCGACGTTGTGCTCGAACTGCACGAGCCCCTCGGCCTCGAGCTGCCGGATCGCCTCGCGCACCGGCACCACGCTCATGTCGAGTTCGCCGGCGATGCTGCCGAGCACGAGCCGGTAGCCGGGCGTATAGGTCTGAGCGGCGATGCGCTCCTTGACCCAGAGATACGCCTGCTGAGACTTGCTGAGGGCCTTCGTCATGCGCGGCTCGCCTCGTACTTCGCGCGCCATTCCGCGTTCATCGGGAACAGACCATCCACCGGATGGCCCGCCTCCACCTGCGAGGCGATCCACGCGTCCTCCTCCTCCTGGGCGAGCGTCGCGTCCACGACCTCTCCGACGAGCGAGGGCGGGATCACGATCACGCCGTCTCCGTCGCCGACGATGATGTCGCCGGGCTGCACGGCGGCGCCACCGCAGCCGATCGTGACGTCGACCTCCCACGGCACGTGCTTGCGCCCGAGCACCGAGGGGTGCGCCCCTTGCGAGAACACCGGCAGGCCGATGCGCACGACCTCGTCGAAGTCGCGCACTCCGCCGTCGCTGACGACTCCGACGGCGCCGCGGGCCTTCGCGCGCAGCGCGAGGATGTCGCCGAGAGTGCCGGTCGTGGCGTCCCCCCGCGCCTCGATCACGATGACCTCGCCGTCGCCGACCGCGTCGAAGAGACGTTTCTGGGCGTTGAACCCGCCGCCGTGGCTCTTGAAGAGGTCCTCGCGGGCGGGGACGAAGCGCAGCGTGCGCGCGGTGCCGACGATCTTCGTGCCGGGGATGTTCGCTGCGACGCCGTCGATGAAGCAGGAGTGGTGACCGCGCTTGCGCAACTGGGCGGAGAGGCCCGCCGTGGGCGCCTGCTCGAGCTTGGCGCGGAGCTCGGGGGAGAGGCCGCTGGTCGCGGGCTCGAGCCCTGCCGCTTCAGCCGACCCCCAGGCCTCGGTGCGCTGCGTGTCGTCGACCGTCGGCATCGAGCCGAGGGCCTTGTCGAAGGGCACGTCGCCCTGCGTCACCGTGGTGACGAGACGGCCGCTGGTCGGCGTGCCCGGTGCGTTCGGGGCATCCACCTCGACCTCGACGACGTCGCCCGGCACGATGACGGAGGATCCGGCAGGCGTTCCGGTGAGGATGACGTCTCCGGTCTCGAGAGTGAAGTGCTGCGAGAGATCGGCGACGAACTGCGCGAGCGGGAAGATGAGGCCCGAGGAGTTGTCGTCCTGACGCAGCTCGCCGTTGACCCAGGTGCGCACGCGGATGTCGTGCGGGTCGACCGAGCGTGCGTCGACGAGGTTGGGACCGAGCGGGGTGTAGCCGTCGCCGCCTTTGGATCGGACGTTCGATCCCTTGTCGTTCGCGCGCAGGTCGTAGAGGCCGAGGTCGTTGGCTGCGGTGACGGACGCGACGTGCGACCACGCGTCCTCGAGGCTGACGTTGCGGGCGGGCTCGCCGATGACGAGAGCGATCTCGCCCTCGAAGGCGAGGAGCTCTGTGCCCGCGGGGCGCTCGACGGTGCCGCCGGATGCCGCGACGGAGCTGGCGACTTTGAAGAAGTAGGAGGGGTGTGCCGGGCGCCGACCGCGCTGGTCGGCGCGGGACGCGTAGCTGAGGTGGATCGCGATGATCTTGCCGGGCCGAGCGATCGGGTCGGTCACAGTGGGCGCCTCCTTGCGTCGAGAGCATCGCTCTTGTGCGATGTATTTGAAATCGTATATCATCCTGACAACGGGTGGCAAGCATCGTTTGAACACGAGAACCGGCACCCGGACAACGACGTCATACAAGGAGCTTCAATGACTGATCAGCCCGGCTTCACGCCGACCGGCACCATCGCCAGCGCCGCCGACCGGCGCCGAGTGGTGTTCGCCACAGTCGTCGGAACCACCGTCGAGTGGTACGACTTCTTCATCTACGCCACGGCCGTCGGGCTCGTGTTCGGAGAACTGTTCTTCAAGCCGCTCGGCGCCGACAGCATCCTCATCGGGTTCGCCACCGTCGGCATCAGCTTCCTGTTCCGCCCACTCGGTGCGTTCCTCGCCGGCCACTTCGGCGACCGACTCGGGCGCAAGCGGGTACTGATGTGGACACTGATCCTGATGGGGGCCGCGACCGCGCTCATCGGTGTTCTGCCGACCTACGAGAGCATCGGCATGACCGCGCCGATCCTGCTCGTGCTGCTGCGCATCCTGCAGGGGCTCTCGGCCGGAGGCGAGTGGGGCGGCGCGGTGCTGATGGCCGTCGAGCACGCACCCAGGTCGAAGCGCGGTGCATTCGGCGCGTCGCCGCAGATCGGCGTTCCGCTGGGACTGCTGCTGGCGTCCGGCGTCATGGCCATCATGACCGCGATCGCACCCGGCGAGCAGTTCCTCGCATGGGGCTGGCGTGTGCCGTTCCTGCTCAGCGTCGTGCTGATCCTGGTCGGCTACTACGTGCGGCGCAATGTCGAGGAGAGCCCGGTCTTCGCGGAGCTCGCCGAGCGCAAGGAGAAGGCGAAGATGCCGATCGTGCAACTGTTCCGCAAGCACCTGCTGCTCGTGATCATCGCCGCACTGGTGTTCGCCGGCAACAACGCTGTCGGCTACATGACCACTGGCGGTTACATCCAGAACTACTCCACCGACCCGGGGGGCCCGCTGGGTCTCGATCGCGGTCCGGTGCTGTGGGCTGTGACGGGTTCCGCCGTGACCTGGTTGCTGTCGACGCTCATCGCGGGCTTCGTGTCCGACCGGCTCGGCCGCCGCACGACCTACATCATCGGCTGGATTCTGCAGCTCGGCGGTGTGTTCGCGCTGTTCCCGCTTGTGAACACCGGCAATGTCGGCCTGCTCTTCGCCGGTCTCGCCATCCTCACGATCGGTCTCGGTTTCACATACGGGCCGCAGGCGGCGCTGTACACGGAGCTCTTCCCGGCCAGCATCCGGTTCTCGGGCGTCTCGATCTCGTACGCGATCGGTGCGATCGCCGGTGGTGCATTCGCCCCGACCATCGCCACGGCGCTGGTGAAGGCGACCGGGACGACGATGTCGGTGACCTGGTACCTCGCGGGCATGACCGTGATCGGCCTCATCGCGACGCTCCTGCTCCGCGACCGCAGCGGCATCCCCCTGGGCCCGGACCACGAGGAAGAGCAGTCGATCAGCCCGATCCGCGGTCTCGCGCGGGCGTGAATCACCGGTCGGGGGCGGATGCCACGGCATCCGCCCCCGACTGAACGAACACCCCCGGGAAACGAAGAAGGAGTTCCGATGCAGTTCCATCACCACGGCTACGTCTCGCAGGATCCGCGCATCGTCGCGGCGGCGGGCACCGGCATCGATCGCCCGGCCGATCTGCCCGACGAGATGGATGTGCTCATCGTGGGCTCCGGTCCCGCAGGCATGCTGCTGGCCGCGCAGATGTCTCAGTTCCCGAGCATCACCACACGGATCATCGAGCGTCGGGACGGGCGTCTCGTGCTCGGCCAGGCCGACGGCATCCAGCCGCGCAGCGTCGAGACGTTCCAGGCTTTCGGGTTCGCCGAGCGCATCACGGCCGAGGCGTACAACATCGCCTACATGAACTTCTGGGGCCCCGATCCCGGGAACCCCGAGAACATCGTCCGCACCACGCGCACCGAGGACTACGGACTGAAGATCAGCGAGTTCCCGCACCTGATCGTGAACCAGGCTCGCGTGCTGGACTACTTCGCCGAGGCCGCGGCCGACGGCCCCGGCCGCATCGTGCCCGACTACGGCGTGGAGTTCTTGGGGCTCACCACCCACCCCGAGCGTGAGTACCCCGTCGAGGTGCGGGTCCGCTACACGGCGGGGGAGCGCGAGGGCGAGGAGCGCACGATCCACGCCAAGTACGTCGTCGGCTGCGACGGCGCGCGCAGCGGTGTGCGCGAGGCGATCGGGCGCCAGCACGTCGGGGCCTTCTCGGCGCACGCGTGGGGCGTCATGGACATCATGGTGAACACCGACTTCCCCGACTGGCGCACCAAGTGCGCGATCAACGCGAAGGCGGGGAACATCCTGCACATCCCGCGCGAGGGCGGGTACCTCAGCCGGGTGTACGTCGATCTGGGGGAAGTCGCGGCGGACGACAACCACCGGGTGCGGCAGACGCCGATCGAGAAGGTCATCGAGAAGGCCAACGAGATCCTGCATCCACACACGCTCGATGTGAAGGAGATCGCCTGGCACAGCGTGTACGAGGTCGGCCACCGGGTCACCGACGGGTTCGATGACGTCTCGGGCTCCTCGGAGCGCACCCCGCGCGTGTTCCTGACCGGAGACGCGTGCCACACGCACAGCGCGAAGGCCGGCCAGGGCATGAACGTGTCGATGCAGGACGGATTCAACCTCGGCTGGAAGCTCGGTGCCGTACTGACCGGGCGCAGCCCGGAATCGCTGCTGGCCACGTACTCCGCCGAACGGCAGCCGGTCGCGCAGCAGCTCATCGACTTCGACCGGGAATGGTCTTCGCTCATGGCCCGGAAGCCCGAGGAGATCTCCGACCCGCAGGAGCTGTCGAACTACTACCTCGCCACGGCCGAGTTCCCGTCCGGATTCATGACGCAATACACGGCGTCGGCGATCACGGGTGGTTCGGAGCACCAGGCGCTTGCGGTCGGCTTCCCGATCGGGCGGCGCTTCAAGTCGGCCGAGGTCGTGCGCGTCTGCGATGGCAACGTCGCGCACCTCGGTCATCACGCGAAGGCGGATGGTCGCTGGCGTGTGTACGCGTTCGCGGACGCGGGTGGTGCGCGCCTGCGCGAGTGGGCGGCCGCTGTCGCGCCGCTGATCGCCCGCGTGACATCCGCGGATGCCGACGTGGATGCCGTCATCGATGCGAAGGTCATCTACCAGGAGGCGTTCGAGGAACTCGACGTGCTGTCGGCGCCCTCGCTCTTCGCCCCGCGCACCGGCCCGCTCGGTCTCACGGACTGGGAGAAGGTCTATTCGGCGACGCCGAACGCGTGGTGCAGCACCGACATCTTCGCCGAGCGCGAGCTCTCGCGCGACGGCGTGGTCGTGGTCGTGCGACCGGACCAGTACGTCGCCGCGATTCTGCCGCTGGATGCTGTCGGGGAGCTCGATGCGTTCCTGCAGGGGGTGTTCCTCCCCGCCTGATCGCGGGGTGATTGGCGACGTCACGACGATTCTTCTCAACGTGCAGACCGCTTTCCGTCAGGACCGCATGGGGCTGCAGGAGAAGAGGGAGTGGTAGGGCCTCGCGTCGCGGGTGCTCGGCAACATCCCAGTCGCCAATGCGGGGCGCGTGGCCGAAGCGCTCGCCGCTCTCAAAGCCGCCGTACCCGCAGTTCAGAGATGAACCCGACCAACTTCGACACGGACGACTGGCGCGCCACCGTCGGCGAATAGAGTTCCGGCACGGGTTTTCGGCGGATGATGTCATGGCGTGTCGTGCCGGGGTGATCTTGCGAGGGTCCGGGTGCTGGAAGAAACGGAATTTGTGGATGGCAGCTGGCGTCAATGTGGCGCTTGTCTCACGCACCAGTTGCACAGCGTCTTCTCGATCGTCAACTCGTCAACCACCGAATGTTGTCACCTCCTTGGGGGAAGGTGCGCTCTATCCGCTCCTTGCCATCGTCGCTTGTGCCAAGCTTCCAGTTGTGCGCAATGTAGCCAAGATCACGGCGATCCTGGTCGCCGTTACCATCGCCGGTGCGGCGTTCTCCGGGTGCACTGCCTCGGCGATGCCCGAGACAGAAGAAACACCCGTGAGTGTCGTTCCGAGCGCGGAAGCGACGACCGAAACGACGGCACCGACGGCGACGGCCACCCCCTCCGTGAGCGAAGAGCAGATCGAGTACGAGAACGAGATTGCGTCCTGGCCAGAGGCGTTGCCACAGGGGTACACGTGGCCGAGCTGGGACGAACTGCCTCACGTCGGCAGCGAGCAGTTGGCTCAGGCTGACAACGCAAGTGGTGTCTATCGCTGCATCCTGCTCGACGCGGCGTGGCACGCGTACTTCGAGGACGACGATGCCGAGGCCTCGCGTGACTATGCAGTCCGCGCCGACTCGTATGCAATCCCGGAAAACCCGTCCCTGATCACTGTCACTGAGAACGGCGCGATCATCGACGCTGAACTCGCCGCCGCGAACGGTATCTGCCGCGGCATATCGGGAGAACTGAGCTAGCACCGGACACTCGTCCTCCTGACGAAAGAGCGCGCCGACGATCCCCACGCTGCTCCGAGCCGCAACCAGAGCTCATCGCTTTCCATAGCGCCACGGGCATGAGCACCACGCCGCCGAGTATGCACGCGATCGTCGCCAAGACTCGGACCCACGCGCGAGACCGTTTCCGGCAGTCGCTGGCGCTAAATGCATCGCACCCGATTCAGTCCGGAGTAGCCGCGCAGCCGCGTGCCCGGTGCTGGCCGTGCATCGTTCCGTGTTTCGGTCCGGCTCATGACGATGATCGTAGGGCTTGTCGGGTCGGAGAAGCCGCGCAGATTCAGAGGCGTCCGACGAAACGGGGCGCAGTTCCGTCACTGATCCAGCTCCAGTACTTCGTTCAGCACGCGACGAGCGAAGGCTGATTGGCCGGGTGCTGTGTTCGTCAGCATTATGAGGCTCTTCCAAAGCGCCCATCCCGCGCCGCGCGCCCACGTTGCATCGTCGAGTTCGAGGGTGGATCGGAAAGCGCGCTGGGCTGGTCCTCGGAACTGGGTCCAGTAGATGACGGTGTCACAGGAAGGGTCGCCGACGGCGGAGCATCCGAAGTCGATGATGGCCGAAAGCGACCCCTGGTGGTCAACGAGCAAGTTGTTGATCGCGACGTCGCCGTGCAGCCACACGGGCGCTTCATCATCGGACGTCGACGTTGCGATGCGCCAGAGTGCGGCGGCACGGTCTCGTTCCCGTGCGTCGAGCAAAGGGAATCGACTGCGCACCTGGTCGTCCCATTGAGTGACAGGCGCACCGCGATAGGCGCTGTGCAGCCCCGGCGCCGGGCCATCCGTGGCGTCCGCTCGGCGCAACGACGCCAGGAAGACTGCGAGGTCGATGGCTGCATGGACGTCACCGCTCAGGCGGGCAGGGTCTGGCCGACGGCCCTCGATCCACTTGTATATCGACCACGGTGCCGGAAGAAGTTCGCTCGGTCGCCCGCAACCGACGACGCTCGGGATCGGCTGCGGCACCTGAGGCGCTAGCTTCGGCAACCACTCCTGCTCCTTTCTGACCTGCGGGATGTAGTCGACACCTGCTGGAACACGAACGATCAGAGCTTCCCCCATGCGAAACACACGGTGATCGTTTCCTCCTTCAGCGACTGCACGTACAGGCAGAGATGACCACTGCGGGAACTGCTCTCGCACGAGATTCTGGACCAACGTCTCGTTGATCGCGACGCGGCTGGGAAAGGGCGCACTCATCCGCATCGAGTGGTCGACCTACTCGGCGCGGGGCGGTGAGGCCGGAGCTGCCGGAGTGATCGGGCGACGGTTGTTTCGTGAGATCGTCCGGATCGTGACGGCATTCGATGCAGCGAGCAGGATCATGGCCGCGGCCGTCCACCACACGCCGGGTTCCAGGACCCCGACCATAAGAAGAACCACGAGCGTCAGGGCGAACGTTCCCACGATTCCGAGCGCCCACCAGTAGTAAGCGGTGCTTCGTGTTCGTGCGTTCATCGGCTCAACGATTCCACCGGTCCCTCGAGGGTGCAAGGCCTTGAGCTCTACTCGGCGGCGTGACACGTGTCATGCGAACCAGGTGACACCGGACTCCGGATTCTGAAGCGGCGGACGGCCAGGCTGGAAGCATGAGCACAGCAGCGGACACACTTCGTCCCACGAAAACCACCGGCGCGGCATCCGACACCGCCGTCTCGATCGAGGGGCTGTACCGGCATTTCGGCTCGGGCGAGCGAACCGTGAAGGCCGTCGACGGGCTGGATCTCAGCATCCGCCGCGGCGAGGTCGTCGCGTTCCTCGGCCCGAACGGCGCCGGAAAGACGACCACACTCGACATGCTGCTCGGGCTCACCGATCCCAGCGACGGCACCGTCTCGGTCTTCGGCGAGAAGCCGGCCAAGGCCGCCAAGGCCGGAGTCATCGCCGCGGTGCTGCAGACCGGCGGGCTGCTCTCGGACCTCAGCGTACGCGAGACCGTAGAGGTGATCGCCTCCCTGCACGGACGCGAGGCGCTCGCGCGCGTACCCGACGTGCTCGCCGCCACAGACTTGACGGCGCTCGCCCGCCGCCGCATCGCGAAGTGTTCGGGCGGCGAGCAGCAGCGGGTCAAGTTCGCGCTCGCCCTCGTCGCTGATCCCGACATCCTCGTGCTCGACGAGCCGACCGCGGGCATGGACGTGAACGCCCGTCGCCACTTCTGGAACGTCATGCGCGCCGATGCGGATGCCGGACGCACCATCATCTTCGCCACCCACTACCTCGAAGAGGCTGAGCAGTTCGCCCGGCGCACGGTCGTGATGCACCGGGGCGTCATCGTGGCTGATGCGCCGACCGCGCAGCTGCGCGCGAACCTCGGCGGGCGCACCATCGCGGCGAACCTTCCCGCCGCGGGCGGAGAGGCGCTCGTACGCCAGCTGACGGAGATCGAAGGCGTCAGCGACGTGCGAGTGGATGCCGAGCGCGTGAGCCTGCGCGCCCTCGATTCGGATGCCGCGGCATCCGCTCTTCTGAACGCCGGCGCCCACGATCTGGAGATCGCGGCGCCCACCCTCGAAACCGCCTTCACGGCCCTGACGGAGAACTGATCATGAGCATGTCGATCTCACCCACGATGATGCGCGTCGAGGCGATGCGCCAGATCCGCAACCCCTACACGCTGGCTTTCACCCTCGGGATGCCGGTGGCGATGTACCTGCTGTTCGGCGCGAGCATGGGGTACGGCGACATCTCTGCGGGGCACGGCAACGTCAAGTACTACGTCATGGTGTCGATGGCCGCCTACGGCACCGCCGTCGCCATGAGCTCGATCACCTCGCTCGCGGCGACAGAGGCGAAACAGGGCTGGGGGCGGCAGCTCGCGATGACGCCGCTGGGCACGGCCGGATACGCCGTGACGAAGCTGCTCACCGCGGTCGCGTTTGCCGCCCTCGCGATGTTCGCGGTCTTCGCCGCCGGCTTCCTGACCGGAGCCGAGGCGACGGATGCCTGGCGCTGGTGGGCCTCGGCGGGGATAATCCTCGGCGTGGGCCTCATCTACGGCCTGTACGGACTCGGTGTCGGACTGTTCTTCAACTCCGACACGGCAGCTGCCCTGGCATCCATCTCGATGACCTTCTTCGCCTTCTTCGGAAACGTCTTCATGCCGCTTGACGGAGTCATGCTCGACATCGCCCGCTTCACGCCGCTGTACGGGTTCGTGTCGCTGAGCAGGTGGCCGCTCACCGACGGCGTGCTGACGACCGGGCAGACCGACTCGCTGTGGATGATCGCCCTGAACATCCTGGCGTGGCTGATCGTGTTCGGCATCCTCGTCGCGGCCGGCGTGAAGCGCTCGCGATCTCGTCGATAAAGTCGACAGCATGACGGATGACACGACGCGGGATGCGGCGGCGGCCTCTGCGGCCGGTGCCGCTCCCGCTGCGTGGGCGGCACCCGGCACTCGGCGGAGTCGCCGCCGCGGAGCGGGGTCGCCCTGGGAGCGGTACGGCTGGCTGATGGCCGTGATCTGGCTGGTGTTCCTCGCGTACCCGGTCATGGCGCTGATGCGATCCGAAGCTCCCCAGGGGTGGATCGTCACCGGCTGGACTGCCCTCGTCGTGTTCGTCGTGGTCTACGTCGCGGGATTCATGAACGGCATGAGCTTCGGCGGCGGCGGCCTCACCTCGCCGCCGAAACCGATTCAGTGGATGGCGTTCGGCGGGCTGATCGTGTGCGCCGCGCTGACCATTCCCGGGGTGGGAGGCAACGCCCTGACCTTCCTGCCGTTCATCATGTCGTTCGCGTCGTACGGGCTCACCCGCCCCGCGCACTGGCTCACCATGGTGGCGAGCATCGCGATCACGGCGGCCGTCGTGTTTCTCACGCCCGCCGGCGCGGCCTACCTGTCGGTGCTGGCGATCGTCGGGATGCTCGCTGTGGTCAATACCGTCTCGACAAGTCTCATCATCCGCTCGGCCGAGGCCGAGAAGCTGGGTCTGGAACTCGCCACGAGTGAAGGACGAGAGGCCGTCGCGCGCGACGTGCACGACCTGGTCGGGCACTCGCTGACGGTGGTGAGCCTGAAGGCGCAGCTCGTACGGCGGCTGATCGACAGCGACCCGGAACGTGCGAAGGCCGAGCTCGCCGACATCGAATCGCTCACCACCGAAGCGATCGCAGGCGTGCGGGCGACGGTGGCGGGGGTGCGCAGCGCCGCCCTTCTCGAGCAGCTGGCGTCGTGTCGCGATGCGCTGCAGGCGGCTGACGTGACCATGCATGTCGAAGGGGATGCCGCGGCGCTCTCTCCCGCGCAGTCGCTGGCGGCCAGCTGGATCCTCCGCGAGGCGACCACCAACGTGCTCCGGCACGCCCGCGCTCGCACCGTCACCGTGCGCATCGCGCCGGGAACGTTCACGGTCACCGATGACGGACGCGGCTTCACCGGCTCCGAGGGCAACGGTGTGCGCGGCATGCGCGAGCGGGCGACGACGGGCGGCGCGACGCTGACCGTCGTCGCTGGCGATGACGGCGGCACGAGCGTGGAGGTGACGTGGTGACGGATGCCGCGCAGATCCGCCTCGTCATCGTCGATGATCAGGCGATGCTCCGGGGCGCGATAGCGGCCCTGCTGGAACTCGAGGACGACCTGTCGGTGGTCGGCGTCGCCGGCGACGGTGACGAGGCCGTGCGGGTCGTCACGGAGAGCGCCCCGGACGTGTGCCTGATGGACATCCAGATGCCCGGCACGGACGGCATCGCCGCGACGCAGGCCGTGCGCGCAGCGAGCACCGGAACACGCGTGCTCATCGTGACGACGTTCGCGCGACCCGGTTATCTGCGGGCCGCTCTGGATGCCGGCGCCAGCGGCTTCGTCGTGAAGGATGCTCCGGCGGAGCAGCTCGCCGACGCCGTGCGGCGAGTGCACGCGGGGCTCAGAGTCGTGGATCCCGCTCTCGCCGAGGCGAGCCTGTTCGAGGGCGCGAATCCGCTCAGCGAGCGCGAGCGGCAGGTGCTGCGGCTCGCAGCAGACGGGCGCAGCGCCGCCGCGATCGCCTCGGAGGTGTTCCTCTCTGCCGGCACGGTGCGCAACAACCTGTCCGCCGCGATCGGCAAGGTGGGAGCTTCGAACAGGGCGCAGGCGGTGCGGATCGCCCAGGACAAGGGCTGGATCTGAGCAGTTCTCTGCGGAATGTCGGACCCCGCGCGTAGCTTTGATCGTGGTCGGGCGCCGACGCTCGCCAGGAGGAGTGCACGATGGACTGGAAGATCGAACTCATCTTCGTGCCGGTCACGGATGTCGACCGGGCGAAGGACTTCTACGTGAAGATCGGCTTCAACGCCGACCACGATCACGTGCCCTATGAGGGGCTGCGGTTCGTGCAGATGACCCCGCCAGGTTCAGCGTGCTCGATCGCGTTCGGAACGGGCATCGGCGGGGGTCTCGAACCGGGGCAGCAGGACTCGATCCAGGTCGTCGTGCCCGACGCGGATGCGGCGTTGGCGCAGTTGCGGGACGCGGGGGTCGACGCGAACGGCGTCGACGAGCAGGACTGGGGCCGGTTCGTCACGTTCGACGACCCCGACGGCAACACCTGGACGCTCCAGCAGCTGCCGGACTACAGCGCCGCCGGCTGACCCGCATCGTCTTTCATGCGCGGCGCGTCGGGAATACCGTTTCCCTGACGGGTGCTGTGCCCTGAGCACGTCGCGCCCGTCCGCGACGGCAGATGGGTGCGTGCATGGAAGGTCTGGAGATCACGGTTCTTCTGGGGCTGACGATCCTGGTGGGAACGATGCTGGCGCCAAGGGTGCGCCTCGCGCTGCCGCTGGTGCTCGTCGTCTTCGGTCTGCTCCTGGGATTCGTGCCGTCGCTGCGCGAGGTGCAACTGCCGCCCGAGACGGTGCTGCTGCTGTTCCTGCCGGTGATGCTGTTCTGGGAGAGCCTGACGACGTCGCTGCGCTCGATCCGGCGCGACTTCCGCTACATCCTGCCGATGAGCACGCTGCTCGTGGTCGCGTCGGCGTTCGCGGTGGCCGCGGTGGCGGTGCTGTTCGGGATGCCGTGGGAGATCGCCCTGATCCTCGGCGCCGCCGTCGCGCCGCCGGATGCCACTGCGGTCGCAGCCCTCGGCCGTCTGCTGCCGCGACGCAGCTTCATGAAGCTGAAGGCGGAGAGCCTCACGAACGACGGCACGGCACTCGTGCTGTACGCGATCGCCGTCTCGCTCGCCGTGGGCGGTCAGGTCACCCCGCTGATGGTCACCTGGACGGTCATCGTCTCGTACCTCGGGGGCATCGCGGTCGGCGTCGTCGTGGCAGCGGCCGCATGGCTGCTGCTGCGCCGGGTGCGGAGCACGATCGCGATCAACGTGACGATGCTGCTCGTGCCGTTCACGGCGTTCCTGGTCGCCGAGATGATCCACGCATCCGGCGTACTGGCCGTCGTCGTCGCCGGGCTCATCGCCGCCTACCTCGGCCCGCGGATCACCACGGCCGCCTCGCGCCGGCAGTCCGAGGCGGTGTGGCCGTTCGGGGTGTTCCTGCTCAACGGCGCGCTGTTCGTGCTCATCGGACTCGAGGTGCAGTGGGTGGTGCACCAGACCTCGCTGCGCATGATCGGATGGCTCACGCTCGCGACCATCGCGGTCTGGGTGACACTGCTCGTCGTGCGCTTCTTGTTCCAGCTGCTGGCGGTGCCGTTCCAGCGATTCGGAGCAGGGGCTGCGCATCCGCGCGGTCTGCGCACGCGGATGCAGATCGTCAGCACGGTGGCCGGCATGCGCGGAGCCGTGTCGCTCGCCATCGCGCTCTCGGTGCCGCTGGCGACCCCTGACGGCGCACGCCTCGACGGCCGCGACGACATCATCTTCGTCACCGCAGGTGTGATCCTGCTCAGCCTGCTCGTGCAGGGACCGCTGCTGCCCGTCGTCGCGCGCTGGGCGCGGTTCCCGGTCGACAACGGCGAGGATGAGGAGTTCGAGCTGGCCGAACGGGCGATCACCGGGGCGGCGATGGCTGCGCTCGACGCGCTGGCAGCCGAACATGGGATCAGCGACGAGGTGCGCGATCGCGCACGACGCGAGGGCTACGAGATGCTCGAGCTCGCGAACGCCAGGGCGCTGGCCAGGGAACGCGCGCTGATCGACGCCGAGGTGGGCGAGATGGAGGGTCTGCTCGATTCGCCCGACCCGCTCGTGGACGGTTCGGCGGAGATGAGCCCCACAACCGGCCTATCTGAGGGAGCCACGCTGCAGATGGTCGCGACCTCGGCCGACGTCGATCTCGCGCAGCGCTCACCGATCATCCGGCATGAGGAGTTCTCGCGGCTCAAGCTCGCGATGCTCGAGCACAAGCGCGAGGTGCTGCTCGGTCTGCGGCGTTCGGGAACCGTCGACGACCTCGTCGTGCGTCGCATCTCGGCGAACCTCGACCTCGAGCAGGTTCGCGTGCAGGGTATCGAGCAGCTCGACTGAGGCGTCAGCTGTTGCAGATGCGAGATGCTTTGCGTCGGTTGTGAGCGATCAGAACCGCCCGAAGGCATACAGCATTCCGCAGCGTAGGCACTCGAGCCGCGCGTCAGCTGTTCACGCGGATGATCTCCCGCTGATAGGGAGCGATGACGGCGGGGGAGATGCGCAGGTCGAGCAGCAGGAACGCCCGCTCGGCGACGGGCTGCGCTGACCAGGTGCGAAGCCGATCGAGATCCTCGAGCGTGCGCACCACCACGCCTTCTGCGTCGACTGCGGCGGCGAACGCCGCGAAGTCGACCTCGGGTATGCGCATCGGATCCTCGGCGAGCCCCTTGAGGCCGTACAGGTGGACCTCGGCGCCGTAGGCGGCGTCGTTCCAGACGACCGCGCACCCACGCCCTGCCGCAGCGCGAACAGCGGATTCGAGATCGGCGATCGCCATCAGCCCGCCGCCGTCGCCGCTCGTCAGCACGATCGTCGACTCGGGCCGCGCGCGGGCCGCCCCGACCACGCTCGGCCAGCCCTGACCGATCGCCTGGAAAGCGGTGCCGATCATCATCATGCGATCGGGGGATGCCACGGGCCAGTACATGTTCGCCCATCCGATGAAGTGCCCGCCGTCCGAGACGACGACGCGGTCCTCGGGCAGGAGCTCAGCGATGCGGCGTGCCGCTGAGCGCGGGTCGAGGCGGCCGTCCGGGGCGAGTTCGTCGCCGCCGTCGTACGCGCGCGCGGCGGCGACGTCGACGGTTTCCCGCCACGGTCTCCGCGCGTTGTTCCCGGCGGCGGCGGACGACGACTGGAGCCGCTCCACCAGCGCCTCCGCCACCACACGCGCGTCACCGCGCACGTACCCGCCGACGTGCGCGTGGGTCGCGGCCGGCGCGACGTCGACCTGGAACACCCGCGTGCCGGGCGCGAACAGCTCGCCGAAACGCATCGTGAACTGGTTCAGCGAGGCGCCGAACACGACGGCGACGTCGGCATCCCGCACGAGCTCCATGGCCCCCTCGGCGCCGAATCCGCCGGTCGCGCCGAGGTCGTACTCGGCGGCTGGGAAGACGCCTCGCCCGAGGGCGGTGGATGCCGTGAGCGCACCGGTCGCATCGGCCAGAGCCCCGAGCGCCGCACCGGCACCGGCGAGCCAGGCTCCGCGTCCGGCGAGCAGGAACGGCCGCTCTGCGTCACGCAGCGCGGCGGCGATGTCGTCGAGCATCCCTTCGGCGAACTCGCCCTTCGGCGCGAGCGCAGCCGGCACGCGGGGGGAGGGGGCAGCGGGCACAGGGCCGGCATCGATTGCGGCGACGTCATACGGAATGGCCAGCACGACGGGGACGCGGTAGGTGAGGGCGTGTTCGATCGCGATGATGGTGGTGGCCGCAGCATCCGTGCGCCCGACCGTGTACGTGCGGGCGCCGACCGCCGACGCCAGCGCGATCTGGTCGACGTCCCAGGGTCGCGGTCCCGAGGTCGGCTCATCTCCCACGACGAGCACCAGGGGGATTCGCGCCTGCACCGACTCCGCCAGCGCGGTCAGCGTGTTCGTGAATCCGGCGCCGTACGTGGCGGTGCCCGCGGCGATGCGCCCCGAAGCGCGATGGTGCGCATCGGCCGCGACCACGGCGCCCTGCTCGTGGCGGACGGCGGTGAACTCCGCAGACGTCTCGCGTTCGAGGGCGTCGAGGAAGTAGGCGTTCCCGTTGCCCATCACCCCGAACACGTGGTCGATGTGCTGGGCGAGGGTGATGGCGACGTGCGCGGAGACGGAGGGCATGGCAGAGCCTTTCGAGACGGTACGGTTGCGGATTCCGTATGTGTCTCGCTCGACGCGTCTGCGCGTCGGAGGCTTCGTGCCCTTTTTTCGAGCACCGGCAGTGCCGGACACGTCGATTCTAACCCTGGCGGCGAGGCGATCAGCCGCGCACCAGAGCCCGGAGCGTCTGGATCGTGTCGGCCTCGGCCGGCGTCTTGTCCTCGCGGTAGCGCTTGACCCGCGCGAAGCGCAGAGCGACGCCGCCGGGGTATCGCGGGGAGCGCTGGACGCCGTCGATGGCGATCTCCACGACCACCACCGGTCGCAGGAACACCGCCGCCGCCGTGCGGTGCGTCTCCAGCTCGGGGAACGTCTGCGTCTGCCAGCGCAGGACCTCATCGGTGAGGCCCTTGAACGTCTTGCCGACCATGACGTAACCACCGGGTTCGCCGAACTCGCCGTCGGGATCGCGCGCTCCGAGGTGCAGGTTGGAGAGCTGCCCGCGGCGGCGTCCGGACCCCCATTCCGCCGCGAGCACGACGAGGTCGTACGTGTAGACCGGCTTCACCTTGACCCATGACTTCCCGCGACGCCCGGCGGTGTACGGCGCATCGATCGATTTGACCATGACGCCCTCGTGCCCGGCATCCAGCGCCTCGCGGGAGAACCGCTCGGCCTCTTCCGCGTCGCCGGTGCGGATGCCGGGGACGCGCCAGTCGCCCACGATGCGCTGAAGCTCGGCCGACCGCACCGAGAGCGGCTCGTCGATCAGGTCGCGTCCGTCGGCGTGCAGGACGTCGAAGAACCACGGGCGCAGCACGAGTTCGCGCGAGACGTCGGCGCCGAAGCGCGACATCGTCTCCTGGAACGGCCGCGGACCGCCATCCTCATCGAGCGACAGCGTCTCGCCGTCGAGGATCAGATCGCCGCCGGGAAGCGCGCCGACGATCTCGACGATCTCCGGGACGCGGTGGGTGATGTCGGCCAGGCTGCGCGTGTACACCGAGACCGAATCGCCGCGCCGGTGCACCTGGATGCGCGCCCCGTCGAGCTTGTACTCCACGGATGCCTCTCCGGTCAGCTCGAGCGCAGCCGTGGGAGAGGGCGCGGTCGCCGCGAGCATCGGCATCACCGGGCGGCCCACCACCAAGCCGACCTCATCCAGCTGCTCCGCCGTGCCGGTCAGTGCCAGCACGGCCGTCTCGCCCAGGTCGCCCGAGAGCATCGCCGCCCGTCGCACGGCGGCCGGGGTGCGCTCGCTCGCACGCGCGATCGAATCGAGCAGCACGCCGGAGAGAGCGCCTGTGCGCAGCTCGCCGAGCATGGCGCCCGCGAGGAAGTGCCACTCGTCGGAGGTCGCCGCAGAAGCGAGGGCCGTCAGAAGGCCGTTGCGCGCGGAGTGCGAGCCGGATCCGGATGCCGCGGCGATCGCGCTCAGCGCCTCGTCCACATCGGCGATGCTGAGCGTCGCGGCATCCGCGTGCGTGACGTCCAAGGCGGCGATGCCGCGCCAGCCCACGCCGAGCCGTCCCTGTCGCGGAGAGGCCAGGAGCAGCCCGGTCAGCGGGACGAGCTCCTCGGGGTCTGCCCGCGTCAGCAGATCGGCGAGCGCGGCGATCTTGCCGAGTCGCGCTGACGTCGACCCGACGAGCTGAGACGCGGTGACGACCTCGGAGAGCCTCATCGCGTCATTCTCGCACCGAGCCGTGTTATTCGTGGAGGGCTCGTCGCGACTGATGATGCGCGTTGGTGCTTCGCTTCCGCCGAATCAGTTTCCTCAGCCCTTGACGCCGCTCGCGGCGATGCCCGCCACGAACACGCGCTGCGTGACGAGGAACACGAGCAGCGTCGGCAGTGAGGCGATGATCGCGCCGGCGAGGACGACGTTCTGATACTCGAAACTCATGGTGTACGACATCAACCGGTTCAGTGTCAGCACTACCGGGTACAGCGCTTCGGACTTCAGAATCGACAGTGGCCACAGGAAGTTGTTCCACGCGTAGACGAACATGAACACCGCGAGCGTGACGATCGCGGGCTTGAGCAGCGGCACGACGAACTGCCAGACGATCCGGAACTCTCCCGCGCCGTCCATCCGCGCCGCCTCGATCAACTCATCGGGGATGTCCTGGATGAACTGCCGCATGAGGAAGATCCCGAACGCGTTCGCCAACCACGGCAGCAGCACGCCGAGGTAGGTATCCGACAGTCCCATGCTGGAGACGAGGTAATACAGCGGCACGATCGTGACGATCGGGGGAAGGAACATCGTCGCGATGATGCCCCAGAACAGGAGATCGCGCCCCGGGAACCGGTGCTTTGCGAAGACGTAGCCGGCGAGGATGCTCGTCACCAGAACCGACACGGTCGCACCGCCGGCGATGAGGATGCTGTTGAGCATCGACTGGAAGAACGGCACGGCCGTCAGAGCCGTCGCAGTCGGCTCAAGGGTCGGTGCTGTCGGGAACCACGTCGGCGGGATCTGCGAGAACTCCGCCGGGGTCTTCAGCGCCGAGATGAGCAGCCAGTACAGCGGGAACAGCGGGATCAACGCGACGATCGCGAGCAAGGCGTACTGGACGACCCGTCCAGCGCGCTGTCGAGGGGTGGAGACGGCGCTCATCGCCTGCGTCCCTTCATGATGATCCCGAGAACGCCGCCCACGGCGACGATCATGAGGAAGAGCGACACGGCCAGGGCCGAGGATTCACCGGCCATGCCGTACTGGAACGCAGAGCGCTGGATCTCGAAGCCGACGACATTGGTGGAGTTGGCAGGTCCACCCTGCGTGAGCAGGTAGATCGGATCGAAGACCTGAATCGAATTGACGAAAGTCATCAGGACCACGAAGACCAGCGATGGGCGCAAAAGCGGGATCGTGATCGACCACGTCTGGCGGATGAGTCCTGCGCCGTCGATGCGCGCGGCTTCATAGAGTTCTTCGTTGATCTGAGTGAGACCGGCGATGAGGAGGATGACGTAATAGCCGAGCATCTGCCAGACGTTGAAGATGACCAGCGAGACGAGCGCCCACTGCGGGTCGCTCAGCCACCCGGGAGGTGTCAGCCCGATCGCCGTCACCATGGCGCTGAGAGGGCCGTACCCGGGCGAGTAGAGGTTGCCCCAGATGATGACAATCGCGATGGTCGGGATGACGTACGTCGCGAACAGCAGCGTCCGGACGAGGCCCTTCCCCTTCAGCTTCGGGAAGTACAGCAGAAGGGCGATCAGCAGCGCCAGGGGGACGGTGATCAGCACCGACAGTGCGACGTAGACGCCCGTGTTCGCGATGGCCTGCATGCGGGCGCTGTCGCCGAGCAACCGTGAGTAGTTGTCGAGACCGACGAAGGTCATGTCGGTGATCGACGTGAACATCGACCACTTGTTGAAGCTGATCCACACGGTCATCAGCATCGGGATGACCGTGAACACGCCGATCACGATCAGGGCAGGGCTCAGGAACAGCGCCGACCATTTCGCGGTCTTGCTGCGTCGACGGCGTTTTGGCGGAGCAGTGGCGCCTGGGGGAGTGCGCACGGGCACAGCGGTCGTCACGGGTGATGCCTTTCAGACGGGAGAGGCGGGACTCCGGAGAGAGCCCCGCCTCAGTGTCGTTGTTACTGGGCTGCCGACAGGGCGGCGTCGACGTCGCGCGCGGCGTTCTGCATCGCCGTCTTGGCGTCGACCTGACCGTTCAGCAAAGCTTCAAGCTGCACCTGCAGCGCGTCGGTCGCGGCGGGACCACCGAGCACCGTCGGGAACGGGGTCGCCGCGTCGAGCGCCGAGACGTACGTCGACAGGAACGGCGTCCCGAGTGTCTCGGCGTGCGCCTCGATATCGGAGCTGCGCGTGGGCATGATGCCCATCGAGATGAGGATGTCTCCCATGGCGGAGGACCCATTCTCGCCGGAGTCCGGACCGTTCAGGTAGCTCAGGAACTTCCAGGCCGCGTCCTGCTTCGCCTCGTCTGCCTTGCTGTTGACGATCGTCATCCACGAGTACGAGATCGAACTGGGCTCGGTCCCGCTGGGGCCGACCGGGATCGGCGCCGTTGCCACATCGGAGAACGAATCTCCCATGGCATCCTTGAGCGAGCTCTCCCACCAGTTGGCCATGATGATCATGCCGGTCTTGGAGTTGACAAAGTTGTCGAGGTACGGCCCCGTGGTATTCGCGTTCGCCGTCGACTTCGATGGGTCCGTCGAGCCGGCCTTCACCAGCGTCTCGTAGAGCTCTGCCGTCTCGATCGCCTCGTCGCTGGTCAGATTCGATGCTGTGCCGTCCTCGTTGAGGAACGTGCCGCCGTTCGAGGCGAGGAGCGACAGGAACGGGTGCACGGCGCCGCTGTTCCAGCCGGTGATGAAGCCGATGCCCTGCTGGTCGCCGGTCGTGAGCTTCGCGGCGTCCTGGACGAGCGCATCCCAGTCGGCGGGCGGTTCGGCGACACCGGCGGCCTCAAACAGTGCGGTGTTGTAGTTGAGGGCGTACAGGTCGATCTCGTTCGGCACGCCGTACAGATCGCCTCCGTTGCTGGCCGCCGTGACCACGCCTTCCGGCCAGTTTGCGGTGACGTCGTCGACGACGTCGGATGGTGCCTGCGCTGCGAGGCCGTCGCGCACGAGTTCGGGAAGCCAGGCGTCGTACGCGCCGACGATCGTCGGACCGTTCGCCGAGGTGCCCTGGGTGCGCAGAGTCGAGAGCAGGTTGCCGAACGGCACAGACTGGACCTTGAGCGTGATCTCCGGGTTCTTTGCGGTGAACGCTTCGCCGGCGGCCTCGAGCATCGCGACCTGGTCGGGGCCCCAGTGTGTGAGGAACGTGATCTCCTGCGCGCCGTCATCACCGGATCCGGTGTCGGAGCTGCCGGCGCAGCCGGAGAGGGTCAGAGCGGCGACGATGCCGAGGCCAGTCGCCGTGAGGATGGTCTTCTTCATGGCTTTCCTTCTTGTCGGGTTATCGGGTGTTGCAGAGGGAACGGTGGATCACGGTCCTGCGAGGGCGAACTTCTCGGTTCCTGCGGTTTTGAACGCCGCGGCGCGCTGGGCACCGACCAGGCACCCCTTCACCTGCATGAGGGCCGAGTAGTAGTCGATGAAGCGGAAGCCGTAGGTCTCACCACGTGCGAAGGCGTGCTCCTGGATGCCGGTTCGCCAGCGCTCGTAAGCCTCGTCGGGGATCTCGAAGAACGTGTCGGCTTCGAAACCCTCCATGTCCTCCCAGTTCTCGGCGTAGAGAATCGTGGGAACGGAGTGGCGTTCTGCGTCGATCTCCTCGATCGGGACGGATGCCAAGAACGCACCGCGCTCTGCGGCCTGTGCGGCGCGCTCGTGGTCGCGGTGCATGGAGTGCAGCCAGTGTGTGATGAGGATATCGGGCTTCGCTTCACGGATCACGGTGGCGATCTGCTCGGCCACGGCCTCGTCGTCGGGCAGGAAGCCGTCGGAGTAGTCGAGGGTGATGAGTTCTGCGCCGATCGCATCGGCGAAGAACCGCGCCTCGTGGAGTTTCTGTTCGCGGTAGACGCTTGGGGTGATCGTGGGATGCCCGCGCTCACCGTAGGTGCAGTCGATGATGATCGCACGGCCGCCTTCGAGCACGACCTTGGCGAGGGTGGGGCCGGCGGTCAGCTCCATGTCGCCGATGTGACCACCGATCGCGATGACGGTCTTAGACATTGTCGATCTCTCCGATCTCTGCTCGCAGGATGTCGAAAGTGCGGGTGGCGGCGAAACCGGTCTTGGCGTAGAGCGCCGAAGCCGTCGATCCCTCATCGGCCCAGAGGAACCATGCGCTGTGCGCCCCGAGAGCCGACATGCGCTCGAGGGTGAGATGCAGCAGAGCCTTCCCGAGACCGGTTCCGCGGCTCTCGGGAAGAACCCCGAACGGGCCGAACCGCTCGATGACCGATTCGTACGTGCCGTGCATGGCCCACCCGAGCACCTCGCCGCTGGGGTTTCGTGCGATGATGATCCGCTCGGTGGGCATGCCGCCGACGACTCCTTCGCGGATCGCGCGCGCCCAGTCGGAGTTGAATGATTCGCCGGCTATGCGGATGAGCGGGACGAGGTCGTCGTCGTCGGGCGTGCCCAGGTACCAGCCCGCCGCGCGGAGAGCGTTGATGCGCTCACGCACCTCTGTAGGCATCGCGTAGCCGATCAGCGACATGTCCATCGCGCTCGGGCGGTCAATGCGGCTGAAGCCGATCGAAGCCAGCAGCGCCGATGCTTCGGGGTAGCGCACAGCGTCGAGACCGGGGAGGTAGTAGTTCGGAGTGTAGGCCGAGAAGACGACCTCGCGCGCGCCGTTCTCGCGCAACCAGGTGATGGCCAGGGACAGAAGATGGCGGCCGAGGCCCGCGCGCCGGTGTGCTGGTACGACGAAGAAGAACGGGATCCATCCGGTGGCGGGTTCGAGATCGTCGCGATCGTGGGCGACGCGGCGCCGGACGGCGTATGCTGCTCCGACGACCGCCCCCTGGTCCTCTGCGATGAACATTCCCGCGGAATCGAAGTTCCGATCCAGGAGGATCAGGTCACGAAATCGCTTCGCTGTGATCGGATCGCGCGGGGCTGACCGCGTCCATGCGTCGGCGACCGCCTCACCATCACCCGGTCGGAAGCTTCGCACCGTCACGGTGCTCGGGAACTGCGTCAACGTCATCGTCCTCTCGCTGGGAATGAGCCCAGTATGGCAACAATGTTCAATTCTGTCGACACAAATGGAGATCATTTACATCACGGAAACATGACGATCTGGAACTTGAGCCGGGAAGGTCAGTCGCGCAGCATGCGGGTGGCCTCGCGAGTGCGGTGCAGCGCGTCCATCGTCTCTGAGAAGCGTCGTTTCGCGACGCCGACGAACAGGCAGTCCACGAGCGTAAGTTGCGCGATGCGGCTGACCATGGCACCGGCTCGGAAGGTCGATTCGCGCACGACGGTGAACAGCGCGTGGTCGGCAGCCAATGCGAGCGGTGATCCCTTAGCCGATGTCATGGCGACGGTCGCAGCGCCGCTCGCCCCAGCCGTCTTCAGGAATCGGACGGTCTCGACAGTCGTTCCGGAGTGTGAGAAGCCGATGGCAACGGTGCGGCCCGTGTTCAGCACGGTGGACGCGATCGCCTCGTGGGGATCGGTGATCACATGGGCGTTCCGGCCCACGCGCAGGAGCTTGTGGGCGAGGTCCTCCGCGATGAACTGGCTCGCGCCGATGCCGTACAGCAGGATGCGATCGGCCGCGTCGATGTCGCTGATGGCGGCGTCGAGCACCGTGAAGTCGAGATTCCCGACGGTCTCCTCGATGGCGAGAAGCTCGAGGGCGGCGAGCTTGGAGACCGCCGCTCTCAGCGTGTCGTCGTCGGAGATCTCTGAACCGAAGGCTCCTCGTGCGGAGAACTGGGCAGACTCCTTGCCGAGTTCCGTGGCGAGCGCCATGCGCAGCGGCGCGTAACCGCTGAATCCGATCGCACGGCAGAAGCGCACCACGGATGCGACGGATGTGCTGCATCTCTCGGCGAGCTCGTTGATCGTGAGATCGATCACCGTGGACGGGTTCTCCCGCACTACGGTCGCGATGCGCGCGAGCGAAGGGGGAAGCGTCGAGGCTGCTGCCTCGATCGTCGACTGGATGCTCATCCGCGCTCCTTCGGGTCGGAATACAGTATGTCGGGTCGCCGCATCACTTGATGGTAAATTCTTTTCAGCGACTCTATCTTGCATGTAGTCTCTTTTCGCAGCGCGTCCGCGCCGCGTCGCCGATCACGGAGTGGAGAAGAGATGTCACCCCACGTGGCCGTCGCCGCCGTCGACCTCGGCAAGTCCCGTTGTCGTCTCTCGGTGATGGGGCCGGACGGCCGTCAGACATACGCAGGTGCCGGTGCCCCGGGCCTCGCCACCGCAACCGGCGTGGACACGGCGCTGGCGGTGATCGTGCCGTTGCTCCAGGATGCCGGTCGGATCGATGAGCTCGGCGTCGGCGCCGCGGGTGCTTGGAATGCGCCTCAGGCGGCGCTCGAACTCGCACACCGGCTCGCGGAGGAGACCGGAGCCCGCGTCACCGTCGCATCCGACGTAGTCACCGCACACGCCGGCGCACTCGAGGGTGCTCGTGGAACGCTGTTGATCGCGGGAACGGGCGCCGTGGCCCTCGGAACCGACGATGACGGCGTGCGCCTAGTCGACGGCTGGGGGCCGGACCTCGGCGATCTCGGGAGCGGCTCGTGGATCGGCAGAGAGGGCGTCCGTGCGGCTCTGCGGTTCCGCGATGGACTCGGGGAGCAGACGATGCTCACCGAAGCGATTCGTGCACACATCGCACCCGCATCGGATGCCATCAGCTGGCTCGCCGGCGACATCCCCGTGGCACGGCTGCTCGCGACCGCAGCTCCCTTGGTGCTCGATGCCGCCGCTGCGGGTGACGCCGTGGCCACCCGGGTGGCCAGCGAGGCGGTTCGGCTGCTCACGGCGACCGCGGTCGCGGCATCCGGCGCCTCCGATGTCGTGATCCACGGCGGCCTCACCGACCATGCTTGGTTCCGCGCCGAGCTGGAACGCTCTCTGACCGCCGCCGGGCGCGCGACAGCGCCCGCCGCCGGCGATGCCCTCGACGGCGCCGCGCTCCTCGCGCGTCGCACCGACATGCCTCACGAAAGGTTCGTCCACCGTGCCTGAGAACACCGTGCCTGATACATCCGCCGATGGCTCCTCCCGCCTCGCCGAGCTGCTCGGCGTGCTGTCGCAGCTCGACACCGAGGCGGCGACGACCGAGCGCGGCGATCTCGATCTGCTCGGCACCGTCGAGCTCGTCCGGCGCATGAACGCCGAGGACCGTCTGGTTCCCGTGGCGGTCGCCGAGCGCGCCGACGACATCGGGCGGGCCGTCGACGGGATCACCGAGCGCTTCCGTCGCGGCGGCCGGCTCATCTACATCGGCGCCGGCACTGCCGGCCGCATCGGCGTTCTCGACGCCAGCGAATGCCCTCCCACCTTCGGCACGGATCCCTCGATGGTCGTCGGGATCATCGCCGGCGGCGAGACTGCGATCCGCGCGGCCGTCGAGAATGCGGAGGACGACGCGGATGCTGCGGAGGCCTCGCTGCGCGAGCTCGCACTCACCGAACGCGACACCGTCGTCGGCATCTCCGCATCGGGCCGCACGCCGTACGTCGTCGGTGCGCTGCGGTATGCGCGGGGGATGGGCGCGCTCACCGTCGCGATCGCCTCGAATCGCGGCTCCGACATCGGTGCGGCCGCCGAGATCCCGATCGAGATCGTGACGGGCCCCGAGTTCATCTCGGGCTCGACGCGGCTGAAGTCCGGCACCGCGCAGAAGCTCGTGGTCAACATGCTCACGACGCTGTCGATGATCAAACTGGGCAAGACCTACCGCGGCGTGATGGTCGATCTGCTGGCAACGAACGAGAAGCTGCACGCCCGGTCGATCCGGACGGTGACCGAGATCGCCGGCGTCGGCGTCGGCGAGGCGTCAGACGCCCTGCGCGCCGCGGACGGCTCCGTCAAGCTCGCACTGCTGACGCTCGCGACCGGTGCGGATGTCGAGAGCGCGAGGGGCGCCCTGGCCGAGGCCGACGGCATCCTGCGCGAGGCGATCACCGCGCTCAGCTGATCCGGATCTCGAACCCGTCGCCGGCCGGCGCGATCACGATCTGCGTGAGGTCGTCGACGTGATGCGCGGGTCCGAATGCGGGCGCGTGGGGTCCGACGCCGATCACCTTCATTCCGGCGTCGAGTCCTGCGCGGATGCCGGCACCGGAGTCCTCGAAGACGACGCAGTCGGCGGGATCGATGCCGAGGGTGGATGCCGCGAGCAGGAAGCCCTCCGGATGGGGCTTGCTGTTCGTCACGCGCTCGGCCGTCACGGCGAGCTCGGGGACGGTGAGGGCGGCCGCTCCCATCCGGGCGGTCATCAGCGCGACGTCCGCCGAGGTGACGATCGAGTGCGGGAATCCCCGGAGTGCGCGCAGCAGCTCGGCGGCGCCGGCGATCGCCACCACACCGTCCGTATCGGCGCTCTCGCGGGCGAGCATCTCCTGGTTCTCGACGAGGTTGATCGCGCGGTCGCGCTCGGGCAGCAGGATCTCCATGCTCTGCCAGCCCTGGCGCCCGTGCACGGTTCTCAGCACGGTGTCGCGGTCGAGACCGTGGGGTTCGGCCCATTCCAGCCAGAGGCGCTCGACGACGGCGGTCGAGTCGACGAGGGTGCCGTCCATGTCGAGGAGCGCGGCGCGGGCGGTGATGACTGTCGGCATGGATCCAGGCTAGCCCGGGCGGCCTGATGGTTCGTCCGACGCCTCCGCGCCCCGTACGCTGGAGGCATCCCCCGATGTTCCACCCGGCAACCTGCGCGCCGGAAGATCTTCGGCGCGCGCTCACACATGCAAGGACGCAGATGAACGACTTCGCGGCACACCGTGACGACTGGATGGTCAGAGAAGAGCTCGCCGAGCGGATGGTTCCGCTGGTCGGCGCACTCCGCAGGGATCATGAGGTGGTCACGTCGCTGCACGGGCACCGGCTGCTCGGCCTGTCGACCACGGGCATCATCGAGCTGCACGAGCGGATCGCGCAGCTCGGCCACGAGGAGCTCGCGCTGGAGGACACCCTCGCCGTGCTCGAGTCGCTGCGAGAGCTCGCGCCCGGTGCATCCTCGATCGACGTGGCGCGCCTCGTCGCCGAGCGGACCGACTCCGATGTGCCGCTCGACGAGTACCTGCGCGGGATCCTCGCTCCGGCGATGGGCGCGACGCCGGCGGAGGCGACCGATGTCGTGCTGTACGGCTTCGGCCGCATCGGGCGTCTGCTCGCCCGCATCCTCATCGCGCACACCAGCGGCGGAAGCGGCTTGCGCCTGCGCGCCATCGTCGTGCGCCGCGGTTCGGAGAACGACCTCATCAAGCGCGCATCGCTGCTGATGCGCGACTCCGTGCACGGTCGCTTCGCGGGCTCGGTCACGGTGGACGAGGAAGCCGAGCAGATCATCGCCAACGGCACGCGCATCCAGGTGATCTACTCGAACGATCCGGCATCCGTCGACTACGCCTCCTACGGCATCGACGACGCGATCGTCGTCGACAACACCGGGCGCTGGCGCGATGAAGCAGGTCTCAGCCGCCACCTCGAGGCCAAGGGGGTCGCACGCGTGCTGCTCACCGCGCCGGGCAAGGGGATGCTGAAGAACATCGTGCACGGCATCAACGACGCAACGATCACCGCCGAGGACCGCATCCTGTCTGCGGCGTCCTGCACGACCAACGCGATCACGCCGGTGCTGAAGGCTGTCGACGAGGCGTACGGGATCGTGCGGGGCCACGTCGAGACGGTGCACTCGTTCACGAACGACCAGAACCTCATCGACAACTTCCACTCCGGCGACCGACGCGGACGCTCGGCGGTGCTGAACATGGTCATCACCGAGACAGGGGCCGCCAAGGCGGTGGCGCGCGCCCTGCCCGAGCTCGAGGGAAAGCTCACCGGCTCCGCGATCCGCGTTCCCACCCCCGATGTCTCGCTCGCGGTGCTGCATCTGACGCTGGAGAACCCGGCCGACAGGGGCGAGCTCAACGACTACCTGCGCCGAGTGTCGCTGCACTCGAAGCTGCGTCAGCAGATCGACTATGTCGAATCCCCCGAGGTCGTATCCACCGACTTCGTCGGCTCGCATCGCGCCGGCATCGTCGACGGGCTGGCGACGATCGCGAACGACCGCGACGTGGTGCTTTACGTCTGGTACGACAACGAGTACGGGTACTCCTGCCAGGTCATCCGCGTGCTCGAGGTCATGGCCGGGTCGCACCCCGTCGTGCTACCGCGGCGCCGTGAGGTCACGCTGCGGGCGTGAGCGGCGCGAGCCGGAGCGGCGTCGCGCACGGTACTCGTGCGGTATCAGTTCGGTCGGTTACGCGCGCTCAGAACTGACCGAACTGATACCGCCTGGACGGACGAATCAGCCGTTCAGGCGATCGACGATGTCGGCATCCACATCGCCCGTGATCGCGACGTACTCGCCGTTCACGACGAGCGTCGGGGTGCCTGCTCCGCCGCTCTGCGGATCCGTCGGAAGCTGCTGCGCCTGGTCGACGGCGAACTGCCGGTAGGTTCCGTCCGCGATGCAATCCGCGGCGTCGGAGGCGCCGACGTCGGCGGCGAGGGCGGACAGCTCGTCGTCGGTGAGCCCGGCGCCGCTCGGCTTCATCGCGAACAGCTGGGTGAAGAACGAGTGCGCTGCGTCAGGTGCCGCGTCGGCGACGCAGTACAGCGCGCCTCCCGATCGCTCCGAGAACTCAGTGCCGGATGCCGCATTGAGGCCCGCGAGCGCCACGGGCTGGAGACGCAGGGTGATCGCCCCGTCATCGACGAGATCCTGGATGCCGGGACCATAGACGTCCTCGAAATCCTGGCAATGCGGGCAGTAGAAGTCGAACCAGATCTCGACCTCGTCCGGGCCGTCGCCGATCAGGATGGCTCCGGTCTGCTCCTCCACGATGCTCCCGCCGGGCGCCGCAGAATCCGCGCCCTGTTGCTGGTTGAGCCAGACGACCAGGACGCCCACCGCGACCAGCGCGATCACCACGCCGATCGAGATCCAGATCGCGAACCAGTTCGTCTTCCGCGCTTGCGCAGCCATCGTCATCCGTTCTCGTCGTCCACGACACCGTTCGCCTCGACCCTACCGGCCGCCGCGGCGCGTCATGCCAGATGCATCCTGTCGGTTAGGAGGCGCTCAGAACCGGCGAAATCCATCCAGCGTGAGCGGAGGCGCTCAGCGGTGTGCGGACGAGCCCGCTCCGACCACCCCACCGCGCGATGTCGGCGGCGGCGGGCAGGATGGGCACATGGAACCGCACGCGCTGCGCGCCGAGCGCCTCCGCTCACATCGGCTGACAGCTCCGGCGAGGTCTGTGGCGGATGCCGCGCGTCACCTGCTCGCCGTCCAGGCGCAGGAGTTCTGGGCCGGCCGGTGGGCACTCGCCGCTCGAACCTCGACGGCGCCGACGCTGCGCGCGGTGGACAGGCTCTTCAACCGCGGCGTGCTCATCCGCGCGTGGACGCAGCGCGGCACCCTGCACATCCTCCCGGCCGAGGATCTCGCCTGGGTGCTCGCTGTCACGGGGGAGCGGCAGTTGCGGATGGCCGCGCCGCGGTACCGCGAGCTCGGTCTCGGGCCAGAAGAGCTCCTGACGGTGGAGCGTGTGCTGACTGGTGCCCTGCGCGGCGGCAACGCGATGACGCGCGCACAGCTGTTCGCCGTGCTCGCGAATGCCGGCATCGACCCGACCGGGCAGCGCGGGCTGCACGCCGTGCAGAACCTCGCGCTGCGCGGAATCGTCTGCCAGGGGCCGGTCGTCCCCAGGCCCGAGGGCGCGTCGCGCGAGCAGCTGTTCGTCCTCGCCCAGGAGCACATCGGCGCCTCCGCCGCCCCGGCCGCTCCGGCCGCCGAGATGTTCGCGCGCTACATCGTCGGACACGGTCCCGCGACCGCCGAGGACTTCGCCTGGTGGGCCGGCATCACGCTCGGAACCGCGCGCGCCGCGGCATCCGTCCCCGACGAACGCATCCACGAGGTCGACGAGGGCGTGTTCGCCGCCCGCACGCGCCCGCGGCGCAGCCCGCGCGCGGCATCCGTCATCGCACTCGGCCCGTTCGAGGAGTACTACATCTCGTACCAGGACCGCAGCGTCGCCTGCCCGCCGGAGCATCTGGCAGCCGTGGGGCCGGGCAAGAACGGCATGGTACGCCCGATCATCGTCTCAGGCGGCGTAGTGGTCGGCACGTGGCGGCACTCCACCGCGATCGGGCGGCACGCCGACGATCCGGTGCCCGAGCTGCTCACGCCAGGGGCGGCGTCGGACGAAGACGTCGCCGCCGCGCTCGACCGCTACGCCGCGTTCATCACCGGGTGAGGGGTCGGCGCCTCACTCCTCGCGCGCGTGCCGGTCGAGGAACGCATACACCTCGCTGTCGTCGACGCCGGGGAACGCGCCGCGGGGAAGCGGCGAGAACATGTGCGTGTGCACGCGCGCGCTCGGCCACGAGCGACCCGCCCACTGCCCGGCGAGCTCCGGCGCGGGGCGCCGGCAGCACGCCTCATCAGGGCATGCCGACACAGCGCGATCAGGGGTCTCCCGTCCGCGCCACCAGCGCGCGTCGTCGAACGGCACCCCGACCGTGACCGAGTACTCGCCGTCGCTGCCCGATCCGGTCTGCGTCGCGCACCAGAACGTGCCCGACGGCGTATCGGTGTACTGGTAGCGCTCGGTCGTGCGGTTCTGCTGCGTGAACGCCGCCCGCGCCTGGAATTTGCGGCACACCGGCTGGCCCTCCACCGCGCCGGTGACATCCATCGGCAGCGGCAGGTCGTCGTTCTCGTACACGCGCGTGATGGCGCCGGTCTCGTCCACGCGCAGGAAGTGCAGCTTCATTCCGAGGTGCTCGGTCATGAGATTGGTCATGCGCATGCCGGCCGCCTCGTGCGTCACGCCGAACGCGTCGCGGAAGTCCTCCACGGCGAGGTTGCGGTCCTTCTTCGCCTGTTGCAGGAACGCGACTCCTGCCGTCTCGGGTATCAGGCACGCCGCGGCGAAGTAGTTGATCTCAAGCCGCTGCTGCAGGAAGTCCGCGTAGTCGGTCGGCGGCGTGTGACCGAGCAGGCGGTGCGCCATCGCCTGCAGCGCCATCGATCGCAGACCGTGACCACCGGGGATGGATGCCGGCGGCAGATAGATCCTGCTGTTCTCCAGATCCGTTACCGAGCGCGTGGAGTGCGGCAGGTCGTTCACATAGATCAGCTCGAAGCCGAGCTTCTGCGCCATGATGATCACCGTGCGGTGCGTGAGGGCGCCTGAGACGTGCCCGGCGGCCTTGAGCTGTTTCTCGGCGAGCTTCTCGATGTCGCCGATGTAGTTGTTCTGCGCACGCATGCGCAGCCGCAGCTCGGTGTTCGCGCGGCGCGCCTCTTCCGGGGTGGCGATGGCCTCGCGCTCGCGTCGCTGCAGTTCGCGATGCAGCCCGAGGATCGCCTCGATCGTCTCATCGGGCATGCTCTTCGACACCCGCACGGGAATGATGCCGAGCTGCCGGAACACCGGACTCGCCTGTGCCGTCTCGAGTTCGATCTCGAGGGCCGCGCGTCGGTTCGGCGGCTCGCCCGAGATGAGGTCGGCGACCTCGGTGCCGGTGGCGGTGGCGATCGCCTGCAGCAGCGAGAGCTTGGGCTCGCGTTTGCCGTTCTCGATGAGGCTGAGCTGCGAACCGGCGACGCCGACCCTCGCCCCGAGCTCGTCGAGAGTGAAGCCCTGGGCCACCCGATGGTGGCGGATGCGATGACCGAGAGTCGTCAGGTGGATGCCGGAGCTGCTCATTCCTTGAGCATAGCGAAAGAAACTCACTTCTTTAGAGCGAAACCGGCCGAAAGCGCGGCAGTTGATTGCCCAGAATGGATGCAGACACCGATCTCTTCGATCTTCAAGGAGCAGTCATGGCTATGGTCGAGACCTTCACCCCTCGCGTTCCCGCCGTCAGCGCAGTGCGAGCCTTGGGCGCGGCTCCGAAGTACGACACCGCTGCGATGGCTGAACTCAAGGCCTGGGTGGAGGAGATCCGCGAGCTCACGCAGCCCTCCGACGTGCACTGGGTCGACGGCTCGGCCGCTGAGAACGACGCCCTGCTGCGCGGTCTCGTCGACGAGGGCAAGCTCATCAAGCTGAACCCCGAGTGGCGGCCCGGCTCGTACCTCGCACGCTCGCACCCGAGCGATGTCGCTCGCACCGAGGCACGCACGTTCATCGCCTCCGAGCAGGAGAAGGATGCCGGCCCGACGAACAACTGGGCCGACCCGGCCGACATGCGCGCGAAGATGACAGAGATCTTCGAGGGCTCGATGCGCGGGCGCACGATGTACGTCGTGCCGTTCTCGATGGGCGCCGTGGGCGGACCGCTCTCGCACATCGGCGTGCAGATCACCGACAGCGCCTACGCCGTGGCATCCATCGGCATCATGACCCGCGTCGGCGACGCGGTCACCCGTCAGATCGCCGAGGGCGCGCCCTGGGTCAAGACCGTCCACTCCGTCGGTGCTCCTCTCGCACCGGGTGCGCAGGACGTCGAGTGGCCCTGCAACGACGACAAGTACATCGTGCACTTTCCCGACTCCCTCGAGGTCTACTCGTACGGATCGGGCTACGGCGGCAACGCCATCCTCGCCAAGAAGTGCTTCGCCCTGCGCATCGCCTCGGTGATCGCCCGCGACGAGGGCTGGCTCGCCGAGCACATGCTGCTCATCCGCGTCGTCGACCCCAAGGGCAAGGCGTACCACGTGGCCGCCGCGTTCCCCTCGGCGTGCGGCAAGACGAACCTCGCGATGCTCCGCCCGACGATCCCCGGCTGGAAGGTCGAGACCCTCGGCGACGACATCGCCTGGATCCGGCCCGGTGAGGACGGCCGCATGTGGGCCATCAATCCGGAGGCGGGCTTCTTCGGAGTCGCACCCGGCACCGGAGAGGCGACCAACGTCACCGCGATCGAGACCCTCTGGGGGAACACGATCTTCACGAACGTCGCGCTCCGCCCCGACGGCGACGTGTGGTGGGAGGGCCTCACCGACACCCCGCCGGCGAACCTGATCGACTGGGAGGGCAACGACTGGACGCCCGACTCGGGTCGCCCCGCCGCGCATCCGAACTCGCGCTTCACCGTCGCCGCAGCGCAGTGCCCGCAGATCTCGGAGGACTGGGAAGAGGCCGTCCCGCTCGACGTCATCCTGTTCGGCGGACGCCGGGCCAGCAACGTCCCGCTCGTGGTCGAGGCCACCGACTGGACGCATGGCGTCTTCCTCGGCTCGACGATCTCGTCGGAGCGCACCGCCGCCGCCGAGGGAACCGTCGGCGAACTGCGCCGCGACCCGTTCGCGATGCTGCCCTTCTGCGGCTACAACATGGGCGACTACTTCGCCCACTGGCTCAAGGTCGGCCGGGAGCTGCGCTTCGACCGCGCCCCGCGGATCTTCCAGGTCAACTGGTTCCGCCGCGGCTCGGATGGGCGCTTCCTGTGGCCGGGCTTCGGCGACAACGCGCGTGTGATCGACTGGATCATCCGTCGCATCAGCGGCGAGGTCGCCGCCGTCGACAGCCCCATCGGCCGGCTGCCGCTCATCGAAGATCTGAACCTCGACGGCATCGATGTCCCCGAGGAGGACCTCGAGGAGCTCTTCGCCGTCGACCCCGCCGCATGGGCGAAGGAGGCCGAGTCGACCGAGGCGTTCTACGACACGTTCGGCGACACCCTACCGGCGGCGCTGCGCACCGAGCTCGCCTCGCTGCGCTACCGGCTCACGCAGGCGCAGTAAGCGCCGCGCAACAGACCCGCGGCGGCGGGATGGCAGGGACAGACCCATGGCTGAGTGGTCCCGCCATCCTGCCGCCGCGAGATGACCGGGCCTGTCCCGTTCTGCTGACGTTTCGGGGGAATCAGTCTGCGGATCGGGACAGCGCCCGCACCCTCGAACAGGCCCGGATCCCGCGGGTCGTTGAGCGAAGGGCGAAGCCCGAAGACGAAACGGGCTGAGCGAGCCAAGCGAGTCGAAGCCTCTCTCGGTCGCTCGCCGTCCGCTACGCCAGCAGCTGATGACGGGCGAGATCCCGGTACAGCGGCGTCGACTCGATGAGCTCGGCGTGCGTTCCGCTGCCGACGACTTCGCCTGCCTCGAGCACGATGATGCGGTCACTGTCGACGACCGTGGAGAGGCGATGCGCGATCACGACGAGCGTGCGATCGGCGGAGACCGCGTCGATCGCCTCGCGCATGCGCTGCTCGTTGACGCCGTCGAGGGATGACGTCGATTCGTCCAGCAGCAGGATCGGCGCCTCGGTCAGCAGGGCCCGCGCGATCGCGAGCCGCTGGCGCTCACCACCCGACAGCATCACGCCGTCTTCGCCGACCGGTGTCTCGAGGCCGAGCGGTCCGCGCTCGAGCACATCGCCGAGGTTCACGGCGCGCAGCACCCGCTCGCAGTCGGCGTCGGTGGCGTCGGGGGAGGCGAGCCGCAGGTTGTCGGCGAGCGTGCCGGCGAGGGTCGGGGCATCCTGCTCGACATAGCCGAACTGCGCGCGCAGCTCGGCGCGGGGGTAGGTGCGGATGTCTTCACCGTTGAGGCGGATCGAACCGCCGGTGGGGTCGTAGAAGCGCTCGACGAGCGACAGGATCGTGCTCTTGCCCGCCCCGCTCGGTCCGACCAGCGCCACGCGCGATCCGGGCGGAACCTCGAAGGAAACGCCACGGAGAACGTCGTGGTCGGCCTGCGTCTCGGCATCCACGGCTTCCTCCGCGCGCTCGAGGTGAGCGTCGATGAGAAGGCTGCGGGCTTCGTTCGCGGCGGCCTCGCGCGCGGCGATGACCGTGTCAGGGTAGCGGAAGCGCACGTCGTGGAACGAGAGTGCGGGGACGGTGGTCGCGGGATCGGCCGGGCTCGCCGAACGGTTCGGGAGAGTTGCGGCGATCGCGGCATCCTCCTGGTCCTCGGTCGGGAGGTCGAGCACCTCCTGGATGCGGCCCAGGGCGCCGAGCGCCTGGTTCACCGAGGTGATCGCGCCGAACGTCGTCGCCAGCGGCATGAGCATCATGAACAGGAACATCACGAAGGTGATGAGCGAGGCCACGGTGATCGCGCCCGCGGCGACGCGGAAGCCGCCGACGCCGAGCACTGCGAGCAGTGAGAGCTGCAGCGCGACGCCGGAGATCGGAACCACGAGCGCGGAGACCTTGGCGATGCGCACGCCGAGCCCGTAGGCGTCGCGGGCGAGGCCGGAGACGGCATCCGTCTCGCGGTCCGTCGCGCCGGACGCGCGGACGGTGCGGATCGATCCGACCGCGCGCTCGACGGCCGACGCCAGCTCGCCGACCTTGACCTGCTGCGCGGTCGAGGCCGTCCGGATCCGGCCCCCGAGCAGCACGACGACGGCCAGGGAGACCCCGACGACGACCACGATGATGAGCAGCAGGATCGGGTCGATGATGAGCATGGCGATCAGCGCGCCGGCGAACATGAGAACGCTGCCGACGGCGTCCGCGAGACCCTGGGTCAGCACGGCGTACAGCAGCGTCGTGTCGGTGCCCACGCGCGAGACGAGATCGCCGGTGCGGCGCGAGTCGAACTCCCGGATCGGCAGGTGCAGGATGCGGGCGATGAGCTGGCGGCGGCTGGAGTGCACGACCGCGGTGCCGGTGCGCTGCAGCAGGTAGTGCTGGTAGCCGGAGATGACGGACGAGACGATCACGAAACCGACCAGCGCCCAGACGAGCAGGCCCAGCGCGTCGCCGGCCTGCACCGAGACGATCACCTGTCCGACCAGCAGCGGCTGCACGAGCGAGGTCGCGGCGCCGATGACGCTGAGCACTGCGACGACGATCAGCGTGCGCTTGTGCTCGAACAGGAACGGGAGAAGCTGGCGGAAAGTGGCGCGCGGGCCGTCCTGCGGCGCACCGCGTCCGCGCCGGCGAGTGGGCGCCGTACGAGACATGCGAGACCTCGATCTGAAGAAAAGGGGTTACCTACGACCGTACTTCCTGTGGGCGGCCTGCTTCGTCACGCCGAGGGCGCTCGCGATGGCCTGCCAGGAGTACCCGGCCAGGCGGGCGCGGCGGACCTGAGCCTCTTCGGCGCGCGCGAGACCACGACGGACATCTGCGAGCCGGTGCAGTTCGGCGATCGGCTCGCCCTCGGGATCGAGATCCTGAGCGGTGTGAACGGTCATGCCGTCAATCTATGTTGACACGGTGGCGCGTGTCAATCGATGTTGACGATGCGGCGGTGCCAGAATGAACGGATGCTGACACCGCCCAAGCTCGTCCCCGGCGATCGCGTCGCGGTCCTCTCGCCCGCGTTCGCCGCTCCCGCCGTCGCCCCGGAACTGCACGAGCAGGCGCTGCACCGGCTGACGGAGCTGACCGGACTCATCCCGGTCGAGTACCCGACGACGCGTCAGCTGGACGCTTCACCCGAGTCGCGCGCGGCGGACGTCAACGCGGCGTTCGCCGATCCGAGTATCCGCGCGATCCTGGCGACGATCGGCGGCGACGACCAGATCCTCGTCATCCCGCATCTCGACGCCGCGCTCGCGCTTGCCGACCCGAAGCCGTTCCTCGGCTACAGCGACAACACGAACATCCTGAACTGGCTGTGGGATCTCGGCATCCCCGGATTCTACGGCGGCTCCACCGCCGTGCATCTCGGGCCGGGCCCCGCCGTCGACGACGTGCACCTCCGCTCGCTGCGCGCTGCCCTCCTGGACGGCGGCGAGCTCGAGCTGACCGAACCGGGCGAGTCGGAGGACGTCGGGCAGCGCTGGCAGGACCCGCGGGCGCTCTCCGAGTACGGCGACCGCATCCCGACCGAGCCCTGGACGTGGGCGGGCCCGGCCGTGCGCGTCGAGGGGCGAACCTGGGGCGGCTGCCTCGAGGTGATCGACCAGCTCGCCCTCGCGGATCGGCTGCCGCCGGCATCCGCTCTGGCAGGCACGATCCTGCTCATCGAGACGAGCGAGGAGCGCCCTGCGGCATCCTGGGTCGGCCGCTGGATGCGAGGGCTGGGGGAGCGCGGCATCCTCTCGGCCGTCGCCGGGGTCGTCGTCGCTCGGCCGCCGGTGAGTGACTTCGACTTCCACCCGTCGCCGGCAGAGGCCGACGCGCTCCGCGCGGCACAGCGCGACATCGTCATCGAGACGGTCAGCCGCTACAACCCGGATGCCGTCACCTGCGTCGGCGTGCCGTTCGGGCACACCCGGCCGCAGTGGATCGTGCCCTACGGCGGCCGGATGGTGCTCGACGGTGCGTCGCGAAGGGTGTTCGCCCGCTACTGACGCCGACGCCCCCTCTTCGCGCCGGCGCCCCCTCGTAGATGCGTCGGAACGAGGGGGCGTCGACGGCCGGAGGGGGCGTCGATGGAGCTGTCTACAGCTCCGCGCTCTGCGCGAACCCGAGGTCGGACTCGTAGTCGTGATCCTTGGTCTCGGGTGTGAAGATCAGCGCGATGAAGGTCAGCACGCCCATCGACGACAGATACACGCCGACCAGCCACGGCGACCCTCCGGTCGCTGCCCACAGCGCGACGGCGATGAACGGCGCGACAGCGGCACCGAGGATCGACGACACGTTGTACGAGATCGCAGAGCCCGAGTACCGGACGTTGGTCGGGAACAGCTCGGGGAGCATCGCGCCCATCGGACCGAACGTGGTGCCCATGAGCATGAAGCCCAGGATGAGGAACGCCTGCGTCAGAGCGCCGGTGAACTTCGGGTCGACCTGCGGCAGCAGGAACAGGTTGAAGGTCAGGCCGAACACGATGATCGCACCGGTGACCCACAGCAGCAGCTTGCGACGCCCGATGGCATCGGCGATCGGGCCGGACAGCAGGGTGAAGACACCGAAGAACACGACGCCGATGATCTGCATGAGCACGAAGTCGGTGTAGCCGAACCCGGAGCCGGGCACGGCGGCATCGGTCTGGGCGGTGCCGTAGGTGAGCGTGAAGTTCGTCATCAGGTAGAACAGCACGTACGTCGCCAGCATGATGAACGTGCCGAGGATGAGCTGCTTCCAGTAGTGGCGGAACACCGTGACGAGCGGCATCTTCCGGATGGTGCCGCTCTCGCCCGCCTTCTTGAACGTGTCGGACTCGACGAGCTTGAGTCGCACCCACAGGCCGATGATCACCATGACGGCGGAGAACAGGAACGGAATACGCCAGCCCCAGGCGAGGAACGCCTCTGACTTCAGCGACGGGGCCTCGGCGTGCGGCAGCAGCCAGTTGATGGCGAGGAAGATGAAGTTCGCGATGATGAAGCCGATGGGGGCGCCGAGCTGCGGGAACGATCCGTACCAGGCGCGCTTGCCCTTCGGTGCGTTCTCCGTCGCCACGAGAGCCGCTCCCGACCACTCGCCGCCGAGCGCGAATCCCTGCGCGAGGCGCAGGACGAGCAGCAGCAGGGGAGCGACCCAGTTGATCTGTTGGAACGTCGGCAGCACGCCGATGAGGACGGTCGCGATTCCCATCGTGAGCAGGGATGCCACGAGCGTGGCCTTGCGGCCGTACTTGTCGCCGAAGTGGCCGAACACCATCGCGCCGATCGGACGCGCGACCATCGCGGCGCCGAATACGGCGAAGGATGCCAGCAGCGAGGCGGTCTCGTTGTCGCTCGGGAAGAACAGGATCGGGAAGACGAGGACTGCGGCCGTCGCGTAGGCGTAGAAGTCGTAGAACTCGATCGTGGTGCCGACCAGGCTCGCGGTGATGACGCGAGAGCGCGGGTTGGCTGGTGTGGCGGTGGTGCTCAAGATGCTCCTGACGTTCGGATGCTCGCATGACGAGCACCCCGGGAGTTTACGCCTCCTGAGAAACCGCTGTGCGCCGGTTGCCGCGTGTTACCGCCAGAGAACCGCGATTCCGGCGTTGACGAGAGTCAGGATGCCGACGAGCCAGAACATCGCCGCGGGCACCTGAGCGTCGCGCTTCTGGCGGGCCGAGCCGATGCCCAGCAGAGCGCCGATGATCAGCAGCACAACGAGCTTCACGCCGATCTTCGGGTAGTTCATGGCGCCCTCGATGCCCCACGGGGCGGCGAGGATCAGGCCCGCGACGGCGGCGATCGTCATCCCGATGCTCATCAGGCGCGTGAACTCGCGCTTCCCGCCGAATGCCTGCACGGCCCATGCACCGAACAGCGTGGCGAAGCCGACGAGGTGGATGAAAACGACGACGTGCCGAAGAGTCTCCATGCGCTTAGGGTATCGGGGCGGCGATGCTCATGCCAGCAAGGGCATGCTCACCGGATGCATGGCGGGTTGTCCCACGGTGGATGCCCCTGCATCCGCGCCTCGGCCCTGCAGGTGTGCCGGAGCAGAACAGGTCAATCGCGCAGCGCCTTGACCACCAGCGCGGTGCGCAGCGCGGCATCCGCGGCCTCGGCGCCCTTGTCCTCCTTCGAGCCCTCGAGCCCGGCACGATCCAGGCCCTGCTTCTCGTCGTCGAGGGTGAGCACCCCGAAGCCGATCGGCTTGCCGGCATCCAGCGCGACGCGCGTGAGTCCATCGGTCGTCGCGGCCGACACGTATTCGAAGTGCGGGGTGCCGCCGCGGATGATGACGCCGAGGGCGACCACGGCATCCGCTCCGCCGGCGAACGCCGCCTGCGCGGCGACGGCGAGCTCGAAGGACCCCGGAACGCGCACGGTCTCGTACGACGCACCGGATGCCACGAGCACCCGCTCGGCGCCTGCGATCAGTCCGTTCGTGATGACGTCGTGCCAGGTTCCGGCGATGACGACGACCTTCAGACCACTGCCGTCGATCTTCTCGTGGGGGGAGGGTGCTCCTGCGCCGCTCATGCGTTGTCCTTTCCGTGCGCGAGTGCCGCTGCCAGCTCGGCCTCGCCGATGATGTGGCCCATGCGGTCGCGCTTGGTCTCGAGGTACTGGTGGTTGTTCGGGCCGACGCCGACGATCAGCGGCACCTGCTCGACCACGTCGAGGCCCAGCTCGCGAAGCTGCTTGACCTTGTCGGTGTTGTTCGTGAGCAGGCGCACCTTCGATACCCCGAGGTCGCTGAGGATGCCGGCCGCCGCCGCGTATTCGCGGGCGTCGGCGGGGAGGCCCAGGGCGAGGTTCGCGTCGACGGTGTCGAGCCCCTCTTCCTGCAGGCTGTAAGCGCGCAGCTTGTTGATGAGCCCGATGCCGCGGCCCTCGTGACCGCGCATGTAGATGACCACGCCGCCGTCCTGCTCGATGGCGTCCAGCGCGGCATCCAGCTGCGGGCCGCACTCGCACTTCAGCGAGCCGAACGCTTCACCGGTCAGGCACTCCGAGTGCACGCGCACCAGAGCGGTCTCGTCGAGCTCGCCCGAGACGACCGCGATGTGATCGGTGCCGGTCACGCGGTCCTTGTAGGCGAGGAAGCGGAACACACCATGATCGGTCGGCACCGTGGCATCGGCGCGCAGGCTCACCCGCCGCTTGCCGGCCCGCGAGGACGCGATGGGGCCGTCGAGCGGATCGATCTCGTTCAGGTGCGCGATGAGCTGCTCGATCGTGATGACCGGTACGCCGTCGCGCGCGCCGAGCTCCTTCAGGCCGGGAAGGCGCATCATGCTGCCGTCCTCCGCGACGACCTCGGCGATCGCGCCGACCGGCTGGAGCCCTGCGAGCTTCATGAGCTCGACTGCGGCCTCGGTGTGACCGCCGCGCTCGCGCACGCCGCCGTCCACCGCGCGCAGCGGCAGCACGTGCCCGGGGCGGATGATGCTCGTCGAGGTCGAGGACGGGTTCGCGAGCACGTTCAGCGTGTGGGCGCGATCGGAGGCGCTGATGCCGGTGGTGACGCCCTCTGCGGCATCGACGCTCACGGTGTACGCGGTGGAACGGGCGTCCTCGTTGGCCTCGACCATCGGCGGCAGGTTCAGGTGATCGGCGAGGTCGGACGGCATCGGCGCGCAGATGAATCCCGACGACCAGCGCACCGTCCACGCGACCCATTCCGGGGTGGCGAGCTCGGCCGAGAGGATGACGTCGCCCTCGTTCTCGCGGTTCTCATCGTCGGCGACGATGACAGGGCGGCCTGCACGCAGCGACTCGAGAGCTTCTTCGATGGTGGAAAGGCTCATCGCGAGCCTCCTTCCGAGACAGCCCGGAACGCCAGGAGGCGCTCGACATGACGGGCGAGGATGTCGGTTTCAAGATTCACGCGGTCGCCGACGACGCGGCTGCCGAGGGTGGTGGCGGCGAGCGTCTCGGGGATGAGCGAGACCTCGAGCCAGCCGGCGACGGTCGATGCGTCGCTCACTGCACTGACAGTGAGGGAGGTGCCGTCGATCGAGATCGATCCCTTGTCGACGACGAGCGGGGCGAGGTCAGCCGGGATCGCGACGCGCAGCACACTCCACTGGTCGCCGGGGCGCACCTCGACGATCTCGCCGGTGCCGTCCACGTGGCCCTGGACGATGTGGCCGCCCAGGCGTGCACCGACAGGCATCGCCTTCTCGATGTTGACGCGGGTGCCGACGGATGCCGCCGCCAGTGCGGAGACGTCGAGCGTCTGCTTCATCACGTCGGCGTCGAAGGTGTCGGAGGTCGAATCGACCACGGTGAGGCAGACACCGGACACCGCGATGGACTCGCCGTGCACGGCATCCTGCGCGGCCTTCGGGGCGCGGACGGTCAGTCGCCAGCCGTCGCCGGACGGCACGACGGCGGTGATCTCGCCGATCTCCTCGATGATTCCGGTGAACATCAGTGTGTCCCTTCCTGGAGTGCAGTGGGGTGCGCGATCGCGAGCAGGTCGGCGCCGAGCGGCACCCACTCGTCGACGGTCAGGTGGTGCGCGGCGTCGATGGTCGGGACGCCGATGTCCGTGAGAGCCACGCGCTCGCCGCCCAGCAGCACCGGCGCGATGTACGCGAGGATGCGGTCGGCGAGGTCCGCGGCGATGAACGCGCTGGCGAGCGTCGGCCCGCCTTCGACGAACACGCGCTGGATGCCGTGGGCATGAAGATCCGCGAGCACCGCGTGCAGGTCGCGGGTTCCGTAGAAGAGCGGTTCATGGGGGTGACGGCGGACCGCGGCATCAGCAGGCGTCTCACGGGCGCCGATGACGACCGGGATCGGCTGGTGGGCGTGCAGGGTGTCGCCGTCACGGGCGGTCAGCGACGGGTCGTCGGCGAGCACGGTGCCGGTGCCGACGACGATCGCGTCGGCCGCGGCGCGGCGGCGGTGCACATCGGCGCGAGCCTCAGATCCGGTGATCCACTGGCTGGTGCCGTCCGCAGCTGCGGCGCGGCCGTCGATGCTCTGCGCCCACTTCACCGTGACGTGCGGGCGACCGGCCTGCTGCGCGGACAGCCAATCCGCGACGAGTGCGCGGGCGGCATCCGCCTGTTCGCCGGCTTCGACCTCGACACCTGCATCGCGCAAGCGTTCGGCGCCGCCGCCGGAGACAGCGCCGGGATCGTCGAGGGCGTATACGACACGCGAGACGCCGGCCTCGATGAGCGCAAGCGCGCAGGGCCCTGTGCGGCCGGTGTGGTTGCACGGCTCGAGAGTCACGATCGCGGTCGCGTCGCGCGCCGCGTCGTTTGCGAGGCTGCTGAGTGCATCCACCTCTGCGTGTGGAGTCCCGGCGCCCCGGTGCCAGCCCTCGGCGATGATGTCGCCGGCAGGGGAGAGGATGACGGCGCCGACCTGCGGATTGACGCCGCGGGGCCCGCGCGCGGCGAGTTCGAGTGCACGCGACATTGCGCGGCGTTCCGCCTCGGTCACTGCCATCCGTCGTCCTTCGTTTTCAGGCTCCGGGGATGACAGAACGCACGTTGTCGCGCATCGTGCTGCCTCCCATCCGGACTAGCGAGATTGCCCTCGCATCACCGTCGGTACCGGAATTCCACCGGATCGGCATCTCGGTTTCCCTCGACGCTCGCGGACTGTCACCGCCGGTTCGGATTCACACCGACCCCGGAGCACGTTTGATGCTCAGTGTACTCAACGCTTGCGCGCGCGTTTCATTCCGCGTCGTCGGCGTCATTTCAGCAGTCGGGAGAGCCGCCGGTCGGCGAGGACTTTGCCGTCGGTCTGACAGGTGGGGCAGTACTCCAGTGAGCGGTCGGCGAAGAACACGCTGCGGACGGTGTCGCCGCAGACCGGGCACGCTTCGCCTCGGCGTGCATGCACACGGAACCCGGCGCGCTTGGCGTCCTTCAGGTCGGCCGGCGGCTTTCCGGATGCCTCGGCCACGGCATCCGTCAGCGTCGTCTTCATCGCACTGAAGAGCCGATCGATCTCTTCGTCGTCGAGCTTTCCGCTGATCGCATACGGCGACATGCGCGCGGCGTGCAGGATCTCATCGCTGTAGGCGTTGCCGATCCCGGCGATGACGGACTGGTCGCGCAGCAGCCCTTTGATCTGCATCCGTCGGCCCTCGAGGAGGCTCGCGAATATGTCGCGGGTGAACCCGTCGCCGAGTGGCTCCGGCCCGAGGCGGGCGATCCCGGGAACGTCCTGCGGATCTCGCACGACGTACACCGCGAGAGACTTCTTCGTGCCGGCCTCGGTGAGGTCGAAGCCGCCGTCATCGTCCAGCGCGACGCGCAGCGCGATCGGCGACTTGCCGGGTTTGATGAGCGTCGTCGGGAGCAGCTCGTACCAGCGCAGCCACCCGGCCTTGGCGAGATGGAACACGAGGTGCAGTTCGTCGCCGCACGAGACGACGACGAACTTGCCGTGGCGGGAGGCCGCGGTGATGGTCGCACCGTGCAGGGCGGTGTTCGGCGGATCATAGGTCTTCAGCGCGGCGATCTCGCCGACGTTCGTGCGGGTGATGGCGTGCCCGACCGTGCGCTCGCCGAGGAAGTCGACGAGTCCCTGAACCTCCGGCATCTCCGGCATGCGCCCATCCTGCCACTCGGCGCCGACGTTCGGCAGGGTGAGACTGTGCGGTGCTCGGCAGCTGGAGCGTGTCCGGGTTGGTGCGGGTGCAGCGGGTGCTCCCTCGCCACTTCCCCGACATGCTCGAATGCGTGTCCAGGTTGTTGCGGGTGCGGCCGGCGGAAACCCGCATCTTTCCCGACATGCCCGGCCGGATGCTGCGCCTCAGCCGAGCGGAATCGGCCACTCCACGGGCGTGCGGTCGTCGGACGGCAGGAGCCCGGCCACCCAGCCGTCGTCGCGTCCGCGCGGGCTGGTGAGAGCCTGACGCATCAGCCCCTCGTATCGGAACCCCAGCGCACGCGCCGTGCGGGCCGAGGGGATGTTGCCGGCCACAGCGCGCCAGTCGATGCGGGCGAGCCGCAGCTCGGCGAAGCCCCAGTCGATCACGGCACGCGCGGCCTCGACCATGAAGCCCTGTCCGCGTGATGCGGCGGTCGCCCAGTAGCCGAGCTCGGTCGAACCCCCGCTGGGGTGCGACGTGATGTGGTGCAGTCCGACGACGCCGACGAGCACGTCGTCGTGGAAGATGCCCCAGATCGTCTGGCTGCTGTCGGCCCACCACTGCGCGATCAGCTGCACGAAACCCTCGCCGTGATCGCGGGTATAGGGGCTCGGAACCGTCGTCCAACGCGGAATCTCCGGATCCTGGCACGCCGCCGTGATCGCGTCGACATCGGCCGCCGTCGGAGCGCGGAGGACGAGGCGTTCGGTGTGCAGGGTGACAGGTTCCATCCGGACAGGCTACTGAGCCGGGGGCCCTGGTGTCGCATGCCGCGTCTAAGCTTGCCTGGTGACTGTTCCAGGGATTCTGCGCGCCTTGGAAAAGGCGAACCTTTACCACGACGCCCTCACCTGGGCGCAGACCGATGCCGACCTCGGACTCGTCGATGGGCTCGACGCCCCGACGATCGCCGGTCTCCTCGACAAGCGCGCGAGCCAGGGGCATCCGGCATCCCTTCTCGTCATCGCACCCACCGGACGGCGGGCGGAGTCGCTCTCTCAGGCGCTGGCCTCCTTCGTGCCGGATGCCGAGATCCTCAGCTTTCCCGCCTGGGAGACACTGCCGCACGAACGTCTCAGCCCGAGCGCCGACACCGTCGGGCGGCGCCTGGACACGTTGCGCCGCATCACCACCTGGTCGGGTGAGCGGCCGCTGATCGTGGTCGCCTCGGTGCGCGCAGCGCTTCAGCCGATCGCCGCCAACCTCGGTGACACCGCCCCGCTCAGCCTCGCGCTCGGCGCTCGCGGCCTCGAGCTCGATGACGCGGTCGAGCAGCTGGTCGAACGCGCCTACACGCGCGTCGACATGGTGTCCCGTCGGGGCGAGTTCGCGCTGCGCGGCGGCATCCTCGATGTCTTCCCGCCGACCAGCGAGCACCCGTACCGTGTCGAGTTCTTCGGTGACGAGATCGACCAGATCCGTGCGTTCTCGGTTGCCGATCAGCGGTCACTGCCCGATGAGGTCGACCTCGTCGAGCTGCCTGCGACGCGCGAGCTGCTGCTCACCTCGGATGTCCGCGACAAGGCGCGCTCGCTCGTCGCCGGGTTCCCCGCGATCGCCGGGATGCTGGAGAAGATGGCAGAGGGCATCCCGGTCGAGGGCATGGAGTCGCTGCTGCCCGCCGTCGCAGGTCCTCTGAAGTCGCTCGCCGAGTACTTCGCGCCCGGCACGGCCGTCGCCCTGGTCGATCCTGAGCGTGCGAGCGCCCGTGCGCAGAGCCTCGGCGAGACGAACCGGGAGTTCCTGGATGCCGCGTGGAGCGCGGCGACCTCCGGAGCATCCGCTCCGATCGACCTGGGTGCCGGAGACTTCCTCAGCGTCGCGCGGCTCCGTGAGATCGTCCGCGAGCGGGACGGCGTCTGGTGGCGGTTCAGCCCGTTCGCGACCGACGATGCGGATGCCGCGAACATCGACGCGTCGATCATCCCCTCGTTCCACGGCAACGTCGACGGCGCGATCGAGTTCGTGGCCGCGCGCCTGGCCGATGGCTGGCGGGTCGTGGTCGTGGCATCCGGAACCGGACTCGTCGACCGCGCGAACGACGTCCTCTCGGATCGTGGACTCGCCGCCCGCCCCGTCCAGGCCCTCACGGACGAACCGGATGCGGGTGTCGCGACGCTCGTGCTCGGATCCCTCGAGTCGGGATTCCAGGTTCCGGAGGCGAAGCTCGCCGTCCTCACCGACAACGAGTTCTACGGGCGCACGATCGGTGGCGATCAGCGAGTCGTCAAGAAGCTCGCATCGCGCCGCCGGAACGTCGTCGACCCGCTGCAGCTGAAGAACGGCGACCATGTCGTGCACGCCACGCACGGCATCGCGAAGTTCGTCGAGATGACGCAGCGCGAGGTCTCCACGGGCGGCCGCAACGCCACTAAAACGACGCGCGACTACCTCGTGCTCGAGTACGCGCCGTCCAAGCGCGGGTACCCGGGCGACAAGCTCTACGTGCCCACCGACCAGCTCGATCTGCTCTCCAAGTACGTCGGCGGCGAGGCCCCGACGCTGTCGAAGATGGGCGGCAGCGACTGGTCGGCGGCCAAGGGCAAGGCCCGCAGGGCGGTCCGAGACATCGCCGTCGAGCTCGTCAAGCTGTACTCCGCGCGCATGTCCGCCAAGGGCCACGCGTTCGCACCGGACACGCCGTGGCAGCGCGAGCTGGAAGAGGCCTTCCCGTTCGCCGAGACGCAGGATCAGCTGCAGACGATCGACGAGATCAAGGCCGACATGGAGCGGCCGATCCCGATGGACCGCCTCCTGTCCGGCGATGTCGGCTTCGGCAAGACCGAGGTCGCCGTGCGAGCGGCGTTCAAGGCGATCCAGGACGGCAAGCAGGTCGCGATGCTCGTCCCGACCACGCTGCTGGTCAAACAGCACTTCGAGACCTTCACCGAGCGCTTCGCCGGCTTCCCGGTGAAGGTGCGGGCGCTCTCGCGCTTCCAGACCGACAAGGACGCGCGTCTCACGTTGGACGGACTGCTGGACGGGTCGGTCGACATGGTCATCGGAACCCATCGGATCCTCACCGATCAGGTGATGTTCAAGGACCTGGGGCTGCTGATCATCGACGAGGAGCAGCGCTTCGGCGTCGAGCACAAGGACAAGCTCAAGAAGCTGAAGACGAACGTCGACATCCTCGCAATGAGCGCCACGCCGATCCCGCGCACGCTCGAGATGGCGGTGACCGGCATCCGCGAGATGTCGACCCTTGCGACGCCGCCGGAGGACCGGCATCCGATCCTCTCGTTCGTCGGACCCCGCAGTGACAAGCAGATCGCTGCGGCGATCCGTCGCGAGATCCTCCGCGAGGGGCAGATCTTCTTCGTGCACAACCGGGTGCAGTCGATCCAGCGGGTCGCAAGCGAGCTCGCAGAACTCGTCCCGGAGGCGCGCATCGCCGTCGCGCACGGCCGGATGGGCGAGCATCAGCTCGAGCAGGTCGTCGACGACTTCTGGGAGCGCAAGTACGATGTGCTCGTCTCGACGACGATCGTCGAGACGGGGCTCGACATCTCCAACGCCAACACGATCATCATCGACAAGGCCGACAAGTACGGCCTGTCGCAGCTGCACCAGCTGCGCGGGCGCGTGGGGCGCGGGCGCGAGCGCGCGTACGCGTACTTCCTCTACGACGACTCCAAACCGCTCTCGGAAACGGCGGCGGACCGGCTGCAGACCATCGCGATCAACAACGATCTCGGCTCCGGCACGCAGGTCGCGCTGAAGGACCTCGAGCTGCGCGGCGCCGGCAACATGCTCGGTGCGGAGCAGGCGGGCCACATCGCCGGCGTCGGCTTCGACCTGTACCTGCGGATGATCGGCGAGGCCGTCGCGAACTTCCGCGGCGAGGACACCTCGAGCGATGTCGAACTGCGCATGGAGATCCCGGTGGACGCCCGCATCCCGGAGACCTACATCGACAGCGAGCGGCTGCGCCTGGAGGCGTACCAGAAGCTGTCCGCCGCTGCGGCGCCCAGTGCCAAGGACGACGCGATCGACCTCGTGCTCGAGGAGCTCACCGACCGCTACGGCACTCCGCCGGAAGAGGTCGACGGGCTGGTCGCCGTCGCCCGCCTGCGCCGTCGCGCCGCCGTGGCCGGTCTCACGGACGTCGTCGTGATGGGCTCGAACCTGCGCGTGGCGCCCGCCCGCCTCGAGGACTCGATGAAGGTCCGGCTGCAGCGGCTCTACCCGAAGGCGAAGCTCGTCGCCGGGGGAGAGGCGCTGGTCGTGCCGCTTCCGGAGGATGCCGAGCTCCTCGCCTGGGTCTCGCAGCTGCTCACCGCGCTGTTCCCTGAGCCGGTCAAGACCGGAAGCTGATCCCGGGCGGATCAGGCCGCCGAACCGAGGTGGAGCAGCGTGCCGTCGGGATCGCGTACCTGCGCGACGCGCTCGCCCCACGGCATGTCATCAGGGTCGGCGACCGAGGTCGCCCCGGCGTCCGTCGCGCGGGAGTACGCGCTGTCGACGTCATCGACGTACAGCCAGATCGCGACAGGATCGCCGGGCGACACCTCGGGCTCGTAGCCGATGCCGATCGTGCCACCGCCGACTGCGAGCGCCACATAGACCGCTCGCCCCTCGTGCTCGTAGCGATACTCCACGGATGCCGAGAACGCTCTCTCATAGAACGTCACCAGTCGCGGCAGGTCGTTCGTGCGCAGAATCGGGAACAGTCTCGTCACCGTCATGCCGCGACCGTATGCCCAGCGCCGACCGTGACGCAAGGGCTAGTCTGGCGGCATGTTGTACGAGCACCTCGGGGCTCGGCCCCGCATCGATGACACCGCCGTCATCGCGCCGACCGCTGTCATCTCGGGCGACGTGGAGATCGGACCGAACTGCCAGGTGCTGCACGGCGCCGTGATCACGGCGGAGGGCGGCCCGATCACGCTCGGCGAGCACGTGATCGTGATGGAGAACGCGCTGATCCGCGCCACCGCCGCGAACGCCGTGCACATCGGCGACCACACGCTCGTCGGCACACTGGCGAGCATCGCCGGCGCGACGGTGGGTGAGGAGGTGTTCTTCGCCTCGGGTGCCCGCATCTTCAACGGCTCGATCGTCGGTGCACGGTGCGAGATCAGGGTCAACGCGATCGTGACGCGTCGCGCCGTGCTTCCCGAGGGCACCGTCGTGCCGATCGGGTGGGTGGCGGCGGGGGATCCGGTGCAGCTGTTCTCACCGGATCAGGCGGATGAGATCGCCGAGGCGCAGCCTGAGCTGGACTTCCCCGGGCACGTGTTCGGCGTCGACCGCGACACCCCGGACCTCATGGTGCAGCTCACAGAGCGCTACGGGTCGTCATTGGCGCGGCACGCCGACGACCACGCGCTCTAGCTCGTTTCTCCCGGCATCCGCCCCATCACCGCCGCACGGATGGCTGGCGAAGTGCACGAACGGCGGCCGGACCGGTCGAGGTCGACGGCCACTCGTACGAACGGCCAGCCATCTGTGCGGAGCGACCGAACCGCAATCAGCAGAACCGACTCAGATGACGCCCTGTGCGAGCATCGCCGCGGCGACACGCTGGAAGCCGGCGATGTTCGCACCGGCGACGTAGTCACCGGCGACGTCGTACTTCTCGGCCGCGTCGAATGCCGCCTGGTGGATGTCGCGCATGATCTCACGCAGCTTGTTCTCGCTGTCGTCGAAGGTCCAGCGCTGACGAGCGGCGTTCTGGCTCATCTCGAGCGCAGAGGTCGCCACGCCACCGGCGTTGGCGGCTTTGCCCGGGGCGAACAGCACACCGGCCCGCTGGAACGCCGCGACGGCATCCGGAACACACGGCATGTTCGCGCCCTCGGAGACCGCGCGGACGCCGTTCGCGATGAGCGCCTCGGCGTCTTCGAGGCTGACCTCGTTCTGCGTGGCCGACGGTACGGCGATGTCGACCGGCACGTCCCAGACGCTGCCGCCCTCGACGAAGCGGGCGCTCGCACGACGGTTCGCGTACTCGACGATGCGGCCGCGCTCGACCTCCTTGATCTGGCGAAGCAGGTCGAGGTCGATTCCGGCGTCGTCGACGACGTAGCCGGACGAGTCGGATGCCGTGACCGCGGTGGCCCCGAGCTGGGTGGCCTTCTGGATGGCGTAGATCGCGACGTTTCCGGAGCCGGAGACGCCGACGCGCTTGCCGTCGAACGACTCGTTGTGCACACCGAGCATCTCCTGCGCGAAGAACACCGCGCCGTAGCCGGTGGCCTCGGTGCGCACCTCGGCGCCGCCCCATCCGGTGCCCTTGCCGGTGAACATGCCCGACTCGTGACGGTTGGTGATCTTGCGGTAGGTGCCGAACAGGTAGCCGATCTCACGGCCGCCGACGCCGATGTCGCCCGCGGGGACGTCGGTGTGCTCGCCGAGGTGGCGGTACAGCTCGCTCATGAACGACTGGCAGAAGCGCATGATCTCGGCATCCGAGCGGCCGTGCGGGTCGAAGTCCGATCCGCCCTTGGCGCCCCCGATGCCCTGGCCGGTGAGCGCGTTCTTGAAGATCTGCTCGAAGCCGAGGAACTTGATGATCGACAGGTTCACCGAGGGGTGGAAGCGCAGACCGCCCTTGTACGGGCCGAGCACGGAGGAGAACTGGATGCGGTAGCCGCGGTTCACCTGCAGCTTCCCGGCGTCATCGATCCACGGCACGCGGAACATGATCTGACGCTCCGGCTCGACGATCCGATCCAGGATGCCGGCTTCGACATACTCCGGGTGCCGCTCGAGCGCGGGCGAGATCGTTCCGAGTACCTCGTGCACGGCCTGCTGGAACTCGGGTTCGTGCGGGCTCCGTGCCAGCACCGTGTCGAACACGGGCTGTACGGACTCGGTGAGCGGGTGGAAGTCAGTGAGGGTGGCGGTCACGCGGGGACGGCTTTCTGGGTGTTGTGGCTGAGGGGCGATCGTGTCGCGTGATATCGGGGCGCCGGATCGGGCGCGAGATCTCACTTTACCCCGGGGATTTCCGGGGCGCCGACACAGGGATCATCCGGTGTTCTGCAGGCCCGCGGCGACGCCGCTGACCGAGAGCAGGAGCAGGCGGCGCTGTTCATCGTCGGCTCCCGAGCCTTCGGCCGAGGCGGATGCCGCCGACCGCAGCTCGCGCAGGGCGCGCAGCTGCAGCAGCGAGAGCGCGTCGACGTAGGGGCTGCGGAGGGCCACGGCCCGCTGCAGGATCGGCTTGTTCTCGAGCAGACCGGTGCCGCCGGTGAGACGGATGACCCACTCCCTGGTGAGGGTGAGCTCGTCGAGCACCAGCTGGGCCAGATCATCGCGGTCGCCGAGCGCGAGGTAGCGGCGGGCGATCCGCTCGTCGGTCTTCGCGAGACTCATGGCGACGTTGTCGATCATGGTGTGCAGCAGCGGCCACTCGCGGTACGCCTCCCTGAGGAGCGCCTCGTCGCCGACGGCCCCCAGCGCGGTGCCGAGGCCGAACCAGCCGGCGAGGTTGATGCGCGCCTGCGTCCACGCGAACACCCACGGGATGGCCCGGAGGTCCTCCAGCGACTCGACGGACAGGCCACGGCGTGCCGGGCGGGAGCCCAGCGCGAGCAGTCCGATCTCCTCCATCGGGGTGACGGTGGCGAACCAGGGGGCGAAGCCGTCGGCCTTCACGAGCTGGAAGAAGCGTTCACGGGAGGCGGCATCCATCACCTGCGCGATGTCCGCGAAGCGCGCGGCGGCACCGCTGGTGCGCTCCTCGACGCTCGGGGAGGAAGCGAGCAGCGTTGCCGCGGCGACCTGGTCGATGTGCCGCATCGCGATCGCGGGCTCGCCGTAACGGGCGAAGATGACCTCGCCCTGCTCGGTGAGCTTGAAGCGGCCGTCGACAGAGTGCGGCGGCTGGGCGAGGATCGCGGAGTTAGCCGGGCCGCCGCCGCGGCCGAGCGCCCCGCCGCGTCCGTGGAACAGCGTCAGTTCGATCCCGGCATCCTGCGCCCAGAGGGCGATCTTCTCCTGCGCCTCGTAGAGCGCGAGGTTCGCGGCGACGGGTCCGACGTCCTTGGACGAGTCCGAGTACCCGAGCATGACCTCGAGGCGATTCTCTGTCGCGGTCATACGCTTGCGGAACTCGGGGAATCCGACGACCTCGGCGAGGATCGCCGGCGCAGCCTGCAGGTCGGCGAACGTCTCGAACAGCGGCACGACGTCGAGCACGGGCACGTCGTCGCCGAGCGCGTGGCGGGCGAGGCGATGAACGTTCCCGAGGTCCTCGGCGGACTGCGTGAACGAGACGACGTAGCGACCTGCGGCGCGCAGGCCGTAGCTGCGCTGGATCTCGGCGATCGCGCGGAAGACCTCGAGCACCTCGAGGGTCTGCTCGCTGAGCTCGCCGCCGGCTTCGAGTTCGGCGAGTGCGTGCCGGTGCACCTGCGAATGCTGGCGCACCTCGAGCTCCGTGAGGTGGAAGCCGTAGGTCTCCACCTGCCAGATGAGGTGCTGGATGCCGCCGAAAGCATGCCGCTTCGCGCCGGATGCCGACAGCGAAGTCTGCACGGCGCGGAGGTCGCCGAGGAGCTCCTCGGGCGCGGAGTAGCCGCCGGGCGTGCCGAGGCGCGTGGCGGCGACCCGGTTCGCGAATGCGAGCACGACGCGTCGGTGCGGCTCCTCGGGGGAGCGCGCGGCGATCTCGTCTGCGATGTCCTGGTGCGATGCCGAGAACGCCTCCCACAGCGCGACGACGTCGTCGCTCGGCGGTGTGCTCTCAGCATCCAGCGTGAGCGCGCGGCCGATCCGCTCAAGGGCGCGCTCGAGACCGCGCAGAACATGGTCGGCGGCGATATCGGCCGCCTCCCTGGTGACGGATGCCGTCACGAACGGGTTGCCGTCCCGGTCGCCGCCCACCCAGGAGCCGATGCGGACGAAGGCGGGCACGACCGGTTCGCTCGCGCCGGACTGCTCACCGCGCAGGGCGTCGTCGATGCGGCGGTACACGTGCGGCACCGTCGTGAACAGCGTCTCGTCGAACACCGACATGACCGTGCGCACCTCGTCGGTCGGCGACGGCTTCTGCGCGCGCAGGGGAGCGGTGCGCCAGAGCGTGTCGACCTCCTCCAGCATGCGGCGGCGGGCGCGGTGCTGTTCGGCACCACCGTCGCTGGACGCGTCGTGCGCGGTGAGGAGTTCGGAGAGCCGGCGAATGCTGGTGGACACCGCGCGCCGTCGCGCCTCGGTGGGATGCGCCGTGAAGACGGGGTGGAACCGGAGTCCTGACAGCCGGCGCCGCGCTTCGTCCTCGCCGACCTCGCCGCGCAGCTGCGCGTAGGCCGCGGCGACAGTGTCGGCGGCATCTTCGCGCCCGGGCTTGCCGGCGCGCTCGCGCAGGATCCGGACCCGCTGGTGCTCCTCGGCGAGGTTCACGAGGTGGAAGTAACAGGTGAACGCCCTGGCGACCTCGTCGGCCCGCTGGACGGTGAACGACTCGGCGATCTCCGTCGCGCGCTCGAACGCCTCGGCGCTCTCGGCCTCGTACGCCTGGATCGTCGCCAGGCGCAGGCGCTCGACATCCTCGAACAGTCCTGGACTGCCGCACTCCTGCAGCACCTGTCCGAGCAGGCCGCCGAGCATGCGCACATCGGCGCGCATCTCATCGGGAATGCCTCGCCCGGCTTCGAACCGGCCGATGACGCGGATGGCCTCGGTCTGCGTGGGCTCTGTGTAGGTCGGCTCCGTGGTCATCTTTCGAGGTTAGCCGCGCCGCCGAGGAGCTCCCGACCACGTGACGCGCCGTGACGGCCCGGGCATAGCATGGAGCGGATGTCTGACTCCCGAAACCTCCTGCGCACGCAGCAGTTCCCCGCGGTTCTGCTGCTGCTGGCGGCGGCCCTCGGCCTGCTGCTGGCGAACCTCCCGACCCAGGGGCCGATCGCCGCGGTACTGGACTTCCACATCGCCATCCCGGGGACGGCCATCGACCTCTCGGTCGCGCACTGGATCTCGGACGGTCTTCTCGCCATCTTCTTCTTCGTCGTGGCGATGGAGCTGCAGTACGAGCTCACCCGCGGCGACCTCAGTTCGTTCCGCAAGGCGCTGCAGCCGGCGATCGCGGCCGCCGGCGGCGTGCTGGTGCCGATCATCATCTACCTCGTGATCGCGGGCGGTGAGGGCACCGCATCCGGCTGGCCCATCCCGACCGCGACCGACATCGCGTTCGCGCTCGGGGTGCTTGCGGTGTTCGGCAAGGGTCTGCCCACGGCTGTGCGCGTGTTCCTGCTGGCGCTCGCCATCCTCGACGACATCATCGGCATCATCTTCATCGCCGTGCTTTTCGCGCACGACCTGAACTGGATCTACCTCGCGCTGGCCGTGGTCGGCGTCGTCGCCTTCGGCTTCCTCTCGCGGATGCTGCCCGTCAAGCACGCGTGGCTCGTGATCGCCGCGATGATCGTCATCGGCGTGCTGGTCTGGGCGCTCGTGCTGCTCTCCGGCATCCACGCGACGATCGCCGGCGTCATGCTCGGCCTCGCGATCGCGCAGTCGCCGTCGATGCGCGCGCGCCACGTGCTCGATCCGTGGGTGAACGGCGCGATCCTGCCGATCTTCGCCTTCGCCGCCGCATTCGTCGTGATCCCCGCGGTGTCGCCCAGCGAGCTGTCGCCGGCGTTCTTCGGCATCGCGATCGCGCTGCCGATCGGCAAGATCATCGGCATCACCCTGTTCGGCTGGGTGGCGCTCCGGATCGGGGCGAAGGAGAAGGCTCCCGCCCTCACGGTCATGGATCTGGTGGCGGCTGGAACGCTGGGCGGCATCGGGTTCACCGTGTCGCTTCTGCTCGCCAACCTGGCGTTCGCGAACGACACTGACATCCGCGACCAGGCGATCCTCGGCGTGCTGGTCGGCTCGCTGATCGCGCTCGTGCTCTCCGGGATCATCGTCTCGTCGCGGGCGGCGTGGCACCGCCGCGTGGCGGCCGCGAGCTCCTGACGGCCTGGGAGAGATGGGGGACGCCGTGACCGACGCCGATGCGCTGCGAGCCGCCGCCGAGACCATGCGCGCCGTGCGCGAACGCTGCGTGTGGTCGCAGCAGATCACCCACCGCGACCTCGTGCCGTACCTCATCGAGGAGTCGCACGAGGTGATCGACGCCGTCGAGACGGGGGAGCGGGCGGAACTGCGCGAGGAGCTCGGCGATCTGCTCTGGCAGGTGCTGTTCCACGCGGCGATCGCCGCACAGGATCCGGAGGATCCGTTCGACATCGACGACGTGGCACAGACTCTCACCGAGAAGATGGTGCGGCGGCATCCGCACGTGTTCGGCGATGAGGTCGCGAACACGCCAGAAGAGGTGCTCGTGCACTGGAATGCCGCGAAGGCGGCCGAGAAGCGTGAGCGCCGCAGCGTGCTCGACGGCGTTCCGCGCGGGATGCCGGCACTCGCGCTCGCGCAGAAGGTGCTCGGACGCGCGGCTTCGGTGGGAGCGGGCGAAGATATCGCCCTCGCCGCGCACGACGCCGCCGAGATCGGTGCGGCCCCGGAGTCGGAGGACGAGCTCGGCGACCTGCTGCTGACGCTCACTGCGACCGCCCGCGCGAACGGCTGGGACGCCGAGCGCGCCCTCCGCGAGCGCCTCCGCGTCGTCGAGGACGAGGTCCGAGCGGCGGAGGCCGGCTGACCTGGAAAGATGGGGCTGTGGCTACTGTGAACCCGCCGCGCGGCATGCGCGACATCCTCCCCGCTGACAAGGCCCGCCGTGAGAGCCTGCTCGCCGTCATCCGCGAGCGCTACCTGGCGCACGGTTTCGACGAGATCGAGACCCCCGCGGTCGAGGAGTACGACCGTCTGCATGCGGGCATCGGCGGCGACAACGAGAAGCTGTCGTACAACATCCTGCGCCGTGGCCTGGATGCCGAGGCGATCCGCGAGGCCGCCGACGACCCGTCCGCGCTCAGCGACCTCGGTCTGCGCTACGACCTCACCGTCCCGCTGGCCCGGTTCTACGCCAGCAATCGCGGTCAGCTGCCCGCCGTGTTCCGTGCGATCCAGATCGGCCCGGTCTGGCGTGCCGAGCGTCCGCAGAAGGGGCGCTATCGGCAGTTCATGCAGTGCGACATCGACATCATGGGCGACGACTCTGCGCGTGCAGAGGCCGAACTCATGGTCGCGTCCCTGGACGCCCTCGGGGCGCTCGGGCTCGACGGCGCGAGCGTGCGCGTCAACGACCGTCGCGTGCTCGACTGGATGCTGGACGCCTTCGGCTTCGCCGCCGACGAGCGCCCCGGCGTGCTGATCACGATCGACAAGCTCGACAAGATCGGCCCGGACGGCATCGTCGCCGAGCTCCGCGAACGGGGTGCAACGGCATCCGCCGTCGACGCGTTCGACGCCTACCTGCGCCGCCCGCAGACGATGGAGTACAACCCGTACGGCGAACGGCAGATCCGCAAGGCGCTGCCGGACGGCGCGCCCGATGAGATCGTCGCGCACCTGGTCGGCATCGGCGAGGCCGTTGCGGCGGGAACAGGGCAGGGCGACATCCCGCTCGTCTTCGATCCGTTCCTGGTGCGCGGCATGGGCTACTACACCGGCACGATCTTCGAGCTCGCACACCCCTCGGTGTCGTACTCTCTCGGGGGCGGCGGACGCTACGACGGGATGATCGGCCGATTCCTCGGACAGCAAGTGCCGGCCGTGGGATTCTCGCTCGGATTCGAGCGGCTCGCCGACCTGCTCGAGCCCGTGGCCGGTGCCGGCAGCCAGGCCATCGTCCTCGTCCATGATGCGGATGTTCCCCTGGCCGAGCTCATCGCCCACAAGGCGGCCCTGATGGTGCACGGTCGTGTGCGGCTGGAGCGCCGGGTGAAGAACTTCAAGGCGCTCCTCGAGCGGTCCGCCGCCGACGGTTACAACGCCTTCACGACGGTCTCGGCCGGCGCCGAGCCCGGGACGCTGGAGCTCAAGCCCCTCACGTGACCCCGTGACGTGCGCACGCGGCGAGCCGCGTTCACGCCGCGTTCACGAGAACCCTGTCGAATGGGGGCATGATCCGGGTGCGCATCCTGGCCATCGGCGCGGTGCTGGGCGTCGTCGCCTTCGGCGTGCGGATGCTGCTGACCGGGCAGGCCGCGATCGCGCGGCGTCGCATAGGCAAGCCGCTGGGCGAGATCTCGCTAAATGCCGACCGGGTGTGGAAGAAGTCGCTCGAGGGCACCCCGATCGACCTCCTGCTGCTCGGCGACTCGCTCGCCGCCGGGCTCGGCGCCGAGCACCGCAAGGAGACGCTCGGCGGTCGCATCGCGAAGGCCGTCGCCAAGCGGATGCTGCGTCCGGTGCGCCTGCGCACGGCAGCCGTCGTCGGGTCGGAGTCCACGGCCCTCGCCGGTCAGCTCGACAGCCTGCCGGACGAGTACCGTGCGGACGTCGCGGTGATCGTGGTCGGCGGCAATGACGTCACGCACATGGTGCCGCCGTGGTCGGCCGCAGCAGACCTCGAGCGGACGATCACCCGCCTGCAGGAGCGCGGGACGCCGGTCGTCGTCGGCACCTGCCCCGACCTGGGAACACTGCAGCCCGTCCCGCAGCCGCTGCGCACGCTGCTGTCGCGGATGTCGCACCGACTCGCACTCGAGCAGACCAAGGTGGCCTGGCGCACCGGCGCGTTGCCGGTCGATCTGCGCCAGGCCGTCGGCCCTACCTTCCGGGAGCAGCCGGACGAGATGTTCAGCCTCGACCGCTTCCACCCGAGTGCCGCCGGCTACCGTCGCACCGCCGAGGCGCTCCTGCCGGCCGTCGAGATGGCGCTCACGCAGTCTGCTCCGGTGTCGGCTCGCTGAACGTCCAATGACTTCCGCGCCGTGCCGGGCATCACGCCGCGGGCGTACCGCTGCGCGCGCGGGTGAGGCGCAGTCGCAGCATCCGGTACATGACGCCGATGATGACCACCGCCGTTCCGATCAGCGACGCGACGACGGGCAGCGTGTTCACGAGCACGAGGCAGCCCAGCACGCCCAGCACCTGCAGCGCGCGCGGATAGCGCCGCGCCGCGCCGGACTGACGGAACGCCGCCGCGTTCGCGATCAGGTAGTACAGCAGCACGCCGAATGACGAGAAGCCGATCGCTCCGCGCAGATCGGCGACGAGGACGACGGTGATCACGATCAGCGCGACGATGATCTCGGCGCGGTACGGCACCTGCCATCGCGGGTGCACGGCGCTCAGGAACCGCGGCAGGTCGGACTCGCGAGCCATCGCGAGAGTCGTGCGTCCGATGCCGGTGAGCAGCGCGAGGAGCGCGCCGAGGGATGCCGTGGCCGCCGCGACTCGCACGATCGGCTCGAGCGCGGGAAGCCCGGCGGCGTCGACGACTGCGGCCAGCGGCGCGGCGCGGGTCGCGGCATCCGCCCCGAGCGTCAGCACGACGACGACCGCGACCAGCGCGTACACGACGAGCGCGCCCGAGAGCGCAAGGACGATCGCGCGCGGGATGCTGCGCGCGGGATCGAGGACCTCCTCGCCCATGGTGGCGATGCGTGCGTAGCCGGCGAACGCGAAGAACAGCAGCCCCGCACCCTGCAGCACGCCGTACGCGGTGAGGTCGGGGAGCGGTGCGGGCTCCGCCGTCGGCGCCGAGGAGAACCCGACGGCGACGACGACGGTCAGGCCCAGCAGCGAGACGACGACGAGGATGCGGGTGAGCAGCGCCGTGCGCGTGACGCCGAAGCAGTTCACCGCCGCGAGTGCGGCGACGGCGACGACCGCGACCATGGTCTCCCACCCCGCGGGGGCGGCGTAGGCGGCGAAGGTCATCGCCATCGCCGCGCAGCTGGCGAGCTTGCCGATCAGGAAGCTCCATCCCGCGACGAAGCCCCACCACGGTCCGATCTCGGCGCGGGCGTACGCATAGGTGCCGCCAGCGACCGGGTGCACGGCCGCAAGCTGCGCAGAGGAGGTGGCGTTGCAGAACGCGACCACCGCGGCGATCCCGAGCGCGATGAACAGTCCGGAGCCCGCGGCGGCGGTCGCCGGTCCCCATACCGAGAAGACGCCGGCACCGATCATCGAGCCCAGGCCGATGGCGACGGCATCCGTCAGGGACAGGCGACGTGCGAGATTCACGCGCCCATCGTTTCACGCAGCGGTGAACGGATGGTGCTCAGCCGCGGCGGGCTGCGGTGACACGCTTCTTCTCGCGGATGTACACCTCGCGGCGCACCTTCGCCACGACGTCGCCGTCGCGATCCGTGATCTCGGTCTCGAACCACTCGAGTACCTTCGCGCCGCCCTTCGCGCGCTCGCGCAGTGCCTCCGCCTGATCCTTGGAGACGTGGAAGTGCGCCGTGAGCACGCCGCGTCCCGGCTTGACGAACTCGATCTCTCCGCGGGTGTCCCACACGACGTAGTCGCGTCCGAGCTGGTGCATCACGAGCATGAAGAAGTACGGGTCGGTCATGGCCGACATCGAGCCGCCGAAGGCGGTCTTGACGTAGTTGCGGGTGAAGACGTTGACGTGCAGTTCGACGGTCGCATGCGTCCAGTCCTCACTGAAGCGCCGGATGCGGATGCCACTGAACAGGTTCGGAATCCACAGGCTCATGCCCACCGCGAGGCGGCGCGGAGTGATCTTCATGTGCTCAGTCTGGCGAGCGGTGACATCGGTCGGAAAGTGATTGAAGGGTTGCCACAGTTGTTCTACTTCCAATCGAATTATTAGAACTTACCGGGAGGCTGAGGATGCTGATCAGGATCGACGCGGACAGCACGCGACCGCTGTACGAGCAGGTCGCCTCCTCCGTGCGCGCCGACATCCTCGCGGGCCGTCTCGTGCCCGGCGATCGGCTGCCCACCGCGCGCGAGGTGGCCGAGGCGCTCGACATCAACCTGCACACGGTGCTGCGTGCGTATCAGCAGCTGCGGGACGAGCGACTGGTCGATCTTCGACGGGGGCGAGGCGCCGCGGTATCGGCTTCCGCCGCGCCCCTCGCCGGTCTCGCCGGAGACGTCACCGACCTCGTGCGCCGTGCCGCCTCGCTCGGCATCTCACCCGTCACACTCGCCGCCATCATCACGGAGACCGAATCATGAACACTCCCGCACCGCGCCACGACGGCATCCGCAGCGCGCGTCGCGCCTTCCTGGTCGTAGGACTCGTCGCACCGCTCGTATTCACAGCCATCGCGACCGTACTGATTCTCATGTGGCTGCCGGATCTGCCTGACCGCGTCGTCACGCATTGGGGGCCGGGCGGACCGGACCGCTACGGAGGCCCTGTCGTCTTCGTCTGGCTGCAGGTGGGGATCGGCGTGCTGCTCCCGCTTCTCATGACGATCCCCGTGCTGGTCGCGGCGAAACAGTCCTGGGGGATCGTCTGTCGATTCCTCGGAGCGGTCTCGCTGGGCACCTCGGCGCTGCTGGCCGTCGCGTCCGTCGCATCGGTGGCGGTTCAGCGCGGCTCTGACGGCGCAACGGCAGAGACGGGCGTGCTCATGGCAGCCGCGTTCGCCGCGCTGGCGCTCTTCGGCGTCATCGGCTGGTTCCTGCAGCCGAATGTGACGATGGCCGCGGGCGCAGGGCAGCGGTCGGCATCGCCGCTCGCGCTGGCGCCGGGCGAGAAAGCTGCATGGTTCGGCACGGCGACGATGGGCCGCACCGGCATCATCATCCTCATGGCGGCGGTGCTGCTGCTGGTCTGCACGACGATCTGGATGGTCGTCCTCGATGAGATCGTCGGCGCGTGGATCGCGACCGTCGTCACTGTGCTGGTGGTCGTGCTGATCGGCGCGACTCTCGTCTTCCGCGTGCGAGTCGGAAGCTCTGGGCTCCTCGTGCGCTCCATCGTGGGCCGGCCGCGCTGGATCATTCCGGCGAACGACATCACGAACGTGCAGGTGATCGATGTGAACCCCATGGCGGAGTTCGGCGGCTGGGGGCTGCGCATCGGCGTCGACGGACGCATGGGGATCGTCCTCCGCACCGGCGAGGGCCTCCAGGTGACCCGCACGAGCGGTCGCCCTTTCGTCGTCACGATCGACGATGCCAGAACCGCCGCCGCAGTGCTCACCGCCGCGGTCAGCGGTGCACGAACCGCATCAGACAGAGGAGGAGACTCATGACTCGCATCCGGCCGGTCGCCACCATCTCGTTCATCGTTCTCGCCATGGGCCTCGCCTGGCTGATCGCGCTGCCGCTCTGGGGGAGCGGCGGCCTGGCGAGCCCGCTGTTCGGCGTCCTCGTTCCGATCATGATGTTCACGCCGGCGATCGCCGTGATCATCGTCATGCTCGTGTTCCGCCCGGTGCCGAAGGGGCAGCGACTGCGGTTCCTGGGCATCTGGCCGCTGCGTCCGGCGAAGCGCATCGTCTGGATGATGGTGCTCGGCCTGCTCGCGCCGTTCATCCTGGTTGCGGCATCCGTTCTCGTGGCGGCGCTGTGCGGTTGGGTGCAGCTCGACCTCGTGCACTTCTCCGGGTTCGCGGACACGCTGGCAGCCTCCGTTCCCGCGGACACTCCACTGCCGCCGGTCGGAGTCGTCATCCTCTCGCAGCTCATCATGATCCCGCTCGCGGGTGCCACCATCAACGCGCTCCTCGCATTCGGCGAGGAGCTGGGCTGGCGTGGGTTCCTTCTGCCGGTACTGCGTCTGCTCGGCACTTGGCCGGCGCTGCTCATCAGCGGTGTGATCTGGGGACTCTGGCACGCACCGGTCATCCTTCTCGGCTACAACTTCGCCCTTTTCGACATCACCGGTGTGCTGCTGATGACCGGCGGATGCATCGCCTGGGGCGTGCTGCTCGGCTGGCTGCGACTGCGCTCCGCGTCACTGTGGCCGGCGGTGTTCGCCCACGGCACGATCAACGCCTCGGGCGCTCTCATCACCCTGCTCTACGCCTCGGGAACCACCTTCGACATGGCGCTCGCGGGTCCGATGGGGGTCTCGGGATGGATCGTCTGCGCGGTCGTCGTGGTCGTGCTCGCGCTGACAGGGCAGTTCCGCCGGCAGCCCGAACTCGACGGCGCGCCGGGGCGGCTGCTGTCCGTGCCGCGCGGCTGACCGGGTGCACATGCAGGGCGCGACGGGGCCGCTCTTGACGCCGCACGGGCGCCGGGGTTGGGTGGAGCCATGGCCCAATCGACGCCCGCGAACTGGCGACGCACAGACGAGTTCCTCTCCGATCTCCTTGTCGGACACGACCCCGGGTTGGAGGCGGCGCTGGCCGCTCAGCGGGGCGCCGGAATGCCGCCCATCGAGGTCGCACCGGTCAGCGGGAAGCTGCTGAACCTGCTCGCCCGGATCAGCGGCGCCCGCCGTGCGCTCGAGATCGGCACGCTCGGCGGATACTCCACCATCTGGCTCGCCAGAGGGGTCGGTGACGGCGGTGAGGTCGTCTCCATCGAGGCGGAGCCCACGAACGCCGCCATCGCGCGCGCCAGCATCGACGCCGCCGGGGTCGGCGATCGGGTCGCGATTCGCATCGGGCGTGCTGCCGATGTGCTGCCGACGCTGGAGGGCTCCGAGCCCTTCGACCTCGTCTTCATCGATGCGGACAAGCAGTCGAACACGATCTACCTGGACTGGGCCGCGCGGCTCGGACGGCCCGGCACGGTCATCATGCTCGACAACATCGGCCGCGAGGGCGAGATCGTGAACGAGGACACCGAGGACCCGATGGTCGCCGGCACCCGCGACGGCCTGCGGATGCTGGCCGAGGACCCGCGCTTCGACGCCACCGCGCTGCAGACCGTGGGCGTCAAGGGCTGGGACGGCATGGCGCTCGCTCTCGTCCTGTGATCGGCGGATGCCGCGCACTAGACTGGCCACGGATCGACGACGCTCCACACCACCCTTTCTCTGAGCAAGGAGCACATACGTGGCACTCATCGAGGCTGTAGGCGCACGCGAGATTCTTGATTCCCGCGGCAATCCGACCGTCGAGGTGGAGGTGCTCCTCGATGACGGAATCGTCCAGCGGGCAGCGGTTCCCTCCGGCGCATCCACCGGCGCGTTCGAGGCGTATGAGCTCCGCGACGGCGACAAGGCCCGCTACGGCGGCAAGGGCGTCCTGAAGGCCGTCGAGGCGGTCATCGACGAGCTCGGTCCCGCCATCGAGGGCGTCGAGGCCAGCGAGCAGCGCATCGTCGACGAGATCCTCAACGAGACCGACGGCACCGAGAACAAGAAGCGCACCGGCGCGAACGCCATCCTCGGCGTCAGCCTCGCGGTCGCCAAGGCTGCCGCAGACAGCGCCGACCTCCCGCTGTACCGCTACCTGGGCGGCCCCAACGCGCACGTCCTGCCCGTGCCGCTGTTCAACGTCATCAACGGCGGCGAGCACGCCGACAACGGCATCGACATGCAGGAGTTCTTCCTCGCACCGATCGGCGCCGACACCTACTCTGAGTCGCTGCGCTGGGGCGTGGAGACCTATCACGTGCTGCGCGCCGAGCTGAAGGCCGCCGGCTACGCCACCGGCCTCGGTGACGAGGGCGGCTTCGCCCCCGACCTGCCCAGCAACCGCGAGGGCCTTGAGTTCCTGATCAAGGCGATCGAGAAGGCCGGCTTCACCCCGGGCAAGGACATCGCCCTCGGCCTCGACGTCGCCGCCACCGAGTTCTACAGCGACGGCGTCTACCGCCTCGACGACAAGGACTGGAGCGGACCCGAGCTGATCGAGTACTACCAGGGCCTGGTCAACGACTTCCCGATCGTCACGATCGAGGACGCGCTCGCCGAGGACGACTGGGACAACTGGAAGCTCCTCACCGAGGCACTCGGCTCGAAGGTGCAGCTCGTCGGAGACGACCTGTTCGTCACGAACCCGGCCCGCCTGGCTGACGGCATCAAGCGCGGCGTCGCCAACTCGCTGCTGGTGAAGGTGAACCAGATCGGAACGCTCACCGAGACGTTCGACGCGGTCAGCCTCGCCCAGCGCTCCGGCTACACGGCGATGCTGTCGCACCGCTCCGGCGAGACCGAGGACACCACCATCGCCGACCTCGCCGTCGCCACGAACGCGGGACAGATCAAGACCGGTGCGCCGGCTCGCAGCGAGCGCGTCGCGAAGTACAATCAGCTTCTGCGCATCGAAGAGGACCTCGCGGACGCGGCCGTGTTCGCCGGTCGCTCGGCGTTCCCCCGCTTCCAGGGCTGAACGCTGAACGGAGCCCGCTGAGACACGCGCGCAGCTGAGACCACGACAGAAGGGGGAACCATGACCAGGCGTCCGGTTCCCCCTTCTCGTGCACGAGTCGAACCGCGCGCACAGCCGAAGCGGCGTCCGCAGGTGGATGTCCGCGAATGGGCCTCGGGCATCCGCCTCTCGGGGTTCATGGCCATCATGCTCTCGCTGGTCGTCCTCGGCGCGTGGGTGCTCGTTCCCACGCTCGGCACGTACATCGACCAGCGTCAGAAGATCGCTGCGCTCGAGGCGTCCGTGCTGGTGAGCGCCGAGGAGATCGAGGCGCTCGAACAGGAGCGCGATCGCTGGGAGGACCCGGCGTACATCACCACGCAGGCGCGCGAGCGCCTCTACTACGTCAAGCCCGGCGAGGTCGTCTACCTCGTCGACAACGACCTCGATCCCGCCTCGTTGCCGCAGGAGCAGACGCCGGTGAGCGACGAACTGGAGAAGACGCCCTCCGACTGGATGCCGCAGCTGCTGCGCACGGTCGCAGGAGCGGGTCTCTCGCAGAACGCGAGCCAGGCGGAGTAGGCGTCCGGAGGGTTTCTCCAGGTGCTCCTCCCGTAGGCTGAGACGGTGACGACTCCGCCCTTCGACCCGCCCACGTCCGCCGAGATCGACGTGGTGTCGGCGCAGCTCGGCCGCCCGGCCCGCGGCGTCGTCGGCATCGCCGCGCGCTGCGTCTGCGGCAACCCCACGGTGGTCGCCACGAGCCCTCGCCTGGATGACGGTTCGCCGTTCCCCACGTTCTACTACCTGACGCATCCCGCAGCCACCGCGGCCATGTCGACCCTCGAGGCGACGCAGGTCATGCCGGAGCTCGCCGCGCAACTCGATGAGGACGACGTCACCGCGACGTACCGCGCCGCGCACGAGGCCTACCTCGCCGACCGCGCACAGTTCGGCGAGGTCCCAGAGATCGCCGGGATCTCCGCGGGCGGCATGCCCACCAGGGTCAAGTGCCTGCACGCTCTCGCCGGCCATGCGCTCGCGGCGGGGCACGGCGTGAACCCGATCGGCGACGCCGCACTCGAGCGCGCCGCGTGGTCACCGGCCCGTTGCGAGTGCGAAGATCCTGGAGCCGCGACGCGATGACGCTGAAGGCGATGCTGCGAAGCACCGTCGCAGCGGCGACGATCGCGGCATCCGTCCTGCTCACCGGCGCCGCGGCGACGCCGAGCCCGACGCCGACACCGCCGATCCCGGACGACCCGGCCGACCCGGTGCGCGCGCTGGAGTACTGGCTCGACGGCGCCGGCATCCGGGAGGCGTGGCAGACGACGCGTGGAGAAGGCGTCACCATCGCCGTCATCGACACCGGCATAGGCAAGGTGCCCGCGACCTTCGGCGAGGCCGTCGTCGGCGGCATCGACGTTTCGGGCAGCGGTTCTCCGGACGGCCGCTCACCGGTCGGCACGATCGACCCGGACCACGGTTCTCTGGTCGCTTCGGTCGCGGCAGGGCGGGGGAAGGCCGATGGCACCGGAATGATCGGTGTCGCGCCGGAGGCGAAGCTGTTGTCCGTATCGATCGGTTTCGGCGCCGCGGCGGTCGTGCCGTTCGCGGATCAGATCGCGGAGGGCATCCGCTGGGCGGTCGACAACGGCGCGGACATCATCAACATGTCGCTCACGACCAACACCCTCGACTGGGATGAGAGCTGGGACGATGCGTTCCTGTACGCCTATGAGCACGATGTCGTGGTCGTGGTCGCCGCCGGAAACCGCGGCAGCGGCACCTCGATGGTCGGCGCACCGGCGACGATCCCTGGCGTGCTCACGGTAGGCGGCGTCGACCAGACCGGGACGGCGAGCTTCGACGCGTCGACGCAGGGCATCACGATCGGCATCTCCGCGCCCAGCGAGGGGCTGATCGGGGTGTCGGCAGACGGAGAGCTGACTCCGTGGCGCGGCACGAGCGGCGCAGCCCCCATCGTCGCGGGTGCGGCGGCCCTGGTGCGCGCAGCGCACCCCGAGCTGGATGCCGCGAACGTCATCAACCGCATCATCAAGACCGCCATCCCGGTTCCCGGTGTCACGGAGGTGCCGGATCCGCTGTACGGCTATGGGCTCCTGGATGCTTCCGCGGCGGTGTCGGCATCCGTCCCTCTGGTGGACGCCAACCCGATGGGCGATCTCGCGGAGTGGATCCGCCTCTACCGTCGTGCCGATTCGGCACCGGCGCCGGCTCCCGAGGTGACGCCGGTCGAGGTTGATCCGCTGCCGGCACCGGAAGCGCCGACCGAGGCGGGTTCTCCGCTGCTTCCGAGCGTGGAATCGCTGCGCTACGGTACCCTGCCGCTCATCGTGCTCACAGTCCCTGGTATTCTTATCGGGCTAGGCGTCACCGCAGCTGCCCGGCGTATCCGATCGGCGCGCAACGCACGCCAGCAGCCTGACTAGGAGTTGTCCCTCTGTGCCTGAGAACAGCACTGTGCCCAAGATTCTGATCGTCGGCGGCGGCTACGCGGGTTTCTACACAGCGTGGAAGCTCGAGAAGCACCTCCGCAAGCGCGAGGCCGAGGTCACGATGGTCGACCCGCTTCCGTATATGACCTACCAGCCGTTCCTGCCTGAGGTCGCAGCCGGATCGATCGAGGCACGCCACGCCGTCGTCGCACACCGTCGTCACCTGAAGCGCACCCACGTGGTCACCGCCAAGGTCACCGGCATCGACCACGCGCAGAAGGTCGCCACGATCACTCCTCCGGTCGGAGACCCGTACGAATTCGCGTACGACCAGATCGTCGTGACGGCCGGAGCCGTCTCGCGCACCTTCCCGATTCCGGGCATCGCCGACAACGCCATCGGCCTGAAGACGATCGAAGAGGCTGTCGCGGTCCGCGACAAGCTGATGTCGAACTTCGACAAGGCGGCCTCGCTGCCCGCCGGGCCCGAGCGCGACCGTCTGCTCACCGTCGTCGTCGTCGGCGGCGGATTCGCCGGCATCGAGGCGTTCGCCGAGCTCCGCTCGCTGTCCTCTTCCCTGGTCTCCAAGTACCCGCAGCTCCGGTTCGAGGACACGCACTTCCACCTCATCGAGGCCATGGGCCGCATCATGCCCGAGGTCTCGCTCAAGACCAGCGAGTGGGTCCTCAAAGACCTCGCGAAGCGCGGCGCCAACGTGCATCTCGACACGCAGGTGCAGGGCGCCGAGGGCGGCAATGTCGCACTGTCCACCGGCGAGGTCATCCCGACCGACCTCATCATCTGGACCGCCGGTGTCATGGCCAACCCGACCGTCGTTCGCGGCGGCGACCTTCCCGCTGAGGAGCGCGGCCGCATCCAGACCCGCGCCGACCTGCGCGTCGGCACCGCCGATGAGATCGTCGAGGGCGCCTGGGCCGCCGGTGACGTATCGGCCGTGCCCGACTTGTCCGGCGGTGGCGTCGGCGGCTACTGCGTACCGAACGCTCAGCACGCCGTCCGGCAGGCAAAGCGGCTCGCCAAGAACCTCACCGCCGTCCTCCGCGGCGAGGAGACCAAGGACTACTTCCACAAGAACCTCGGTGCCGTGGCCGGTCTGGGCCTCTACAACGGCGTCTTCCAGTCCGGCAACCTCGCGCTGAAGGGCTTCGTCGCCTGGGTCGCTCACCGCGGCTACCACGGCCTTGCGATGCCGACGTGGGAGCGCAAGTGGCGCGTCCTGTGGGGCTGGTGGAACAACCTGTGGCTCGGTCGCGACCTCGTCAACCTCGAGACCGTGCAGAACCCGCGTTACATCTTCGAGGAGTTCGCCGCACGTCCGCGTCCGGCAGCGGATGCCGCACCCGCCGCCGCTCCGGCAGCCAAGCCCGCCGCCGAGAAGCCTCCGGTGAAGAAGGCTCCTGCGAAGCCGGCCGTTGAGAAGACGGCTGCGTCGAAGTAGTCAGTTCGAGAACGCAGAAGCCGCCCTTCCCCGATGTGGGGAGGGCGGCTTCTGCGTTCTCGACGCGAGGGGCGATTCAGTCGTCCGCAGACGGTGCTGGCAGACGCCGACTCATCGCCGGGTGGGCGAGGAACGCCTCGAGGTGACGCCGCGCCTGATCGAAGGTGTCGAACTCTCCACGCTCGCGTCCGAATGGATCCCTGGCGAGGTGGCGGCCGTCGGCCGAGTCGATCGATCCTCCGAATGCACCGCCGATATCGGCGACCCAGAGGTCGTCGTCGACCTCTGCCCAGCGGACTCGTGCGGGGGCGGTACTGACTGGAGCCGTCGTGATGATGGTCATCGCTTCGTTTGTCCTTCCCTGCGAGCTGGTCTTGAACGCTCGCTCTGCAATCAGACTCGCAGGGCACGATGGAACTGAACAAAATGAGGCCTAACCCTTGCTCCGCGGCGAGCACTTCTGGTAAGCCCGTGCCCCCACTGGGACTCGAACCCAGACTGAAGCGATTTTAAGTCGCCTGCCTCTGCCATTGGGCTATGGGGGCGTGACACCCCTCAGCCTAGCCGCGCGTCATGGGGCCACGAGGTCATAGGGTGGGGGAGTGCTCGACCTCACAGCGCCGCCGACGTCGCCAGCAGATCACGCCTGGGAAGACCCCGCGAGGTGGTGGTCGCGGCTGACGGCGGCGACCTCCCACCTCGCCGCGCCAGTGGCAGTGATCGACCTCGACGCTCTGCGGCACAACGCCATGGACCTGCTCGTGCGCGCCGGGGGCATCCCGATCCGAGTCGCCTCGAAGTCGGTGCGCGTGCGCGCCGTGCTCGACGCCGTGCTGCGGATTCCCGGCTACCGCGGCATCCTGTCGTACTCGCTCGCCGAGGCTCTCTGGCTCGCCGAGACCCATGACGACATCGTGCTCGGTTACCCGACCGTCGACCGGGCGAGCCTCGAGCGTCTCGTGCACGATGAGGATGCCGCGTCCCGCATCACCCTCATGGTGGACGACGTCGCCCACCTCGACTTCATCGACAGCATCGCAGCACCGGAGAAGCGCGCCGTTATCCGCGTCGCCATCGACGCCGACGCCTCGTGGCGCTCCGCGACGCTCGGGCACATCGGCGTGCGACGGTCGCCGCTGTTCACGGCATCCGACGTCGCACGGTTCGCTCGCACGATCGTTGAACGGCGGGGATTCCGGCTGGTGGGACTGCAGATGTACGAGGCGCAGATCGCGGGGCAGGGCGACAACGGGCCCGACGCCCCGGTGATCCGCGCCGTGCAGACTCGTTCGCGCGCGGAGTTGCGCCGGCGACGCGCAGAGATCGCGGACGTGCTCACCGACATCGCACCGCTGGAGTTCCTCAACGGCGGCGGCACGGGCTCGCTGGAGTTCACCGGCAGCGACGAGTCCGTCACCGAGGCCTCGGCCGGCAGCGGACTGCTCGCGGGACACCTCTTCGACGGCTATCGCTCGTTCCGCCTCGCGCCCGCCAGCGCCTTCGCGTTCGACGTGGTGCGACGCCCGGCCGCCGACATCGCCACGGTGCTCGGCGGCGGCTGGATCGCCTCCGGCCCCGCCGTCGCCTCGCGCCAGCCCCGAGCAGTGTGGCCCGAAGGGCTGCAGACCATGCCGCGCGAGGCCGCAGGAGAGGTGCAGACGCCGCTGCGCGGTCGCGCCGCCGCCGAGCTGAGAATCGGCGACCGCGTCTGGTTCCGGCACGCGAAGAGCGGCGAACCCGCGGAGCGCATCGATGCCTACCGGCTCATCTCCGGCACCGAGGTGATCGATGAGCTGCCGACGTATCGCGGTGAAGGAAAGGCGTTCCTGTGACTCGACCAGGCGGCACCTGGCAGAACTGGGCGCGATCGACGCGAGTGAGGCCGGTGCGGGTGGAGCGCCCGCGGAGCCCCGAGGGCGTGCAGCGCGCCGTGCAGGCGGCGGTCGCCCTCAACCTCTCCATCAAGGCCGTCGGAGCGGGACACAGCTTCACCGGCATCGCGGTCGCCCCGGGGGTACTGCTCGAACTCGACGATCTGCAGGGGATCGTGTCGATCGACACGGACAGTTCCAGGGTGACGTTGCTCGCAGGCACCCGGCTGCACCGGATCCCCCGGTTACTGGCACCGTACGGCCTCGCAATGGAGAACCTCGGCGACATCGACCGGCAGTCCATCGCCGGCGCGATCTCGACTGGGACACATGGCACCGGCGCCCGATTCGGAGGCATCTCCACGCAGGTCGTCGGCGCGACCCTCGTCACCGCCGACGGCGAGCTCCTGCGGGTCAGTGACACCGAGAACTCCGATCTGCTGCCGGCGGTCGCGCTGGGGCTGGGGGCTCTCGGCATCATCGTCGAGGTGACGCTGCAGTGCGTTCCCGCGTTCGTGATGCATGCGATCGATGAGCCCGTGCCGCTTGAAGAGGCGCTGACGACGCTGGACGACCGGGTCGCGGCATCGGATCATTTCGAGTTCTACTGGTTCCCGCACACCGACGTCGCGCTCACGAAGCGTCAGACGCGACTTCCCGAGTCGGCGCCGCGCAAGCCGCTCCCGACCGTGGGCAGGTGGATCGATGAGACGCTCCTGTCCAACGGGGTCTACCGCATCGTGTGCGCGGCCGGCCAGGTCATCCCCGCAGTCACACCGCCGTTCAGCAGGCTCGCGGTGAAGCTCACCGGCGACCGCGAGTACACCGATCGCTCGCATTCGGTACTCACGCAGAGCCGCAACGTGCGATTCCGCGAGATGGAGTACGCCCTCCCCGCCGAGAACGTCGTCCCGGCGTTCCGCGAGATCCAAGCGCTCATCGCGCAGCGGGGCTGGAGGATCGAATTCCCGATCGAGGTGCGTTTCGCGGCGGCCGACGACCTCTGGCTTTCCACCGCGCACGGTCGCGCCAGCGGCTACATCGCCGTGCACCGGTACTGGCGCGCCGACCCGACGGCGTACTTCGAGGCCGTCGAGAAGATCTGCCTCGAGCACGGCGGCCGCCCCCACTGGGGAAAGCTGCATACCCTGGACGCCGAGCAGCTGCGCGAGCGCTACCCGCGGTTCGGCGACTTCGTCGCGTTGCGGGACAGGCTCGACCCCGCCCGTCGTTTCGCCAACAGGCACCTCGAGCGCGTGCTCGGAGAGTGAGCCCGTGCCCAGTGCACATGCAGGGTGCGCAGATAGGATGAAGGAAATTCGGTCCAAGGGGGTTGCCTGACATGGAATGGCTCATTCCGGTACTGATCGTCGTCGCGGTGCTGGTGCTCATCGGCATCTACTTCTGGGCGACGTACAACTCCCTGGTGCAGCTGAACGTCCGCGTCGACGAGGCGTGGAGCGGCATCACAGTGCAGCTGAAGCGACGAGCCGACCTCATCCCGAACCTCATCGAGACGGTCAAGGGGTACGCGTCGCACGAGAAGGCCGTGTTCGAGAACGTCACGCGTGCTCGCGCCGAGACACTGGCCGCGACCAGCCCGGGCGAAGCGGGCATCGCGGAGGGGCACCTGCAGCAGGCGCTCAAGAGCCTGTTCGCCGTCGCCGAGGCCTACCCGCAGCTGCAGGCCAGCCAGAACTTCCTCCAGGTGCAGCATGCGCTCGTCGACACCGAGGACAAGATCCAGGCCGCCCGCCGCTTCTACAACGGCGGCGTGCGCGAGCTGAACACGAAGATCAAGGTCTTCCCGAACAACCTGTTCGCCCGCGGACTCGGATTCACCGAGCGGGAGTTCTTCGAGGTCGCCGACGGCGCCGCGATCTCCGAGCCCCCGCGCGTGCAGTTTTGATACGAAACGGCTCAATGCGCCGCAGGCGCGTTGAGCCGTTTGCGTATCAAGGTTGAGCGAGCACGCGCGTAGCGCGAGCGAGTCGAAACCCTACGCCTACCAGGGCTCCAGTAGGATCCCGGCGCGCTTGGCGCGCACGTCGCCGCGCAGCATCCAGTTCTCGGTGCGATAGGTCAGCGTCTTCGCCGTGCCGTTGAGACCGGTGCCGGTGACGGTCGCGACGAGGATGCCGTCATCCGCGCGGAATGTCGGCGGCGTGAGCGTCAGCTCCGGCGTCTTCTCGATGCGGTAGTGGATGACCTCGACGGCGGCGAAGTCCGCCGCCCACGGGATCGCGATGCCGCAGGACTCCGGTGCCTCGGCTGCGGGTTCAGTGCAAGTCGCCAGCCGCGCGTCGAGTTGCCGCTGTGCGAGCGCCGTCGCCTCGGGACCGGCCTTCGGCTCATCGGCGGTTGCGCCGCCGAGCGCCCGCGGTGGGTTGCTCTGACCGGACGACAGCGTCAGCCACACGAGACCGGCGACGATCACGGCGGCGGCCGCCGCGAGCACGATCCACGTCGTCCGTCGTCTCACGCCGACAGTTCCCGCTCGTGCACGTGACGCCGCACGCCACTGCGCCCGACGTGCAGGGCACCGGCCACCGCATCCGCTGCGTCGCCCCAACCGGACACCGAGATGTTCTCCAGCCCCTGCCAGGACGCCGCCGACGTGAGCTCCGTCGCGATCGCATCGGCATCCTCAGTCCGCGCCTGCGGCTCCCACCACGCCGACTGCACCTGCAGCGTCGACGAGGCACGATCGGCCTTGAGGTCGACGCGTGCGACGATCCGGTCGCCCACGAGCACGGGCAGCGAGTAGTACCCGAAGCGACGCTTGGCGGCGGGGACGTATATCTCGATGCGGTAGTCGAGTTCGAAGACCCTCAACGCGCGCTCGCGGAACCAGACGACCGGGTCGAAGGGGGTGAGGAGGGCCGCCGCTTCCACGCGGCGGGGCAGTACGGCATCCCGGTGCATCCAGGCGGGCAGCTGACGACCCGACTTCTCCCAGCCGCGGACCTGGACCGGACGCAGCTCATCGGCGTCGACGAGGTCGTCGATCGCGCGGCGGACGGCCACGCGATCGCGGATGCGGTAGTAGTCGGCGAGGTCCGCGTCCGTGGAGACGCCGTACGAGCGTGCGGCGCGGCGGACGAGCTCGCGGATCGCGTCTTCGCGCGAGATCTCCACCCGGCGCACCTCGTCGGGGATCACCTGCTCCTCGAGCGCGTACACACGCTCGAATCCCCGGCGGCCGCTGACGGCGACCTCGCCGATGCGCCAGAGGTGCTCGAGGGCGAGCTTCACCTCGTCCCAGTCCCACCAGGTGCCGCGCTCGCGGGGCGCGTCGGCGCGCAGCTGGGCGGGTCGCAACGGCCCGCGAGCGCGCAACTCGTCCTTGACCCAGGCGATCGTGCGGGCGTTCTGGTTCATCCAGGAACCGGGATCGTCCGCCCACCGTCGCCGGAAATCGTCCATGCGGAAGCGCCACAGCGACCAGTCCAGGGCCGGTACGAACGTCGCCTCGTGCGCGAGATACTCGACGTAGTGCGTGGTGCGCGACATGAAGATGCGGTCGAGCAGGGCGGGATCGTAGGCGCCGAGCCGCGAGAACAGCGGGAGATAGTGGCTGCGGGCGAAGACGTTCACCGAGTCGATCTGCAGCACCCCGAGGCGCTCCATGGCGTTGTGCACATGCCGAGACGCGACCTTCGCGGAGGGCCGGCGTCTGGTGAAGCCCTGGGCGGCCAGGGCGACACGTCGGGCCTGAGCGGCACTGAGAGTCTCGGACACCCGGTCAGCGTATCGCCCGGCTCCGACATCGCGGTCGCGCTACGTCACAGCATCTGCACAGCGCCGCAACTAGACTTGGCGCATGACGGACGAGCAGCGCCCCCGCAAGCGCGATCTTCTGTGGGGTCGCATGCCGACCGATCGCACGGTATCCACCGAAGCGGACAACACCGTCCCGTTCTCGCTGCGCGTCAGCGCGGCCTACGCCTGGCGCCTGCTGCTGATCGCCGCCGCCGCCGGTGTCATCATCTGGATCGTCATCCAGCTCAAACTCCTCGTGATCCCGATCCTGGTCGGCATCCTCATCACGGCGCTGCTCTGGCCCGCCTTCGAGTGGATGCTGCGGCACCGATTCCCGCGCTGGCTCGCGATCATCCTCGCCCTGATCGGGACGATCGCGATCGTCACCGGCCTGCTGTGGCTCGTCGGCTGGCAGATCGGCCGGGAGTGGCCGCAGGTGCACGCCAGGACCACCGCGGCGATCGAGGAGTTCCGGCAGTACCTCATCGACGGCCCGTTGCACCTGACCGAGACGCAGATCCAGGAGTACCTCGACCAGGGCTGGGCCCTGATCCAGCAGCAGGCGGAGCTGCTCTGGTCCGGCGCACTCGCCATCGGCTCGACCGCAGGGCACGTCGTCGTCGGCACGCTGCTGACCGTCTTCATCCTCATCTGCCTGCTCGCCGACGGCGGCGGGATCTGGCGCTGGACCACCAAGCTCTTCCCCCGCGACGCCCGGCCCGCCGTCGACGCGTCGGCGCGCAGCGGCTGGCGCACCGTCGTCAACTACGCCAAGACCCAGCTGTTGGTCGCCACGATCGACTCGATCGGCATCGGCCTCGGCGCCTTCCTGCTCGGCGTGCCGCTGGCGATCCCCGTCGCGGTGCTGGTGTTCCTCGGTGCGTTCATCCCGATCGTCGGTGCGGTCGCCACGGGTGCTGTCGCCGTGTTCCTCGCGCTGGTCTACAACGACCCATGGAACGCGTTCTGGATGCTGGTGGTGGTGATCGGCGTCCAGCAGCTCGAGGGGCATGTCCTGCAGCCGATCCTGATGGGCTCGGCGGTGAAGGTGCATCCGCTCGCCGTCGTCCTCGTCGTCGCCGGCGGGTCGATGATCGCCGGCATCCCCGGTGCGCTGTTCGCCGTGCCGCTGGCCGCGTTCGTGAACGTGGTCGCGGTCACGCTCAGCACCGGGTCGTGGCGAACCGGGCGACAACCCGCCGGCGATCTGATCTGGAGTACAGTGCCGCGCGAGCGGCGACGGAGGAACACATGAGCGCAGTCCCCACCCTGGCCGAATTCGAAGACGCCGCGCGGGGGCTGGAACGTGTGATCTCCCACACGCCGACGCTGCCGTCCAGGGCGCTCTCGGACATCCTCGGATCGCCCGTGCTGCTGAAGATGGAGAACCTGCAGCGCACCGGCTCGTTCAAGATCCGCGGTGCAGGGCACCGGCTCGCGCAGCTGACCGCGGAGGAGCGCTCGCACGGCGTGGTCGCGGCATCCGCCGGCAACCACGCACAGGGCGTCGCCCTCGCGGCGCAGGCTCTCGGCATCCCCGCGACGATCTTCATGCCCCTGGGTGTGCCGGTCCCCAAGCTGCTTGCGACACGCGGTTACGGCGCGGAGGTCGTGCTCGAGGGGGAGACGGTCGCGACCTCGCTGCGGCTCGCGGCGGAGTTCGCCGAACGCACCGGCGCGATCATGATCCACCCCTTCGACCACCGCGATATCGTCATCGGGCAGGGCACGCTCGGCCTCGAGCTGATCGAGGACGCTCCGGACGTCGACACGATCATCGTCGGCATCGGCGGGGGAGGGCTCATCGCCGGAGTCGCAGCCGCCGCCAAGGCCGCCGCGGCGAAGATCGGGCGGACGATCCGCGTCATCGGCGTGCAGGCGGAGAACGCAGCCGCCGTGCCCCCGTCGCTCGCGGCGGGGCACCCGGTCGAGATCACCACCCTTCCGACGATCGCCGATGGCATCCTCGTGGCCAAGCCCGGTGACGTGCCCTTCGAGATCATCGAGGACATCGTCGACGATGTGGTCACCGTGACCGACGACGACATCGCACGCGCCCTGCTGGTGCTGCTCGAGCAGGCCAAGGTCGTCGTGGAGCCGGCCGGCGCGGTCGGCGTCGCCGCGATCCTCGCCGGCAAGGTGAAGGACACCGGGAAGACCCTCTCCGTGCTCTCCGGCGGCAACATCGACCCGTTGCTGCTGCAGCGCGTCGTGTCGCACGGCCTCGCGGCATCCGGTCGCTACCTGACGATCCGCATCCCGCTGCCCGACCGTCCCGGCCAGCTCGCGCGGGTCTCCGAGCTCGTCGCCGAGGCCGGTGCCAACGTCATGGAGGTCATGCACACCCGGCACGGCCAGGGGCTGCAGATCAGCGAGGTCAGCCTGCAACTGAGCATCGAGACGCGCGGGGCGGAGCACACCGAGCTGACGCTCGACACGCTCCGCCACGCGGGTTACGAACCCGTCGTCGTTCCCGACTAGGGATCAGCCGGCGAACGTCTCCACGCCGGTCACCTCGACCGAGATCGACTTTCCGTTGGGTGCCTCGTAGGCGGTCTTCTCGCCGACCTTGAGCCCGATGATGGCCTGACCGAGCGGGCTGGCCTCGCTGTACACATCGAGGTCGGTGCCGCCGGCGATCTCGCGGCTTCCGAGCAGGAACACCTCTTCGCCGCCGGCCACGAGGGCGGTGACGACGGTGCCGGGCTCGACGATCCCGCGGCTCGCGGGCGCCTCGCCGACCTTGGCGGTCTTCAGCAGCTGCTCGAGGGTGCGGATGCGCGCCTCCTGCTTGCCCTGCTCGTCCTTCGCGGCGTGATAGCCGCCGTTCTCCTTGAGGTCGCCCTCTTCGCGTGCGGCTTCGATACGTTTGGCGATCTCATCGCGGCCGACGGTCGAGAGGTGCTCGAGCTCGGCGACGAGCCGATCGTAGGCTTCCTGCGTGAGGAACGGGACCTGAGCGTCTGTGGACACAGCGTGCTCCTTTTTCGAACGCCCTTCAGGGCGATTGTGCTGACCGCCCTGAAGGGGCGGAGGGGATATGCCAAGACGCCCCGGCAATTGGCCAGGGCGTCGTCTCAGAGGATTCTATGCGACCCAGCAGGAGTTCACCAAACCAGTGGTGGCCTCCGCGACCGTCGGGACCGCCGCGCTCAGCTGCTGCAGATGGACTTCGGACGCCGGAATCTCGACGATCTTCCAGCCCACGATGCCGAACTCCTCGTCGAGCGCCTCGATCGCGCACGCGATGTCCTTGCCCTGAGCGCCGGTGACCTGGAACCGGACCGTCACGCTGTGGTCGTCGACCACTTCGAACCCGAGATCGTCGGCGTCGACGGAGTTCATGGACTGCGAGAGGGTGAGCCATCCCGCGATCGCGACGACGATCACGACCACGATGACGCCGACGACCCAGGGGAGTCGTCCGCGACGGGTGCGACCATATCGCTCGTCGAGCTCGAGTGCGGTCGTCACGGCGGGTGCCTTTCGGTCGTTAGGCTTGTGATTCCAGGTTACGTGACCTGCGATCGAGAGGCGGACACATGATGGTGCACTTCGGAACGGTGTTCGCTGCCGTGTTCTCAGGAGCCGAGACCCCGATGCCGACGCCGTCGATGACCGTTGACCCGAACTCGGTCACACCCGGTCCTATGGGTTTCGCGGTGATCGTTATCGTCGTGATCGCCGTCGTCCTGCTGATCTGGGACATGAACCGTCGCGTCCGCCGGGTCCGCTACCGCGGCGAGGTGCGCGAGGAACTGGATGCCGAGCAGGCGGCACAGGCGCAGGCGGATGCGGAGACCGCTCCCGATTCGGACGGCGAAGCGCCGGGCAGCCGCCCGCGCGACGACGGGAAGACCCCGCCCGTCTGAGCGTCAGTGCATCGTCATGCCGCCGGTGACGTTGAGTCCCTGGCCGGTCATGTAGCCGGCCAGATCGCTGGCGAGGAACAGTGCGACTCCGGCGACGTCCTGTGTCGTGCCGGTGCGGCCCAGCGGAACCTGTGAGCGGTCCTCGGCGGCCACTTCTTCGGCGGTCATGCCACGGATCGCACCGCCCTCGAGGCGTTCGCGGTGCTTCATTGGTGTCTCGATGATCCCGGGGCAGATGGCGTTGACGGTGATGCCGTGCGGTGCGAGTTCGACCGCCATGGTCTTCGCCACCCCGAGCACGGCATGCTTGGACGCCACGTACGCGGTCATCCCGCGGTAGCCGTTCTTGCCCGCCTGCGAGGAGATGAAGACGATGCGGCCGGTGCGACCGGCATCCAGGAGCCGCCGCGCGACGCCGCGCGCGACGAGGAAGGACCCCTTGGCATTGACGTCGAGGTTGCGGTCCCAGTCCGCTCCGGTCGTCTCGGTCGCGAAGCCCATCGTCGAGGTGCCCGCCGCGGTGACCACGACGTCGATGAGGCCGACGGCGGCGGTGACGGCATCCAGGACCTGCTCGACGGCGCGCTCGTCGCCGACGTCGAGGCGCACGGTCCATTCGTCGTCCCGCCCGGGGGACAGTCCTTCCGGAAGACTCAGGTCGGCGCTTATGACCGTGGCGCCCTCGGCGAGGAAGGCATCCACGATACCGGCGCCGATTCCGCTGGCCCCGCCGGTGACGAGCACGACACGATCACGGAGCTCGGAGAACATCACACGCCGACGCGCTCGAACGGGTCGAGGCTGATGCCCTGCTCGAGGATGCGCTTGGACCACTCCCTGGCGCTGTGCAGGCTGTGATCGCGGTAGTTGCCGCAGCTGATCGCGTCGACCGCGGGAACGTCGTCCCAGGTGATGTCCTCGGCGATGGCGGCGAGGCTCGCGCGCACGGCGGCGACGACGTCGGCGACGGCCGGTTCGCCCCACATGATGAGGTGGAAGCCGGTGCGGCATCCGAACGGGGAGATGTCGATGATGCCGTCGACGTGATCGCGCATGAGGCTCGCCAGCAAGTGCTCGATGGTGTGCAGGCCGGCGGTGGGGATCTCGCCCTCATTGGGCTGCACGAAGCGCACATCGAAGTTCGAGATAGCATCGCCCTTGGGGCCGTGCTCGACGCCGATCAATCGGACGTAGGGGGCGTGGACAGCGGTGTGGTCGAGCGTGAAGCTCTCGACGTCAGCCATGTTTCTTCTCCAGAGTCGGGTAGGCGGTCAGCCGGGGAGGCCGAGTGAGGGGGAGTAGGGGGCGATTGAGATCAGCAGACACGCTGTCCAGTGGCACAGGAATGCGAGGACCGTGCACAGGTGGAAGATCTCGTGGAAGCCGAAATGCCCCGGCCACGGGTTGGGCTTCTTCAGGGCGTACGCCACGGCGCCGAGCGTGTACAGCACTCCGCCGACGCACACCAGCACCATCATGGCGAGATTCGCCTGTGCCAGATCGACCATGTACATGATCGCCGCCCACCCGAGCACGAGGTACAACGCGACGTAGAGCCAGCGCGGCGCACCGATCCAGAACACACGGAACAGGATGCCGAGCAGCGCACCGCTCCAGACGAGTACGAGCAGAAGAGTGCCCTGGGCTGGTGCCAGCGCGTTGACGGCGAGGGGGGTGTAGGTGCCCGCGATCAGCAGCAGGATGTTCGCGTGATCGATGCGCTTGAGGATCAGCTTCGTCTTGGGCTGCCAGTCGATGCGGTGGTACAGCGCCGAATTGCCGAACAGCAGCAGCGAACTGGCCATGAAGACCGCAGCGGCCCACTTCGCGGGAGCGCCCTCGGCGAGCACGATGAGCACGATTCCCGCCACGATTGCGATCGGGAACGTGCCGGCGTGGAGCCAGCCGCGCCAGCTCGGCTTGACCTCGTCCGCGGAACCGTCTTTCGCGGCCTTCAGAAGCGGAAGTTCGGGGATCGGGACCGCATCGCTGTCGGGATTGCTCACGTGCTCACTCTAAGTCGCCCGGCATGCCGCCGTCCGCACATATCCGCAATACACAGCGCCATCACACGGGCACGGACCGGCTGCGCGGTAGCGTAGGCACGTGAATGCACGCACGAGCGAAGGCCGCGGGCCGCTGTATCGGCTCTACAGCAAGCGCCTCAGGCGACAGCTCGATACGGCATCCGTCCCTCATCACGTCGCGATGATGATCGACGGAAACCGGCGCTGGGCCCGGCAGCTCGGCTTCGATTCGGCGGCCGACGGACACCGCGCGGGGGCCGCGAAGATGCGCGAGTTCCTGGGGTGGTGCGATGAGATAGGCGTGCGGGTCGTCTCGCTGTACCTCCTCTCCAGCGACAATCTGCGCAAGCGCGACTCCAAGGAGATCGAGGATCTCATCGAGATCATCGCGGAGCTCGCGGAGTCACTGTCGCAGCAGGCGGGGTGGCGGGTGAAGCACGTCGGACGCTCCGACATCCTTCCGGCCGAGCTCGCACGCGTCCTGCATGACGCCGAGGTTCGCACGAAGGACAACGCAGGCCTGCACGTCAATCTCGCTGTCGGATACGGCGGTCGCAACGAGATCGTGGATGCCGTGCGCTCCATCATCGCGGAGCACGACGCCTCTGGCGGCACGCTGGAGGACCTCGCGGCGCACCTGACTCCGGAGATGATCGGCGAGCACCTATACACGGGCGGGCAGCCCGACCCCGATCTCGTCATCCGCACCAGCGGCGAACAGCGGCTCAGCGACTTCCTGCTGTGGCAGAGCGCGCACAGCGAGTTCTATTTCGTCGAGGCCCTGGGCCCCGATCTCCGCGAGGTCGACTTCCTGCGCGCGATCCGTGACTACGTCGACAGAGACCGCCGCTTCGGCCGCTGAATACCACATCCCGCCCGGCGCGGTCTCGTGGGAGACTCAACGAGTGAGCGCATTCGACGACTATCTCGCCACCTTTGACGGCGACCCCGGTTACCTCGACTGGGCCGCCTTCGGGCCGATCTCTCCGACCGTGCGGGCGGAGGTCTTCGCCGACGCCGACCTGCTCGGCAGTGCCCGGCCGTCGTCTCGCGCGCTGATCGCCGAGCGGCTCGACGAGGCGCGGGCGCTCGCCGCCGAGCTTCTCGACGTCGAGACAGACACCGTGACGATGCAGCCCTCGTCGTCGCACGGCCTCATGCACGCGTTGTTCGGGCTCACCGGCACGGTGATCGCGTCGACGGCGGAGTTCCCGAGCGTGAGCATGACGCTCGAGCGTGCGGCGCAGGCCTCCGGCGGAGCGCTCGTGCCGCGCTGGATCACGCCCGAGGACCGATTCGTGTCGGTGGATGCCGTCGCCGAGGCGCTGGACGACGACGTCTCAGCGCTCGTCGTGAGCCACGTCGACTTCCGCACCGGCTACCGCGCCGATCTCGCCGGCCTACGCGAGCTGCTCGGGCCCGACCGGCTGCTGATCGTCGACGCCGTGCAGTCGTTCGGCGTCGTGGCCGACGACTACGCGGCAGCCGACGTCGTGGCCGGTCACGGCTACAAATGGCTGCGTGCGGCCAGGGGCACGGGCTTCGCATCGTTCTCCGCGAACGCGCGCGAGCGCATCACCCCCGTCCTGTCCGGGCTCGCCGGCGTGGAAGGCGGGCTTCCCATCGACGAGCGGCCCGCGCCCGCGGCATCCGCCCGTGCCTTCGGCGTGAGCAGCCCCGATCAGCTCGCCGTCGCCCGGCTCGCCGTCGGCCTGCGCGACGTGCGCGATGCCGGCGTGGCAGAGATCGAGGAGACCATCAGCGGGCACGTCGACACGATCCTCGACATCGCGGATCGTCACGGCATCCCCGTGCTGACGCCGCGCGAACGCGCGCACCGCGCGGGGATCGTGGCGCTCGCCCCCGAGGCGCCTGCCGCGGTCTCGGCCGCGCTGACCAACGCCGGCGTCGTCGCGACCACTCGGGGTGCGACCGTCCGGCTGGCGGCGCACGCCGGAACCAGTGACGAGACGCTGCGCATGCTCGACGAGGCGCTCGGCACGGTCATCACTCCGGGAGCCTGAGCGCCTTCAGTCAGAGTTAATCTCGGCTTAACGTGAGCTCCGGGCGTGTCGGCCGCAACGATCAGGCGGCCGGGTCGTACGTTCAAGGCATCGGACACGGTGTCCGGTCGAGTCGGCCCTCAGGTACGCGGCTCGTGACCCCTGGTCGACTCGTGGCATAGCCGGGAATCATCCCGGGTCGGGAGTGGGTCGTGACCACACGTACAGCACAGCAGTCCACCCGTCAGGCCTCGCGCCGGTCCTCCTCGGGGGAACCTGCACAGGACCTTCGCACGTATGTGCTCGACACGTCGGTGCTGCTGTCGGATCCGCAGGCGCTGTTCCGCTTCGCCGAGCACTCGATCGTCCTTCCGGTCGTGGTGATCACGGAGCTCGAGGGCAAGCGTCACGATCCGGAGATCGGCTATTTCGCCAGGCAGGCGCTGCGTCACCTCGACGAGCTGCGCATCGAGCACGGCCGGCTGGACTTCCCCGTTCCGATCGGCGAGGGCGGGACGCTGCGGGTCGAACTGAACAACACCGACGGTCAGGTGCTGCCCAGCGGCATCCGCCTCGGCGACAACGACAGCCGCATCCTCGCGGTGGCCATGCACCTCGCACAGGACGGGCAGGACGTCACGATCGTCTCCAAGGACCTCCCGATGCGCGTCAAGGCCGCCTCGCTCGGGCTTTCGGCCGAGGAGTACCTCGCGGAGCAGGCGGTGGACTCCGGCTGGACCGGGATCACCACCCTCGACCTGTCCGGCGACGACATCAGCGACCTGTATGAGAGCGAGGTCGGCATCAGCGAGGATGCGCGCGGGCTGCCGGTGAACACCGGACTCATCATCCACTCCGAGCGCGGATCGGCGCTCGGCCGTGTGACGGGCGACGGCGAGTACCGGCTGGTGCGCGGAGACCGCGAACTCTTCGGGATGCACGGGCGGTCGGCGGAGCAGCGCATCGCGATCGACCTGCTGCTGGACCCTGAGGTGGGGATCGTCTCGCTCGGCGGTCGCGCCGGCACCGGTAAGTCGGCGCTCGCGCTGTGCGCCGGGCTCGAAGCGGTGCTGGAGCGGCAGCAGCAGAAGAAGATCATCGTCTTCCGCCCGCTCTTCGCCGTCGGCGGCCAGGAACTCGGCTACCTCCCCGGCGACCAGAACGAGAAGATGGGCCCGTGGGGCCAAGCCGTCTTCGACACGCTTGGCTCGGTGGTCTCGGGCAACGTCATGGAAGAGGTCGTCGAGCGGGGCTTGCTCGAGGTTCTTCCTCTGACGCACATCCGCGGACGCTCGCTGCACGACGCGTTCGTGATCGTCGATGAGGCGCAGTCGCTCGAGCGCAACGTCCTGCTGACGGTGCTGAGCCGCATGGGCCAGAACTCCCGAGTCGTGCTCACCCACGACGTGGGGCAGCGCGACAACCTTCGGGTCGGCCGCCACGACGGCATCGCCAGCGTGATCGAGACGCTGAAGGGACATGACCTGTTCGGGCACGTCACCCTGACTCGCTCGGAGCGCTCGGCGATCGCAGCCCTCGTCACCGATCTGCTGGAGGGCGGCGAGCTCAGCTGAGGCTTGCACGCCGGGTTGCACCTGTCGGAGGGTGTTGCATCTGTCGGAGGTTGAGGGGGATTTCCGCCGACGGATGTGACACCCTCCGACAGGCGTGTCAGCGGGTGACGAGCCGGCTGAGTGCGCCACGGATGGCCGCCTGGACGGTCGGCCATCCGTGGACGATCTGTGCGTAGTCGAAGCGAAGCGTCTCGTATCCGAGTCGGGATGCCGCGGCATCCCTGACCAGATCCTTGTGCCTCTTGATCTCACCGTCGTGGTTCTCCTTGCCGTCCGCCTCGAGGATCAGTCGGCCGCCGATGACGAAGTCGACCTTCCCGACGCCGTCGATCACGACCTGACAATCGAGGCGGATGCCGAGGATGTGCAGACGGAGGCGCAGAAGCGATTCCAGGCCGCTGTCGGCATCCGATCGCGCGAGATCGACCAGCCAGCGGGCGGATGCCGGCAGCGCCGCCCGGATGCGGAGGCGGGCACCCTTCGACAGCAGTCGCTTCCGCCACGCCGACTCGAAGGCCGCGAAGAACGCCTCGTCGCCCGCGCACCGCCGGTAGTGCACCAATGCGGTCTCGAGGTGCGCTCGTCCGAGAGGCGGCGTGCCGACGTAGAAGTGCGAGACGCACGTGCAGTCCTGGTGCGCGTGGACGCGGCCACGGGCTCCGAGCCAGACGTGGGTTCTCCCGTCGTCTTCGAGCAGCCAGATCCCATGGATCCGCAGCACGGACGCGCACGCCAGGGCTCCACCATGCCCGGCAGCAGTCCGAATGCGGTGATCGAGATCGGTGGTCGCGAAAACGCCCGCGCGGATGCACTGGCGCGCCGGCGCGCGACTGCCGGGAGAGCTGTGTGCGGGTGAAGCCGAGCGTCTGCAAGTGGGACCCGCGTGCGATACCGCCGAGGCGATGGATGGTCTGAGCGAGGCTGAGCATCCACACACTTTGAAGCACCGTCCGGGCGCAGCCGACGGTCTCCACAGGCCTTGCCCGGAACTCGGCACCGTGCAGAACGAGTCGCGCTGCCACGTGTCGCGCGGATGGCGAGACCGCGAGCGCTACGAACGTCGGAACCTGTTGCGCCTGCCGGAGCGATTCGTATGAATCCTCCGACAGGCGCAACAAGGTCCGCCAAATGCGACAACAGCGGCAGCGCCGCGGCCCGGTCAGCCCGGGTGCGTCATGGAGAGCAGGTCGAGCTTCTCGTCCAGCAGCTCAAGCGTGATCTCACCGCGCTCGACGTAGCCGAGGTCGATCACGGCGTCGCGGACGGTGATGCCCTTGGCGACCGAATGCTTGGCGATCTTCGCGGCGGCCTCGTAGCCGATGACCTTGTTCAGCGGCGTGACGATCGAGGGACTCATGCCGGCGAACGCGGCGGCGCGCTCGGTGTTCGCCACGAGGCCGTCGACGGTCTTGTCGGCGAGTACGCGCGAGGCGTTGCCCAGCAGACGGATCGACTCCAGCAGCGCCGTGCCCATGACCGGGATCGCGACGTTGAGCTCGAACGAACCGGATGCTCCGGCCCATGCCACGGTCGCGTCGTTGCCGATGACCCGTGCGCAGACCATGAGCACGGCCTCCGGGACGACCGGGTTGACCTTGCCCGGCATGATCGACGAACCGGGCTGCAGGTCGGGGATGTGCAGCTCGCCGAGGCCTGTGTTGGGGCCGGAGCCCATCCAGCGCAGGTCGTTGTTGATCTTGGTCAGCGAGACGGCGATCGTGCGCAGCGCTCCGGACGTCTCGACGAGCCCGTCGCGGTTGGCCTGTGCCTCGAAGTGGTCCTTGGCCTCGGTGATCGGCAGCTCGGTCTCGGCCGCGAGCAGCGCGATGACCTTCTGCGGGAACCCGAGCGGCGTGTTGATGCCGGTGCCGACGGCGGTGCCGCCGAGCGGAACCTCCGCCACGCGGGGGAGTGCGGACTGCACGCGCTCGATGCCCAGGCGCACCTGGCGGGCGTAGCCGCCGAACTCCTGGCCGAGGGTGACGGGCGTGGCATCCATGAGGTGCGTGCGGCCGGACTTGACGGCGTCCTTCCACAGCTCCGCCTTCGCCTCGAGAGCGACGGCGAGGTGGTCGAGCGACGGGATGAGCGTGTCGATCAGCGCCTGGGTGACAGCGATGTGCACGGAGGTCGGGAACACGTCGTTCGAGGACTGCGAGGCATTGACGTGGTCGTTCGGGTGCACGGCCGAGCCGAGGATGCCGGTCGCCAGCGCGGCCAGCACCTCGTTCATGTTCATGTTCGACGAGGTGCCCGAGCCGGTCTGATACGTGTCCACCGGGAACTCGCCGTCGTGAGCGCCCGACGCGACCTGATCGGCCGCGGCCGCGATGGCATCCGCGATCGCGGCGTCGAGCGTGCCGAGTTCCTTGTTCGCCAGGGCTGCGGCCTTCTTGATGCGCGCGAGCGCGGCGATCTGGGCCGACTCCAGGCCCTTGCCCGAGATCGGGAAGTTCTCGACGGCACGCTGCGTCTGCGCGCCGTACAGAGCGTTCACGGGCACCCGGACCTCGCCCATGGTGTCGTGCTCGATGCGGTAGTCGGTGTCGGTCACTTCGATCCCTCCTGGGTTGCGGGGACGTCTTCGATCCCCGTGTCGATTCCTACGGCGATGACGGGCACGGCCGTGCCCTCGGCAAGACGGTAGTTGGCACCGACGATCCCGAGCCGGCCCTGGGCGACGGCGTCGCTGATCAGCTCGGACGACTGCAGCAGGTTCGCGACGGTGTTGCGCAGGTGCTCGCGGCCGACCTGCTCGGAATCGATGTCTGCGGGCGATGATCCGCCGTTCGCCGCGAGGACCTTGCGGGCGGCCGGGATGATCGGGGCGATCAGCTTCCAGATGTGCGGCGGCAGCGGGGCTGCGTCGATCGCCGTGCCGTCGATCGCGGCGCGCACGGCACCGCATTCGTCGTGTGCGAGCACCACGATGAGCGGGACGTTGAGGATCTCGACCGCATACTCCAGGCTGCCCACGATCGACTCGCCGATGACCTGTCCGGCGTTGCGCACCACGAAGAGGTCGCCGAGGCCGAGGTCGAAGATGATCTCGGCCGCGAGACGCGAGTCGGAGCATCCGAAGAGCGTCGCGACCGGGTTCTGATGGTCGGCGAGATCATGGCGGCGCTCGACATCCTGGTTGGGATGCCGCGGCTCACCCGCGACGAAGCGGCGGTTGCCGTCCAGCATCGCCTGCCACGCGGCGGTGGGAGTGAGCGCTGTCATTCTGCCTCCGAGATGGTGCGGATCTGTGGGATGAGGGATTCGGCGAGCTTCGCCGTGGAGTCCGCGGAGCGTGAGCCGTAGAGCAGCACGTAATCGTCGCCGGCCTGGGTGCCGATCGCGTGGCTGACGTTGTTCTCGGTCCTGCCGTTCAGCTCGTAGACGTCCCAATCGAGTCCGCCGATGCGGGTCGTGTCGGTCGCGGCGGTGCCGTTCAGCAGCTGCGGTGCCCAGGAGGCGTCGGCGTCGAACGCCTGGGCGATGCGGATGAACCCGCGCTCGTCCTCATCCGCCGGGGCGAGGGTGATGTCCCAGACCGTGGTCGCGCCGCCCTGCAGTTCGGCCGCGTTCACTCGCCAGAAGTCGCCGAGGTCGGGAATGACGACCGGACTGTCCATGGTCGATTCGACATCGGCGGCGATGCCGGCCACGTCGACTTCGCGCTCGGATGCCGGTTCGCCCCGCGGCACCCCGAAGACGACCACTGCGACCACTGCGAGGGTGATGATGAGCGCGGCGATGAGATTGCGGAACGACTGGCCTGCCCGGTAGTTCCTGCTGAACTCGGCTTTGCGTGCCGCGGTCTCCTCGGGAGTCTCCGGGCGGCCGAGTTCGGCGACGATGGGGGGCTGCTTGCTCACGACTCTTCCTCGTCGGATGCCGCGGCACGAGTGGCCTCGAGGCGCCGCTTCGCTCCCAGCAGCCACTCCTCGCAACGGACGGCGAGAGCCTCGCCGCGCTCCCAGAGGGCGAGCGAGTGCTCGAGGGTCGGTGCGCCCTGTTCGAGTTCGGCGACCACGCGGACGAGCTCGTCGCGCGCGGCCTCGAACGACAGAGTCTCCACAGGGGTGTCGTTCGGCGCAGTCACGCCCTCCATCCTACGACGCCGCGCGGACGTCGCCCGGCCGCGTGACCGCGCTCAGCCGGCCTCTGCGATCTCGCCTTCGGAGCGCGCGGCCAGCGAGCCGCGGTCGACGGTGATGGTCAGCGCGCTGCCGGCCGGGGCATCTGCGGCATCCCGGAGGATCACGCCCCCGTCTAGGTGCGCGATGGCGTAGCCGCGGGCGAGGGTCGCCGCGGGCGAGAGCGCTCGCAAGGATGCGCGCAGCTCAGAGGTCTGTCGACTCGCGGCGTCGAGCTGCCGGGCGAGCGTGTCGCGTCCGCGGGACTGCAGCAGCCAAAGCTCCTGCGCGCGTTCGGCGATGATCGGGTCGGGGGAGCGCAGCACGGGCCGGGACCGCAACTGCTCGAGCTGCGCGATGTCGTGAGTGATGCGCTGTGTCAGGCGCGAGGTGGCGCGGGCGCGCAACTGCCCGATCAGGGCGCGCTGCTCTCCGACGTCGGGGACGACGCGCTTGGCGGCATCCGTGGGCGTGGACGCGCGGAGGTCGGCGACGTCATCGAGCAGAGGGTGGTCGTTCTCGTGTCCGATCGCGGAGACGATCGGGGTGGATGCCGCAGCCACGGCGCGCACGAGACGCTCGTCGCTGAACCCCAGCAGGGTCTGCGGGTCACCGCCTCCGCGGGCGATGATGATCACGTCGACGTCCGGGTCGGCATCCAGCGCCGCGAGCGCGGCAAGGGTCTCCGGTACGCAGCGGTCGCCCTGCACAGCGGCGTACTGCGTGCGGAAGCGCACCTGCGGCCACCGCAGCTCGGCGTTGCGGTGGACGTCCTTCTCGGCATCCGAGCGTTCGCCGGTGATGAGCCCGATCACGTGCGGCAGGAACGGCAGCTGCTTCTTGCGGACGGTGTCGAACAGCCCCTCCTGGCGCAGCTGCGCTCGCAGCTTCTCCAGCCGCTCGAGCTGATCGCCGAGCCCGACGTGCTTCATGCTCGACACCGTGAAGCTGAAGTCGCCCGCTTTGACGAAGTAGTCGGCCTTGACGGCGGCGACGACGTGGTCTCCGACGCTCAGGTCGGCGGGGATGCGTCCTCGCACGCTCGACCAGACGCGGATCGAGATCTGCGCGTCGGACTGGGTGTCCTTGAGGCGAGCGAACACATTGCCGCCGCGGACATTCCACGACGTGATCTCGCCCTCGACCCAGACCGTGTTCCAGCGGGCGACGAAGTCGCGGATCGTGCCGTTGAGGCGCGCGACGGAGGTCGGAGCTTCCGCTGTCGAATCGCGGGGAGCGACGGCATCCGCCGGCGGGGTCGCGCCGTCTGCGAGCGATGCCTCGAAGACCGTCATCGGGTCCTTTCATCCGTGTTCTGCCTGAGCAGGCGTCCAGGCCCCTCATCGGCGCCCGAAGGTAGGATCGAAGGGTGAGCCAGGCCACCGTACATCTTCCCGTTCCCCGCATCCCACGATCGCGGGCGACGCGGCTTCAGGATATCCCGGTCGACGGACACAAGCGCGTTCTGCTCGCCGCCCCCCGCGGGTACTGCGCCGGTGTGGACCGCGCGGTCGTCGCCGTCGAGAAGGCCCTCGAGCGCTACGGGGCCCCGGTCTACGTGCGCAAGCAGATCGTGCACAACATCCACGTCGTCACAGAACTCGAGGAGAAGGGCGCGATCTTCGTCGAAGAGGTCGATGAGGTGCCCGAGGGCGCCAACGTCGTGTTCAGCGCGCACGGTGTCTCGCCGGCCGTGGTGAACGCGGCATCCGATCGCGGACTGCACGCCATCGACGCCACCTGCCCGCTCGTGACGAAGGTGCACCGCGAGGCGGTGCGCTTCGCCCGCGACGACTTCGAGATCCTGCTCATCGGCCACGAGGGGCACGAAGAGGTCGAGGGCACCGCCGGTCACGCGCCCGAGCGGGTCACCATCGTGAACTCGCCGGACGAGGCCGACACCGTCCAGGTCAAGGATCCGTCGAAGGTCGTCTGGCTCTCGCAGACCACGCTGTCGGTCGACGAGACCATGGAGACCGTGAACCGGCTGCGCACGCGCTTCCCCGAACTGCACAACCCGCCGTCCGACGACATCTGCTACGCCACGCAGAACCGTCAGGTCGCGATCAAGAAGGTCGCGAAGGATGCCGATCTCGTGATCGTCGTCGGCTCATCCAACTCGTCGAACTCCGTGCGCCTGGTCGAGGTTGCCCTCGAGTACGGAGCGAAGGCCGCCTACCGGGTCGACTACGCCGAAGAGGTCAAGCAGGAGTGGCTCGACGGCGTCGAGACGGTCGGCGTGACCAGCGGCGCATCGGTGCCGGAGGTGCTCGTCCGCGAGGTTCTCGAGGCACTCAGCAGCGCCGGTTATCAGGATGTCGAAGAGGTCAAGACCGCCGAAGAGGACCTGATGTTCTCACTCCCCAAGGAACTGCGTCAGGACAGTTCGGGCCAGCGAGACGCTCGCGCCCTCGGCGGACGCAGGGGGCCCGCATCGTCATGACCGATCGCCCCCAGTACGGCGAGTATGCGACTCCCGAGGAGCAACGTCGGCTCGCGGGGTTGCCGCCGGTGGATGCCGTGACCGAGGCCCCGATCGCCACTGCGGCGCCCGCCGCGTCAGCAGCCGAGGCTGCTCCCGCGCAGCCGGCCGCACGCCCGTGGGACCGGATCATCACGATCGCGCTTCTCACGTACGGCGTCGTCAACGTGTTCATGACGGGGATGTCGTACCTCGACCTGCCGACCATGATGAACGAGAGCATGAAGATCCTCGGCATCGAGGGAGAGTTCACGAACTTCGCCCAGGGCAAGGTGTGGGGCACGGTCGCCGCGATCGTGCTCGTCGTCGGCTGGGTGCTGACCGCCTGGCTGTCGATGCGGCGTCTGCGCTCGGGGAAGCTCACCTGGTGGCTGCCGCTGGCCGGAGCCGCGGCGACCATGCTCGTGGCGTCGGTCTGCATCACCATCCCGATGATGAACGATCCGGCCTTCATCGCCTATCTGGACGGTGCATCCGGGCGTTAGCGCTCCGCAGACACGAAGATGCCCCGGCCGTGGCGGCCGAGGCATCTTCCGTGAAACCGGCGGATTCAGCTCTTGGACTGGCCGTATGAGCCGAGCTGGCGGGTCGCCGCGACGACGCGCGCGGCCATCGCGGATTCTGCGACCTTGCCCCACGCGCGCGGGTCGTACAGCTTCTTGTTGCCGACCTCGTCGTCGACCTTCAGGACGCCGTCGTAGTTCTTGAACATGTAGTCGGCGATCGCACGCGTGTAGGCGTACTGCGTGTCGGTGTCGATGTTCATCTTGATAACGCCGTTGGCGACCGCGGTGGCGATCTCCTCGTCGGTCGAGCCGGAGCCGCCGTGGAACACGAGGTCGAGCGGGTTCGGGCCGGTGCCGTACTTCGCGGCGACCTGCTCCTGGATTTCGCCGAGGAGCTCCGGACGCAGCTTCACGCCGCCCGGCTTGTACACGCCGTGCACGTTGCCGAAGGTGAGGGCGGCGATGTAGCGCCCCTGCTCGCCGAGGCCCAGTGCCTGAACGGCCTGGTCGACGTCGGCGAAGGTCGTGTAGAGCGCCTCGTTCGAGCCCTCGTGCTGCACGCCGTCCTCTTCGCCGCCGACGACGCCGATCTCGACCTCGAGAATGGCGCCTATCGCCTTGATGCGGGGGAGCAGGTCCTTCGCGATCTCGATGTTCTCCGCGAGGGGAACAGCCGAGCCGTCCCACATGTGCGACTGGAAGATCGGGTTGCGGCCGGCCTTCACCTCTTCCTCGGATGCCGCGATGAGCGGTTCGACGAAGCCGGCGAGGGCGTCCTTCGGGCAGTGGTCGGTGTGCAGCGCCACGGTGACCGGGTAGTTCTTGGCGACCTCGGTGGCGTAGCGGGCGAACGCGAGTGCGCCGGTGGCGCGGCCCTTGATGGTGTGGCCGGCGAAGTAGTCGGCACCGCCGGTGGTCACCTGGATGATGCCGTCGGAGCCCGCCTCGGTGAGGCCCTGGAGCACGGCGTTGATGGTCTGAGAGCTGGAGACGTTGAATGCGGGGTACGCGAAGCCACCGGCCTTCGCGCGGTCGAGCATCTCTGCGTACTGTTCCGGAGTGGCGACGGGCATGAAATCTCCTGCGATAGATGAAGCCGGGACAGTGCTCACTCTATCGCTGGCGATGAGCGGATGCCGGGGCCTCCGACTTCGCCACGAGGAGGCGGCCTTCGCTCTCGTTAAGAAACGCCAATTCTTCACGCTGGGAGAGGCGAAAGTGCGGGTTGTCTCGCCATCTCGCTGGTTAGGCTGGCCCCATGGTGAGTCTGACGGCCGATATGAGCCCGCTGCGTCCCGATCGAAACCTCGCGCTGGAACTGGTGCGCGCCACCGAGGCGGCGTCGATCAGGGCGGTGCCGTTCATCGGCCGCGGCGACAAGGAGGCCGCCGACGGCGCCGCCGTCGACGCCATGCGCGCCTTCCTCGGCACCGTGAACTTCCAGGGCAGGGTCGTCATCGGCGAGGGGGAGAAGGACAACGCCCCGATGCTGTTCAACGGCGAGGTCGTCGGCTCAGGCCGCGGGCCCGAGTGCGACATCGCCGTGGACCCGATCGACGGCACCTCGCTCACCGCCGCCGGCCGCCAGAACGCTCTCTCGGTGATCGCGGTGTCCGACCGCGGCACAATGCTCGACGCCTCGAGCGTCTTCTACATGGACAAGCTCGTTACGGGCCCCGCAGGCGTCGGCGTCGTCGACATCCGCCTGCCCATCGGCGAGAACATCCGTCTGCTGTCGAAGGCGCTGGACAAGCCCATCGACGAGATCGTCGTGTCCGTGCTGAACCGCCCGCGCCACGAGAAGCTCATCGAGGAGATCCGCGAAGCAGGAGCCGGCACGCGCCTGATGAGCGACGGCGACGTCGCTGGCGGCATCAACGCCGCACGGCACGGCGCCCGCACCGACATGTGCGTCGGCGTGGGCGGCAGCCCGGAGGGCATCGTGACAGCGTGTGCGATCAAGGCGCTCGGCGGGCACATCCAGGGCCGCCTGTGGCCCCGCGACGACGAAGAGCGCCAGCGCGGCATCGACGCCGGCCTCAAGATGGACTACGTGTACGAGGCCGAGGAGCTCGTCAAGGGCGACAACACGCTGTTCGTCGCGACCGGCGTCACGGACGGACAGCTCGTGGCGGGAGTCCGGCGCGAAGGCAACTACGTGTACACCGAATCCGTCGTCCTGCGCGGCGCATCCGGCACGCTGCGGCGCATCTCCTCGGAGCACCTCGTCTCGAAGTGGCTCTGACGAGATCGTTACACACCCGGTGCTCCCGCTGAGGGTGGCTCTCCTGACGCTGCCAGCCTTTGCTGGCAGAATGGAAGACGCCACCGAGAGCCCATTCGCGGCGGCCTCCAGGAGGGTGAGACATGTCCACGGGACAGGCGGGAAGCGGCGACAAGTCCGCTCCGGTGAAGATGGTCACCACCAATACGGGGCGTATCCTCCGGGTCACCCCCGAAGACGAAGCAGCCCGCGCGGCTGCAGCCGCCGCAGCCACCCCTGCGCCCGCAAACGTTGACCCTGCCCGGCGCACCGATGTTCTCTTCCGCGTGCGTCGCGCTGAAGGACACGAACTCAGCCCGTGGTGGATGATCGGCGCTTTCGTCGTGACGTCCGGGCTGGTGATCGCCCTGCTCAGCTGGGTTCCCTACAGCGCCTGACGCTCCTCGTCGCTCAGCCGGTGCCGCACAGCGCCGAGGTCTGCCTCGATCTCGGAGACGGATTCGCCGCCGGTCAGCTCCGGCGCAGTGAACTTGCGCGCCGGGCTCGTGATCACGGGCGGTCCGTCCAGAGTTGATGCGTCGATGCCGGGGAACTGCCGGGCAGTGACGAGCACGCGGCTCTCCAGCGATCCGGCGAAGCGGTTGTAGCTGTCGACCGTGCGCTCGAGCGCACGGCGGAGGTCGTCGGCGTGACCGGCGAGAGTGCCGAGGCGATCGAACAGCTGCGTGCCGAGAGCGAGCAGCGTGCGGGCCTCCGTCGAGACCTCCTGCTGAGTCCAGGTGTACGCGACCGTCTTGAGTACCGCCCACAAGTTCACGGGCGACGCCAGTGCCACGCGCTTGCCGAAGGCGTAATCGAGCAGTGACGGGTCCTCATCGATCGCCGCGGCCAGCAGCGACTCGCTCGGCAGGAAGCAGATCACGAACTCGGGACTCGCATCCAGTCCGGTCCAGTACGCCTTCTTCGCGAGGGCGTCGATGTGCGCGCGCACCGCCTTGACGTGCTTCTGCATGTGCTGTCGGCGCTGCGCTTCGTTGGCATCGCCGACCAGGGCGCTGGCCTCGAGATACGCGTCGAGGGGCACCTTGGCATCCACGGCGATGGAGGTGCCGCCGGGCAGGCGGACGACCATGTCGGGGCGCCCCTGACCGCGATCGGAGGAGATGGTCGATTGCAGATCGAAGTCGACGTGCCGCGTGAGTCCGGCGGCTTCGACGACGCGCCGAAGCTGGGTCTCGCCCCAGACTCCGCGGGTGGATGTCGAGCGCAGGGCTCCCGCCAGCGACTCCGTCGTGGCGCGCAGCGCCTCGTCCGATTCCTGCGCACGTCTGAGCTGCTCGGCGAGCGACCCGAACTGCGCATGCCGCTCCTGCTCGAGGGAGGCGACCTTGCTCTGCATCTGCTGCAGCGACTCGCGCACGGGAGCGAGCGCCGTCAGCACGGCGTTCTGCTGCTGCACCCGATCGGCTTCGGCGCGCTGCTCGGTGCGGGCGTGCTCCACGGCATCCCGGTATAGGTCGTACTGCCGGTCGCGGTCTTCGCGGGCAGCGGCCAGCTCAGCCTGCGCGCGCGCGAGTTCGGTCGCGTCCTGCGCCTGCGCGCCCGAGACGCGCGCGGCATGCGCCAGCCAGCCCACGGCGGCACCGGCTGCGAGGGCGGCGACGATGAGGAGAACGATCAGCGGAGCATCCATACCGCCATGATGCCGAGGGCATCCGACATCGGCGTCGCGCCGCCCCGCAGCGGCGCCGGAGCGAGGTTCAGCGTGCGGCGTACTCGTCGAGGATCGCGCGCATGTCGGTCAGACCGAACTGGTCGGCGATCGCCGTGGCGGACAGTCCGCCGGCGTCCTGATCGGCACCGGCATCCAGCAGCATCCGCAGGAGCGTCTCGTTCTTGCGGAACACAGCGCACGAGATCGCGGTCTGCCCGTTGTTGTTGACGGCATCCAGCTCGGCGCCGCGTCGGATCAGATCCGCGACCGTGTGGGCCTCCTCGGCGTAGGTCGCAACGATCAGCATGGTGTCGCCGCGCGGATTGCGCAGGTCGACCGGCACGCCGGCGTCGATCATCTCGCCGAGCGGTCCCGTGCGTCCCTGCCGTGCGAGATCGAAGGTTCCCTCGATGACCTCGAGGCTGACCGGGGAGTCACCGGATGGATTCGTCATGCCGTCATTCTCTCGCGTCGGGCGCGGGAATGCACTCAGGCGGCCTGCTCGTGGACGACGGCGACGAGCGGCTCTGTCACGCGCAGGCTGAGGCCGCTCGCGAGGGCGTCGACGTCGGCGCTCGCTGTGCGGCGCGCGGCGTCGATGACGATCTGGGCGCAGGCGCGAGCATCTGCCAGTGCGTCGTGATGCGAGAACTCAGCGAACCCGGCGGCGGCCGCGGCCTTCGGAAGCCGGTACGAGTCGAGGTCGTACACCTTGCGGGCGACCTGCAGGCTGCACAGCGAACGATACGGTGGGCACTCGAGCGCGGTGACCTCGGATGCGGTGCGCAGCACCTTCAGGTCGAATCCGGCGTTGTGCGCCACGAGCACATCGGCGCCGGCGAAGCCGCACAGGCGGTCGAACTGCTCGGGCCAGGTGGCGGCGTTCGCGACATCCTGAGGGCGGATGCCGTGGATCTTGATGTTCCACTCCTGGAACTCGTCGTGTCCTGCCGGAGGACGGATCAGCCAGCCGGCCGTGGCGACTACCTGGCCGCCGCGGACACGCACCAGCCCGACGGAACAGGCGGATGCCGGGCTGGAGTTCGCGGTCTCGAAGTCGATGGCGGTGAAATCCAGGGGCACCTCTTCACCCTCTCCCCGGTGACGGATCAGACGCCGCAGACTCGCCGTAGGCTGGCGACATGGGCGATGAGCGGGCGACTTCCTTCGGCGCGGCGGCTGATCATTATGAGGCCGCGAGACCCGACTATCCGTTCGATGCGGTCGCCTGGATGCTTGAAACGCTGCCGCACGGATCACGTCGTGTCGCGGACGTGGGAGCAGGAACCGGCAAACTGACCCGGGTGCTCGCGGATGCGCCCGACGCCGAGGTGATCGCGATCGACCCCGACCCGGCGATGCTCGCTGTGCTCCGCCGTGCGGTTCCGGGGGTGCCGACGTTCCTCGGCACCGCTGAGCAGTTGCCCGTCCCCGATGCCAGCCTCGACGCCGTGGTGCTGGGACAGGCTTGGCACTGGGTGGATCCCGTTGAGGGCTCTGCGGAGATCGGCCGGGCCGTGCGCTCCGGCGGCACGCTCGGGCTCATCTGGAACACCCGCGACAACCGGACCGAGTGGGTGCGTCGACTCACGGCGATCATGCACTCCAGCGCTGCCGAGGTGATGCTCGACGAGTACGGTCCGACCGTTGCCGCCCCGTTCGCCGGGCTGGAGTCCCAGGAGTGGCACTGGGCGCGACCGATCACGCGCGCACAGCTGCACAGGATGGCCGATTCTCGCAGTCACCTCATCACAGCATCCGACTCGGATCGACGCGCCATCCACGTAGCGATGGACGCGCTGTTCGACGAGGTCGGCCTGCATGACGAGACGACAATCGAGTTGCCGTACGTGACCCGGGCATTCCGCGCGCTGCGGGAGTGAAGGCCGCGTGAGCGCGCGCCGGTAGACTCTTACCCCGTGGCTCTCACTATCGGAATCGTAGGCCTGCCCAACGTCGGCAAGTCCACCCTCTTCAACGCACTGACCAAGAACGACGTGCTCGCGGCGAACTATCCGTTCGCGACGATCGAGCCGAACGTCGGTGTGGTGAACCTCCCGGACTCCCGGCTCGACGTGCTCGCCGGGATCTTCGGCAGCGAGCGGATCCTTCCGGCGACCGTGTCGTTCGTCGATATCGCGGGCATCGTCCGCGGCGCGTCAGAGGGAGAGGGGCTCGGCAACCAGTTCCTCGCGAACATCCGTGAGGCGGATGCCATCGCCCAGGTGGTGCGCGGCTTCGACGACGACGACGTCGTGCACGTCGAGGGCGCGATCAACCCACAGGGTGACCTCGAGACGATCAACGCCGAGCTCATGCTCGCCGACCTGCAGACCGTCGAGAAGGCGATCCCTCGGTTCGAGAAGGAGGTTCGCGGCAAGAAGCTCGACCCTTCGGTGCTCGAGGCCGCGAACGCCGCGAAGGACGCGCTCGAGCGCGGCACGCTGCTCTCGGTGAGCGGCATCGATCTCGCGCCGATCAAGGAGCTCGGCCTGCTCACGTCGAAGCCGGTCATCTTCGTGTTCAACGTCGACGAGGCCGTGCTGACGGATGCTGCGCGCAAGGCCGAGCTCGAGGCTCTGGTCGCGCCGGCGAAGGCGATCTTCCTCGACGCCAAGATCGAGTCCGAACTCATCGACCTCGACCCGGAGGATGCCGCCGAGCTGCTGGAATCCACAGGTCAGGAGGAGTCGGGCCTCGACCAGCTCGCGCGCGTCGGCTTCGAGACCCTGGGTCTTCAGACTTACCTGACCGCGGGGCCGAAGGAGTCGCGTGCGTGGACGATCCCGCGCGGTGCCAAGGCGCCGCAGGCCGCAGGTGTCATCCACACCGACTTCGAGAAGGGCTTCATCAAGGCCGAGGTCATCTCGTTCGATGATCTGGTCGCGACCGGCTCGGTCGTCGAGGCGCGCGCCAAGGGGAAGGCGCGTCTGGAGGGCAAGGACTACGTCATGCAGGACGGCGACGTGGTGGAGTTCCGCTTCAACGTCTAGCCGTTGGTGACGCGGCGAAAGCTCGAGCTGAGCCGGAGGAGAGGGAGGTTCGGACGATGACGGATTCGACGAAGTCGATGCTGCGGGCGTTGCCGTCGTTGGCCGGGACCGCCCCACCACTGGACCTCGGGGATCTGCCGGAGGGCCCGGTGACGCTCTTCCTCGATTGGCTGGCCGTCGCCCAGCACCATGAGGTGGCGGAGCCGCACGCGATGACCTTGTCCACAGTCGACGCGAGCGGGATGCCGGATGCTCGCGTCGTGGTGCTGAAGGACGTGGATCAACGTGGCTGGGCCTTCGCCAGTACTCGGACGAGCGTCAAGGGTGGCCAGCTCGAAGTCTGCCCAAATGCGGCGCTCACCTTCTGGTGGCAGCCGCTCGTACGCTCCGTCAGGGTCCGTGGACCCGTGATCGAGGCATCGCGAGACGAGAGCCTTGCCGATCTGCAAGCCCGGAGCGTGGCGGCGCAACAGGCAGTCGATCCGGACGACTGGACTCTTTGGCGAGTCGTGCCGAATCGCGTGGAGTTCTGGCAGGGGTCGCCAGATCGCCGTCATGTGCGCATCGCCTTCGTGCGCGACGGTGATGGGTGGCGGTACGAGACCTGATCGCTCGCCGGAGGGTGGTCCTGAAGTCACTCGCCCGTCGGACGTCGACGATTGCGCTTGGTCTCGGAGAGCCGGCGCTTGCCCTCGAGGCGACGGCGCTGCGATCCACGCGTGGGACGGGTCGGGCGCCGAACGGTGTCGGGCATCACAGCATCGCGGAGGGTCTCGGCGAGTCGTTCCCGAGCAGCGGCGCGGTTGCGCAATTGAGAACGATGTTCCTCGGCGCTGATGGTGATCACCGTTCCTGAGAGCCTCGTCGCGAGCCGGCCAAGGACGCGTTCGCGCTGGACTTCGTCCAGAGCCGTGGTCGTCGCGAGGTCGAGGCTCAGCTGCACCCGGGAATCCGAGGTGTTGACCCCCTGTCCACCGGGACCCGAGGCATGGCTGAACTGCTCGATGAGTTCTCCGGCCGGCACGCGCAGGCCGAGCCGAGCGCCGGGTCCCGGCGGTACAAACACGTAGTCCACCTGACCAGTGTCCCGCAACCGGAACCGTGGATCGAGTTGAGCGGCGGCCGACTCCAGGCGCCAGGGTCGCTGGTCGGATGTCTCGCTCTCGCTGAATAAATGTGGAAGCCGTGCCTGTCTGTGGACCGCCCGCATGTAATTCGCATCACATTTGTGTAAGCGCTTGCAATCCCTCGACGGACGCACCTATCGTGACGGAAGTCAGCGCGTCTTCCCCGATCCTCCGACGCGCCGACGGACACATTCACGTAGGCAAAGGAGCACACCGTGACCCCCGCACGCACTCTTGATCGGCTCCCGGAACGATCGAAACGAAGTCAGACTTCGTGGGCGATCTTCGCTATCGGGCTGATGCTCGCTTCGCTGTTCGTCGCGCTCTCGCCGCCGAACAAAGCGGAGGCAGCGGCCCCCGGCCCGAAGGACACTATCGCTGTGATGTTCTCGTGGACCTGGAATGCGATCGCCGACGAATGCAAAAATACCCTGGGCCCGGCGGGATATGGGTATGTACAGACATCGCCGCCTCAGGAACACGTTCGCGGAAACCAATGGTGGACGTATTACCAGCCGGTCAGCTATCGACTCGAATCTCGACTAGGCACCGAGGCCGAGTTCAAGAAGATGATCGACACCTGTGAGGACGCGGGCGTCGGAGTTATCGTCGATGCGGTCATCAACCACATGAGTGGCCAATCCGCCGGCGGAACAGGTTGGGCAGGAACGCAATTCGGTCACTACAACTACCCGGGACTGTACAACGACGGCGATTTCCACTCCTGCCGCAGAGACATCTCGAATTACCAGGACCGATGGGACGTGCAGAACTGCAACCTGGTGAATCTGTCGGATCTGGATACCGGGTCGCAATCGGTGCAGCAGAAGATCGCTGATTACCTGAATCGGCTGGTCGATCTCGGGGCGTCAGGATTCCGAATCGACGCCGTCAAGCACATCTCGGCCGCCGACATGGAGGGCATCATGTCGAAGGTGAAGAAGCGTGACGAGCTGTATATCGTCCAGGAAGTCATCCGCGCGAATGAGCCGATTCAGCCAGAGGAATATCTGGGGATGGGTGATATCCACGAGTTCGCCTACGCACGCAAGCTCAAGGAAGCCTTCGGCGGTGGCACCCTCAACTGGCTGATCAGCGGCTCCGGAATCGGTGAGTCGTGGGACGGCTTCCTCGATCATGACGACGCCGGTGTGTTCGTCGACAACCACGACACGGAGCGTAACGGCGAGACGCTGAGCTACAAGAACGGCGACGTCTACGATCTCGCGCAGGTCTTCACGCTCGCGTGGAACTATGGCTCGCCGTCGATCCACTCCGGCTACACGTTCAGCAACTTCGATGCAGGACCCCCGCAGGTTGCGTCGGGTGAAGTGATCGATCAGGTGTGTGGAAGTGGCTCCGCATGGACCTGCAAGCACGCTCAGAACGACATCAAGAACATGGTCGGTTTCCGCGTCGCCACCTACGGGACGTCCGTGACCGACAAATGGACCAATGGCAGCAGCGCCGTTGCCTTCAGCCGGGGCGACAAGGGCACCGTCGTCATCAACCGCGGCGGTCAATTCACTCAGACGTTCAAGACCGGGCTTCCGGACGGTGAGTACTACAACGTCATCTCGGCCAAGAACGATCGCGGCAACTGGTCAGGCGACACCGTGACAGTCTCGGGCGGGCAGTTCTCCGCCACTGTGTCAGGAAACGATGCCGTCGCGATTCATGCAGACGCGAAGGTCGGCACCGGCACGTGTGTTGACGAGCAACCGCCCACCACTCCGAAGAACGTCAAGGCGGCCGCCTCGGGTACGGAAATCTCATTGACCTGGTCGGCGTCAACTGACGATTGCGCTGTCATGGGGTACGAGATCACGCGTACGGGTGGGGCGGACGGTACGAAGACCTTCCAGGCTGCAGGCACGTCCACCTCGTACACGGACCGTGGGCTCGCGCCGGAGACCGAATACCGGTACACCGTCGCTGCGAGCGATGGCGCGAACCAGTCGGACGAGAGCGCGCTGGCTGCTGCGACCACGGACGCGACGCCGACTGGTGAGGATCTGACTGTGTTCTACAAGACGGATAAGAGCTGGGACGCGTATTACGCGCATTTCCGTGTCGGCACTGGTGCGTGGACGAGCGCGCCGGGGACGAGGATGTCGGATGCGTGTGAAGGGTGGGTGTCGACGACGGTGCCTTCCGGTGCGTCTGGTTCGACGTTCGCGTTCAACAACGGGAGGGGTGCGTGGGACAACAACGGTTCCAAGGACTACGTCGTCAGCGGGACGACCGTCGCCATTGCCGGTGGTTCCGTGACGGCGGTGAGCCCGTGCGCCGAGCCGACTGGTGAGGATCTCACTGTGTTCTACAAGACGGATAAGAGCTGGGACGCGTATTACGCGCATTTCCGTGTCGGCACTGGTGCGTGGACGAGCGCGCCGGGGACGAGGATGTCGGATGCGTGTGAAGGGTGGGTGTCGACGACGGTGCCTTCCGGTGCGTCTGGTTCGACGTTCGCGTTCAACAACGGGAGGGGCGCGTGGGACAACAACGGTTCCAAGGACTACGTCGTCAGCGGGACGACCGTCGCCATTGCCGGTGGTTCCGTGACGGCGGTGAGCCCGTGCGCGGTGGAAGACCCGGAAGACCCGGAAGTCCCGGAAGACCCGGAAGTCCCGGGGGATCCGGGCAATCCAGGAACGCCGGTCGGCACCGATTACTCGGCCGGCTACTACCAGCAGAACCCGAACGGCCAGGTGGGGAAGACCGCGTCGGTCACCGTGGACGGTGACGCATCTGAATGGACCGAGGACATGATCATCGCTCAGGGCGTCGCCAACGACGATCCGCGCATTTTCCGCGGAAGCCATGAAGGGCCGGTGTACGACCCGTACGCGCTGTACGGGTCGTGGGACGACGAGAACGTCTACCTGATGTGGCAGTTCACCAACGTCACCGACGTGGTCGACCCCGGGCAGGGATACCCGATCAGCGACAACGGCAAGCCGTACAACGGTGATATTCCTCAAGGGATCGCGTTCGACGTCACGGATCGGGGCGGCGACGGCCTGATCGATGGCACCGAGCAGGGCATCTGGGGGATGCGCTACACCTTCGAGAACGAAGAGGCCGATCACGTCGCGATGTTCTCGAGCAAGCCCGGTGTGGGCAAGCCGGCGGTGTTCTCGCTGAACGACTCAGACGCCTTCGACTATGAGGCTGAGAATGTCACCAGCTTCGCAGACGGCGGTGTTGCCTACGCGTTCGGCGATGGATTCCACGGAGCTTCGCTGATGGGCATCGCAGCCAATGGGTATGAGGGATACGCACCAGCCGATCTCGCCGACGAAAGCGCCTTCAGCGATCTCCTCGGCGCGCATAGCACGGAACAGGACACCGTCTACGAGATGAAGATCCCGTTCTCGGTTCTCGGAACGACGCGCGCGGCTGTGGAGGAGAACGGGATCGGCGTGATGCTGATCTCGACCTTCGGGCAGTCCGCAATCGGTTCCTTGCCAAATGACCCTGCAACGCTCGATGCCGCGACGGATCCGTACACCGCCGATGAATCGACGTCCGCAGAGAAAGAGGACTGGGACGGGTTCACCGCGCAATTCGCGCGACTGGGCAAATAGAACAATCGCTCTGACCGCGGGCCCGACGTGCAGAAGACGCGTCGGGCCCGTTTCCGCGCTCGTCGGGGGAGTGGCGCGCATTCCTCGACGGGATGGGTCGGCGGGCATCGGTGACCGATGAAGTAAAGTAGCAGGGCCCGCTCGACGCCGCGCGACTCACATGCGAAGGCACCAGGAGACAGATACCAGTGACGAAGAAGAGCATCTTCGAGCCCGAAGGCCGCGCCGTGCCGTACCTCGTCGAGGGAGAGGGCCCCGTCTCCCTGGTGCTCGTGACTGTGCGCGACCTCGACAGCGACGGTCTCGGAGTAGTGGCGCACTACCTCGCCGAGGAGGCAGGCTTCCATGTCGTGCGCATCGGTCTGCAGGCCGATGGAGCGGATGCTGACGCCGCCCGCTCGCAGGCGACGGACGTCCTCGCGCTGATAGATCACCTCGGCCTCGAAGACACCTGGATCGGCGGCCACGGGTACGGCGGGACCGTCGCCCGGGCCTTCGCGGCTGCGCACACCGACCGTGTCAACGGTCTGCTGCTGCTCGGCGCCGAGGACGATGACACCCCGCTCGCACCCGCGATCCCCGTGCTGATCGTCCAGGGCACCGATGACACCGTCACGCCACCCGCCAACGGCGAGCGTCTGCAAGCCACCGCGCCCGAGCGTGCGAGCGTCAAGACACTCGAGGGCGCCGATCATTTCTTCCCGGTCACCCACCCCATCGAGACCGCCGTCATCATCGAGGAATACCTCGACTGGGATTGACGCGGTCTTCAGCGCAACTGAAGTTCGATGTGCGGGTGACCCGCGAACACCTCGAGCACGAGGTCGAAGTACGTCTTTCCGGTTCCGGCACGCAGCGCGTCGAGGTCGGACATGATGCGGGCCTCGTCGAACGCATGAGGCTGGGCCAGCTTGTCCAGCAGCCAGCGCTGCGTGGTCTCGAACCCGAGCACCTCGCGGCTGCGGGCATGATCGTGCCAGACGACGACGGCCGGATCGCCGTCGCGTGACTCTGCATCGAGGCGGTGGAGGACGTCGTTCAGGGCATCCAGACTGGTGCCCATCCGCCAGTCCTCGTCCCTCATGAACTCTCGGTTGAACTGCTCGAAGAGGTCGGCGATACCGCCGACCTCTTCGCCATCAATGCGGTACGCGGCCATCAGGACTCGGCCATCAGGCGTGCTGACCCGCATGCGGGCCTTCGCCGATCTCCTCGACCGTCTTGGCGTTGAACGCCGGCAGGTCGTCCGGCGTCCGGCTCGACACGAGACCGTCGTCGACCACGACCTCCTCGTCGACCCACGTCGCCCCGGCGTTGCGCAGATCGGTGCGAAGGCTCGGGTAGCTCGTGAGCTTCCGCCCGCGCACCACATCCGCCTCGACCAGGATCCATGCGCCGTGGCAGATCACCGCCACAGGCTTGTGGGCCTCGAAGAACGCCTTCGCGAAGGCGACGGCATCCTGATCCATCCGCAGATGATCCGCGTTCACGACGCCGCCGGGCAACACGAGCGCATCGAAAGCGGATGCATCGGCGCCGGCGACCGGCTGGTCGACATCCTGGACGTGTCCCTTCTTGCCGGTCACCTTCCCGTCGGCGGGCGAGACGAGCTGCGCTTGCGCGCCGGCATCCGTCACCGCACCCCAGGGGCTGGTCAGTTCGCTGTCCTCGAATCCGTCGGTGAGCAGGAACGCCACCTTCTTGCCATCGAGCTCTGCCATGATGTGTCTCCTTTCGGGGCTGCGTCTCGGGTGATCGGGGTCGGTCACTGACGACGAGGCGGCGGGTTCTGTGAATCCTTGGGATCGGGAACGGCCGGAGTTCCGGTCCGCACACCCTCGGGCGTGATTGGCTCGAAGCTCTCGTCGTCGTCGCGGGTCTCCTCGACTGGGACCTCGCTGGCCTGGTCGTTCTGGGGGTCCTTCGGGTCAGACATGTCGTCCTCCTTCGAATCGTCCACTCATCATCAGCGATCGCTCTCAAGCGCCACAGGGGGTTGACGGATGACAGCGAAGTGGGTGGAATGCCGAAGCATCCCACCCACTCGCACGTCTTACTCGATCAGGCCGGCTGTGGCAGGATCGTGAAACTCACGGCCCCCTGATCGTCCACTCCGGCGTCGAGCACCTTGTCGGAGAGAGCCTCGGCGGCGGTGTCCTCGAGGAAGACCCGGCTGCCCGGACCTTCGACGACGACATCAGCGGGTTCGGGGGAGGGCACGACGTGAACGGCGAAACGAGCCTCGCCGTTCGGTCCCTGTCCCTCCGCTGTCTGGATGCGAAGCCCCGCGTCTGCGCTGGCATCCTCTCGGCCGACGATCGTGGTGACGACGGCATCTGCATTCTCGGTCAGGGTGAGCACAGCGCTCTCCTTCCGTTTGCGGACATGCTCCGGACAGAACATGTCCGGGCCACGATTCCGCACTCGGGCGCTGTCTTCAACCTGAGCCCCGGGATTGTGAGGAAGCTCTCAAGTCCGGGCACCGGAACATCCGCCCGGCGGCCCGTGTCAACCCCCTGGGCGCACCGCGCCGGGTGCTGATGAATGGACGGGCAAGCCGACGACAGTGAGGAGACACCATGGCCCAGATCATCGAGACCATCGACGTCGAGGTTCCCGTCCGGGTGGCCTACAACCAGTGGACCCAGTTCGAGAGCTTCCCCGAGTTCCTCGACGAGGTCGTGTCCGTGACGCAGATCGACGACACCACGACTCGCTGGAAGGTCAACGTCGCCGGAGCGGACCGAGAGTTCGACGCCGTCATCGCGGAGCAGCATCCGGACGAGCGCGTCGCCTGGACGAGCACCGGCGGCGAGACGAAACACGCCGGCGCCGTCACCTTCCACAAGCTCACGGATGCGTCCACGCGCGTCACCGCTCAGATCGACTGGGAACCGGAGGGGTTCGTCGAGAAGGCCGGTGCGGTGGTCGGAGCGGGCTCGCATGCCGTCAAGAAGGATCTTCAGAACTTCAAGGAGTTCATCGAGAGTCGCGGCGCCGAAACCGGTGCTTGGCGGGGAGACGTCGAAGCCTGAGACTGCCCGAGCGGTCCGGTGACCCCATCCCCAGCACCGGGCCGCTCCGGCACGCCGAGCTGCCTGTCAGGCGCGCAGCTGTTTGCGCAGGAAGACCTGCTCGGTGCCGTCATCCTGCGGAACGCGCTGAGTCTGCACGTAGCCGCGCGACTCGTAGAGGCGGATGTTGGCCTCGCTGAGGCTCCCGGTGAACAGCTCGGCCTCACGGGCGGTGCTGCCGTCCTCGGCAGCTTGGAGCAGCGCCCGCCCGATCCCCTCGCCCTGCATATCGGGTGCGATCGCGATACGCCCGATCAGGAGGAGATCGCCGTCCTGGACCGCGCGGACGGCCCCGACGAGCCGCCCGTCGGTTCGAGCCACCCATCCGTCGTTCTCGGAGATCTCCGACTTCAGCTGCTCGAGAGTCTGCGTCAGCGGGGGCATGTCGACGCCGCCGTAGATGAGTGCCTCCGACACGAATGCCGCGCGCTGCACGGTCAGGATCTCACCCGCATCCTCCGGGGCCACGCGGCTGATCGTGAACGAGACTGGCGCCGGACCTTCCTCGCGCAGGCGCGGCTCGCTGCGCAGCTCGGGTCGGAACCCGGACTTGTCGGAGTAGAACGTCCGGATCCGGTCCATGTCCGCGGTGATGTCTCCGGTGACGTCGAACGTGGGGCCGATCCCCGTCGTCATGGTGGTGCGATCGACGAAGCAGAGTGTGACCGGCATCCCGGCATCCTGCGCGATGCGGTAGAAACCCGACTTCCAGTACTCATTGCTGCCGCGAGTGCCGTCGGGCGTGACCACGAGGCCGAACACCTCGCCCGCGCGGATGCGGGCGACCACGTCGGAGACGACGCGGCTCGGATCGGCGCGATCGACGGGGATGCCGCCGAGTCGGCGCATGACGGGGCCGCGCCAGCCCGCGAAGAGGCTCTTCTTGCCGAGCCACCGGATCTCCACGCCCAGCCTCCAGGCGATCGCGAGCATGAGCGCGAAGTCCCAGTTCGAGGTGTGCGGCGCGCCGACCAGGACGGTCGGACGGGAAGGTGCGGGTTCGCCGACCAGCTTCCAACGGCTGAGGGCCCAGAAGGCGCGGGCGATGAGTCGTCGCAGCATGTCTCAACCGTAGGCGAGGCGGCATGCGCGATCCGGCATGGGCGCGTTCATCGCGAACGCAGCGTCGAGCGTGCCATCAGCGGCAGCACGAGCCACAGACCGACGACGACGAGCGCCCCGACGGCGAGGACGACGATCGCGATGGTGCGATCCAGGGTGAAGTCGACGATCAGAGTGGTGACGCCGACGCTGAGCACGCCGACGACCACCAGGTCGGCCTTGACCATCATCGAGCCCATCCGCACGAGTTCGGGCTTGCGGCGCTGTCCGAACAGCGAACGATGCATGCCGACAGGAGCGAGGGCGAGGATCGTCGCCAACGCGGCGAGGCCGACGAGGATGAGGTACAGCCCGACCTGCAGCGGGTCGAGCTCGGTGAAACGCGGCTGGAAGGCGACTGCGAGCAGGAATCCTGAGAGCACCTGTGTGCCGGTCTGCATGACCCGCAACTCCTGCATGAGCTCCTCCCAGTTGCGGTCGGCGCGCTCGTTCGGCGTCTCATCACGGCCGTCCTCGCGGAGGACATCGTCTGAGGGGTCATCTCGGTGCATGGGTCGAGTCTTCTGCGATGCCGCCGGTTCTGTCCAGTCCCTTGACGATGCGGGCATCGACGGCGCGGATCCCGCGGCCGAGCCGAAGTCCGATAGTCGGCGTAGCATGGGTGCCATGACTTCTTCGCAGACTCAGGACGCGGTGCAGGCCGATGCCACGCAGGGCGCGCCGCTGATGGCACCCGCGGGCCTCAACCTGCTGGGCGAGGAGAACGCGGGAGGCTGCTGCGGTGGCGGCTCCTGCGCGATGCCCGGCGCGTAAACCGCACCGGGCACCACGCCTGCCAGGTCAGTGCCCTGCGACGAACTCCGCGTCGACGTCATCCGCCGGCTTGCGCACGAAGGCGCTCAGCGCCACCGCGCCCAGCGAGATGATCGCGGCGATCAGGAACGCCATCCGCGCACCCGGTGCGCCGGCCGCAGCGGTGTCGAGCCCTTCGTGCTCGCCGGCGTGCAGGATCGACGAGTACACCACAGTCAGCAGAGCGACACCGGCGGCGCCGCCCACCTGCTGGATCGTGTTCAGCGCGGCGGAACCGTGCGAGTACAGGTGACGACGCAGCGATCCGAGCGACGCCGAGAACAGCGGTGTGAACGACATCGCCAGCCCCACCGACATGATCGCCTGCGCGATCACCAGCAGCCACCACACGGTGTGCTCGCCGACCGTCGAGTAGAAGAACAGCGCGGCCGAGACCATGATCGTGCCGGGGATGAGCAGCGTGCGCGTACCGCGAGCGTCGTAGATGCGGCCCATCACGGGGCCCAGCAGTCCCATGAGCACGGAACCGGGCAGCAGGACGAGTCCTGACTGGAGGGCGTCGAGACCCGCGACGTTCTGCAGGTACTGCGGCAGCAGGACGAGCGTTCCGAACATCGAGAGCGCGAGGATCGCCATCACGATCACGGCGATCGTGTAGTTGCGGGTGCGGAACACGCGCAGGTCGAGCAGCGCGTCGTCCACGCGCTGCAGCACGAGCTGGCGCCAGACGAACAGAGCGAGAGCGATGCCCCCGATCACGAGCGACACGACGCCGATCGTCGCTCCGCCAGATTCGCCTTCGCCGCCGAACTGACTGAGGCCGTAGACGACGCCGCCGAAGCCGAATGCGGAGAGCACGACTGAGAGCACGTCGATCGGAGCGTCGGTCGTCTCGCCGAGGTTCGTCATCCACTTGGCGCCCATCGCGAGGGCGATGATCGCGATCGGGAGGACGATGGCGAACAGCAGACGCCAGCTCGCCACGTTCAGCACGGCGCCCGCGAGGGTCGGACCGATGGCGGGGGCGAGCGAGATGACGAGCCCGACGCGGCCCATCATGCGTCCGCGCGACTGCGGGGGCACGACGTTCATCATCGTCGTCATCAGCAGCGGCATCATGATGCCGGTGCCGCCGGCCTGGATCACGCGACCCACCAGAAGCACGGCGAACCCCGGCGCGAGCAGGCACACCAGGGTGCCGAGCGTGAACGCGCTCATCGCGGCGATGAAGATCTGACGCGTGGTGAAGCGCTGCAGCAGGAAGCCGGTCGTCGGGATGACGATCGCCATCGTCAGCATGAACGCGCTCGTGAGCCACTGCCCGAGCTCGGGCGGGATGCCGAGGTCGGTGTTCAGGTGCGGGATCGCGATGCCCATCGTGGTCTCGTTCAGGATCGCGACGAAGGCGGCCACCAGCAGCAGCCAGATCACGCGCATGTCCGAGGGCGCGATGAGCGGTGCGGGCTTGACGGCGGGAACCGACCCGGTTGATGTGGTGGCCAAAGCGTCTCCTCAGTGCGTGGGTGTGGCGGAAGGCCTGAGACGGAACCGACAGACCCGGCATCCGCTCGTGCGCGACGTTCCAGGATAACCCCGTCCGAACGCGGCGCATTCCCGCCGGGATGAGATTTTCTCGCGGATTAGGCTGAGCGCATGAGCATGGGCGGAATGGGCGGCGGACGCGGCGGAGGCGGCGGCGGATTCCGCGGCGTCGACGAGGCGGCGCAGAAGAAGCTGAACGCCCAGGCGCCAAGGATCGAAGGACTCGGAAGGCGCGTCGTGGCGCTGTTCCGCCCCTACCTCGGCCGCATCATCGTCACCGGCGTCCTCGTCATCGTCGGCGCTGCGATCGCCGTCATCCCGCCGTTGATCGTGCAGCGCATCTTCGACGACGCGCTGTTCCCCGTCGACGGCGGCGGCCCGGAGATCGGGCTTCTCATTCGCCTGGTGCTCGCCATGATCGGGCTCTTCCTGCTCTCCGCGGTGCTCGGCGTCGCGCAGACCTGGCTGACCTCCACGGTCGGCAACAGCGTCACCGGCGACCTGCGCGTGCGCCTGTTCGAGCATCTGCAGGCCATGGAGCTCGGCTTCTTCACGCGAACCAAGACCGGCGTCATCCAATCCCGCCTGCAGAACGACGTCGGCGGGGTGTCCGGCGTGCTCACGAACACGGTCACCAGCATCCTCGGCAATGTCGTCACGGTGATCGCCTCGCTCGTCGCGATGATCCTCATCGACTGGCGGCTCACGCTCATCGCCGTCGTGCTGATGCCGTTCCTCATCATCGTGCAGCGCAAGGTCGGCCAGGTGCGCGCACGGATCGCGGGGGAGACACAGGAGTCGCTGTCGGAGCTGACCGCCATCACGCAGGAGACGCTGAGCGTGTCGGGCATGCTGCTGTCGAAGGCGTTCAACCGCCAGCGCACCGAGTCCGAGCGCTACCAGGCAGAGAACCGCAACCAGGTCACGCTGCAGGTGCGCCGGGCCATGAGCGGTCAGGGGTTCTTCGCCGTCGTGCAGGTGCTGATGGCATCCGTCCCCGCGGTGATCTACCTCGTCGCCGGGTATCTCATCGCGGGCGGCGAGGGCGCGATCACGGCCGGAACCGTCGTCGCGTTCACCACCGTGCAGGCGCGCCTGCTGCAGCCGCTGATGGGGCTGATGCGCGTCTCGCTCGATCTGCAGACGTCGTCCGCGCTGTTCGCGCGCATCTTCGAGTACCTCGATCTGGTGCCGGAGATCGAGGACGCACCCGACGCCATCCCGGTGTCGCAGGCGCCCGGCCCGCGCGGGCGCGTCGAGTTCCAGGACGTCGTCTTCCGATACCCGGATGCCGCGCCCGACACCCGCCCGACACTGCAGGGGGTCTCGTTCACGGCCGACCCCGGCCAGCACGTCGCGTTCGTCGGCCCGTCCGGTGCCGGCAAGACCACCGTGCTGTACCTGGCGCCGCGACTGTACGAGGCGCACGCCGGGAGCGTGCTGTTCGCCGGGGCGGACGTCCGCACGCTCACGCAAGAGTCGATCATCGACGACGTCGGGATCGTCTCGCAGGAGACGTATCTGTTCCACGCGACGATCCGCGAGAACCTGCTCTACGCCAAGCCCGGAGCGTCGGAGGACGAGCTGATCGCGGCATGCCGGGCGGCGAACATCCACCACATCATCGCCGGTTTCGAGCGCGGCTACGACACCGTCGTCGGAGAGCGGGGCTACCGCCTGTCCGGCGGAGAGAAGCAGCGCATCGCGATCGCGCGCGTGCTGCTGAAGGACCCGCCGGTGCTCCTGCTCGACGAGGCGACCAGCGCCCTCGACACCGTGTCGGAGCGCGTCGTGCAGGAGGCCCTCGACGAAGCCGCCAAGGGGCGCACCGTGCTGTCGATTGCGCATCGACTGTCGACCGTGATGGGCGCCGACGTGATCCACGTGCTCGAGGCCGGACGCATCGTCGAATCGGGGACGCACAGCGAACTGCTGGCGCAGGGCGGGCTCTACGCCGAGCTCGCCGCGCAGCAGGTGGCGGCGTCGCAGATCCTCGACACCGAGACGAAGATCGAGCAGACGACCGGCGGCGCACTGGTGCCCGCGTTCACGGATCGGCGGGCCGATCGTGCCCCGGAGGGTTCAGTCGCGGAGGATGCCGTGGACACGCTCACCGCGTCGGTTCCGCTGCTCGACGGACCGCCGGCCGACCAGCGGGTGTATCCGGCCGACGGATGATCCGGACCGCGTCAGTGCGCGGACATGCCGCCGTCCACGAACAGCGAGTGGCCGGTGATGTAGGCCGAGCCTGCGCCGGCGAGGAAGACGGCTGCCGCGGCGAAGTCGCTCGGCAGTCCGTTCCGGCCGATCATGGTGCGCTCGGCGAGCTCCGCCACCTTGACCGGATCATCCTGCAACCGGGCGTTCAGGGGAGTGAGCACGAAACCGGGGACGAGCGTATTGCTGGTGACGCCGTGGTGACCCCACGCCTCGGCCTCTGACCGCATGAGCGATTCGACAGCGCCCTTCGACGCACCGTAGATGCCGCTGCCGACGAACGCGCGGTGCGCCTGCTGCGAGCTGATGTGGATGAGGCGGCCGTAGCCGCGCTCGGCCATGCCGACGCCGTACCGCTGCCCGAGCAGGAATGGCGCGAGGGCGTTCACGGTCATCGTGGCATCCCAGTCGTCCTCGGTGATCTCGGCGTAGGGCGGGCGGATGTTGATGCCGGCGGAGTTCACCAGGATGTCGGGTTCGCCGAACGGCGAGGTCGCGGCTTCCGCGGCCTCGCGGATGCCGGTGCGAGTGCTCAGATCGCCCGAGATGCCGGCGATGCGGCATCCCTCGCCTGTCAGCGTCGCGACGGTCTCGTCGATGCGCTCCCGGCCGCGAGCGACGATGACGACGGATGCGCCGGCGCGAGAGAGGGCGGTCGCGATGCCGCGGCCGATGCCCGAACTGCCGCCGGTGACGACCGCGGTGCGGCCGTCGAGTGAGAAAAGGGAATCCAGGTAGGCGTTCATCATTGCTCCGGTAGGCCGTGTGTCACCACGACAGCGCTGTGGCCAAGTCGGGGTCGGGATGGACGGCGGCGAACTCGGGGAGGGCGCGCAGCTCGTCGCGGAACGCCGTGACCGCCGCGGCGTACGCGGGATCGGGGTGCGAGGCGGCGATCTCCTGGAGCGGCGCCATGTCCATGGCGAGGATGAGATCCAGCCGCGCGGTCACCGCGGAATGCGCTCCGGCATCCTGCAGTACGCGGATGCCGCCGCGGAGCGCTACGAGATAGTCGCGCAGCACGGGCAGCTGATCCTTGCTCTGGGTGATCGAGGTGCCGTCCGCACGCACGCGCCAGTGCACGACGACGTCGGGGATCACGTCGAATGAGAGGGCGCGCGCGTACATCTGCTGGGCGACGATCTGGTCCTCGTAGGCGACGCCCTCGGGGAATCGCAGGTCGTTCCAGAAGTCGGAGCGACTGACCTTCGACCAAGCGACGATGTTGGCGGATGCCGCGGGGTGATCGAAGATGTTCGTGCGGCGGCGCCCGGGGTCGGTCGCAGCGGCCGTCCAGGGTTGCACGCGACCGGGCACGTAGCCCTCACCGTGGGGGCGGGTGCGGACGTAGGCTCCGGCGATGAAGTCGCTGCCCGTCTCCGCCAGAGTCGCGGTGAGGCGCTCGAGGGCGGTCGGGGTGAGCTCATCGTCGCCGTCGAGGAAGCCGAGGAACTGCGTGTCGACACGGTCGATGCCGATGTTGCGCGCGGCGCCGAGACCTCGGGATGCTTCGTGACGGACGACCTCGAATCGCGGGTCGGAGGCCGCGGCCTCCCCGAACACGTCACCGGTGGCGTCCACCGACCCGTCGTCGATGAGGATCGCCCGCCAGCGCGGTTCCGTCTGCGCCTGCAGCGATGCGATCGCCGCCGGAGCGAACGACTCGATGTCGCGACCGGGAACGATGAGCGTGACGATCGGGTCTGGCACGGTCTGAGTCTATGGGGGCCGCTGAAGCTTCGGCTCGCTCAACGACCCCGGCGGCTCACCCCGACACAGCTCCGACGGCATCCGCGACCAGCGCGGCTAGCCGCTCCGGTGCATCTTCCGGCAGAGGCTCACGGCCGAAAGTGAAGCGCACCGAGGTCTGCGACACCTCGGGCGCGATGCCGCAGGCCAGCAGCACGTGCGACGGCTCGTCGCTGCCCGCCGCGCACGCCGAGCCGCTCGATGAGATCACCCCCCGCCGCTCCAGCTCCAGCAGCACAGCCTCCCCGCTCGTCCCCGCGAATGTGAAGCTCGCGGTCCCTGGCAGGCGGTGCACCGGGTCGCCGGTCGCCACCGCCTGGGGGACGGCCTCGAGCACGCCCGTGATGAACCGCCCGGTCAGCGCCCCGACCTGCGCGGCGATGACCTCCCGCTCCGCCTCGGCCAGTTCGAGCGCCGTGGCCAGCGCCATCGCGCCCGCGACGTTCTCCGTCCCGGACCGGCGACCGCGCTCCTGGCCTCCGCCGTGCAGCAGAGGCTCCAGAGGAACCCGCCCGCGCACCGCAAGAGCCCCTGTGCCCTTCGGAGCGCCGAGCTTGTGCCCGGCGACCGAGATCGCGTCGGCGCCGAGACCTGCCAGCGGCAGCCACCCGGCCGATTGCACGGCGTCGAGATGCAGCGGCACCCTCCCGACGGCCGCGGCGATGGCCGCGGCATCCTGCACCGTGCCGATCTCGTTGTTCGCGTGCCCTAGCGATACCAGCGCCGTGTCGTCGCGCAGCGCGTGAGCCACGGCATCCGGCGCGACCCGGCCGTTCTCATCGACCGCGACCCGCGTCACCTCCACGCCGTGGAATCGCTCCAAGTAGGCCGCGGACTCCAGGATCGACTCGTGCTCGATCGGCGACGTGATCAGATGCCGCCGGTCGGTGTCGAGCACGCCGAGCACGATCCCCTTCACCGCGAGGTTGTTCGCCTCGGTACCGCCGGCCGTGAAGATGACATCCCCCGGGCGCATTCCCAGTACCCGTGCGACCCGTGCTCGTGCGTCCTCCAGCGCGCTCGCCGCAGCTTCACCCGCGGTGTGACGGCTGGACGGATTGCCGAACACCCCTGTGAGATACGGGCGCATCGCCTCGAGCGCCTCCGGTCGCACCGGAGACGTCGCCGCGTGGTCGAGGTAGATCATCCGTCGATCCGCAGGTCCAACCCGAGATCGAGGGCGCGCGCGGAGTGAGTGAGAGCGCCGACCGAGACGACGTCGACCCCGGTGGCGGCGATAGCGCCGACAGTGTCGAGATTCACGCCGCCGGATGCCTCGACCGTGGCCCGGTCGCCGATCAGCGCGACACCGGCGCGAAGATCCTCGAGGGAGAAGTTGTCCAGCAGCACCGTGTGTGCGCCGCCGGCGAGCACCGCCTCGATCTGGTCGAGCCGATCGACCTCGATCACGACGTGCGTGGTGTGCGGCAGTGCCTGGAGCGCATCGCGCAGTGCCGATGCGAGGTCGTCGCCCGTGCGCTGGAGGACGGCGAGGTGGTTGTCCTTGGCCATCACGGCATCCGACAGCGAGAAACGGTGATTGCTGCCGCCGCCGGACACGACCGCGTGGCGCTCGAACGCGCGCAGCCCCGGAGTCGTCTTGCGGGTGTCGGCGATCCGCGCGCCGGTGCCGTCGACGGCACGCACGTACTGTGCGGTCAGCGTCGCGATGCCGCTCATGCGCTGGGTGAAGTTCAGCGCCACGCGCTCGGCGGTCAGGATGCTGCGCGCCGATCCCGACACGGAGGCCAGCACATCGCCGGCCGCGAACTCGTCGCCCTCGGCGACGTGCACATCTACGGTGATCGTCGGGTCGGTGAGGGTGAACGCCGCGACGAACACGTCGCCGCCGCTGAGCACGCCGGACTCGCGGGCAACCAGGTCGGCGGTAGCCGTGGCGTCGGCGGGCAGCAGCGTCGTGCTGGTGAGGTCGCCCCACGGGGCATCCTCTTCGAGGGCTGCGCCGACGATGCGGGTGAGGGTGGCGGCGGTCAGCATCAGGCTCCGATCAGGGCGGGTTCGTGGTCGAGATGGTGCGCGCCGATCGATTCCGGGCGGGCGAGGGCAGCGGATGCCGTCGCCTCTGCGACCAGCAGGAGATTGGCGTCTTCGTACTCGGCGCTGGTGGTCGGGTGCGGGGCGGCTGCGCGCCAGGAGCGGATCGTATCGAGGGCCTCGGTCAAGCCGTCTCGCGTCCGGAGGAGTCCGACCTCGTCCCACATCAGGTGCTGGAGGTGGCTTCGTGAGAAACCAACGACGTTCAGGTCGCGAATTCCGCCGCTCAGAACCGCGGATACCGGCAGAATTCGCGACCTGAGCCCGCTGCTCGTCACCGCAGCAGCAGCCCGCGCCCCGAACACCGCGGCCTCGAGCAGCGAGTTCGACGCCAACCGGTTCGCGCCGTGCACTCCCGTCCGGGCGACCTCTCCGGCGGCGAAGAGCCCGGGGACGGACGTGCGACCGTCGAGGTCCGTCACGACACCGCCCATCAGATAGTGCGCAGCGGGCGTCACCGGGACAGGCTCCCGCGCCCAGTCGAAGCCGCGCTCACGCGTGACACGATCGATGGTGGGGAATCGCTCGGCCAGGCGCGCAGCGCCGATCATCGTGGCATCCAGCCGCACCGCCGACCCCTGCAACGCGGCCTGTCGCGCGACGGCACGAGCGACGACATCACGAGGGGCGAGCTCACCGTCCGGATGGACGTCGAACACGAACCGGCGCCCTTCGTCGTCGACGAGCGCGGCCCCCTCGCCGCGCACCGCTTCCGAGATGAGAAAGGGGGTCCCGGCGCCGAGAACCGTCGGGTGGAACTGCACGAACTCGAGGTCCGCGACCGCAGCCCCCGCCCGGATCGCGGCAGCGATCCCGTCGCCGGTCGCCTCGGCGGGGTTCGTCGTGTGCGCGTACAGCCGCCCCGCCCCGCCGGTGGCGAGGATCACGGCGTCCGTGTGGATGTCGACGAGCGCATCGTCGCGCAGCATCCGGACGCCGTGCACGGCGCCGTCGTCCGTGAGGAGGTCGACCAGCAGAGCGCTCTCGATGATCTCGATCTCGGCGGATCGCGCGTGCTGCACCAGCGCGTGCGAGATCGCCGCTCCCGTGGCGTCGCCGCCGGCGTGCACGACGCGCGCATGCGTGTGCGCCGCCTCTCGGCCGAGCAGCAGGACGCCGTCGGCATCCCGGTCGAACGCGACGCCGCGGGCGATCAGCTCCGCGATCCGAGCTGAGCCGTCCTGCACGAGGACGTCCACGGCTGCAGCATCCGAGACTCCCGCGCCGGCGATCAGCGTGTCGTCGGCGTGCGAACCGGGGGAGTCGCCCGGGCCGTAGACGCCGGCGACGCCGCCCTGCGCGAGAGCGGTGCATCCGCCACCGAGGGCCTCCTTGGTCACGAGCGTCACTGCGTGACCGGTCTCGGAGGCGTGCAGAGCCGCGGTGAGGCCGGCGATGCCGGAGCCGACGACAATGATGTTCATGCGCGGGGCTTCGCGGCCAGCATCCGCTCCAGCGCCACGCGTGCAGGCTCCGAGACGTCGGCGGTCACCGAGATCTGATTGACGACGCGCCCGGCGACCAGTTCCTCGAGCACCCACGCGAGGTATCCGGGGTGGATGCGGTACATCGTCGAGCAGGGGCAGACGACCGGGTCGAGGCAGAAGATCTCGTGCTGGGGGAACTGGGCGGCCAGGCGCCGCACGAGATTGATCTCCGTGCCGATCGCGAACGTCGTGGGCTCGGCCGCACCCGCGATCGCGCGACGGATGTAGTCGGTCGATCCCGCCTCATCGGCGGCATCCACGACCTCCATCGGGCACTCCGGGTGCACGATGACGCGCACATCGGGGTGCTCGGCGCGTGCCTGGTCGATCTGCGCGACCGTGAAGCGGCGATGCACCGAGCAGAACCCGTGCCAGAGGATGACGCGCGAGTCGACGAGTTCGCTGGCCGACGACCCGCCGAGCGGCCGGCGCGGGTTCCACATCGGCATCCTCTCGAGCGGCACGCCCATCGCCTTGGCGGTGTTGCGGCCGAGGTGCTGATCGGGGAAGAACAGCACGCGCTGCCCGCGCTCGAACGCCCACGCCAGCACAGTCTCGGCGTTCGACGATGTGCAGACGATTCCGCCGTGGCGTCCCACGAATCCCTTGATCACGGCGGAGGAGTTCATGTACGTGACGGGGATGACGGGTACGCGACCGGTCTCGTCCACGGCATCCAGCGGCCCGAGCGCATCTTCGAGCTGCTCCCAGCAGTCCTCGACCTGGTCGATGTCGGCCATGTCGGCCATCGAGCAGCCGGCCGCGAGGTTCGGCAGGATCACGGCCTGGTCGGGCGTGGAGAGCAGGTCGGCGGTCTCGGCCATGAAATGCACGCCGCAGAACACGATCGCCTCGGCGTCCGGATGCTCGAGAGCGGCGTTCGCGAGCTGGAAGGAGTCGCCCACGTAGTCGGCGTGCTGCACGACCTCCTCGCGCTGATAGAAGTGCCCGAGAATGACGACGCGATCCCCGAGGATGGCCTTCGCTGCGCGGATGCGGCGGTCGAGCTCCTCCTCGCTCGCCTCGCGATATGCGGCGGGGAACTCGCCCTGGCGCGGTGCGCCGGTCGGGATGACATCGCCCATCGACGAGCCGGGGCCGTAGCCCGGGACGGTGTCGAACGTCCAGGGCCCCGCGGCGAGGTCGGTGCTGCAGGAGTCAGCCGGAGCCGCCTGGATCAGGTGGTCGACGGAGGGATCAGTGGTGCGGATGGTTGACGTGGGCATCGGGCGCCGCCTTCTGGTCATCTCGACACTTAGTGTGCGATTCCAGATTATGTCGAGCTGACCATAAGTGCAAAGTGCGGGCGTCGCGAACGCGGGTCGTTGAGCGCAGGCGCGGAGCGCCGGAGACGAAACGGGCTGAGCGAGCGCAGCGGGGCGAATCAGGTCTCAGCCGCAAGCCGGAACAGGCGCGCAGGCCGATGCTTGCCGGTGCGGAATGACTCGGTCGGCACGAGCTCGTCCGATCCCTCCAGCAGACGGCGGAAGTTCGACGGATCCAGACGCCGCCCGAGGACGGCCTCATACACCTCGCGCAGCTCGGTGAGCGTGAACTCATCCGGCAGCAGGCCGGCCCCGATCGAGCTGTACCCGACCTTGTTCCGCAGCCGCCACAGCGCGTACTCGACGATGCGGTTGTGGTCGAAGGCGAGGATCGGCATGTCTTCGACGTCGAACCACTCCACATTCTCAGGGGCGTCCGCGGCGGCCCGCTGTGCGTCGACGAGATCGGAGCGCAGCAGCGCCCAGTAGACGATCGAGACGACGCGGGTGGGGGAGCGGTCGACGTCGCCGAACGTGTAGAGCTGCTCGAGATAGCTCGGTTTCAGGGCGGTCGTCTCGGCGAGCGTGCGGGATGCCGCAGCATCCAGATCCTCGGCGGGATCGAGCCATCCGCCGGGCAGCGCCCAGGAGTCCAGGTGCGGCTCGCGCGTCCGCCGGACCAGGGGAAGCATCAGTCGGTCGCCGTCCGCGCCGGCGCGCAGCGAGAAGATGACGGTCGAGACGGCGACGCGGATCGCGTCGGAGCTTCCGGAGGATGCGTCCACGCCGTCGAGCTTAGAACAGGCATGCCGGTATGCTGGGAGCGCTAAGTGAACACAGGCCGCATGACCTGCGCGGGAGAGCCCGATGAACGTGATCGGGCACCGAAGGAGCAAGCCTCCCCGCCAATCTCTCAGGTACCCATACCGTGCACGCCCGGCCACTCTGGAAAGCGATCCACGGATCCGCCGACGGTGAAAGCGTCCCGACCTCTCAACAGGCCCGGGACGCGAAACTCTCAGGCCCATGACAGAGGGGGAGTTCTCGGATACCGTGCATTCCGTACGGCATCCTTCCGATCGACGGGAGAACTTCATGGCCGAGGCCCGCTACACCCCGCTGCGCGAACGACACGAGTCGCTCGGTGCGTCCTTCACGGATTTCGGCGGCTGGCAGATGCCGGTGCGCTACACGTCCGACCTCGCCGAGCACCACGCGGTGCGGCAGGCGGCGGGACTCTTCGACATCTCGCACATGGCCGAGTTCCTCGTCACGGGCGACTTCGCCGCCGAGTTCCTCGACTACTCGCTCGCCGGACGCATCTCCCCGATGACTGTCGGCAAGGCGAAGTACTCCCTCGTCCTCGCCGAAGACGGCGGCATCATCGATGACATCATCGTCTACCGCCTCGCTGACGACCGCTTCCTGATCATCTCGAACGCCGGTAATCGGGGCTTTGTCGATTCGGCGCTCGCCTCCCGCGTGCGAGCCTTCCCGTCGCGGCTCGAGCGGGAACTTCCCCCGCGCGCCGAGGGCGAAGACCGCAGTTTCGCGGGCTTCCTCGGCGACCGAGGAGTCGATGTGGAGGACGTCTCAGATTCCTACGCGCTGCTGGCTGTGCAGGGTCCGGCATCCGAGGCGATCGTCGCCGCGATCGACGGCATCACCGAGGTCGGCACGCCGTGGTCCGAGCAGAAGTACTACGCGTGGGCCGATGCCCTCTTCCTCGGTGCGCCGCTGCTCATCGCGCGCACCGGGTACACCGGCGAGGACGGCTTCGAGCTGCTCGTCCGCAGCGAGGATGCCGCCGCCCTCTGGGATGCCGCGCTCGCCGCGGGCGCGCCGCACGGACTTGTCCCGGCCGGTCTCGCGGCCCGTGACACGCTTCGCCTCGAGGCGGGCATGCCGCTGTACGGCCACGAGCTCTCGCTCGAGACGAAGCCCGCGCAGGCCGGACTCGGTCGGGTCGTGGCATCCGACAAGGACGACTTCGTCGGCAAGCTCGCCGTCGCTCCCGACGACGACGCCCGTGTCCTCGTGGGTCTCGCTGCCGAGGGGAAGCGCGCGGGCCGCGCCGGCTACGCCGTCGTCGCTGACGACGGCACGGTGCTCGGCGAGATCACCAGCGGAGCGCTCAGCCCCACGCTCGGCCACCCCATCGCGATGGCCTACATCGACCCCGCATCCGCCGAAGCGGGAACCACCGTCAACCTGGATGTGCGCGGGACGAAGATTCCCGCAACCGTGACCGCCCTGCCTTTCTACCGGAGGAAGAAATGACCGATCTCAGCAGCCTCAAGTACACCGACGAGCACGAATGGCTCGCCATCGACGGCGCCACCGCGACCGTCGGCATCACCGACTACGCCGCTGACAAGCTGGGCGATGTCGTCTTCGTCGAACTCCCCGCCGTCGGCACCGAGATCACTGCGGGCTCCGTCGTCGGCGAGATCGAGTCGACCAAGTCCGTCGGCGAGCTCTACGCGCCGCTGGCCGGCACCGTCGTCGAGGTCAACGACGCTGTCGTGGACGACCCCTCGCTCGTGAATGCCGAGCCCTTCGAGGGCGGCTGGCTCATCAAGGTGACGATCGCTGACGGCGCGGCCGATGCGCTGCTGGACCGTGACGCGTACACCGCGCTGACGGAGGGTTGATCGCCGTCGTGACCGCATTCGCCGATCGCCACATCGGAACCACCGCCGAGACCCAGCGCGCCATGCTCGATGCGCTCGGACTCATCGACGCTGACGCACCTCTTGAGACGTTGATGCGCCAGGCCGTTCCGGGCTCCATCTATGCCGTCCCGACCTCGGAGACACGCATCCCGCACGCCGCCACCGAGTCTCAGGCGCTCGCCGAGCTGCGCGGCTTCGCATCCCGCAACACGGTGAACACGCCGATGATCGGCCTGGGCTACTACGGCACGATCACCCCGAGCGTGATCCAGCGGAACGTGCTCGAGAATCCGTCCTGGTACACGGCATACACGCCGTACCAGCCGGAGATCTCGCAGGGACGCCTCGAGGCACTGATCAACTTCCAGACCATGGTCGCCGACCTCACCGGCCTCACGACTGCGAACGCGTCGATGCTCGACGAGTCCACCGCGGTGGCCGAGGGGATGCTGCTGGCCCGCCGTGCCTCGAAGTCGAAGTCCGACGTGTTCGTCGTCGACGCCGGCGCATTCCCACAGACCAAGGCGCTGCTGCAGACCCGCGCGGAGGCGCTGGGCATCGAGCTCGTCGAGCGGGACCTGTCCGGCGGTGAACAGCTTCCGGACGAGCTTTTCGGCGTGTTCGTGCAGTACCCCGCGGCATCCGGTCTCGTCTGGGATCCGTCGGCCGTGATCGACGCGGCGCACGTCGCCGGGGGACTGGCGGTCGTCGCAGCCGACCTGCTCGCCCTCACCCTGATCGCCTCGCCGGGCTCACTCGGCGCAGACGTCGCAGTGGGCACGACCCAGCGATTCGGCGTTCCGATGGCGTTCGGCGGCCCGCACGCCGGCTACATGGCCGTGCGCCAGGGCCTGGAGCGTCAGCTGCCCGGGCGCCTCGTCGGCGTCTCGGTGGATGCCGATGGCAAGGCCGCCTACCGGCTGTCGCTGCAGACGCGCGAGCAGCACATCCGTCGCGAGAAGGCGACCTCGAACATCTGCACCGCGCAGGTTCTGCTGGCCGTGATGGCGTCGATGTACGCGGTCTATCACGGCCCTGACGGGCTGGCGAACATCGCCCGCAACGTCGCCCTTCGCGCGTCGACGTTGCGCGACCGGCTCGTCGAGGCAGGCGCCGACGTCGTCCACGACGCGTTCTTCGACACCGTCGAGGTGCGCACCCCGGATGCCGCGGCGATCGTGGCCCGCGCGCACGATGAGCACGGCATCCTGCTGCGCCTCGTGGACGACCGCACGATCGGCGTCTCGGTCGACGAGACGACGAGCCTCGACGACCTCGGTGTCGTCGCCACGGTCTTCGGCGCCAAGCGTTCCGCCTTCGGAGCGTTGAGCGAGCGAAGCGAGACGAAACGGGCTGAGCGACCGCAGGGAGTCGAAGCCGGCGCGCTGCCGGCGCAGCTCATTCGCAAGGACGAGTACCTCACGCACCCGGTCTTCCACGTGCATCGCTCGGAGACCGCCATGATGCGGTACCTGAAGAGCCTCGCCGACCGCGACTACGCGCTCGATCGCGGCATGATCCCGCTCGGCTCGTGCACCATGAAGCTCAATGCGGCGACCGAGATGGCCTCGATCACCTGGCCGGAGTTCGCGCAGATCCACCCGTTCGCCCCGGTCGCAGACGTCGAGGGCTATCTCGAGATGATCGACCAGCTCGAGGGATGGCTGGCCGAGGTCACCGGCTACGACGCGGTCTCGCTGCAGCCGAACGCCGGCTCGCAGGGCGAGCTCGCCGGGCTCCTGGCGATCCGCGGCTACCACCTGGCCAATGGCGACGAGCACCGCACGGTGTGCCTGATCCCGTCGTCCGCGCACGGCACGAACGCGGCATCAGCCGTCCTCGCCGGCATGAAGGTCGTCGTCGTCGCGTGCGACGACCTCGGCAACGTCGACCTCGACGACCTGCGCGCGAAGATCGCCGCGCACGCCGATGAGATCGCCGCGCTCATGATCACCTATCCGTCGACGCACGGCGTGTACGAGCAGGACGTCGTCGAGATCACCTCCGCAGTGCACGAGGCCGGCGGCCAGGTGTACGTCGACGGCGCGAACCTCAACGCGCTGCTGGGCTTCGCCCGGTTCGGCGACCTCGGCGGCGACGTCTCGCACCTGAACCTGCACAAGACGTTCGCCATCCCGCACGGCGGCGGCGGGCCAGGTGTCGGACCGGTGGCGGCCAAGGCGCACCTGGCCGAGCACCTGCCCGCTCACCCGCTCGCACAGCGCGCGATGCACGCCGGCGGCTTCGAGTTCGCGGGCGGGCCCGTGTCGGCGGCGCCGTACGGCTCGGCCGGCATCCTGCCGATCTCGTGGTCGTACGTCCGCATGATGGGCGCGGAAGGGCTGCGGGATGCCACGGCAGCCGCCGTCCTGTCGGCGAACTACATCGCCGCGCGCCTCGGCGAGCACTACCCGGTGCTGTATGCGGGGGAGAACGGCCGGGTCGCGCACGAGTGCATCCTCGACCTGCGCCCGCTCAAGGAGGCCACCGGGATCACGGTCGACGACGTCGCCAAGCGGCTCATCGACTACGGATTCCACGCCCCGACCATGTCGTTCCCCGTTCCGGGGACCCTGATGGTCGAGCCGACCGAATCGGAGGATCTCGGCGAGATCGACAGGTTCATCGAGGCGATGATCATGATCAAGCAGGAGGCGGACGCGGTCGCGGCAGGTCGCTGGCCCGCCGACGACAACCCTCTGGTCGGTGCGCCGCACACCGCGGTGTCGCTGATCTCGGCGGAATGGAATCACGCGTACACCCGCGAGGAGGCCGCGTACCCGGTGCGCTCGCTCGTCGCTGCGAAGTACTGGCCGCCGGTGCGCCGGATCGACCAGGCCTACGGCGACCGCAACCTGGTCTGCGCGTGCCCGCCCATCGAGGCGTTCGCCTAGGAACCGCCTGCTCCGACGCGCCCTGCTGTCATGCGCAGCAGGGCGCGTCGGCGTTTCCGCCGCATCTCGCAGCTGTTTCGGAGATGTGGCGAGTCAGTAACGGTTCATTAACGGAGCTGTCGCGACGTTGTAACGTCACGTAGCCTCTGGTGTATCCGGTGCGTCCGAAGCCGACGCGCCCTGGACCTGTCCACAGGAGGACACCAAAATGAAGCGAAACAAGATCACCCTGGCCGGGGTCGGTCTGCTCTCCGCCAGCGCGATGGTGCTGGTCGGCTGCGCAGGCAACAATGACACCGGCAACGGCGAAGGCGACACCGAGGGAGACGCCTCGGCGATCATCTCGGTGAACGGTTCCGAGCCGCAGAACCCGCTGATCCCGACCAACACCAACGAGGTCGGCGGCGGCAAGATCCTCGACGCGATGTTCGCGGGCCTCATCGGCTACGCAGCAGACGGCTCCGTGTTCAACGATGTCGCGGTGGACATCACTGTTGAGGACCCGCAGAACCTCACCGTCACCATCCGCGAGGGTCTGAAGTTCACCGATGGTGAAGAGGTCACCGCAGACAACTTCATCAAGGCGTGGAACTACGGCGCACTCGCCTCGAACGAGCAGCTCTCCAGCTACTTCTTCGAGGACATCGAGGGCTTCAGCTACGACGAAGACTCCGAGCTGACCGGTCTTGAGCAGGTCGACGACTACACGTTCACGATCGCGCTGAACAAGCCGGCGTCGGACTTCGCTCAGCGCCTGGGCTACTCGGCCTATTACCCGCTGCCGGACGTCGCTTTCGAGGACATCGAAGCGTTCGGCGAGAGCCCGATCGGCAACGGCCCGTACATGCTCGAGGGCGAAGGCGCCTGGCAGCACGACGTCGGGATCAACCTCGTGTCGAACCCCGACTACGACGGCCCGCGCACCCCCGTGAACGGCGGACTGAACATCAAGTTCTACGCCTCACAGGATTCCGCGTACGCCGACCTGCTCGCGGGCGAGCTCGACGTGCTCGATGCCATTCCGGACTCGGCATTCGAATCGTATGAATCCGATCTCGGCGACCGCGCGGTGAACCAGCCTGCGGCGATCTTCCAGTCGTTCACGATCCCCGAGCGCCTCGAGCACTTCGGTGGCGACGAGGGCGTGCTTCGCCGTCAGGCGCTGTCAATGGCGATCAACCGCGAGGAGATCACCGATGTGATCTTCCAGGGCACCCGCACCCCTGCCAGCGACTTCACCTCGCCGGTCATCGATGGCTGGTCCGACTCGCTCGAGGGCGCCGAGGTTCTGGCGTACGACCCCGAGAAGGCCAAGGAGCTGTGGGCAGAGGCTGACGCGATCAGCCCGTGGAGCGGCGAGTTCCAGATCGGCTACAACGCCGACGGCGGCCACCAGGCCTGGGTCGACGCCACTGTGAACTCGATCAAGAACACGCTGGGCATCGAGGCATCGGGTGCTCCCTACCCGACCTTCCAGGAACTGCGCGACCTGGTCACTGATCGCACGATCGAGACCGCGTTCCGCACCGGCTGGCAGGCCGACTACCCGGGACTGTACAACTTCCTCGGCCCGCTCTACGCGACCAACGCCGGTTCGAACGACGGAGACTACTCCAACCCCGAGTTCGACGACCTGCTCTCGCAGGGCATCTCGGAGACCGACCCGGAGGCGGCGAACGGCCTCTTCCAGCAGGCGCAGGAGATTCTGCTGCAGGACCTCCCCGCGACGCCGCTGTGGTACTCGAACGTGGTCGGCGGTTACGGCGAGACGGTCGACAACGTGCAGTTCGGCTGGAACTCCGTCCCGCTGTACGAACAGATCACCAAGATCGGCTGACGCCGGCAGGCGACGAGGCGGTGGTGCACACCACCGCCTCGTCGTCCTGTGCGTCCCCTACCCGAAGGGAGGTCGAGGATGGCTCTTTACATCCTCAGACGGATCCTGCAGGCGATCCCGGTGTTCTTCGGCGCCACCCTGCTGATCTATTTCATGGTCTTCGCCATGCCCGGCGACCCGATCGCCGCGCTGTTCGGCGACCGACAGCCGAACCCGGCTCTTCTCGAGCGACTGCGCGAGCAGTACCACCTCGATGAGCCGTTCGTCGTGCAGTACTTCTACTACATCACCGGCATCTTCCGGCTCGACTTCGGCATCAGCTTCTCCGGCCAGCCCGTGATCGAGATCCTGGCCCGCACGTTCCCTGTCACGCTGCGTCTGGCAGTGATGGCGGTCGGCATCGCGTTCGTCCTCGCCATCGTGATCGGTCTCTTCTCCGCTCTCGGCAAGGGCGGGATCTTCGACAACTCGATGCTCGTCGTGGCGCTCGTGTTCGTCGCGGTGCCGATCTTCGTGCTCGCGTTCCTCGCGCAGTACTTCCTCGCCGTGCAACTCGGCTGGTTCAGACCCACGGTTGGCGCCCGCAACGACTGGGGCGATCTCTGGCTGCCCGCGATCGTGCTGGGAGTCAGCGTCTATGCGACGAGCATGCGCCTGACGCGCAGCTCGACGATCGAGACCTTGGGGCAGGACTGGGTGCGCACCGCCTACAGCAAGGGCCTCCCGCGCGGGCGCGTCATCCCCGTGCACGTGCTGCGCAACTCGCTGATCCCGATGATCACCGACCTCGGCACCGTGTTCGGCATCCTGATGGTCGGTGCGACCGTCACCGAGGGCATCTTCAACGTGCCGGGCGTCGGCAACACGCTGTACCAGGCGATCATCCGGGGTGAGAACCCGACCGTCGTGTCGTTCGTCACGGTGTTCGTCGTCGTCTACGTGTTCATCAACATCGTCGTGGACCTTATCTACGGCCTGCTCGACCCGAGGATCCGCTATGTCTCGTCCTGACGCGCCCGCAGAGCACTACGTCGCCCCCGTCGACACCACCTCGGTGCCGGTCGACGTCGTCCGCATCGATGCCAAGCGCAGCAACCTCTGGCTGGACGCCTGGCGCGATCTGCGTCGCCGTCCGCTGTTCTGGATATCCGCGGCGTTCGTGCTGCTGGTGGTCGTCGTCTCCCTGTGGCCGGGGCTGTTCACGAACGTCGCGCCGAACAACGGCTGCGTCCTGCCGAAGAGCAACGGCGGGCCGGAAGCGGGTCACCCGCTCGGATTCACCCGCCAGGGCTGCGACGTGTATTCGCGCATCATCTGGGGCACGCGCACCTCGGTCGTCGTGGGCGTGCTGGCCACGCTCATCAGCACGATCATCGGCATGGTCATGGGCGCCTTCGCGGGCTTCTACGGTGGTTGGCTCGACTCGCTGCTGTCCCGCGTCGGTGACATCTTCTTCACCATCCCGTACATCATCGCCGCCATCGTCGTGATGTCGGTGATGCCGGTGCGCAACGAGATCGTCCTGGCCTTCGCCATCGGCGGATTCGCCTGGGCGTCGACCGCGAGGATCATGCGCGCGGAGGTGCTTCGCGTCAAACAGTCGGACTTCGTGATGGGAGCCGAGGCCGTCGGTCTCTCACGCTTCCGCACGCTGATCTCACACGTTCTGCCCAACGCCATGGCGCCCGTGATCGTCGTCGCGACCCTAAGCCTCGCGGCTGCGATCGTCGCCGAGTCGGTGCTGTCGTTCCTCGGTGTCGGCCTCGGCGGCAGCACGATGTCGTGGGGCAACGACATCAGTCAGGCGCAGACCAGCATCCGCACTGCGCCGATGGCGCTGTTCTGGCCATCACTGGCGCTCACGCTCACAGTGCTGGCATTCATCACTCTCGGCGAGTTGCTGCGCGACGCCGTCGACCCGAAGGCGAGGGCACAGCGATGAGCGCACCGCTTCTCAGCATCCGCGACCTCAAGGTCGCCTTCCGCAGCGGCAAGCAGTCCCGCGAGGTGCTGCACGGCGTGAGCTTCGACATCCTCGAAGGAGAGACGCTCGCCATCGTCGGCGAGTCCGGCTCCGGCAAGTCGACGACCGCTGCGGCGATCATCGACCTGCTGCCGGGCACCGGCACAGTGACGGGCGGAAGCATCACCTTGGGTGGCAAGGATCTCGCCAAGGCCGGCCGACGCGAGATGGAGCGGATCCGCGGACGCGAGATCGGCTACGTCCCGCAGGACCCGATGTCGAACCTCAACCCGGTGTGGTCGATCGGCTTCCAGGTCAAGGAGGCCGTGCAGGCCAACGGGCTGGCGCAGGGACGGCGCGAGGTCAACGACCGCGCCGTCGAGGTGCTCGTTCAGGCCGGTCTCAGCGACGCGGCCCGGCGCATGCACCAGTTCCCGCACCAGTTCTCCGGCGGGATGCGCCAGCGCGCGCTCATCGGCATCGGTCTGGCCGCCGATCCGAAGCTGCTGATCGCCGATGAGCCCACCAGCGCGCTCGACGTCACGGTGCAGCGCGTGATCCTCGATCACCTCGCGTCGCTCACGACCGAGCGAGGTACCTCGGTGCTGCTGATCACGCATGACCTCGGCCTCGCTGCCGAGCGTGCCGACCGCATCCTCGTGATGAACCAGGGCGAGATCGTCGAGGCGGGTGCCAGCGCCGAGATCCTCAACAACCCCCGGCATCCGTACACGCAGCGCCTCGTCGCCGCCGCTCCGAGCCTGGCCTCCCAGCGCATCGGTATCACGGCCGGTCCCGTCGAGACGCCGGCCGAGACGGCTCCTGCCGTGGTCGAGGTGCGCGAACTCGTGAAGGACTTCTCGATCCGCACCGGAGGGCTCCGCCATGAGCATTTCCGCGCGGTCGACGAGGTCTCGTTCTCGATCCCGCGGGGTAAGACCCTCGCACTGGTCGGCGAATCAGGCTCGGGGAAGTCGACCGTCGCGAAGATGCTGCTGCAGCTGGAGAAGCCGACCGACGGTGAGATCTTCATCGACGGGATGCCGACCAGCACGATGTCGCGTGCGGAGGTGTTCAAGCTGCGCCGGCGCATGCAGCCGGTGTTCCAGGACCCGTACGGTTCCCTCGACCCGCTGCGCAGCATCGGCAGTCTCATCTCGGAGCCGCTGCACGTGCACGGCATCGGCACCCGCGATGAGCAGCATCGGCGCTCCCTCGAGCTTCTCGAGCAGGTGGCGCTGCCGCAGGAGCTCGCCTGGCGATACCCGAACGAGCTGTCCGGCGGTCAACGTCAGCGCGTCGCGATCGCACGCGCTCTCGCGCTGAAGCCCGACATCGTCGTGCTGGACGAGGCGGTCTCCGCCCTGGATGTGCTGGTTCAGGACCAGATCCTCAACCTGCTCTCCGATCTGCAGCGCGACCTCGGCCTGACGTACCTGTTCATCACGCACGATCTCGCGGTCGTCCGCGTCGCCGCGGATCTCGTGTGCGTGATGGAGAAGGGCCGGATCGTCGAGCAGGGCACGGTGGACGACATCTTCAGCAACCCGCAGGAGGAGTACACCCGGCGCCTGCTGGAAGCCATCCCCGGGGCCTCGCTGCCCCTGGGCGGCGCAGGCTGATGCCGGCGGCCCGGCCGCCACGGGTCTTCCGGGTCACCGGGGCGGCCTGGCTGCTCGGCATCAGCGCGGTCGGCGCTGTCGTCCTTCTGGTCGAGGCGGTCGTCCGATCCGGTGCCGGTGAGGCGCTGCTGCTCGCGCCCTGGCTGCTGCTGGTGCTCTGGGTCATCTACGTAGTGGGCATCGCCTCCGACATCCGCGCGGATGTCACGGGCGTGGACGTGCAGAACCTCCTCCGCCGCACCTGGGTGCCGTGGAGCCGGGTGAAGCGCATCGCCTTGCGGTGGCAGCTCGAGTTGACACTCGACCAGGGCGCGGTGGTGCGCTGTTTCGGCGGACCGGTGCGCTCCCGGCCGCGCCGGATCGGCCCTGACCGGACCCGCGAGGACGGCAACGACGAAGCCGCGGACGGCATTGCAAGGATGCAGCGCCTGCGCCTGGAGGCGGACTCCGCGCCTGATGCCGTCGTGACCCGCTCCTGGGACTGGGTGTCGATCGCCGCATTGCTCGTTCTCGCCGTGTGGGCGGCCGTGGCCGTCATCGTCACGCGCTGATCGACGCCGGGTGTTCCGGCGTTCTCATAGAGAGGTCTGCTTGGCTCGACGCATGCAATGCCCCACCGATGGTTCCACGCTCGTCATGTCCGACCGCAGCGGCATCGAGATCGACTACTGCCCGCAGTGCCGTGGCGTGTGGCTCGATCGCGGTGAGCTCGACAAGATCATCGAGCGCTCCGTGACAGCCCCGCAGCCGCAGTCATATGCGCCGCCGGTTCCGCAGTACGGAGACCGGGAGCATCCTCCCGCCGCCCCTGGGTACGAGCAGCCGCGCTACGACGACCGCCGCTACGACGACCGCCGCTATGACGACCGCGACGGCCGTGGTCATCGCCGCAAGCGCGAGAGCTGGCTCAGCGACCTCTTCGACTGACGTCAGGGCAGGAGCGGGGCGACCAGCGGGTAGCCCACGAAGGCTGCGGCGTCGATGAGGAAGTGCGCGACCAGGAACGGCAGGAGACGCCCGCCGCGGGCGAACAGCCAGCCGAACAGCAGGCCCATCGCGAGGTTGCCGATGAACGCGCCCGGCCCCTGGTACAGGTGATAGCTGGCGCGCAGCACGGAGGTCGCGATGATGATCGGCCACATTCCCCAGCCGAGCTGCCTCAGGCGGAAGAACAGGTAGCCGAGCACCACGAACTCCTCCATGATCGAGGCGCGGGCGGCCGACAGCAGCAGGATCGGCACCGTCCACCAATGCGCGTCGAGTCCTCCCGGATCCACGGCGACGAAGAGTCCCAGCATCCGGCCGCCGACGTACAGCGCGAGGCCCGGGATGCCGATGGCGAGGACGAGCAGGATGCCGTGACCGACGTCCCGGCCGGCACGAGTTCCGTCCAGCCCGAGCCGCTCAAGGTGCGGGCGCGCGTTCTGCCACAGCAGGAAGCAGACCAGCAGCACCGGAACGATCGAGAAGCTGATCCCAAGAACCTGGTAGATGAGGTCGAAGGCCTCGCGGTCGCTGCGCGACGGGTTGAGAGTGGCGACCTGATCGGCGAGCGGCGTGCTGTCTGTCAGCCGGTAGGCGAGCTGGACGATCGCGTAGATCGCCGATTCACCGAGCCCGAGCGCCAGGACGATCGCGATCTCCCACCACGTGCGAGAGCGCGAGACGGTGTGCTGCGGATCGGTCACAGCCCGATGTTACGGGAGCGTTCATATGCCTGCTCGGCGGCCGGTCAGCGTGCGTGCGATATCCTGTACCGTCGGCATCCCGGCGCATCCCAACATCCCTTTTAGGAAACCTGCATGGCGCACGCCCTCCGCTCTGACCTCCGCAATGTCGCTATCGTCGCGCACGTCGACCACGGCAAGACAACTCTCGTCGACGCCATGCTCCGTCAGACGGGGTCCTTCGGCGAGCACGCGCACGTCGACGAACGCGCCATGGACTCGAACGATCTTGAGCGCGAAAAGGGCATCACGATCCTCGCGAAGAACACCGCGATCACCTACAAGGGTGAGCACGCCAAGGGTGAGGAGATCACGATCAACGTGATCGACACCCCCGGCCACGCCGACTTCGGCGGCGAGGTCGAGCGCGGCCTGTCCATGGTCGACGGCGTCGTGCTGCTGGTCGACTCCTCGGAGGGGCCGCTCCCGCAGACCCGCTTCGTGCTGCGCAAGGCGCTCGAGGCGAAGCTCCCGGTCATTCTGCTGGTCAACAAGACCGACCGTCCGGACGCCCGCATCGCCGAGGTCGAGGAAGAGGCGCACGACCTGCTCCTCGGCCTGGCATCCGACCTCGTCGACGACGTGCCCGACCTCGATGTCGATGCGCTGCTCGACGTCCCCGTCGTCTATGCATCGGGTCGTGCCGGTGCTGCCAGCCTCAATCGTCCCGACAACGGCAGTCTGCCCGACAACGACGACCTCGAACCGCTGTTCGGTGCGATCCTCGAGCACATCCCGGCCCCGTCGTACGACGACGAGGCGCCTCTGCAGGCATGGGTCACGAACCTCGACTCCAGCCCGTTCCTCGGTCGTCTCGCCCTGCTGCGCGTCTTCAACGGCACGCTCAAGAAGGGGCAGACCGTCGCGTGGGTGCGCGCCGACGGCACCACCAGCAACGCTCGTATCACCGAGCTGCTGAAGACTCGTGCGCTCGAGCGCTACCCGGCCGAGTCGGCAGCACCCGGCGACATCGTCGCGATCGCCGGCTTCGAGGACATCACGATCGGCGAGACGATCGCCGACCCCGACGACGTGCGCCCGCTGCCGCAGATCCACGTCGACGACCCCGCCATCTCGATGACGATCGGCACCAACACCTCGCCGCTGATGGGCAAGGTCAAGGGCCACAAGCTCACCGCTCGCATGGTGAAGGACCGTCTCGACCGTGAGCTGATCGGAAACGTCTCGCTCAAGGTCGTCGACATCGGCCGCCCGGATGCCTGGGAGGTCCAGGGTCGTGGCGAGCTGGCGCTGGCCATCCTCGTCGAGAACATGCGCCGCGAGGGCTTCGAGCTCACGGTCGGCAAGCCGCAGGTGGTCACCAAGAAGATCGACGGCAAGGTCCACGAGCCCTTCGAGCACCTGACCATCGACACGCCGGAAGAGCACCTCGGTGCGATCACGCAGCTCCTGGCGAACCGCAAGGGCCGCATGGACAACATGATCAACCACGGCACCGGCTGGGTGCGCATGGAGTTCATCGTCCCGTCGCGCGGCCTCATCGGATTCCGCAGCGAGTTCATGACCACCACGCGCGGCACCGGCATCGCCAACGCGATCTCGCACGGCTACGATGCCTGGGCCGGCCACATCACCACCCGCCAGAACGGCTCGATCGTCGCAGACCGCCAGGGTGTCGTCACCCCGTTCGCGATGATCGCACTGCAGGAGCGCATGTCGTTCTTCGTGCAGCCGACGCAGGAGGTCTACGAGGGCATGGTCATCGGCGAGAACTCGCGCGCCGACGACATGGACGTGAACATCACCAAGGAGAAGAAGCTCACGAACATGCGTGCCGCGAGCTCGGACTCCTTCGAGTCGATGACGCCGCCGCGCCAGCTCACGCTCGAGGAGAGCCTCGAGTTCGCCCGGGACGACGAATGCGTCGAGGTGACCCCTGAAGTCGTCCGCATCCGCAAGGTGATCCTCGACCAGACGGTCCGCGGCCGCGAGGCCTCGCGCATGAAGCGTCAGGACGCCAACGCGTAAGCACACCGCACGAGTGCCTCGCACGCACCCGATCATCCGGGGAGTGTGAGGCCCTCGGCGTAGGCGCCGATCCCTCGCGGCGTACCGGACGCTCTGTACAGCGTCGTCCCCTGGGTCTACGGTGTGACCGGAGCAGTGAGGAGCTCGCGTGATCCCGACCGACCTCGCAGGAATCGACCAAGCGGTCGCCACCGGTGCGCTGCCGGGCTGGGACCGGGTGGAAGAACTCGTCGTCGAGGCCCACCGCCGTCATTCCGCGGACAGCGCGGGTGAGGTGGCCGGCTACATCCCCGTGCTCGGCGCCGTCGATCCGTCGCTGTTCGGACTCGCCGTGGTCGACGCGTCCGGTGGAGTGCACGATGCCGGCGATGCGCTGCACGCGTTCTCGATCCAGTCGATCTCGAAAATGTTCGTCTACGCCCTGGCGATCCAGGAGCACGGCCACGGGCGGGTGCGCGACATCGTCGGCGTGAACAACACCGGGCTCGCCTTCAATTCGGTGATGGCCCTGGAACTCAACGACGGGCATCCGATGAACCCGATGGTGAACGCCGGCGCGATCGCCACCACCGCGCTGATGACCGGCGCCGGCCCCGACGAGAAGTGGGAGCAGATCCGCGACGGGCTCTCCGCATTCGCCGGCAGGGAACTGCCCTTCGACGATGAGGTCTATCACTCCGAGATGCAGACGAATGAGCGCAATCGCGCGCTCGGCCGCCTGCTCAGCAGCTACGGGCGGCTGAGCGGGGACTCGGACGAGATCGTCGACGTCTACACGCGTCAGTGCGCGCTGAACGTCACAGCACACGATCTGGCGGTGATGGGAGCGACGCTCGCCGACGGCGGCGTCAACCCGGTCACGGGGGAGCGCGTCGTCTCGGCCGACGTCTGCCGTGACACGCTCGCGGTGGTCGCGGCATCCGGACTGTACGAACGCTCGGGAGAGTGGCTCTTCGAGATCGGCATACCCGCGAAGTCGGGCGTCTCCGGCGGCATCGTGGCGGTGGCTCCCGGCAAGGGCGCGGCCGGCGCATTCTCGCCCCGGCTCGACAGCGCAGGCAACTCGGTGCGGGCTCAGCTGGCGATCGGGCACCTCTCCCGATCGCTGGGACTGAATCTGTTCGCGTCCGCGCCATGGACGCCCGACGCCCGGAAAGGATGATCATGACCGATACAGCGACCAAGGAGGCCGTGCAGAAGACATCCTGGCTGCCCATGGTGAGCCTGTTCCTCGCCCAGGTGCTGATGTCGTTCAACGTCGCGGCGCTCCCGATCTCGCTGGGCGGCATGGTCGAGGACTTCGGCGTGCCGCCCACGATCGCCAGCTCCACGATCGTCGTCTACGGGCTCGCGGTCGCCGCGCTCGTGATGACAGGCGCGAAGCTCGGCCAGCGCGTCGGCTGGGTGCTGATCTTCCGAGTCGTGATCGTGCTGTTCGCCGGATCGTCCGTGACGATGATCCTCGCGCCGACGGTGGCGTGGGCGATCGCCGGGCAGGCAGCGGCAGGGGCGGCGGCGGCGATCATCGTTCCGGCGCTGGTCGCCCTGATCGCCGAGAACTACCGCGGATCCCAGCAGGCCACCGCGATCGGAGCTCTCGGATCGGCACGTGCGATCTCGGGGGTCAGCGCGTTCCTGATCGGCGGCACCCTCGGGACGCTGGTGGGGTGGCGCCCCGTCTTCATGATCGTTCTCGGCATCGCCGTCATCGTGTTCGCACTGAGCTTCACGCTGCGCGGCGACCGCGGCAACGCGTCGATCCGGATCGATCTCGTCGCAGCTCTCCTGATCGGCGCGGCGATCGTGCTGCTCACCCTCGGCTTCAACAACCTCAACACCTGGGGCGCGCTGTCGGCGACCGACGGAGCGCCGATCAGCGTCTTCGGGCTGTCGCCGGCGCCGCTGTTCATCATCGCCGGCATCGTGCTGGGGCAGGGATTCTTCCTCTGGACGCGGCGGCGGATGGCACGCGGTCATGTGCCGCTGATCGACCTCAGCATCATCGACTCGCCGCGTGAGCGCGCAGCCGTGTACGCGATGTTCATCGTCGTGGCGCTCGAGGCGTGCGTGAACTTCTCCATCCCGCTCTACATCCAGATCGTGCAGGGCCGCACACCGTTCGACACCTCGCTGGCGATGATGCCGTTCAACCTCACCGTCTTCATCACCGCGACCCTGGTGGTGCGCTTCTACAAGCGCTACCCGCCGCGGACGATCGGCGTGTTCGGATTCATCCTGACGACCGTCGCGCTCGTCTGGCTGTCGATCGTCGTGAACAACAATTGGGAGACGTTCCCGACGATCCTGGGGCTCTTCGTCTTCGGCGTCGGTCAGGGTGCGCTGGTGACCCTCGTCTTCAACGTCCTCGTCACCGCGGCGCCCGCCGCGCTCGCCGGCGACGTCGGGTCGCTCCGGGGCACGACGCAGAATCTCGCTTCGGCCGTCGGGACCGCGGTCGCCGGAGCGCTGCTGGTGTCGCTGCTCGGCATCAGTGTGGGACGCGCGGTGACCGAGCATCCCGAGCTGCCGCCGTCGCTCGTCGCGCAGGTGAACATGGACGACATCAACTTCGTCAGCAACGACGACCTCCGCGTCGTGCTCGAGGAGACAGACGCCACCCCCGAGCAGGTCGACGCGGCCGTCGCGGTGAACGAGGAGTCCCGGCTCAGGACGCTGAAGATCGGACTGCTGATTCTCGCCGGCATCAGCGCCGTGGCGATCCTGCCGGCATCCCGTCTGCCCCGCTACAAGCCGGATGAGATCCCGGACCCGGCGCCGGTCTCCGGAGGGGAGTAGACCGTCAGCGCAGCTCGGAGATGAGCACCGCGCTCGTGCCTGGCCTGGTCGCCTCGAACAGGTGCGGGGTGTCTCCGGCATAGGAGAGATAATCGCCGGGATTCAGCAGCACCGCTTCTCCGGCCGGGCCGATCTGCGCCTGCCCGGAGATGAGGATGACGTGCTCGGTGGTGCCCGCGTGATGCGGATCCGACCGCCGAGGCTCGCCAGGCTCCGCCTGGATGAGGTAAACGTCGCGGCGGGCGCCGGGAGGGCTCGCCGACAGCAGCGTGGCGCTGTACGCGGCAGCGGCTGACGGCACGCCGGCGAGGTCGTCGGCGCGGATGAGCGTCGGCGCGTTCGCCTGCTGATCGACGAGCACGGCGAAGGGGACGTCGAGAGCGACGCCCAGAGCCCAGAGCGTCTCGACGCTGGGATTGCCGGAGCCGTTCTCGAGCTGGGAGACCGTGGCCTTGGACACACCGGCCTGCCGGGCGAGCTCCGACACGGACAGTCCGCGCGCTTCGCGCTCCCGCCTCAGCGTACGGGCGATGCGTGTTCCGAGATCCTCCATGTGTTCATCATGTCAAACGTGCGTTCGCTTGACTATCCACCGTGACATGTTCAGACTGATGGGCATGCGTTCATCGAATCGAACGACGGATGCCGTGCCCGCCGCGTCCGCGCGTCGCGAAGTCTGGCGCGAGGGGATCGGGGTGGCTGTGGCCACGAGCGCCTACGGCGTCTCGTTCGGAGCGCTGGCTGTGGCATCGGGCCTCGACGTCTGGCAGACCAGCGTTCTCAGCCTGCTCATGTTCACCGGCGGATCGCAGTTCGCTTTCATCGGCGTCCTCAGTGCAGGGGGCGTCGCGGCGCTGCCGTCCGCCATCGCCTCCGCCGCACTGCTCGGGGTGCGCAACATGGCGTACGGCATGCGGATGTCGCCGATCATCGGCTCGGGAATCTTCCGCCGCGCTGCAGCCGCGCACGTGACGATCGACGAATCGACCGCTGTCGCGATCTCGCAGAGCACGACGCCGCTGCGGCGTCTCGGATTCTGGGTGACGGGGCTCGGCGTCTTCATCGGCTGGAACCTCACCACGGTGCTGGGCGCGCTGCTCGGGGACGTGCTGGGCGACCCGAAGAGCTGGGGTCTGGATGCCGCGGCTGCCGCGGCCTTCCTCGCGCTGCTGTGGCCCCGGCTCAAGCAGCGACAGGCGATCGCGGTCGGCGTCGCGGCCGCCGTGATCGCCGCGGCGCTCACACCGGTCATCATGCCGGGCCTGCCGGTGCTGGTCGCTGCCCTCGTCGCCATCGTGGTCGGCTGGTTCAACTGGCTGGGGCGCGAGGAACGACCGGCGACAGTGCCGGAGGCGAACACGTGAGCGTGTGGAGCGCGGTGCTGCTCGCCGCCTGCATCTGCGTGGCGCTGAAGGCGTTCGGCTACCTGATCCCGTCGCACCTGCTGGAGGCGCCGCGTCCGGCGCGCATCTCCGACCTGCTGACCGTCGCACTGCTCGCCGCTCTCGTCGCCGTCCAGACGCTCGGTGCCGGGCAGGCCGTGGTGGTCGATGCCAGGATCCCGGCCGTGCTGGTCGCGGCGGGCCTGCTGTACCTGCGGCAGTCGTTCCTCGTCGTCGTGATCGCCGCGGCCGCCGTCGCCGCGCTGCTGCGCTGGGTCGGCTGGGCGGCCTGACCAGTCGGCCCGGCGCACGTGGCAAGGGCGCGTAAGATCACAGCGTGCCCAACTGGTTGTCTCGACTGCTGTCCTGGATCGCCGCCGCCCTCGTCGGCGTCGTCTACGGTGCTGCCGGCACCATCGCGCACAGCCTCATGTGGGGACCGATCCCGGTCGGACTCATCGTCGGCGGCATCGCCTGCGGCGCGCTCCTGATCGCCGTGCGGGCCCTCACGCACGATCGCGCGGCGGCCGTCGCCACTGCGATCGGCATGATCGGGATGCTGATGATCATCTCGGGCCCTGGCCCCGGCGGCTCGGTGATCGTTCCGAACACCCCGGTCGGGCAGATCTGGATCTATCTCGTCTCCGGCATCGCGCTGCTGGTGATCGCCTGGCCCAGCCTGAAGCGCATCTCGGCGTCGACGCCGACCGCGGGTTCCGCCCCGACGGCGGGGTCGGCCGCGGCGTCCGGGACCCCGTCCACGGAAACGGGTCGTAGACTGGACGCGTGACGTATGTGATCGCCCTTCCGTGCGTCGATGTCAAGGATCGCGCCTGCATCGACGAGTGCCCCGTTGACTGCATCTACGAGGGCGAACGATCGCTGTACATCCACCCCGACGAGTGCGTCGACTGCGGCGCCTGCGAGCCCGTCTGCCCCGTCGAGGCGATCTACTACGAGGACGACCTGCCCGACGAGTGGCAGGACTACTACAAGGCCAACGTCGAGTTCTTCGAGGAGGTCGGGTCGCCCGGCGGTGCCGCCAAGGTCGGCGTCATCAAGTACGACCACCCGATCATCGCTGCTCTTCCTCCCCAGGGAGAGTAGGGGCGTGGGGGTCAAGGATCTCGCCGACTACCCGTGGGATGCCGTCGTCCCGTTCCGTGAGCGTGCGGCGCAGCATCCTCGGGGTCTTGTGGACCTGTCCATCGGCTCCCCGGTCGACCCGACGCCCGACGTGATCCGTATGGCGCTCGCCGAAGCCACCGACGCGCACGCCTATCCGCAGAACATCGGCACGCCAGCTCTGCGTGAGGCGATCGTGGAATGGTACGCCCGTCGCAGGGGAGTGCCCGGCCTCACGGCCGACAACGTGCTGCCCACGGTCGGCTCCAAGGAGCTCGTCGCGCTCCTGCCGACTCTGCTGGGCCTGGGGGCGGGCGATATCGTCGTCTTTCCGCGGGTGGCCTATCCGACATACGAGGTCGGTGCCAGGGTCGCCGGCGCCACGCCTGTGGCCGAGGACGACCCGGCTGCCTGGCCCGAGGGTGCGAAGCTCATCTGGATCAACAGCCCGGGCAACCCCGACGGACGCACCTGGACGGTCGACGAGCTCGCGACGGCCGTGCGGCGAGCACGCGAGCTGGGAGCCGTGCTCGCCAGCGACGAGTGCTACGCCGAACTCGGCTGGGATGGCCGGTGGGCCACGGAGCCGGTGCCGTCGGTTCTCGATCCGCGCGTGACCGGCGGCTCGCGGAGCAACCTGCTGAGCGTCTATTCGCTGAGCAAGCAGTCCAACCTCGCCGGTTACCGTGCGGCGTTCGTCGCCGGATGCTCGCGCGTGATCACCGACCTGCTCGCAGCACGCAAGCACCTGGGGCTGATGATGCCCGCGCCCGTGCAGCAGGCCATGGTCACCGCCCTCGGCGACGACGAGCATGTCGCGGCGCAGAAGGAGCTGTACCGCGCACGGCGCGACCTGCTGCGCCCCGCGCTGGAGGCGGCCGGCTTCCGGATCGACGGCTCGGAGGCGGGGCTGTACCTGTGGGCGACCGAGGATCGGGACGCCTGGGAATCCATGGCCAGGCTCGCCGATCTCGGCATCCTCGCCGGCCCCGGTCCGTTCTACGGGGCGGATGCCGGCACGCACGTGCGGCTCGCTCTGACCGCTCCGCTGGAGCGCGTCGCCGAGGGTGCGCGGCGCCTGCACGGTGAGGATCTGTAGATTCTCACCGTGAAACTCGCGCGGCTCTTGGCGGATGCCACAGTAGGCCGATCTGACGACTAGGCTGTAAAGGCGATTCGATCGGAACCCGATCAGGCGCTGTGCGCCGTGGATCGCCCTCGACGAATCAGACCAAACAGGTCGCGTAAACGTACAAGGAGGTCCGCGTGAGTGCAGCGGGAGACCAGCAGGACAAGGCCACTCTCACGATCGGTGACACCACGGCGGAGTTCCCCGTTCTGCGCGGCACCGCAGGCGCTGACAGCATCGACTTCTCGACGCTGACGAAGCAGACCGGCTACACCGGCCTGGACTACGGCTTCGTCAACACGGCATCCACCAAGTCGGACATCACGTTCATCGACGGCGACCAGGGCATCCTGCGCTACCGCGGGTACCCGATCGAGCAGGTCGCCAAGAACTGCAGCTACCTCGAGGTCGCGTGGCTGCTGATCTACGGCGAGCTGCCCACTCCCACGGAACTGGCCGACTTCGACGATCGCATCCGACGTCACACGCTCCTGCACGAGGATCTGAAGCACTTCTTCTCGGCGCTGCCGCACACCGCGCACCCCATGTCGGTGCTGTCATCTGCCGTCGCCGCCCTCTCGACCTACTACGAGGGCCAGACCGACCCGAACAACCCCGAGCACGTCGAGCTGAACATGGTGCGCATGCTCGCCAAGCTCCCCGTGATCGCCGCGTACGCGCACAAGAAGAGCGTCGGCCAGGCGTTCCTCTACCCGGACAACTCGCTCAGCTTCGTCGACAACTTCCTCAAGCTCAACTTCGGCGTGCACTCCGAGCCGTACGAGATCAACCCGGTCATGTCGAAGGCGCTCGAGCTGCTGCTGATCCTGCACGAGGATCACGAGCAGAACGCGTCGACCTCGACCGTGCGCCTGGTCGGGTCGACCGGCGCGAACCAGTTCGCGTCGATCTCCGCCGGCATTCAGGCGCTCTCCGGCCCGCTGCACGGCGGCGCGAACGAGGCCGTGCTGAGCATGCTCGCCGAGATCCGCGACTCGGGTCAGGGTGTGCAGCGCTTCGTCGAGCGCGTGAAGAACAAGGAAGAGGGCGTCAAGCTCATGGGCTTCGGCCACCGGGTCTACAAGAACTACGACCCGCGCGCCAAGCTCGTCAAGGAGGCCGCCGACGAGGTGCTCCGTGAGCTCGGCGTCACCGACCCGCTGCTCGACCTCGCCAAGGAGCTCGAGGAGATCGCCCTAGCCGACGACTACTTCCGTGAGCGCCGGCTGTACCCGAACGTCGACTTCTACACGGGCGTCATCTACAAGGCCATGGGCTTCCCGACGCGGATGTTCACGGTGCTGTTCGCGATCGGCCGCCTGCCCGGCTGGCTCGCCCAGTGGCGCGAGCTTAACCTCGACACGCAGACCAAGATCGGTCGTCCGCAGCAGCTGTACACGGGATCGCCGGAGCGGCAGTTCCCGACCCGCTGAGTACCCGCTCAGCCGGAGTCACTCGCCGGGGACGAGGCCCATCCGGTGGGCGAGGATCACCGCTTGCACCCGGTCGCGCGCGTCGAGCTTGGCGAGGACGCGTCCGACGTGCGTCTTCACGGTGGATTCGCTCACGAACAGCTCGGCGCCGATCTCGGCGTTGGTGAGCCCGCGCCCGATCGCCAGGAACACCTCGCGTTCGCGATCGGTGAGGTCCTCGAGCGCCGCGGCAGGCTGAGGATCCGCGGGCAGTCGTCCGCCGAACAGGTCGAGCATCCGCCGCGTCACGCGCGGTGACAGCGTCGCATCACCGGCATGCGCGGCGCGAATCGCGCGCGTGAGCTCCTGCGGATGCGCATCCTTCAGCAGGAATCCGCTCGCCCCCGCGCGCACTGCGGCGAACGCGTACTCATCGAGATCGAAGGTGGTGAGTACGACGACCTTGACGTCCGGATGCCGCGCCACGAGCTGGGTCGTCGCCTCGATGCCGTCCATCAGCGGCATCCGCACGTCCATGAGCACGACGTCGGGGGCGGCGGATGCCGTCATGCGCAGCGCCTCGGCGCCGTCACCGGCCTCGCCGACCACGGACATGCCCGGCTCGGCGTCGAGCACCATGCGGAAGCCCAGCCGGATCAGCTGCTGATCGTCGACCAGCAGAACGCGAATCGCATCACTCAACGATGACCTCCAGGGGGAATTCCGCGATAAGCCGCCATGATGACTCGTCGCGCCGGCCGGCGTGCACGGTTCCGCTGAGGGCCACGACGCGCTCCTGCAGGCCCCGCAGGCCCAGGCCTGCTCCGCGCGAGGGCTCGCCGTCGCGGATGCCGTCGTTGTCGATCTGCACGCGGACGCGCCCACCCGTGTAGTCGATCACGACGGCGACCGCGCGCGGATCGTGCGCGTATCGCAGCGCGTTCGTCAGGCCCTCCTGCACGATCCGCAGCACGGCCAGACGCTGCGGGTCGGAGCCGGAAGGCGTGCCCGTCACGGTCAGCGTGACGGGGAGCCCCGCCGCGCGCGCGGTGTCGACGACATCCGCGGGGGTCAGGGTCAGCAGCGGCTCACGCGGGACGGCGGATGCCTCGGCATCCGGCTCGGTGCGCAGCACGCCCAGCATGGCGCGCATCTGCATGAGCGCGTCGCGGGCGGTGTCGGCGATGGCGCGACTGGCCTGCTTCGACTGTGCCGGATCGTCTGTCGCATGCGCACCCTCGGCGAGCGTGACGACGACGGCGAGCGAATGCGAGACGATGTCGTGCATCTCGCGGGCGATCCGCGAGCGCTCAGCGGCGGCGGCGAGCTGCGCGTGCTGATCGCGCTCGATCGTGAGCTGGCGGGACCGCTCGATGAGCGCCTCGACGTAGCGCTTCCGGCCGCCGACGTTGCTGCCGATGAGCGCGCCGAGCATGAGCAGGAAGGTCGTGCCGACGATGACCGAGATCGTCTCGCCCGGGGGGATGGGCGAGAACAGGCCCCAGGTGAGCGCGGCGAGTGTGCTGCTCGCGATCGCGGCGACCAGCGTCCACATCGCCGCGCGGGTGCTGCGGTGCACGGCCACCGAGTACAGCGCGATGAGTGGTGCGATGCCGACGATGCTCGTGGAGACCGCCGGGCTCAGGATGATGAGCGGGGAGAACGTGACGATGAACACCAGGAGAGGGCGGCGGCGGCGCCACATCAGGCTCACCGAAGTGAGCACGACCACCACGGCGCCGGCGATCCTCGGTGCGACGCCCGCCGGCAGATCGCTTCCGACGAGGGTGGACGTGATGCTCAGCAGCAGGGTGAGCGCGACGAGCAGGGCGTCGCCCAGCCGCGGATGCCGGGCCCAGAACCGCCGCACCACGCCGGGCGGTCGCGGCAGACGCAGATCGTCCTCCACGGGAAGCCCGTAGGGGACGACCTGCTCCTGCGTGTGCACTGCTCGACTCTACGCGTCGCGCGCCTTGAGGACCCCGCCGCCGATCGCGATGGCGGCGACCGCCCAGGCGATGATGGTGATCAGCGCGGGCCCCGTCTCGAGCACGGTGCCGCTGAGCGGCTGTCCCATGAAGAGCGACTGCCCGGCGTTCGACGGCAGGTAGGCTGCCAGCGTCTGCACCCACTCGAAGTCGGGGGTCGCCGGGAAGAACAGCACGAGTACCGGTGCGACGAACACGACGCCGATGCCGACCGCGAGCGCTCCCGGGCCGTTGCGGACGATGAACCCGATCCCGACGCCCATCATGGCGATCAGCGCGAGGTAGAGGGCGGCTCCCAGCAGGGGCATCACCGAGGTCTGCGGGTCGGACAGGTCCACTCCACCGGCCGGCAGGATGGGGCCGGTGACGAGCGCTGCGACCGCGAAGACGATGAGGCTGAACGCGAACATCGTCGCCCCGACCACCAGCCCCTTCGCGAGGAGCGAGCCGAGCCGGCGCGGCTCTGCGGTAAGGGTCGAGCGGATCATGCCCGTCGAGTACTCGCCGGTGACCATGATCGTGCCGATGATCACGGCGAGGAGCTGGGTGAGCACGGTCGCGAAGACGATCACCATGACGGCGGTGCTGTTCACCTCGGCCGCGGTGGTCGGGACGGGGCCCTCGGAGAAACTGCCGATCGCGGTGGCCTGCAGCAGGCTGAGCCCGACCGAGATGACGGCGACGAGCCCGATCGACCACCACGTGGAGCGCAGCGTCGTGAACTTGATCCACTCCGCGCGCACGAGGCGCGGGAAGCTCAGGTGGGTGCTGGAGGCGGCCGTCTTCGGCGCGGGGATGACGGGGGCGTCGGTGAGAGCGCTCATCTCAGATCTCCTTGGTCTTGTACTCGACGTCGTCGCCCGTGAGGCGGAGGTAGGCGTCTTCGAGGGTTCCGGTCGACGGTGTCAGCTCGTGCAGCGTGAGTCCACGCGCGGCGGCGAGCTCGCCGACCGTGGCCGCGTCGGCGCCGGTGACATCCAGCAGGTCGTCGCCGAGGTGGGTCACGGAGACCGTGTCACCGGCGACGAGATCGGCGAGTTCCCTGGCGTGCGGGGAGCGGACCCTCACGGCCGCGCTCGTCCACTGCGACACGATGTCGGCGAGCGGAGCGTCCGCGAGCACCTTGCCGCGGCCGAGCACGATGAGGTGGTCCGCGGTGAGCGACATCTCGCTCATCAGGTGACTGGACAGCAGCACCGTCCTGCCTTCGGACGCCGCGTGCCGTACGAACCTGCGCACCCACATGACGCCCTCGGGGTCGAGGCCGTTGACGGGTTCGTCGAGGATGAGAGTGTGCGGGTCGCCGAGCAGTGCCGCCGCGATGCCGAGGCGTTGCCCCATGCCGAGCGAGAACCCGCCCGCGCGCTTGCCCGCGACGCTGGCGAGGCCGGTGATGTCGATCACCTCATCGACGCGGGAGCGGCGGATGCCGTGGGTCGCCGCCATCGCGCGCAGGTGGTTCACCGCGGTGCGGCCGGTGTGCACGGCCTTGGCGTCCAGGAGCACGCCGACCTCGGTGAGGGGCGAGCGCAGGGTGCGGTAGTCGCGGCCCTGGATGGTGACGCGCCCGGCTGTCGGACGATCGAGACCGACGATCATGCGCATCGTCGTGGACTTTCCGGCGCCGTTCGGCCCGAGGAACCCGGTGACCTTACCCGGGCTGACGGTGAAGCTGACATCCGAGACGGCCCGCTTGGGGCCGAAGCTCTTCGTGAGTTGTTCTGCAACGATCATGTACTAGACGCTACGGGCGTCCGGCGCGCATGACATCAGGCTTCCGGATGGTCTTGCGGGATGTCGGGTGGTACTGGGGTACGACACGACATCCCGATCGCACGCGATCAGTGCGTGCGATCAGCGTCCCTGTGAGCCGCCGCCCTGCGCGCGGCGTGAGCGCCGCGCGTCCACACGCTGACCGACCTGCAGGCCGGGGCGCTGCTGGGCGGAGCGCTGACCGTCACCGGTGCGCTGTCCCTGGGCGGCGGGCTGGCCCTGGCCGCCGTGGCCCTGGGGGCGACGGCGACGACGTGCCGGCGAACCGGCTGCCGGGGCGCCGCCCTGCTGGGGCTGACGCGGCTTCTTCGGCTGCTGACGCTGCTGCGGCTGCACGGGGGCGGGCTTCACATGCGCAGCGCGCTCGCCGACGAGCTCGTCGACGATGCCGGCGTTCACGGCTTCGAGTTCGGCGGTGATCTGCGCCTTGCGGAGCAGATCCTTCACATCGCGGCGCTGCTCGGGCAGCACGACCGTGACGACGGTGCCGGCAGCGCCGGCACGCGCGGTGCGGCCGGAGCGGTGCAGGTAGGCCTTGTGCTCCATGGGCGGGTCGACGTGGACGACGAGGTCGACGTTGTCGACGTGCACGCCGCGCGCGGCGACGTCGGTCGCGACGAGCACGCGGACGCCGCCGTCGGCGGGATCGGCCGAGAACGCGCTGAGGTTGCGCTCGCGCGCGTTCTGCGACAGGTTGCCGTGCAGGTCGACGGCGGGGATGCCGGAGGCGGTGAGCTGCTTGGCGAGCTTCTTCGCCTGGTGCTTGGTGCGGGTGAACAGGATGCGGCGGCCGGTGCCCGAGGCGAGGTCGCGGACCAGACCGGTCTTGTGCTCGGTCCCGGTGGTCACGAGCACTCGGTGGGTCATCTCGCCGACCGGGACGCTGGCTTCGTCGACCTCGTGGCTGACGGGGTTCGACAGGAAGCGCTTGGCGAGCGAGTCGATGCCGCGGTCGAGGGTCGCGCTGAACAGCAGGCGCTGACCGCCGGCCGGGGTCGCGGCGAGGATGCGGGTGACACCGGGCAGGAAGCCGAGGTCTGCCATGTGGTCGGCCTCGTCGAGGACGGCCACCTCGACGGAGTCGAGCGAGACGAGCTTCTGCTTCATGAGGTCTTCGAGACGGCCGGGGCAGGCCACCACGATGTCGACGCCGCTGCGCAGCGCCTGCTCCTGCGGGCGCTGGCTGACACCGCCGAAAACGGTCGTGACACGCAGGCCCGCGGCCTCTGCGAGCGGGGCGACGGTGGCCGCGATCTGCGTGGCGAGCTCACGGGTCGGCGCGAGCACGAGACCACGGGGGTGCTGTGCGCGGGTGCGCTTCTGCGCGTTGCTCAGACGCGCGACCAGCGGCAGCGCGAAGGCGATGGTCTTGCCGCTGCCGGTGCGGCCGCGGCCGAGCAGGTCGCGCCCCGCGAGCGAGTCGGGGAGGGTGTCGCGCTGAATGGCGAAGGCCTCGGTCTTGCCGTCGGAGGCGAGGACGTCAGCGAGGCGTGCGGGCACGCCGAGTTCGAGGAAGGTAGGCATAGAGGTACTCCGTGGGCGCGTGACGAAGCACGCGCGGATAGTGAGGTGGGCGACCGTGCACAGGAGGTGCACAGAGGTTCGCCGTTCGAAACGCCAACTGGTGGAGGAGCAGTTCTGCTCGCTTCGGTCTGGGATGACCCCGTGTCGACGACGCAGTCACCCGATGCCGGGCAACCTCACAAGACTAGCAGAGCTCGGCTGAGTTCAGGCGTGCAGCGCCTCGTTGAGGGTCACTCCTGCGCCGTCGCGCTGCTTGGCCTCGATCGCACCCGTGACCGAGTTGCGCCAGAATCGCAGGCCGTCCCGCCCGCTGAGTTCTGCGGCCTTGACGATGCGCTTGCCGCCTTCTGCGGTGTCCGGCCCGTCGACGAGGACGACCTTGGAGCCCGCCGTGACGTACACGCCGGCTTCGAGGATGCAATCGTCTCCGAGCGCGATGCCGAGACCGGAGTTCGCACCCAGGAGCGTGCGGGCGCCGATCGAGACGCGCACGGTGCCCCCGCCGGAGAGGGTGCCCATGATGGATGCCCCGCCGCCGATGTCGCTGCCCTCGCCGACGACGACGCCCTGGGAGATGCGACCTTCCACCATCGAGGCGCCGAGCGTGCCTGCGTTGAAGTTCACGAAGCCCTCGTGCATCACGGTGGTGCCGGGGGAGAGGTGGGCGCCCAGGCGCACGCGCGCGGCATCCGCGATCCGCACGCCGGCGGGCTGGACGTAGTCGGTGAGTCGCGGGAACTTGTCGAGTCCCTGCACCTGGATGCTGTGGCGGCGCATCTGCGGCTGCAGGCGCGCGGCATCGTCGGGATGCATGGGGCCGGCGTTCGTCCAGGCGACGTTGGGCAGATGGGCGAAGATGCCGTCGAGGTTCAGCTCGTTGGGGCGCACCAGCAGGTGCGACAGGGCGTGCAGACGCAGATACGCGTCTGCGGTGGATGCCGGGGCGGCGTCCAGGTCGATCTGCAGCTGCACGGTCTCGATGCGGACGCCCCGTCGCTCGTCGGGTCCTGCGTGCATCTCGAGCTCGCCGATCTCGGCCTCCATTACGGAGCCGGTTCCCACATGGGGATACCAGGCGTCCAGGACTGTGCCGTTGCCGGCGATCGTGGTCAGGCCGATTCCCCACACGGTGCGCGCGTTGCTCATGCCTCAACGCTACCGTCCGCCGTACTCGAGGATCGACTCGAGCCGTAGGCTGGACGCATGCTGCTCGACCCGACCGCGTCATCCGTCGATCTCACTCGCGCGATCTGCGACATCCCCAGCGTGTCAGGCGGAGAGGCCGTACTCGCCGACGCGATCCAGGCCGCCGTCGCTCCGCTGGAGCACCTCGAGGTCATCCGGCACGGCAACACCGTCGTGGCCCGGACGAACCTCGGCCGCACGCAACGTGTCGTGATCGCCGGGCACATCGACACCGTCCCGATCAACGAGAACCTTCCCACGCGGATGGTCGAGCTCGACGGCGAACCGCACCTCTGGGGGCGCGGCACCGTCGACATGAAGGGCGGCGTGGCGGTGCAGTTGAAGCTCGCCGCGGAGCTCATCGCGCCCGCGGTCGACATCACCTGGATGTGGTACGACAACGAAGAGGTCGCCGCGTCGCTGAACGGCCTGAACCTGCTCTCCGCCGACCGTCCCGACCTGTTCGCCGCCGACTTCGCCATCCTCGGCGAACCGTCGGGCGGACAGGTCGAAGGCGGATGCAACGGCACGCTGCGCGCGATCGTCCGCACCAACGGGGTGCGCGCCCACAGCGCCAGAGCGTGGATCGGCGAGAACGCGATCCACCGGGCGGCGCCGATCCTGGCGCGCCTGGCCGAGTACCGGGCCAAGGAAGTCCAGGTGGACGGCCTCGCCTATCGCGAGAGCATGAGCGCGGTGCGCATCACCGGCGGTGTCGCGGGCAACGTCATCCCCGACCTCTGCGAGGTCGAGGTCAACTACCGCTTCGCGCCGAGCAAGACCGCAGCCGACGCCGCGGCGCATCTGCGCGGCGTCCTCGACGGATTCGAGGTGGAGATCACGGATGCCGCGGACGGCGCGCGGCCAGGTCTCGACGCACCGATCGCACAGCAGTTCGTCGCCGCGGTCGGCGCCGTGCCGAAGCCGAAGTACGGCTGGACGGATGTGGCACGGTTCAGCGCCCTCGGCATCCCCGCCGTGAACTACGGCCCCGGCGACCCGCACCTGGCACACCACGACGAGGAGCGCGTCCCGCTCGCGCAGATCGAGGCGGTCGAGCAGGGCCTGCGGGCGTGGCTCACGGCGCAGTGACCGCCACTGCCGTGATCCGCTTCGCGCGCTCGTGGGCCCGCGTGCCGGTGATCGCGCGGATCGCGCTCGTCTACCTGCTCGGACGTGTCGTCACGACGGGCTTCCTCGTGCTCGCCGCCGAGCTGTCGAGGCCGGGATCGCGTTTCGGCGCGGACGCGACCGTCGGCAGCTTCATCCTCGGCTGGGACGCGCAGTGGTACTGGCTGGTGGCGTGGGAGGGCTACCCTCAGGTGCTGCCGCTCACCGAAGCCGGGCAGGTCGCCGAGAACGCGTGGGCGTTCATGCCCGTGTATGCATACGCGGCGCAGGTGGTCGGCCTCCCGTTCGGATCCTGGGGTGCGGGGGCGCTGCTGATCTCCCTCGTCGCCGGCTTCTTCGCGTGCGTGCTGCTGCATCGGCTGCTGAAGGGGCGCATCGGCGACTCAGCGGCGATGTGGGCGGTGACCTTCTTCGCATGGGGTCCGCTCGCGGCACTGTTCCAGGTCGGCTACGCCGAGTCGCTTTTCGTGTGCCTGCTGCTGCTCGCCCTCGATCTGGTCGCGCGGCGCAGGTTCGGCTGGCTGTACCTCGTCATTCCGGTGATGGCGTTCACGCGTCCCGGCATCCTCGCGTTCGCCCTGTACCTCGGGCTCCACGGCATCCTGCGCTGGATCCGGCGTCGCCGGGACCCGCTCCCCGCGCGGGACATCGTGCACATCGTCGCGCTGGGGATGCTGGCGACGATCACCGGCTTCGCCTGGCAGGCCATCGCCGGGATCGTCACCGGCGACCCTGGAGCGTACCTGGCCACGGAGCTGTCGTGGCGTCGGAACTGGGGTGTCGGAGAGGGTGCGTTCATCCCGTTCGACGGCTGGGTGCAGGCGGCGCAGTTCTGGTTCGCGCAGTGGGGAATGCCGGGATGGTGGGGATTGATCGCCCTTGCGGTGCTCGTGCTGGCCGCCGCGGGGATGCTGTTCGCTCCGCAGGTGCGCCGCCTCGGCGCCGATCTGCGTCTGTGGAGCGCGAGCTACCTGCTGTACCTGCTCGCGGTTTTCTTCCCGCAGTCGAGCACGTTCCGGCTGCTGATCCCGCTGACTCCGCTGGCCGGAGCGCTCGCCGTACCGCGGTCGAGGGCCTACCGCATCGGCGTGCTCGCCCTCTGCCTGCTCGGGCAGTGGGTGTGGATCGACCAGGTCTATGCCCAGGGAAGCACCTTCTGGCAGGTGCCCTGACGACTCGAGGCGCTGTTGTTCACGATGTATTACCCATCAGCGACCGCAGGGGCGGAAGCATACCGATAAACTCGATGCATACCACCGAGGGAAAAGGAGCCACGATGGCAGCGATGAAGCCGAGGACCGGAGACGGACCCATGGAGGCCGTGAAAGAGGGACGACTCATCATCGTGCGCGTTCCGCTCGAGGGCGGCGGCCGTCTGGTCGTCTCTGTCAACGATGAAGAGGCGAAGGAACTGCACGATGTCCTTGCGGGCGTCGTGAGCTGAACCTCAGTTCTCATGCGAGGGGCGGTGGATCTTCGGATCCACCGCCCCTCGTCGTCACAGCGTCTTTTCGAAGATTCCCATCCGATTCTCCGACGGGTCCGAACGACTCATTGTGCGGCGAATGTCGCACGGAACGGAAAGGAACATCATGCGTAAGATGACACGACTCGGACTCATCAGCACGGCGGGTGCCGGCGCAGCCGCCCTCGCGATCGCAGGTTTCGCGCTGCCGGCCACGGCGGCGGAGACCTCGGACAGCACGCACGAATCCACCTCCACCTCGACCGACTTCATGAGCTCGATCGAAGGCCTCCAGGCCTGGGTCAGCGACACGGTCCTCGGCAGCGGAAACGACACTGCAGTCGGCAACGTCGACGGCGGTCTCATCAACGCTCCGGTGGTCGAAGGACCGCTGGTGAGCGACTCCCTTGACGGCGACGTGCTCTCGGGCAACGACACCCCGGTGGCCTCCGGCAACGAGGTGTCAGCGCCGGTCGGCTCGGGCAACGACGTCTCGGCGCCGATCGACGCGCCGGTCGGCTCGGGCAATGACGTCTCCGGCAACGAGGTCGGGTCCGGCAACGCGGTCGGGTCCGGCAACGACTCCGGTGTCTCGGTCGGTGACATCGGCGCAGACGTCGATGACCTCGTCGGCGATGTGTCGGGCGACGTCGACTCGATGCTCGGCGGCATCCTGGACTGACCAGTTCGATACGAAAAGCGGCGTCCCGGTCCAGGCCGGGGCGCCGCTCTCGTGAGTCGCGATCAGTCTGTGCTGAGGCTGACCAGCTGCAGCAGTCCCTCGCCGGCCGTGGAGATCGCCGCGAGAACAGCGGGGGACTCCTGGGTCTCCTGCACGAGCGAACGGTAGGCGCTGGTGACGGCGTCCCGCTGCACCGGGTCGGCGGTCCTGCCGCCGGCGAGGACACGCGGCACTGCGACGATGCCGCCGCTGCGTGCCAGGCGCAGTCCGTGCTCGACGTACTCGATCACGTTCTCCGGATCGGCGTCGACGAGCACGATGTCGTAGGAGGCCTCATTCATGCGCGGCAGCACGTCGGCGGCGCGGCCGGTGATGAAGCGGGCCTTGGTGCCGGGGATCTTCGCCTCGCCGAAGCTGCGGCGTGCGGCGACCAGGTGCTCCGGCTCGTTGTCGATCGAGGTGAGCACGGCGCCCGGCGCTCCGCGCAGCAGCCACAGGCCGGATACGCCTGCGCCGGTGCCGATCTCGACGATGGAGCGGGCATTCGTGGCTGCGGCGAGGACCGCGAGCTGCGCGCCGACGGCGGGGCTCACGGAGGCGACGCCCAGTTCGAGCGCGTGCGTGCGAGCGCGCGCGATCGGCGCGGGCTCCACGATCGCCTCGCGGATATAGCGTGCGTTCGCGTCGTTCTCGCTCATGACCTTCTCCTCCGGCTGCAGCCTCCAGGGTATTCGCATGCCGAGTTCTTGGCCGTGAGGCGCGGCGGGTAGCCTGTGTACATGGATTTCGGCCTCACCATCGAGAAGCTCTTTCTCATCGGGGTGATCGCTGCGTTCATCATCGGTCCGGAGCGTCTGCCGAAGGCCGCCGAGACGTTCGCGAGGTTCGTCCGCAGGGTCGGCGAGTACCTTCGCGACACGCGTTCTCGGATGCGCGACGAGATCGGTCCCGAGATCGACGAGGTCGACTGGCGAAAGCTCGATCCTCGTCAGTACGATCCTCGCCGCATCATCCGCGACGCCCTGCTCGAGGACGGTCCTGCGGCGACGGCTACCGCAACTGCGACGGCCACCGCGGCCCCGGCCGCCGCGGCGGCGGCCCCAGAAGCCGTCTCGACACCTCGGCCTCCGAGGACGCGTCCGGACTTCACGCGCGACGCCCCGCCGCCGTACGACGTCGAGGCGACCTGACAGGCGCGGCTCAGATCTTCGACTTGAGCAGCGCGACGTCGGCGTCGCTCAGCAGGCTGCGGGGGATGACGGTGACCACGGAAGATCCGCGCAGGCGCAGGACCACGGCGTGGGCGCCGACCCGCACGGAGCGGAACGTCGCATAGGTCACGTCGGAGACGCCGTTCTTCGCGATCATCCTGATCGACTCCGGCTCCAGCTCCACTCGCACCGCCGACCCTGAGGGCATCGCGGCGCTGAGCGCGCGTCGCGTGGATGCCCGGGTGAAGATGATCGAGGCGACGATCAGGGCGGCGATCGCGAACATGGTCCAGGTGAGGGTGGTCGCCTGCTCCGGATCGGCACCGCCGATCATCGACAGCACGACGGCGTTCACGATGAAGGCCGCGACGAGCGCGGTGTAGGCGATGACGGCGAGAGGACGGGTGAGCGTGTAGATCACGGTATCCCACGTCATACCGCGAAGCAGCTCAGCATCGACGACGAGGGAGCGGGAGGAAGAGCTGGTGGTCACCTCACGAGTCTGTCACGACTCCGATGCGGACCGCCTGGTGACAGCGATCGGCAGAGACCTTCCGGACAGGCTCCTGCCGCGCTGCGACAGCCCTTCCGCGAGCGCGCGGACGGTGCGCGCCGCGGCATCGTCGGGGTCGCTCAGGACGATCGGGAGGCCGGCATCCCCTCCCGCGCGCAGCGCGGGGCTCAGCGGGACCGAGGCCAGAAGCGGAACCTCTTCGTCGCCCTCGGACAGCGCGGCGGCCACCTCCGCGCCGCCGCCGGATCCGAACAGATCGACGGTGGTTCCGTCCGGAAGGGTGAATGCGGCCATGTTCTCGACGACGCCGATCACGTGCTGACCGGTCTGGCGGGCGACCAGGCCGCTGCGGATCGCCACGTCGGATGCCGCGGACTGCGGCGTGGTGACGACGAGCACCTCGGCGTGGGGCAGGAGCTGCCCGATCGAGATCGCGATGTCGCCGGTGCCGGGAGGCATGTCGATGAGCAGCACGTCCAGGTCGCCGAAGAACACGTCGGTGAGGAACTGCTGCACCGTGCGGTGCAGCATCGGACCGCGCCAGGCGACGACCGCCTCGCCGTCGCGCAGGAACATGCCGATCGAGATGGTCTTCACGCCGTGCGCGACCGGAGGGAGCATGAGATCGTCGATGCGCGTCGGCTGAGTTCCGGCCGGGATTCCGAGCAGCCCCGGGATCGAGAAGCCGTGCACGTCGGCATCCACGAGTCCGACCGCCAGGCCCTCCGCGGCCAGCGCCACCGCGAGATTCGCGGTGATCGTCGATTTGCCGACCCCGCCCTTGCCGCTGGAGACGAGGATGACCCGGGTCAGCGAATCCGGACCGAACGGCATCTGACGCGCAGGGCGCCCATCGCGGAGTTTCTCGGTCAGCGCCTTCCGCTCGGCGGGGGTCATCACGCCGACGTCGACCGTCACGTCCGCGATTCCGTCGACGGATGCCGCGGCATGACGCACGTCCGATTCGATGCGATCCGCGGCGGGGCATCCGACGATCGTCAGCGCGATGCCGACCGACGCTCGATCGCCGTCGACGCTGATGTCACGGAGCATGTCGAGCTCGGCGATCGGCCGACGCAGCTCCGGATCGGACACCGCGCCGACCGCCGCGCGGACGCGCTCTGTCAGCGTCATGGTCGCGTGCGACGCGGCCTGGTCGAGACGGGGCCGGTGCGCGTGTCGGCTGGAGCGTCGCCGTCGTGCTCGTCCTCGAGGTCTGCGAGCAGCGCGCGCAGTTCCTGGCGAAGCACGTCGCGCGTCACGGCCTGGGAATTGCGCTCCTCGAGCGCCATGCGAAGCGCGACGATCTCACGGGCGAGGTACTCGGTGTCGGCGAGGTTGCGCTCGGAGCGCTGACGGTCCTGCTCGATCTGCACCCGGTCGCGGTCGTCCTGTCGGTTCTGCGCGAGCAGGATGAGCGGGGCGGCGTACGACGCCTGCAGCGAGAGGATGAGCGTCAGCGCCGTGAATCCGAGGGCGGCGGAGTCGAATCGCCACCAGCCGTTCTGCTCGGCAACGACGGTGTAGACCATCCACAGCGCGCAGAACAGGGTCAGGATCGCCAGGAACGTCGGCGTGCCCATTGCGCGCGCGACCCACTCGGTGAACCGTCCGAACCGGTCGCGCGACGCCGGTCGCTGTCGTGTTGCCCCGCGGCCGAGCGGGGCGTCGAGGCCGGAGCGGTCGCTCTTCGCCATCATCGTGCACCGCCCTTCGTCATCGAGTCATCGGAATCCTGCGTGCGCCAGTCGTCCGGCAGCAGATAGTCGAGCACGTCGTCGATGCTGACGACGCCGACGAGGCGCCCGGCGGCATCCACGACGGGCAATGAGACGAGGTCGTAGCTCGCGAGCAGGCGGGCCGTCTCGGCTGCCGAGGCCGTCGCCGAGATCGGCTCCATCGTCTCGTCGACGATCGCGCCGAGCCGCTCATGCGGCGGGTAGCGCAGCATCCGCTGGAAATGCACGACGCCGAGCAGGCGCCCCGTCGGGGTCTCGAACGGCGGCAGCGTGACGAACACGGCGGCCGCCAGCGCGGGGTGCAGTTCATGGCGGCGGATCAGTGCGAGCGCCTCGGCTACGGTGGCGTCGGCGGACAGGACGATCGGCTCCGTGGTCATCAGACCGCCGGCCGTGTCCGGACCATAGCTGAGCAGGGTGCGGACGTCCTCGGCCTCTTCGGGCTCCATGAGGTCGAGCAGCTGCTCGAGCCGTTTCTTCGGCAGCTGTGCCAGCAGGTCGGCCGCGTCGTCGGGCTCCATGTGGTCGAGGATGTCGGCGGCACGCTCGTCGCCGAGGCCATCGAGGATGTGCACCTGGTCCTCTTCGGGCATCTCTTCGAGCGCGTCGGCGAGTCGGTCGTCCGGAAGCTCCTCGGCCACCTCGATCAGGCGCCGCTGCGGAAGGTCGAGCAGCGTGGTCGCGAGGTCTGCGGCGTGCAGTTCGGAGTACGACGCGACCAGCTGCTCTGCGGACTGCGATTCGCCGGGCGTGCGCTTCTCCGCGACCTCGTTCCAGGCGGCGAACGTCGTCGGGCCCTTCGCGAACGGCGATGCGCTCGTCTTCGGCTTGCGCAGGAAGAGCTGGCTGACACTCCACTCGCCGAGACGGTTCGGCTCGATCGCGACATCCTCGATGACAGCGCTGCCGCTGCCGTCGGCGAGCTCGACGCGGCGTCCCAGGAGCTCGGCGAGCACGCGCACCTCGCCGGGGCGCGGCTGGAAGCGGCGCACATTGATGAGGCCGGTCGTGAGCACCTGTCCTGCGCGGATCGAGGTGACCCGTCCGATGGACAAGAACACGTGGCGACGGCCGGGGATCTCGACGACCAGGCCGATCACGCGGGGGGAGACGGTACTTCGGTACACGATGACGACATCCCGGACCTTGCCGAGCCGGTCGCCCACGGGGTCGAAGACGGCGCAGCCTGCCAGGCGCGCGACGAAAACCCGTTGTGTGCTCACGCGTCCAGCGTAGTCCGCGGACCGCGGAACCCGGGCTGCCCGGGGGTGCGCGTGGAACAATGGGGGAATGAGCATGTTGAACCGTCCTGCGAACGGCACGGCCGTCGGCGAGGCCGTCGCATCGGTCCGCGAATACGAGGCCGCCCAGAAGACGGTGTCGAAGCTGATCGCCGCCGAGGTGCCCGCCCGCGACATCGCGATCGTGGGGCAGGGGGTGCGAACGATCGAGCGCATCACCGGACGTCTCGGCTATGCGGCCGCCGCCCGTTCCGGTGCGGTCAACGGCGTGCTCATCGGATTGCTGCTCTCGGCGATCCTCGTGATCGGCAACCCGGATGCCCCGATTCAACTGTTCGTGGGATTCGTGTTCATCGGCGTCGCTCTCGGCATGATCCTCAGCCTGGTGACCTACGCGATCGTCCGTCGCCGCCGGGACTTCGCCAGCGTCACGCAGCTCGCCGCCGACCACTACGAGGTCACCGTGCTGCCCGCGTCGCTCGCGAAGGCGCGCGAGGCGCTCGGAACGTCACCGCGCACTCAGGTGGTGCGGCCGCCGGCCGACCTCGACGAGCCGCCGCGCTATGGCGAGCGCGTCGCCCCCGGGGCGGATGCCGCCGCGGCACAGGCGCCGGCCGGGCACGTCATCCCTCCACGTCCCGCTGACCCCGCTCCGCAGTACGGTGAGCGGGTGACGCCGGAAGAGCCCACGACAGAGTCCTCGGCACCCGCAGAGGCCGCAGCACCTGCGGCCGACGCAACGCCTGCTGCTGACGCCGGAATCCCGGCCGAGGACGAAGCACCGAAGAAACGCGACGACGGCGAGAGCTGACGTGCCGTTCGACGTCGAGCTCCCGAAGGGATCTGTCTCGGTCTCGACGGCGTGGGGCGAAGGCTCCGGCCGCGGCATCGTGCTCGTCGCGCACGGTGCGGGCGCGGGCATGGAGCATCCTTTCCTCGTCGGACTCACCGACGCCCTGAACGCAATCGGTTTCTCGACGCTGCGATTCAACTTCCCGTACCGCGAACAGGGCAGGCGGATGCCGGGGCCGGCGGCCCACGCGATCGCGACCTGGCGCGCCGCGGTCGCACACGCCCGCGTGCGGATGCCGGATGGTCCGCTGTGGGCGGCCGGCAAGTCGTACGGCGGGCGGATGGCGTCGATGGCCGTGGCCGACGGTCTCGAGGTCGACGGTCTCGTCTACCTCGGCTATCCGCTGCATCCTCCGGGGGAGTCCGAGAAGCTGCGCGCCGAGCATCTGCCGTCGATCGCTGTGCCGCAACTGTTCGTCGAGGGCACGAACGACCCCTTCATCCAGCCGACCTCCCAGCTCGAGGACGTCGTCGGGGCCTGCCAGGACGCCCGCATCGTCTGGATCGAGGGCGGCGGCCACTCCTTCGAGGTGAAGGGGCACAAGCGTCCTGCCGATGAGATCGGCGCATCCCTCGCGCCGCTCATCGGGGACTTCGCCGATCGCTGAGCTCGCCGTCCGGCAGCGGACGACACTCTCGTGACGGGGAACGGATGGCTGTCATCTGGCATGCATGGCAGCCATGTGCGGCCCTCAGCGGGGGACCGCGGACCCGCTCAGCGGTGCTGCCAGCGGAACAGCACGAGCCGCAGGGCCGCGCCGATCTTCATCGGCACGATCTCGCCGAAGCGGTGCTCGTCGGCGCGGACGAGCCGCTCGGCAAGATCAGGGCGCTGCTGCCACAGATACTCCCGCGCGACCTCGGCGTGCGGTGAGTTCGACACGATCTTGATGACATCGGCGTGTTCGATCAGGGGGATCGCGTTCTCGATGTTCTCCCACGTCGAGCGGCTGTCCGGCTCGAGCACGATGCGCCCGGTGTAGCCGAGCTCCTCGCGCGCATACTGCTCCATGAGCACGGCTTCAGGGGTATCGCCCTCGACAGTTCCGCCGCACATCACGACGGCGCTGTCTGCCGTGCGATCCCGCGATCGGATGCCGGCACGCACCCGGTAGCGGTTCACGAAGTTCGCACGGTCGCCGTGATTGCCGTAGCCCAGGACGACCACGGCCTCAGTGCGCTCCGCACTCGCATCGTCGTCGGTCCCCGCAGCCGTGCCCAGCGTTCGCCAGCTGGAACGCCAGTGCACGTACTCGGCCCACGCTGCGGCTGATGCGTAGGTTGTGAAGCCCGCCCAGAACAGTCGGCGCAGGCTCCAGCGGGAACGGCTCAAACCCTCAGACCCCTCGCGATCCATGCCTCGATGTCCGAGACCGTGCGCGGGATGTCGGCCGACAGGTTCACCGGACCGTCCGCGGTCATGACGATGTCGTCCTCGATGCGCACGCCGATGCCGCGCAGCTCCTCGGGCACCGTGAGGTCGTCGATCTGGAAGTACAGCCCCGGCTCGATCGTGAAGACCATCCCGGGTTCGAGCACGCCGTCGTAGTACATCTCGCGTCGCGCCTGCGCGCAGTCGTGCACATCGATCCCGAGGTGGTGCGAGGTGCCGTGCACCATGTAGCGACGGTGCTGGCCACCGGCATCCGCGTCGAGTGCCTCTTCGGCGGTCACCGGGAGCAGGCCCCACTCGGCCGTCCGCTTCGCGATCACGGTCATGGCCGCCTCGTGCACCTCACGGAACTTCACGCCGGGACGAGCAGCCGCGAACGCGGCATCCGCCGCCTCGAGCACAGTCTCGTACACCCGGCGCTGCACGTCCGAGAACGTGCCGCTCACCGGGAGCGTGCGGGTGATGTCGGCGGTGTAGAGACTGTCGGCCTCGACTCCGGCATCCACGAGGATGAGGTCTCCGGGGATCACGGCCCCGTCGTTGCGCGTCCAGTGCAGGTAGCAGGCGTGCGGACCGGATGCCGAGATCGTGTCGTAGCCCTCGCCATTGCCGTCCTCGCGTGCCCGGCGGTGGAACACGCCCTCGACGACGCGCTCGCCGCGGGCGTGCGTGGCCGCATCGGGCAGGGCGCGGATGATGTCGTCGAACCCGCGTGCGGTGATCTCGACGGCGCGGCGAATCTCGGCGATCTCGTACTCGTCCTTCACCAGGCGCAGCTCCGAGACGAACCGCTCGAGCTCGGCATCCGCCAGCGTCACGTCTTCATCGGACGCAGCGAAGGCGGCCAGGTGATCAGTGGCGACCGCGAGGTCGGCCGAGACACCCGCGAGCGAGGGGCGAGGGCCGATCCAGAACTCGCCGACCGTGGCGTCTGCGTAGAACTCGGTCGTGGTGCGGTCCGCGCGCTCGCGGAAGTACAGGGTGATGTCGTGGCCGGCATCCGTCGGCTCGAAGACGAGCACCGAATCCGGCTCGGTGTCTGTCGCCCAGCCGGTGAGATGAGCGAATGCGGAGTGAGTACGGAACGGATAGTCGGTGTCGTTGCTGCGCTGCTTGAGCGACCCGGCCTCGATGACGAGCCGCTTGCCGGGGAACGCCGCAGACACCTTGGCGCGACGGGCGGCTGCGAACGCGGCCTGCGGGCGGGCGGCGGGCAGCGATTCCGGGCGATCGGCCCATCCGGTCGAGATCGTCTCGAGGAAGCCGCGGGGGAACGGCTGCTTGCGGTTCGTGACGGGGGCCTCTTCGATCGTCTCGTTCTCTGCGGTGCTCATCCATCCAGTGTCTCACTCCTGCGTAGGGTGGGGAATGTGGTGCTCCTCCTGGATCTGGTGCTGGTCGTCGTGTTCTGCGTGATCGGGCGGCTCTCGCACGCCGAGGGGATCTTCGGCGACCTGCCCGGTCTGCTGAACACGATCTGGCCGTTCGTCGTCGCGCTGTTGATCGCTCACCTCGTGCTGCTCGTTCGCCGGGTGCGTATCGAACGGATGCTGCCGGGCCTGGTGGTCTGGGCGATCACGGTCGTGTTCGGCCTGCTGCTGCGCGCGGTCAGCGGTCAGGGGACGGCGCTGCCGTTCATCATCGTGGCCACTCTGACGCTGGCACTGTTCCTGCTCGGCTGGCGCGCAGCGCTGGCGTTCGCGCGACGAATGCGAGCGTCAGCGCGACTCGAATAAAACTACGATAAACCTCCATAGGTTCTCGTTGCGAATAGATCAAATCTGCTAACATGGCTTCATGGAGCAGTTCTTCGATGATGTGGGTGATCGGCCTCGTGATGCCGCGTTCGTCATCGGGTCTGCTCTGGATGATCTGCAGTGCGCGGATATCGATCTGAATCGGTATGCGGCGCGGCGTGGGGCGCAGATCGCGGATGCTGTCGCTCTGGCGCGCCGGAACCCCGAGGTGTTCGTGCTGGAGGACGCACAGGATGCGGCTGATCAGGCTGAGCGTGCGGCGGTCTCCGATATCGCCCTGCGGCTGAAGCGGTCCGAGGAGGACGTGCAGGCTGAGCTCGCTGTCGTGCAGGCCGCGATACGGTGCCTGCCCACCTTGTGGGGGCATGCGCGGGACGGGTTCGTGTCGATGTATCTCGTGACGCGGACGGTGGGGGCGCTGGGCAGGGTGCGGGCTCCCGCGAATGCCACGGCGGAGCAGCAGGAGGCCGAGCGCGAGGCGGCGCGACGGATCGATGAGGCGACCTCGGAGTGGGCGTTCACCTGTTCCCCGGTCAACTTCCTGCGCCGCCTCAAGCGCCTGACCGACCGACTCGACCCCGAACCCGCGGAGGTGCGTCATACCCGTGCGGTGGCCGACCGGCGGGTGTGCGTCGAGCATGTGGACGACGGGATGAGCTGGTGCAACGCCTACATCCCCACCACGGAGGCGCTCGCCGCCGACCGGCGGCTCACCGCGACGGCGAAGCAGGTGAAGAAGAGCGACCCGTCCGAGACGCGCACGATCGCGCAGATCCGCGCCGACCTGTACTCCGAGTGGCTGCGCGGGGTCGGCACCGACCGGGCCGCGCAGACCAAGATCTTCGTCACCATCCCCGTCCAACTCCTCGACGACGCCGACGCCGACGCTGTCGACCTGCCCGAAGAGACCGCCGAGATCGTCGGCCACGGCCCGATCGACCCGCTCACCGCGAAGCAGCTGCTCCTCGACACCGGCGTCTTCCGCCGGGTGATCGTCGACCCGATCCGCAGCGTGATCGTCGACATGGACCGCCGCAGCCGCCACGCCACACAAGCCCAGCGCGACTGGCTCATCCTGCAGCACGGCACCTGCGCGAGAGACGGCTGCACCCGACTCGCCCTCGACGCCGACATCGACCACAACACCCCCTGGGCACAAGGCGGCACAACCAACCTCGAAGACCTCCGGCCCCTCTGCCCCAGACACCACGTCGACAGGCATCGAACCCGCGCCATCTACCGATCCCGCCCCGACGGGACCGTCGAAGTCACCACCCCCACCGGATACCGCAGCGCAGCCCGCCACCCGAGACTCGCGCCACCGAGCGTGCCGCCCCCGCACAGCCCGTCCGCGATCTCGTCGCACCACCGTTCTGAGCAGCTCACCTTCCGAGCGGGCCTAGACTGATGCGCAGTGACACGGGGTGCCGCAATGCGCGGCTGAGATCACACCCGTCGAACCTGATCTAGCTCGTACTAGCGAAGGGATGTCCGCCTTGAGCGACCGTCTGCGTCCATCGTCCATCTGCTCAGTCGCAGAGGAGGCCGCACCACTCCTCGAACGGGTGCGCACCACCTCACCCCTGACCCACTGCATCACCAACTCGGTGGTCACCGGCTTCACCGCGAACGTTCTGCTTGCGATCGGCGCCGCGCCCGCGATGGTCGACATCGTCGATGAATCGGGCATGTTCGCCCGCGTGGCCTCCGGTCTGCTCGTGAACCTCGGCACGCCCGCCCCTGAGCAGCGGGCCGCAACTCACGAGGCGGTGGCAGGCGCCGTGGCCGCCGATACACCGTGGGTGCTCGACCCGGTCGCCATCGGAGCGCTCCCGGTGCGGACCGCTCTGGCCCACGAGCTCGTCGCGCAACGGCCGTCGGCTATCCGGGGCAACGCGTCGGAGATTCTCGCTCTCGCTCGGATGAGCGCCGGAGGCAGGGGAGTGGATGCCACCGACAGCCCGGATGCCGCAGCGGAAGCGGCGGCATCCCTCGCGGTCCGATTCGGCAGTGTCGTCGCCGTCTCCGGTGAGGTCGATCTGCTCACCGACGGCGAGCGTGTCATCCGAATCGCGAACGGCGACGTCCTCCTCACCCGCGTCACCGGCGGCGGCTGCGCCCTCGGCGCGGTGATGGCGGCCTTCCTCGGAGCGGCGCGCGGCACCGGCGTCTCCGCTCTGACCGCCGTGGCCTCGGCGTCGCTGTTCTATGCTGTCGCGGCCGAGCGTGCGGCGCAGCAGGCCGCGGGCCCGGGATCGTTCGCGGTCGCGCTGCTCGACGCGCTCTCGAGCACGACCGCGGACCACGTCGCCGAATCGGCGCGCGTCGAGTCCCTCCTCGCATGACCGCGGATCTGTCCGTCTACCTCGTCACCGATGCCGCACTGTGCGGTGACCGCGGAGTCGCCGCGGTGGTCCGTGAAGCGGTCGCCGGCGGGGTGAGCTTCGTCCAGTTGCGAGACAAGACGGCCTCGGATGCCGAGATCGTCGAACAGCTCATCGAACTCTCCGAGATCACGGCCGGTCGCGCTGCCCTGGTCGTCAACGACCGTCTGGATGCCGCCATCGAGGCACGCCGCCGCGGCGCTCGAGTCGACGGCGTCCACCTCGGACAGGGCGACGCTTCGGTACTTCGTGCCAGAGAACTGCTGGGACCGGACGCGCTGATCGGGCTCACGGCCAACACGCACGCACACCTCGAGGCTGTGCGTGCGCTGCCGCCGGGAACGGTCGATCACCTCGGCGTCGGCGTCATCCGGCCGACGAGTACAAAGTCGGATCATCCGCCGGCGCTGGGCATCGAGGGGTTCCGAGCCATCGCCGCAGCGAGTCCCGTGCCGTGCGTCGCCATCGGCGGGGTCGGCATCGACGATGCCGCCCCGTTGCGGGACGCCGGGGCGGCGGGCGTGGCCGTCGTCTCCGCACTGTGCGCAGCCGAGGACCCGCGTGAGGCGGCTCGTGCTCTCCGCCGTCGGTGGTTCGGCACCCGGGGGGTGCCGCGGGTGCTCAGCATCGCCGGCAGCGATCCGTCCGGAGGTGCCGGGATTCAGGCCGACCTCAAGGCGATCGCTGCGAACGGCGGTTACGGGATGGCGGTCGTGACCGCCCTCACTGCGCAGAACACGCGGGGCGTCCGCGCCGTGCACGTGCCGCCGGTGCAGTTCCTCGCCGAGCAGCTGGACGCGATCTCCGACGACATCGCCGTTGACGCCGTGAAGATCGGCATGCTCGCGAACGCCGATGTCATCAGGACCGTGAAGGACTGGCTCGAGCGGGAGCGGCCCGAGACCGTCGTGATCGACCCGGTCATGATCTCAACGAGCGGTGATCGACTGCTTGATTCCGCGGCGGAGAGCGCGCTGTTCGAGCTGCTGCACAGCGCCGACATCGTCACCCCCAACCTCGCCGAGCTCGCTGTGCTCGGCGGGACAGATCCCATCACCGAGTGGGAACACGCGAAGGAGGTCGCGGCTGCTCTCGCGACTCGCCTCGACGCAACTGTCCTCGTCAAGGGCGGGCATCTCGGTGGTGCCGAATCGCCTGACGCCCTGGTCACCGCACACAGCACCGAGGAGTTCACGGGCGGGCGCATCGCCACGGACGCCACGCACGGCACCGGCTGCTCGCTCTCCTCGGCGCTGACGACACGCCGCGCGACAGGCGAAGACTGGCGTGACGCACTGCGCGCCGCTCGCGCGTGGCTGCGGGAATCGCTGCGCGCGGCCGACGACCTCGGCGTCGGGCACGGAAACGGGCCGGTGCACCACTTCGCGGGTCTCTGGAGCCGCGGGGGCCTCACGACTCACCCGACGCCGGAGGAGCTGAGAGCCCAGTGGTGGACGCGCATCGGCGAGGTGCGTTCGGACATCGACGCGCTGCCGTTCATCCGAGCGCTCTCCGACGGCACTCTCGAACGCACCGTGTTCCTCGACTATCTCGCGCAGGACGCCCTTTACCTGGGCGAGTACGCCCGAGTTCTCGCGGAGGCCGCGAGGCTGGCGCCCACGCGAGAGGAGCAGGTGTTCTGGGCCAGAGGTGCCAACGGCGCCATCGCCGGTGAGATGGAGCTGCACTCGTCGTGGTTGGTCACCCGGTCAGGTGCCGGGTACGTCGAACCGAACGCGGTCACGACTGCCTACCTCGATCACCTGCGCGCTGCCGGGTACCGCGGCGACTACGACGAGCTGATCGCCGCCGTGCTGCCCTGCTACTGGCTGTACGCCGACCTCGGTGCTCGTCTGCGTCGGGGCGATCTCGGCGCGTATGCGCGTGATCCGGAGCATCCTTACGCCTCCTGGCTGCGGACGTACGGCGACGACGTCTTCGCGCAGACCGCTGAGGAGGCGATCGGTCACGTCATCGCCCGGGCGTGCGCGGTCACGGAACAGACACGTGCGCGGATGTTCCATGCTTTCGAGGTCGCGGCCGGTCATGAACGGGCCTTCTTCGCCGCTCCGCTCTGAGCAGAACCGCTTTCGCAGACCGGACGCAGGTGCTGGCATGGAGGCATGACCGACGTACTGATCCTCGGAGGAACCGGCTGGCTGTCCGGCCGCATCGCACGGCGCTGGCTGGATGAGGGCGCGCGAGTGACGTGCCTCGCGAGGGGCGAGCGCCCCGCGCCCGATGGAGCAGTGCTCGTCCGCGGCGACCGCGACGACACGGGCGCATACGAGCTGCTCGACCGTGACTGGGACGAGGTGGTCGACGTCTCATCCCGTGCATCGCACGTGCGCGACGCCGTCGACGCCCTCGGAGACCGCTCCGCGCACTGGACGTACATCTCGTCGATGTCCGTCTATGCCGACGCAGATGTCCACGGCGCCGACGAGAGCGCCCGCCTGGAAGAACCGGCTCAGGACGGCGACGACTACGAGTACGCCGCGCAGAAAGTCGCGGCCGAAGGGTTCGTTCACGCACTCGGCGATCTCGCGCACATCGTCCGGCCCGGCCTCATCGTCGGCCCCGGCGACCCGAGCGACCGCTTCGGCTACTGGGCCGCGGCGTTCGACCGGGCGGGCTTCGAACCCGTCCTCGTGCCCAGCGGGGAGGGCCGATTCGCGCAGGTCATCGACGTGGACGATCTCGCCGCGTTCGCCGCGAACACGGCGCTCACGGGCATCCGCAATGCGATCGGCGACCCGTATCCGCTCGACGACGTACTCGCCTCGTTCCGCACAGCCGCCGCGCACACCGGCGAGACCGTCGTCGCGGGTGACGAGTGGCTCCAAGCACATGACGTCCAGCCGTGGATGGGAGAGCGTTCGCTGCCGCTCTGGCTGCCCTTGGAGTGGTCCGGCTTCATGACGCGCTCCAACGCCGCCTATCGTGAGGCCGGCGGCACCCGGACGCCCATCGAGACCCTCATCGATCGCGTGCTCGCCGATGAGCGCGCGCGTGGCGTCGATCGCCCGCGCCGCGCAGGCCTCACGAGGAGCGACGAGCGCGAACTCCTCGCCGAGCTCGCATCCTGACGACGGCATGTGACGGCATCCGGCGACGATTTGCGGATGCCGCGACCGGAGCGCTATCGTCGCGACATGCCTTCGGCTGCACCCGCCTCTTCGACGCTCGGTCCGAGCGTCACCGTGGTGCGCCGACGCCGCAGCCGTCTGGGCGGCCGCCGACTCTAGGCGACCTCTGCGCTCCTGTCCGATCGGGCAGTCGAGCGTCGGTGTCGCCGCCCCCGCCCCCCATTCACCTCAGGGACGCGAGTCCCACACCGTTAAGGTAGAAGCATGACGTATACCGTCGCCGTCTCCGGCGCATCCGGCTATGCGGGCGGCGAGATCCTGCGCCTGCTCGCCAGTCATCCTGACATCGAGATCCGCACCGTCACTGCGCATTCGAACGCCGGGCAGCCGCTGATCCAGCATCAGCCGCACCTGCGCTCACTCGCGCATCTCACGCTGCAGGACACCACCCCCGAGATCCTCGCGGGGCACGACATCGTCTTCCTCGCCCTCCCGCACGGCCAGTCCGGCCAGTACACGGATGCGCTCGGCGACGTCCCGCTCGTCATCGATGCCGGTGCCGATCACCGCCTCACCTCCCAGGACTCGTGGGACGCCTTCTACGGCGGACACTTCCACGAGCCGTGGGCGTACGGCGTGCCGGAGCTGATCACGAAGGGCATCAAGCAGCGCGAGAATCTGCGAGGCGCGAAGCGCATCGCCGCCCCCGGCTGCAACGCATCCACCGTCAGCCTCAGCCTCGTTCCCGGTGTGGCCGCTGGCGTCATCGACCCCTCCGACATCGTGAGCGTGCTCGCCGTCGGCCCGTCCGGCGCCGGCAAGAGCCTCAAGCCCCACCTGCTCGGCAGTGAGCTGCTCGGCACGGCCAGCCCCTACGCGGTCGGCGGCACCCACCGCCACATCCCCGAGATCCAGCAGGCGCTGCTCGGCGCCGGGGCCACGGATCCCCGCATCTCCTTCACCCCGGTGCTCGTGCCGATGGCACGCGGCATCCTCGCCACCTCGACGGCGCCGATCACGCCCGGCACGACCGACGCGCAGATCCGCGAGGCGTGGGAGAGCGCGTACGGCGACGAGACCTTCGTCCAGCTGCTGCCCGAGGGGCACTTCCCCCGCACGGCCGACGTGCTCGGCGCCAACACCGCGCTGATCGGATTGGCCGTCGACCGCGCTGCGAACCGCGTAACCGTCGTCACCGCCGTCGACAACCTCGTCAAGGGCACCGCCGGCGCTGCCATCCAATCCATGAACCTCGCGCTGGGCCTCCCGGAGGACCGCGCCCTCACCGTGAACGGAGTGGCACCATGAGCGTCACAGCTCCCCAGGGCTTCGAGGCGGCCGGCGTCGCCGCAGGCCTGAAGTCCACCGGCAAGCCCGATGTCGCCGTCGTCGTCAACCGCGGACCGCGCAAGATCGGCGCCGCGGTGTTCACGAGCAACCGCGCCAAGGCCAACCCGATCATCTGGTCGCAGCAGGTGATCGCGGACCGCACGGTCGAGGCGATCGTCCTGAACTCCGGCGGAGCCAACTGCTTCACCGGCAGCTTCGGCTTCCAGACCACGCACCAGACCGCCGAGAAGGCGGCCGAACTGCTCGACGTCAGCGCCGGCGACATCCTGGTCTGCTCCACCGGCCTCATCGGCACCGGCGACGAGGAGTTCCGCAACAAGGTCCTCACCGGCACCGAGCGGGCGATCGGCGCGCTCTCCGCGGACGGCGGAGACGACGCCTCGCATGCGATCATGACCACCGACTCGGTCGCCAAGACCGCCGTCGTGTCGCGCGACGGCTGGACGATCGGCGGCATGGCCAAGGGTGCCGGGATGCTCGCACCGGGCCTGGCTACGATGCTCGTCGTCATCACCACCGACGCCGACCTCGAGGCGATCGAGGCCGACACGGCCCTGCGCGCCGCGACGGCGAAGACCTTCGACCGCCTCGACTCGGACGGCTGCATGTCGACCAACGACCAGGTGACGCTGCTCGCCAACGGGGCGAGCGGCATCCGCCCCGAACTCGACGACTTCACCGCCGCGCTCACCGAGCTCAGCGATCAGCTCGCGGCGAAGCTGCAGGGCGATGCCGAGGGCGCGAGCCACGACATCACGATCCGTGTCACCGGCGCCGTGACAGAGCAGGAGGCGGTCGAGGTCGGCCGCTCGGTCGCGCGCAACAACCTCTTCAAGGCCGCGATCTTCGGCAACGACCCCAACTGGGGCCGGGTGCTCGCCGCGATCGGCACCACCAGCGCACAGTTCGACCCCTACGACGTCGACGTCTGGATGAACGGCGTGCGCGTCTGCAGCAAGGGCGGCCCCGACCGCCCCCGCGAGGACGTCGATCTCACCCCGCGAGCCACCGACCTGCAGATCGACCTGCAGATGGGCGACTCCGAGGCGACGATCCGCACCAACGACCTGACGCACGACTACGTCCACGAGAACAGCGCGTACTCCTCATGACAGACATCCAGGACACACCGCCTGACGTCGCAGCCGAGAAGGCCACGACCCTCATCGAGTCGCTGCCGTGGCTGAAGAAGTTCCGCGACCAGATCGTCGTCGTCAAGTACGGCGGCAACGCCATGGTCTCCGACGAGCTGCAGGAGGCGTTCGCGCAGGACATCGCCTACCTCCGCTACGTCGGCGTGCAGCCGGTCGTCGTGCACGGCGGCGGTCCGCAGATCTCGAACATGCTCGACCGCCTCGCGATCCCCAGCGAGTTCAAGGGCGGCTACCGGGTCACCAACACCGAGGCGATCAGCGTCGTGCGCATGGTGCTCACCGGGCAGGTGAACCCGCAACTGGTCGCGAAGATCAATTCGCACGGCCCCATCGCCACCGGCCTGAGCGGCGAGGATGCCGGCCTGTTCGGCGGCCGCCGCCGCGGCGTCGTCATCGACGGAGAGCACGTCGACCTCGGCCGCGTGGGAGATGTCGTGCAGGTCGACCCGACCGCCGTTCTCGACCACCTCGCCGCAGGACGCATCCCGGTGATCTCCAGCATCGCGCCCGACCTCGACAACCCGGGGCAGTCGCTGAACGTGAACGCGGATGCCGCGGCATCCGCCCTCGCCGTGGCGCTGAACGCGCGCAAGCTCGTGATCCTCACCGACGTGCCCGGCCTCTACGCCGACTGGCCCGACCGCGACTCGCTCGTCTCGCATCTCACCTCACAGCAGCTGACAGGCATGCTGCCGACGCTCGAGTCGGGCATGATCCCGAAGATGCGCGCCTGCCTGGACGCCGTCGAGGCCGGAGTGGATGCCGCAGCAATCATCGACGGACGGGTTCCGCACTCAGTGCTCGTCGAGCTCTTCACGAGCAAGGGAATCGGAACCCAAGTGGTACTCGGAAAGCCGGAGGTGACGGCGTGACCGTCTGGAAGGAAGACGCGGCACGGGATCTCGTGCTCAACGTGGGGGAGCGGCTCGCGCTGCTCACCCGAGGCGAGGGCTCGCACGTGTGGGACGGCGACGAGAAGCGCTACCTCGACTTCCTCGCCGGCATCGCCGTGAACTCGCTGGGGCATGCGCATCCCACGTTCATCGACGCCGTCTCGAAGCAGGCGGCGACGCTCGTGCACGTCTCGAACTACTTCGCCACCCCGCCGCAGCTCGAACTCGCCGCACGTCTGAAGCGCCTCGCCGGAGCGGGGATCGACGGCCGGGTGTACTTCTCGAACTCCGGCGCCGAGGCGAACGAAGCTGCGTTCAAGCTCGCCCGCCTGCACGGCGCCGGCCTGAGCGGTGGCATCGAGCGTCCGCGCATCCTCGCGCTCGAGAACGGCTTCCACGGGCGCACCATGGGCTCGCTCGCTCTCACCGCGAAGAAGGCGATGCGTGCGCCGTTCGAGCCGATGCCGGGCGGCGTCGAGCACATTCCTGCGACGATCGAGGCACTGGAGGCGGCGATCGACGGCCGCGTCGCCGCCCTCATCATCGAGCCCATCCAGGGCGAGGCCGGCGTAGTCGAACTGCCCGAAGGCTACCTCGCCGTTGCGCGCTCGCTCACGCTGAAGCACGGTGCGCTGCTCATCGTCGACGAGATCCAGACCGGAGCCGGACGCACAGGTCAGTGGTTCGGCTTCAACCACGAGGGCATCACCCCGGATGCCATCACCCTGGCCAAGGGCATCGGCGGCGGCTTCCCGATCGGAGCGCTCGTGACCTTCAGCGGTGCGAGCTCTCTGTTCACCCCCGGCTCGCACGGGTCGACGTTCGGCGGTAACCCCCTGGCGACGGCGGTCGCGAACGCCGTGCTCACCGAGATTGAGAATGCGGGTCTCGTCGAGAACGCCGCGACCCGTGGCGCCCAGCTGCGGCAGATGATCGCGAGCATGGATTCCCCGCTGATCGACGAGGTGCGCGGGCGCGGCCTGCTCATCGGAGTCGGGCTCACCGCCCCGGTGGCGGGCGACGTGGTGGCAGCTGCCCAGGAGCGCGGCCTCATCGTCAACGCCGCCAACCCGTTCACGGTGCGCATCGCACCAGCACTGACCATCGGCGAAGCCGAGATCGAAGAATTCCAGACACTGTTCACCGCAGCCCTCGCCGACGTGCAGGCGAGCCTCGCGGCATCCGAAACCGGAAAGGTATCCCTGTGACCCGCCACCTGCTGCGCGACGACGACCTCACTCCTGCCGAGCAGGCTGAGATCCTCGATCTCGCCGTCGAGCTGAAGAAGGACCGCTGGGCCGACAAGTCGCTCGCCGGCCCGCAGACCGTCGCCGTCATCTTCGACAAGTCGTCGACCCGCACCCGGGTCTCCTTCGCGGTGGGCATCGCCGACCTCGGCGGCACGCCGCTGATCATCTCGACCGCGAACAGCCAGCTCGGCGGCAAGGAGACGCCGTCCGACACGGCGCGCGTGCTCGAGCGGCAGGTGGCCGCGATCGTGTGGCGCACCTACGCGCAGTCCGGGTTGGAGGAGATGGCCAAGGGCACGCGGGTGCCGGTCGTCAACGCCCTGTCCGATGATTTCCACCCGTGCCAGCTGCTCGCCGACCTGCTCACCATCCGCGAGCACAAAGCCGCCAAGAACGGGGGCGACCTCAAGGGTCTCACCCTCGCCTTCTTCGGCGATGCGCAGAGCAACATGGCGCACTCCTATGCGCTCGCAGGCGTCACCGCAGGCATGCACGTGCGCATGGCATCGCCCGAGTCGTACGCGCCGCGCGCCGACGTCATCGAGGCCGCCGATCGCCGCGCCGGCGAGACCGGTGGATCGATCACCCTCTACACCGACCCCGTCGAGGCGGCCGCGGGCGCCGACGTCATCGTGACCGACACCTGGGTGTCGATGGGCAAGGAGGAGGAGAAGATCGCGCGCATCCGCGACCTCGGCGGGTACAAGGTCACCACCGAGACCATGAGCCTCGCCGACCCGGACGCGATCTTCATCCACTGCCTCCCCGCCGATCGCGGCTACGAGGTCGACCCCGAGGTGATCGACGGTCCTCAGAGCGTCGTCTGGGACGAGGCGGAGAACCGCCTCCACGCCCAGAAGGCGCTTCTGGTCTGGCTGCTGCGTCAGAACTGACTGCCGATGCGTGCGCGCCTGCGATCCAACTGGGATCGGCTCAACGGTCCTGACCGGATCGCAGGCGTCGACCTCGCGCGCGGCCTCGCGATCATCGGGATGTTCGCGGCGCACCTGCTGGTCACGGCGGACCGGTTCGCCTGGGATGATCCCACGACGTGGACCGCGCTCGTGGACGGACGCTCTTCGATCCTGTTCGCGACGCTGGCGGGTGTGTCGATCGGCCTCGTCACGGGCGCGCGCTCTCCGCTGCAGGGGGAGCGCATGGCGATCGTGCGGTGGCGGCTGGCGCTGCGCGCAGCGATGCTCCTGGTGCTCGGCATCCTGCTCATCATCACCGGCGTCCCGGTGTACGTGATCCTGCCCGCCTACGCGATCCTGTTCCTCCTCGCGCTGCCGTTCACGGGGATGCCCGCCCGTACGGTGCTGTGGGCCGCGGCCGCGCTCGCACTGATCATGCCGCTCCTGCAGCCGCTGTTGAACGCACTGCCCGTCTGGCAGTCGCCGTACAGCGGCGAGATCGACGCGTTCATCGGCTGGCACTACCCCTTCACCGTGTGGATCGCCTTCGTGCTCGCCGGGCTGGGCATAGCCAGGGCGGGTATCACGCGTGAGACGGTCCAGGTGCGGATGCTGGTAGCCGGTAGCGCCCTCGCGGTGATCGGATACGGGCTCGCCGAGCTTCCCGCGGCGCCCGCCGACGGCTACTGGCGGTCGGTCTGGTCGGCCGAACCGCACTCGTCAGGACTGCTGGAGGTCATCGGCTCGGGCGGTTTCGTCATCGCGGTGCTCGCCGCGTGCCTGCTGTTGTGCCGTCTGGGAGTGCTGAAGGCGATCGTGCTGCCGCTGCGGGCGACCGGCGCGATGCCGCTCACGGCGTACACCGCGCAACTCGTGATCTGGGCGATCGTCGCCGGTGTCACGCTGGGCGACACGACGGACCTCAGCGGCTTCCGCGCCCTCGACCCGTTCTGGCCGCTCACGATCGGCGTGCTCGTCGGCTGCACCGCGTGGGCCCTGCTGATCGGCCGCGGACCGCTCGAATGGGTCATGGACCGCACGGCCAAGCGCGTCGTGAGCTCGGAGCCGCGCCGCTAGTCTGGAGTGATGAGCGAGGCGAAGCACGACGGCACGAACGAGGGCGCGCTCTGGGGCGCACGATTCGCATCGGGGCCGTCCCCCGAGCTCGCCGAGCTCAGCCGCTCGACCCACTTCGACTGGATCCTCGCACCCTACGACATCGCCGGTTCCCATGCGCACGCCAAGGCGCTCGCTGCGGCCGGCTACCTCGAGGCCGACGAAGAGCAGCGGATGCACGAAGGACTGGATGCCGTCGCCCGCAAGGTCGCCGACGGCACGATCCTGCCTGCTGAGAGCGACGAAGACGTGCACGGTGCACTCGAGCAGGCGCTGATCGCCGAAGTCGGCCCCGAGCTGGGCGGACGCCTGCGCGCCGGCCGGTCGCGCAACGACCAGATAGCGACCCTGGTGCGCATGTACCTCATCGATCACGCAAAGGTCATCGCACGCGACATCCTGCGCGTCATCGACGCGCTCGTCGCCCAGGCCGAGGCGCACCCTGGCGCCATCCTGCCCGGCCGCACCCACCTTCAGCACGCGCAGCCGGTGCTGCTGGCCCATCACCTGCAGGCGCACGCCTGGCCGCTGGTGCGTGAGCTCGAGCGCCTGGTCGACTGGCGGATGCGCGCGGGCGTCTCGCCGTACGGCGGGGGTGCGCTCGCCGGTTCCACCCTCGGACTCGATCCCGAGCTCGTCGCACGCGAGCTGGGCCTCGATCGTCCCGCCGAGAACTCGCTAGACGGCACCGCTGCCCGCGACGTCGTCGCGGAGTTCGCGTTCATCACCGCGATGATCGGCGTCGACCTCTCCCGCATCTCCGAGGAGATCATCCTCTGGAACACCCGCGAGTTCGGCTTCGTCACACTGCATGACAGCTACTCGACGGGGTCGAGCATCATGCCGCAGAAGAAGAACCCCGACATCGCGGAGCTCGCTCGCGGCAAGTCCGGTCGCCTGATCGGCAACCTCACCGGGCTCATGGCGACGCTGAAGGGCCTGCCGCTCGCCTACAACCGTGACCTGCAGGAGGACAAGGAGCCGGTCTTCGACTCGGTGAACACCCTCGAGGTCGTGCTGCCCGCCTTCGCCGGCATGATCGCGACGCTGCGCTTCGACACCGCCCGCATGGCGGAGCTCGCACCGCAGGGCTTCTCGCTGGCGACCGACGTCGCCGAGTGGCTCGTCAAGCGCCGAGTGCCGTTCCGCGATGCGCACGAGATCTCGGGTGCGCTGGTGCGCGCGTGCGAGGAGCGGGACATCGGACTCGAGGATGCCGATGACGCACTGCTCGCACACGTCTCGGAGCACCTGACGCCCGAGGTCCGCGACGTGCTCAGCATCGAGGGCTCGGTCGCCTCGCGCACCGGCGCCGGCGGCACCGCACCGGTGCGCGTCGAGGAGCAGCGCGTCGAACTCATCGCACGTTCGCAGAAGGCCGCTCACACTCTCGGCCTGTAGACGTCCGGACTGATATTCCGCGAGTATCAGCAGAAACCTTATATTGCGCGAATATCAGTGATACGCTCATACGATGACGATCGCGGTGACGGCAGACATCATCGGCTCCCGGCAGCTCGCCGATCGGGCCGAAGCGCAGCGCGCGTTCGATGAGACGATCGCCCGCGTCGAGAGCGATCTTCCCGTCGCGACGCAGGGACTGCGTCCCACGGTCGGCGACGAGCAGCAGGCGGTCTATCCGACGCTTGAGGCCGCTCTCGGCGCGATCCTGCTGCTGCGGCTCGCGCTGCCGGACGGGGTCGAGTTCCGCTACGGCGTCGGTATCGGGGATGTCGGGAGGGTGCCTTCGGCGACCTCCGCACAGGGCATCTCGGACGGCCCTGGATGGTGGGCGGCGCGCAGCGCCATCGAGCACCTCGAGGTGCTGCAGAGGCGTGCCGCACCGCAGGCCCGCAGTTGGATCGTCGCCCATGACAGCGTCGCGGAGCAGTACGCGGATGCCGTGCGGTGGGCGAACGCCCACCTGCTCACCAGAGACGAGATCGTCGGCGCCATGTCCGAACGCGTCCGCCGGCTGACGTACGGACGCTGCCTCTCCCTGACGCAGCGCGAACTCGCCGCCGCAGAGGGGATCACGCAGTCCGCGGTCTCGCAGGGCCTGTCGGCATCCGGCGCCGCCGCTGTCGTCGAGGGCTTCCGCCTGCTCGGCTTGAACTGAGCCTCACCCCAGGCTCAGGCGGATGATCGCGCCGATCACCCCCGCCCAGAGCAGGCTTGCGACGGTGCCGATGATGAAGCGCTCTCGAGCCTCGGGCTCGGCGAGCTCCGGGAATCGGCCGATGCCCTTGACGGCGATGACGGCCGCGATCGCCTCGGGGAACCCGACCGCGATGGCCGCGACCGCGGCGACGCGCTCCAGATAGCCGATCACGGTGCCGCCGCGCATCAGCGTGCGCGCGTGCTCGGGATCGGCGTCATGGGCCGCGATGATCAGGATGCCGCCGTCCTCCGTCTCACGCACCCGATTGCCGGTGGCGATGTCGAGCGCCCGGCGGGTGAACGGGTTACCGCCGATCGTCGCCGCGGCGATCCCCAGCGCGGTCAGGGGGACGCCCGCGACGATCGGCACATCCGTCGGCGGCATGACCACGACGGTGATCAGCGCCACAGCGATCAGGACGCTGCAGACGACCATCGGGGGCGTGGTCGGCTTGCGCACGCTCACGAGCGAGATGACGAGCACCGCGCACATCACCGCAGCGATGCCCGCGGCGACGATCACGGACAGGAGCGGGTCGGCCGACGACATGCCGACAGCCTTGCACGAGCATCCGACATCGTCGTGGCACCGCGCTGCGTCGGCCCGACCTCAGCCGGCGCCCTGCTCGCCGCGGTACCAGGCGAGCTTCTCCGCCAGACGCGCCTGCTGTGCCAGCACCTCCTGCAGCTGCCGCTCGACGTGCTCGGCGTGCTGCTCGAGCAGCGCGATCCGCTCGGGGACCGTGTCGTCCCGTCGGCAGAGTTCGCCGTATCGGCGCAGCCGCTCCACGGGCATGCCGGTCTCGCGCAGGCATCTGAGGAAGTCGAGCAGCCCGAGCTCGGCGTCGGTGTAGATGCGGTGACCGCCGGCGCTCCGCTGCACCTCCCCGAGGATCCCCTCCCGCTCGTAATACCGCAGCGTGTCGATGCTGAAGCCGGACAGCTCGGACGCCTCGGCAGGCGTGTACGTCGTCATGGCATCGAGCATAGGACTTGACCTGGAGCGCACTCCAGGTCCGAGACTGGCGTCATGATTGAACAGAACACACCTCGTTCACCCCTCGTGCTCGGCGCGATGACGTTCGGAACCCGTCTCGATGAGGAGAGATCGTTCGCTGTGCTCGATCGCTTCATCGAACGCGGCGGCCTGTGGATCGACACCGCCGACTGCTACAGCTTCTGGGACAGCGCCACCGGTCACGGCGGCGCATCGGAGACGATGATCGGACGCTGGCTAGCTTCCCACCCTGACATGCGGGAACGCGTGCGCATCTCGACGAAGGTCGGTGCGGAGCCGCTCTGGCCGGGTTCCTGGCCGGAATACCGGACCGGGCTGTCGCACCGTGCGATCCGCGAAGCGGTCGCCGGCAGCCTGGATCGCCTCGGCATCGACACGATCGATCTGCTCTGGCTGCATCAGGAGGACAGGTCGGTTCCCATCGAGGAGACGACGGATGCTCTCGCCGAGCTGACCGCCGCCGGCACGGTGCGACGCGTCGGCGCATCCAACCACCCGGCCTGGCGCATCGAGCGCTCACGGGCACATGCGGTGAACAGCGGCAGCATACCCATCGATGCACTCCAGCTCAACACGACCTACCTGCGTGCGCGCCCGGGCGCGCAATTGCCGGGCGTCATCCATCGCTTCGGCGTACTCGACGACGAACAGCGCGACTACGCCGCCGAACACGGCCTCGAAGTGTGGGCGTACACACCGCTGCTCTCGGGCGCTTACGACAACCCCGACAAGGCGATCCCCGAGGTGTACGACCATCCAGGCAACGAGCGGCGTCTTGCGATCCTCGACGAGGTCGCGCGGGGTCGCGATCTGCAGCGCGGGCAGATCGTGCTCGCGTGGCTGCTGGCGCACGGCATCCGTCCGATTCTCGGCGGCAGCACCATCGCGCAGCTGGATCTCGCGATGGATGCCGCGCTGCTGACCCTGACCGCCGACGAGATCCGCGCTCTGGACGAACCGGTGTGAGGGCACCGCGCTGATAGCCTGGACCGCGTGCCCAACCCCGCTCTGACGACTGCTCCGCAGGCGATCGATCCCACGTTCGAGAACGTGTGGGATGAGATCGTCTGGCGCGGCCTCGTCCACGTGTCCACCGACCAGGAGGCGCTGCGCGCCCTTCTCGCCGGAGACCCGATCACGTATTACTGCGGGTTCGATCCGACGGCTCCGAGCCTGCACCTCGGCAACCTCGTCCAGCTTCTGCTGCTGCGCCGTCTGCAGCTCGCCGGTCACAAGCCGCTCGGGCTGGTCGGCGGTTCGACCGGACTCATCGGCGACCCGCGGCCCACTGCCGAGCGCACACTGAACGCCCGCGAGACCGTGGAGGAGTGGGTCGGCCGGCTGCGCGCACAGGTCGAGCGCTTCCTCAGCTTCGAGGGCGAGAACGCCGCGCGCATGGTGAACAACCTCGACTGGACTGCGCCGATGTCGGCCATCGACTTCCTGCGCGAGATCGGCAAGCACTACCGCGTCGGCACCATGCTGAAGAAGGATGCGGTCGCCGCGCGCCTGAACTCGGATGCCGGCATAAGTTACACCGAGTTCAGCTACCAGATCCTGCAGGGGATGGACTTCCTCGAGCTGTACCGCCAGTACGACTGCGTGCTGCAGACCGGCGGATCGGACCAGTGGGGCAACCTCACCAGCGGCACCGACCTCATCCACCGCGTCGAAGGCGCGTCCGCGCACGCGATCGGCACGCCGCTGATCACGAACAGCGACGGCACGAAGTTCGGCAAGAGCGAGGGCAATGCCATCTGGCTGGATGCCGACATGTGCAGCCCGTACCGGATGTACCAGTTCTGGCTGAGCACCGCCGACGCCGACGTGATCTCCCGCCTGAAGATCTTCACATTCCTCACCCGCGCCGAGATCGAGGAGTACGAGAAGCTCGTAGAGGCCGAGCCGTTCCGCCGCGCCGCGCAGAAGCGTCTGGCCCTCGAGGTGGTCGCGACGGTGCACGGCGTGGAGGCCACGGCCGCCGTCATCGCGGCGTCCGAGGCTCTCTTCGGCCAGGGCGACCTGAACGGTCTCGACGCGGCGACGCTGCGCACGGCGCTGGAGGAGCTGCCGAACGCTACCGTCCCCGCCGGAACCTCGGTCGTCGACGCGCTGGTCGCTACGGGGCTCGTGGCGAGCCTCTCCGAGGCGCGCCGTGCCATCACGCAGGGTGGCGTCGCGCTCGACGGCATCCGCGTGGAGGACGACGCGACCGTCGTGGAGGGGACCTTGGCGGGGGGAGTGTCGGTGCTGCGCCGAGGCAAGAAGACGCTCGCCGGCGTGTTCATCGGCTGATGCCGTTCACTCCGAGCCACGCGATCGTCGCGCTGCCGTTCCTGCGTACCCCGCTGGTTCCGGCGGCGATCGCGATCGGTGCGATGACCCCCGACCTGCCACTGTTCGTGCGCGGATTCGGCGTGAGCTACTCGTTCACGCACACCTACGCGAACATCGTCTGGACGATGGTGCTCGCACTCGGCCTCTTCCTGCTGTGGCGCGTAGTGCTGCGACCGATCGCACCGGAGCTCTCTCCGCAGTGGCTCGCACGTCGGCTGCCAGCCGACTGGGACATGCCGGCGGCAGACGCCTTGAACGACGCCCTCGGCATCGGGCAGCGGTGGACGCGCGCGCTCTGGCTCGCGGCATCCCTGCTGATCGGCGTCGTGTCGCACATCCTGTGGGACGGGTTCACGCACGAGGGACGTCTCGGGCTGGATCTCGTGCCGGCGCTCGAAGAGCAGTGGGGCCCGCTCGAGGGATTCAAGTGGCTGCAGCACGGCTCGAGCGTCATCGGCCTCGTGATCATCGGCGTCTGGGCGCTGCTGCGGCTTCGTCGCGCCGAGCCGCGAACCGCCGTGGCGCGCGAGACCTGGCCATGGGTGCGGGTGACCTGGTGGCTCTCGCTGCCCGTCATCCTCGTCGCCGCCTGGGTGATCGGCTACCTGGCCCTCGGCCCGTTCACGGAAGACTTCTCGTTCCAGCACCTGGCGTATCGAGTGCTGCCGCTGGCGTGCGGCATCTGGGCGATGCTCACGCTCGCGCTGTGCGTGGTGCTCACCATTCTGGGGCGTCGGACCCCCAAGGTCGAGGCGCCGCGAAGCTGAATCCGGGCAGCGCCGACCGCACGGTCGTCAACGTCTGCCCGCCGACCGCGAACTCCTGGATGTGACTCGCCGCGTCGATCTCGCGGGGCGACGCCGGGGCCGTGCTGCGCGGCATCCCCAGCAGTTCCGCGGCGACACGGCGCATGGACGCGCTCACTCGCCAACTGCCGCCTTCGGCGCGGCGTCTGCGGATCGCAGAGCAGACGCCGGCGGCGAGCAGGTAGCCCGCGCTGTGATCCAGCGCCTGTGCGGGGAGCGCTCCCGGGGTCGCACCGTCGGGCGATTCGACGAATGCGACGCCCGATTCCGCCTGCACGAGACTGTCGAACCCGGCCCGATCAGCATGCTCCGCACCCCAAGCGCTCAGCTGGGCGACGACCATCCCGGGATGCCGCGTGGCGAGGATGTCGGGGGAGAGGCCGAGACGCTCGAGGGCCGCGGGGCGATAGCCGAGCACGACCACATCGGTCTGCGCGAGCGGCGCTTGCATCTCGGAAGAGCGCGCATCGAGGAGCGCGCTGCGCTTGCCGTGCCCGGTGTCGAGATGCTGCCAGTGCGGCTCGGGCAGGTGCGGCGGATCGATGCGCAGCACGTCAGCACCGAGTAGTGCGAGAGTGCGGGTGCACACCGGGCCGGCGATCACGCGGGTGAGATCGAGAACACGGACGCCGCGCAGCGGCGCATCCGCTCGTGTCAGTCCTGACCGCGCGGGTGCCGCATCACCGGCACGGCGGAGATCGACGAGCGGCCGGTCACGGAGGGCGGCATCGCGCTCGGGGCGCTCGGCCGAGACCATGACGGCGAGACCCCCGGCGGCCGAGATGCGCTCCACGGACTCGTGGGCGGATGCCGTGGCGAGCACCGCGCGCACCTCGTCAGCGCTCGCGTCCTCTCGGAGATCGAGCGCACGCAGGAGCGCTACTGCATGGTGCGGATAGTTGCCGTGGGTACGGATCCACCCGTCTTCGACGGGCCAGAATCCGGAGTACGGCGACCAGACATCGGGCGCCTCACCGTCGATGCGCAACAGCCGGTCGCTGCGATAGGCGAGCGCGATCCGGTCCGCGTCGAGAGCGACCTCGTCGACCCCGGCGGCGAGCAGGACGGACGCCATGCTCGCCCACGCGAGTTCCGCAGTGGCGAGGCGCGAGGGGAGGGGCGCGGCGTGGCCGGGTTCAGCGACGTCGGCGACCGCATCGTGCTCGATGCCCAGGTCCTCCGCGATCCGGGTCAGCAGCGCGCGTCCGGCGGTCATGGGACTCATGGCGCGATCGTACGCCGCTGATGCGGAATCCGGGCCTGACCTGGCAGGTCCTGGGGACGCGGGCGCGCGACACGCCCGGGGATCGACCCGGATTTGCCCGCTCCCGCGGATCCCGCGTAAGTTATTACCTGTTCGCCCCACAGGGTTGAGCAAGGGCCAAGGCCCAGCTCCCCTCAAGTGGCGGACCACCTCCCAGACACAGAAGATCACTTCGGTGAGATGCTGCGTCTGGGATGCTCTGTGGCCCCGCAGATCGCACCGAGTTCGCTCGGATCGTCGATTTGACAAACGGAAGCCACGGGGTAAGATTGAGAAGTTGCCCTTCGGGCCTGGTTGTGATGACTGGGTCGGGGGAGCGTCCGATCCTTGAGAACTCAACAGCGTGCACTTGTCAAATGCCAAATAACCTCGACTCCACTTCGGTGGGGTGAGATTCCTTTGGATCAAAGACCAATCCTTTTCGGAGGGTTGGCAACGGATAGTCAGCAATGAATATCTCTTTGGTCAGTTTCAAACTCGCTGTGATCACCTTATTCCGGTGGTTGTATGCATCTTTTTTTACGGAGAGTTTGATCCTGGCTCAGGATGAACGCTGGCGGCGTGCTTAACACATGCAAGTCGAACGATGATGCCCAGCTTGCTGGGTGGATTAGTGGCGAACGGGTGAGTAACACGTGAGCAACCTGCCCCTGACTCTGGGATAAGCGCTGGAAACGGCGTCTAATACTGGATACGAACAAGAATCGCATGGTTACTTGTTGGAAAGATTTTTTGGTTGGGGATGGGCTCGCGGCCTATCAGCTTGTTGGTGAGGTAATGGCTCACCAAGGCGTCGACGGGTAGCCGGCCTGAGAGGGTGACCGGCCACACTGGGACTGAGACACGGCCCAGACTCCTACGGGAGGCAGCAGTGGGGAATATTGCACAATGGGCGGAAGCCTGATGCAGCAACGCCGCGTGAGGGATGACGGCCTTCGGGTTGTAAACCTCTTTTAGCAGGGAAGAAGCGAGAGTGACGGTACCTGCAGAAAAAGCGCCGGCTAACTACGTGCCAGCAGCCGCGGTAATACGTAGGGCGCAAGCGTTATCCGGAATTATTGGGCGTAAAGAGCTCGTAGGCGGTTTGTCGCGTCTGCTGTGAAATCCCGAGGCTCAACCTCGGGCCTGCAGTGGGTACGGGCAGACTAGAGTGCGGTAGGGGAGATTGGAATTCCTGGTGTAGCGGTGGAATGCGCAGATATCAGGAGGAACACCGATGGCGAAGGCAGATCTCTGGGCCGTAACTGACGCTGAGGAGCGAAAGGGTGGGGAGCAAACAGGCTTAGATACCCTGGTAGTCCACCCCGTAAACGTTGGGAACTAGTTGTGGGGTCCATTCCACGGATTCCGTGACGCAGCTAACGCATTAAGTTCCCCGCCTGGGGAGTACGGCCGCAAGGCTAAAACTCAAAGGAATTGACGGGGACCCGCACAAGCGGCGGAGCATGCGGATTAATTCGATGCAACGCGAAGAACCTTACCAAGGCTTGACATACACCAGAACACCCTGGAAACAGGGGACTCTTTGGACACTGGTGAACAGGTGGTGCATGGTTGTCGTCAGCTCGTGTCGTGAGATGTTGGGTTAAGTCCCGCAACGAGCGCAACCCTCGTTCTATGTTGCCAGCACGTAATGGTGGGAACTCATGGGATACTGCCGGGGTCAACTCGGAGGAAGGTGGGGATGACGTCAAATCATCATGCCCCTTATGTCTTGGGCTTCACGCATGCTACAATGGCCGGTACAATGGGCAGCGATACCGTGAGGTGGAGCGAATCCCAAAAAGCCGGTCCCAGTTCGGATTGAGGTCTGCAACTCGACCTCATGAAGTCGGAGTCGCTAGTAATCGCAGATCAGCAACGCTGCGGTGAATACGTTCCCGGGTCTTGTACACACCGCCCGTCAAGTCATGAAAGTCGGTAACACCTGAAGCCGGTGGCCTAACCCCTTGTGGGAGGGAGCTGTCGAAGGTGGGATCGGTAATTAGGACTAAGTCGTAACAAGGTAGCCGTACCGGAAGGTGCGGCTGGATCACCTCCTTTCTAAGGAGCATCTGACGCCCCTCGGGGTGTCCAGAACCCAGTTCGAAGGCACATGTTCTTCGCTGGGAGCTCATGGGTGGAACATTAGACAAGGCATCACGGATGCATGGTTTTCGTTAGTACGCTGCTTCGGCGGTTGGAACGGGGAGGTCATGGGGATGTGGTGCATGCACGCTGTTGGGTCCTGAGGGACCGGAACCGATCGTTTGGTCGGGACTGTACCTCTGGGCCCCTTTCTGGTTCACGGTTGTGAATCGGTGGGGGTACCGCCCGTACTTTGAGAACTACACAGTGGACGCGAGCATCTTCAACATGACCCTTTGGGGTTGTGTTGTATTGATGATCTTAAAGATCATTAGTCAATTTCAATTTTGACGATTCGAACTCATGTTGTTTCAAGTCTTTAAGAGCAAACGGTGGATGCCTTGGCATCTGGAGCCGAAGAAGGACGTAGCAATCTGCGATAAGCCTCGGGGAACTGATAAGCAAGTTTTGATCCGAGGGTGTCCGAATGGGGAAACCCCGCTGGGCGGCGTGCCGACCTAGTGACTCCCGCCTGAATATATAGGGCGGGTAGAGGGAACGTGGGGAAGTGAAACATCTCAGTACCCACAGGAAGAGAAAGCAACCGCGATTCCGTTAGTAGTGGCGAGCGAAACCGGATCAGGCTAAACCGAGTGTGTGTGATATCCGGCAGGAGTTGCATGTTCGGGGTTGTGGGACTTTTCAGTCATCTCTGCCGAGGTGGCGACGTGACAGAAGCGTATAGGCGAACGGTCTTGAAAGGCCGGTCATAGAGGGTGCCAACCCCGTAGCCGAAATGCGTGTTCTGGCGTGAAGAGTATCCCAAGTAGCACGGGGCCCGAGAAATCCCGTGTGAATCTGTCAGGACCACCTGATAAGCCTAAATACTCCCAGATGACCGATAGCGGACAAGTACCGTGAGGGAAAGGTGAAAAGTACCCCGGGAGGGGAGTGAAATAGTACCTGAAACCGTTTGCTTACAAACCGTTGGAGCCTCCTTAGTAGGGGTGACAGCGTGCCTTTTGAAGAATGAGCCTGCGAGTTAGTGATATGTGGCGAGGTTAACCCGTGTGGGGTAGCCGTAGCGAAAGCGAGTCTGAATAGGGCGATTCAGTCGCATGTCCTAGACCCGAAGCGAAGTGATCTATCCATGGCCAGGTTGAAGCGCGTGTAAGAGCGCGTGGAGGACCGAACCCACTTAGGTTGAAAACTGAGGGGATGAGCTGTGGATAGGGGTGAAAGGCCAATCAAACTTCGTGATAGCTGGTTCTCTCCGAAATGCATTTAGGTGCAGCGTTGCGTGTTTCTTGCCGGAGGTAGAGCTACTGGATGGCCGATGGGCCCTACAAGGTTACTGACGTCAGCCAAACTCCGAATGCCGGTAAGTGAGAGCGCAGCAGTGAGACTGTGGGGGATAAGCTTCATAGTCGAGAGGGAAACAACCCAGACCACCATCTAAGGTCCCTAAGCGCGTGCTAAGTGGAAAAGGATGTGGAGTTGCTGTGACAACCAGGAGGTTGGCTTAGAAGCAGCCACCCTTGAAAGAGTGCGTAATAGCTCACTGGTCAAGTGATTCCGCGCCGACAATGTAACGGGGCTCAAGCACGCCACCGAAGTTGTGGCATTGACATTATTGGTAGGCCTTCGTGGTCCAGCCGTGTTGATGGGTAGGAGAGCGTCGTGTGGCCAGCGAAGCGGCGGTGTGAACCAGCCGTGGAGGCTACACGAGTGAGAATGCAGGCATGAGTAGCGAAAGACGTGTGAGAAACATGTCCTCCGAAAGACCAAGGGTTCCAGGGTCAAGCTAATCTTCCCTGGGTAAGTCGGGACCTAAGGCGAGGCCGACAGGCGTAGTCGATGGACAACGGGTTGATATTCCCGTACCGGCGAAGAACCGCCCAAACCAATCCAGTGGTGCTAAGTATCTGAATCCCACGTGACCGGATCCTTCGGGTGATGGCGTGTGGGCCTAGCGTACGACCCCATGCTGGTGCGGTTAGCGTATTAACAGGTGTGACGCAGGAAGGTAGTCCAAGCCAGGCGATGGTTGTCCTGGTGCAAGTGCGTAGGCCGAGTCGTAGGCAAATCCGCGACTCATACAGGCTGAGACACGATGCGGATAAAAAGTGGATGATCCTATGCTGCCAAGAAAAGCATCGACGCGAGGTTCTAGCCGCCCGTACCCCAAACCGACTCAGGTGGTCAGGTAGAGAATACCAAGGAGATCGAGAGAATCGTGGTTAAGGAACTCGGCAAAATGCCCCCGTAACTTCGGGAGAAGGGGGGCCACCCGCTTATTAGGATTTACTCCGAAAGGGTGTGGTGGCCGCAGAGACTAGTGGGTAGCGACTGTTTATTAAAAACACAGGTCCGTGCCAAGTCGCAAGACGATGTATACGGACTGACGCCTGCCCGGTGCTGGAAGGTTAAGAGGACCGGTTAGCCGCAAGGCGAAGCTGAGAATTTAAGCCCCAGTAAACGGCGGTGGTAACTATAACCATCCTAAGGTAGCGAAATTCCTTGTCGGGTAAGTTCCGACCTGCACGAATGGCGTAACGACTTCCCAACTGTCTCAACCGCGAACTCGGCGAAATTGCATTACGAGTAAAGATGCTCGTTACGCGCAGCAGGACGGAAAGACCCCGTGACCTTTACTACAGCTTGGTATTGGTGTTCGGTGTGGCTTGTGTAGGATAGGTGGGAGACTGTGAAGCCATGACGCCAGTTATGGTGGAGTCATTGTTGAAATACCACTCTGGTCACTCTGGATATCTAACTTCGAACCGTGATCCGGTTCAGGGACAGTGCCTGGTGGGTAGTTTAACTGGGGCGGTTGCCTCCCAAAAAGTAACGGAGGCGCCCAAAGGTTCCCTCAACCTGGTTGGCAATCAGGTGGCGAGTGTAAGTGCACAAGGGAGCTTGACTGTGAGACTGACAGGTCGAGCAGGGACGAAAGTCGGGACTAGTGATCCGGCAGTGGCTTGTGGAAGCGCTGTCGCTCAACGGATAAAAGGTACCTCGGGGATAACAGGCTGATCTTGCCCAAGAGTCCATATCGACGGCATGGTTTGGCACCTCGATGTCGGCTCGTCGCATCCTGGGGCTGGAGTAGGTCCCAAGGGTTGGGCTGTTCGCCCATTAAAGCGGTACGCGAGCTGGGTTTAGAACGTCGTGAGACAGTTCGGTCCCTATCCGCTGCGCGCGTAGGAAGTTTGAGAGGATCTGACCCTAGTACGAGAGGACCGGGTTGGACGAACCTCTGGTGTGTCAGTTGTTCCGCCAGGAGCACCGCTGATTAGCTACGTTCGGGATGGATAACCGCTGAAAGCATCTAAGCGGGAAGCCGGCCTCAAGATGAGACTTCCATGCCCCTTGTGGGTGAGAGGCTCCCAGCCAGACTACTGGGTTGATAGGCCAGATGTGGAAGCACGGCAACGTGTGCAGCTGACTGGTACTAATAAGCCGATGACTTGATAACACCTAACATCAGTTCGAATTTTCTGATGCTCCGCGTCCACTGAGTGGTTCTCGATGTACGGTCGAGAACCCTAACAACACATCACGTGTTCTTAGGTTTGATTGAAACATCAATAGTGTTTCGGCGGCCATAGCGTGAGGGAAACGCCCGGTCACATTCCGAACCCGGAAGCTAAGCCTCACAGCGCCGATGGTACTGCAGGGGGGACCCTGTGGGAGAGTAGGACACCGCCGGACTCCTTTTAAACAAAATGGCCACCCAACGCAGGGTGGCCATTTTGCGTTGTATGAGAAGTTGAGAGAATCAGGACATGCCGAACGAGGAAGAACGTCGACCGCGACGCGAAGACGACTCCACCAACCGGCGCGCCGACCGCTCGCAGCGGCCGCGTACCGATCGCTCTCCTTCTACAGGCCGTTCCGGCGCTCCGCGTCGTGATGGTGCTGCGCCTCGTCGTGATGGTGATCGTCGTGATGGTGCTGCGCCTCGTCGTGATGGTGATCGTCGTGAGGGTGGTTACCAGCGTCGTGATGGTGCTGCGCCTCGTCGTGATGGTGATCGTCGTGAGGGTGGTTACCAGCGTCGTGATGGTGCTGCGCCTCGTCGTGATGGTGATCGTCGTGAGGGTGGTTACCAGCGTCGTGATGGTGCTGCGCCTCGTCGTGATGGTGATCGTCGTGAGGGTGGTTACCAGCGTCGTGATGGTGCTGCGCCTCGTCGTGACGGTGACCGCCGTGAGGGTGGTTACCAGAAGCGCGAGGGTGGCTACCAGAGTCGCGACGGTGCTCCGCGCCGCGACGACCGCCGGTCCGATTCTCGCAACTCGGGCGGCCGCGGTTTCCCGCAGCGAGGGGGAACCGGCCGTGAACGTCCTGACCGCCAGGCCGACGATCGTCCGCGCTACGACGCGCCGGAGATTCCCGACGAGGTCACGGCGAAGGATCTGCACGCGTCGGCGCGCAACGAGTTGAAGACGCTGAGCAAGGAGAACGCCGACGAAGTGGCGCGTCATCTCGCGATGGCTTCGCAGCTGATCGAGGAACACCCCGAACTCGCGCACAAGCACGCTCTCGCGGCATCCCGTCGTGCCGGTCGCATCGCGATCGTGCGCGAGACGCTCGGCATCACTGCCTACGCGATCGGCGACTTCGCCCTCGCGCTGCGGGAGCTGCGCACCTACCGTCGCATCTCCGGCAAGGACGATCAGATCGCTCTGATGGTCGATAGCGAGCGCGGTGTCGGGCGTGCTGACCGCGCCCTCGAGGCAGGACGCGCCGTCGACCGCGCAACTCTCGCGACGCCTGTGCGCGTCGCGTTGGCCATCGCCATGTCCGGCGCCCGTCTCGACCAGGGCGAGCCCGAACTCGCACTCGGCGAGCTGCAGATTCCGGAGCTCGATCCCGACCGCGCCTTCGAGTGGAGTCCGGCACTGTTCGGAGCCCACGCCGCTGTGCTCGAGGATCTCGGGCGCGATGAAGAGGCGGCGTTCTGGGCGGCCCGCGCCGAGGTCGCCGCCGAAGCCCTCGGCATGAACGACGAGGACGAGGACGAGATCTTCGTCGAGGACGGCCTCATCGAAGGCGAGTTCGATGACGAGACGCCGGCTGCCGACGCACCCGCAGAAGAAGCTCCGGCCGCGGACGGGCTCGCTGAGGACGCGCCGAAGGAGGATTCCTGAGTGGGACTCTTCTCCAAGACCCGTCCGACACCACTGGACGGCGTCGACGTCGTCCTCGCTGACCTCGACGGCGTCGTCTATGCAGGTGCGGGCGCGTTGCCGCACGCTGTCGAGAGCCTGAACCGCGTCGCCGAGAAGAGGCGGGTCGGCTACATCACCAACAACGCCTCCCGCACCGACGCCTCCGTCGCCGAGCACCTCACCGACCTCGGCCTCTCCGTCGCGGCCAACGACGTCGTCACCAGCCCCCAGGCGGCGATGCGCCTGCTCGCGTCCATGGTCCCTGCCCCCGCCACTCTGCTGATCGTCGGGGGAGAGGGGCTCGTCGTCGAGGCCGAGAAGGCCGGCTACCGGGTCACCCGCAGCGCAGAAGACGCTCCGGATGCCGTGGTGCAGGGCTTCTCGCCCGATGTGGCCTGGACAGACCTCGCCGAAGCGGCGTTCGCGCTCAAGCTCCCCGAGGACGAGGGCGGCATCCCCTGGATCGCCACCAACAACGACTGGACGATTCCGCGCGAGCGCGGCGTCGCCCCGGGCAACGGCACGCTCGTGTCCGCCGTGCACACCGCCGTCGGCCGTCTCGCGACGGTCGCGGGCAAGCCCGAGGTCCCGATCTTCGAAGAGGCGATCGCCCGGTTCGAGGCGACCAAGACGCTCTTCATCGGCGATCGGCTCGACACCGACATCATGGGCGCGGCCCGCGTCGGCATCGACTCCGTGCTCGTCCTGACCGGTATCGACCGGCCGAAGCACGTCCTGGCCGCGCCGGAGGGCTCACGGCCGACGTACGTGCTCAGCGACCTCCGCGAACTGCACGAGCCCTATCCGCAGACCGAACGCAAGGGCGGCGTCGTCACCGTGAACGGCGCATCGGTCCGCGTCGTCGGGGGAGCCGTCGAGATCCTCGCAGAGGGCAAGCGGCACATCGACCTCGTGCGCGCCGGCGCGACCGCCATCTGGGAGTCCGGTACGCCGATCTTCGTGCTGAATGTGCCCGAGAAGCTCTACGACGACCCGTTCCACCGTCCCTGAGTGCGCCTCGACGGCTCGGCCTTCGACGCATCGTAAGGTGGAGGGGTGAGTGACGAGACCCCGCAGCCGACCGATGGCCTGTGGAGCCGTCTGCGCCTGATCGAGGGGCAGCCGCTGGCCGCTCGAGCAGACGCCTACACGGTCGTCCACGATGAGCTGTTCCGCCGACTCGAGAGCGGCGCGAAGCTCGACTCCCATGAGAAATCGGGAGACCGGTGACGCGCCTCGACGCTGAACTGGCATCGCGTGGTCTCGCGCGTTCCCGCACGCACGCCGCGACACTGATCGCAGCCGGACTCGTCAGCGTCGACGGCCGCCAGATCATCAAGTCGTCGACCGCCGTCGACGACGCCGCTGAGATCGTCGTCGCCGAGACCGACCACTACGTCAGTCGGGGCGCGCACAAGCTCGTCGCCGCGCTCCATGCCTTCGACGTGCCGGTCGAAGACCGGCTTGCGCTCGACCTGGGTGCATCCACCGGCGGCTTCACCCAGGTGCTCCGTGAGCGCGGCGCCCGTAAGGTGCTCGCCGTCGATGTCGGGCACGGGCAACTGGCGGCATCCGTCCGCAGCGACCCCGGCGTCGTCGACGTCGAGGGATACAACGTCCGCCACATGACCCGCGAGAACCTCGCCGAGGCCACCGGCGAACCAGCCGCGCCCGATCTCATCGTCGGCGACCTGTCGTTCATCTCCCTCGAACTGATCCTTCCCGCAGCGGCGGCGGTCGCGGCATCCGAATCGGACATCGTCGTGCTCATCAAGCCGCAGTTCGAAGTCGGTCGCACCGCAGTGCGCGGCGGTCTCGTCACCGACCCCGCCACCAGGGCCGACGCCGTCGCACGCGTCGTGTGGCACGGATGGGATGCCGGGCTCGGGATGCTGGGGATCATCGCATCGCCGATCCTGGGTACGCACGGAAATGCCGAGTTCCTCGTCCACATGGCACCCGGACGCGGAAGCAATCCGACAGAATGGACAGGACGCATCGACGAGCTGGCAGGAGGACGATGAACGAGCGCAACATCCTGGTCGTCGCTCATGCCGGCCGGGACGACACCGTCGCCGCAGCCCGTCGCGTCATCGAACTGCTCCGCAGCGCCGGCGCGCGCCCGGTATTGTCGATCGACGACCGGGCAGAGCTGTCCGCGGTCGACGGCGACTTCTCGGGCGTCGACACGCTCATCGACGACGTCGACGTCGACGATCTGGAACTCGCCATCGTCCTCGGCGGCGACGGCACCATCCTGCGTGCCGCCGAACTCGTCCGCGGCACGCACAGCGCCCCGGTGCTCGGCATCAACATGGGGCACGTCGGCTTCCTCGCCGAGATCGAGCGCGACGCCATGGACGACGCCGTGCAGCGCGTCATCGCGCGGGACTACGTCGTCGAGGAGCGCCTCGCCCTCGCCGTCCGCGTCAAGGACGCCGACGGTCAGGTCGTCTACGAGACATGGGCGCTGAACGAGGCCACCGTCGAGAAGGCCAGCCGTGAGCGCATGATCGAGGTCGTCGTCGAGATCGACGGCCGGCCGCTATCCAGCTACGGCTGCGACGGCATGGTGATCTCGACGCCGACCGGATCCACCGCCTACAACTTCTCCGCAGGAGGCCCGGTGATCTGGCCGAGCGTCGAGGCGATCGCCGTCATCCCGCTCTCCGCGCACGCGCTGTTCGCACGCCCCCTCGTGGTCGGACCGGACGTCTCCGTGGCGATCGAGATGCTCGAGCGCACCACCGGCACCGGCATCCTCTGGTGCGACGGGCGGCGCTCCCATGATCTGCCGCCCGGTGCACGCGTGGTGGCGCGACGATCGTCGCGTCCCGTGCGCCTCGCCCGTCTGCACCCGACGGAGTTCACGGACCGGCTCGTCCGCAAGTTCCAGCTGCCGGTCGCCGGCTGGCGAGGAGCATCCGCGTGATCGAGGAGATGCGGTTGCAGGGCCTCGGCGTCATCGATGACGCGGTCCTCCCGCTCGGCCCCGGATTCACCGCGATCACGGGCGAGACCGGCGCTGGGAAGACCATGGTCGTCACCGGACTCGGGCTGCTGCTGGGCCAGCGCGCCGACTCCGGCGCCGTGCGGGCTGGCGCGAACCAGGCATCCGTCGCCGGCGTCTGGATCGTCCCTTCCGAGGGCGCGATCGCCGACATCGTCGCGGATGCCGGGGGAGAGCTGGAGTCGTTCGGCGCAGGGCAGGGCGAGCTCTACGTCTCGCGCACGCTGAGCGCCGAGGGACGCAGCCGCGCCAGCGTCGGCGGACGGGCGGCACCGGCCGGCGTCCTCTCGTCCCTCGCCGATGAGCTCGTCGTCGTGCACGGCCAGTCCGAGCAGCTGCGACTGCGCTCGGCCGTCGCGCAACGTGACGCTCTCGACCGCTTCGGCGGGGCCACGGTCGCCTCGGCTGCGGACGCGTACTCCTCCGCCTACGCGCGCTGGCGCGAGCTGGATGCCGAGATCACCGAGCTGTCCGACAACCGCGACCGCCGGGCCGACGAGGCCGGGCGGCTGCGTGAAGCGCTGGCGCTGATCGAGGCCACCGCGCCCGAGGAGGGCGAGGACGTCGTCCTCGCCGAACGTGCGGAGCGGCTCGCCAACTCCGAGGAGCTGCGGCTCGCGGCTTCCCTCGCGCGGAACGCGATCTCGAGCGAAGAGGGCGAGACCGACGCCTCAGCACTCGTCGCCGAAGCCCGGCGTCACCTTGAGAAGGCGGCGGATTCCGCCCTCGGAGAGATCGCCGACGGCATCGCCGATGTCGGTTACCGGCTCGCCGACCTGGCGCTGCAGCTGTCCGCCTACCTCGCCGATCTCGACGAGAGCGGACCGCACGAGCTCGCCGCCGTCGAGGAGCGCCGGGCCGCGCTGACCACCCTCGTCCGCGCGCATGGAACGCTGGACGAGGCCCTGGAGCTGTGGCGCACCGGTTCCGCGCGTCTCGCCGAGCTCGACGACGACGGCGACCGGCTGGAGCGTCTGCAGGCCGAGCGCGACGCCGCACGCGGCGACCTCGACGCGGCGGCCGCGGCGCTGACCGCGGCGCGCACCGAGGCCGCAGGGCGGCTGGGCACCGAGGTCACGGAAGAGCTGCACGCCCTCGCGATGCCCGACGCGCGGCTGGAGGTCGCGGTCAAGGAGGGCGCCTGGAGCGCCCACGGCCGAGACGACGTCGCGATCCTCCTCGCCCCGCATCCGGGCGCTGAGCCGCGCTCAGTCGCGAAGAGCGCATCGGGCGGCGAGCTCTCGCGCGTCATGCTCGCGATCGAGGTCGTGATCGCCGGCACCGATCCGGTTCCCACGTTCGTCTTCGACGAGGTGGATGCCGGCATCGGCGGCGCAGCGGCGATCGAAGTCGGACGGCGACTCGCCCGGCTCGCAGAATCGTCTCAGGTCATCGCCGTCACGCATCTGGCGCAGGTCGCCGCGTTCGCGTCCAACCATCTTTCCGTCGTGAAGTCCAACGATGGCGCGGTCACCGCGTCGAGCGTCCGGCGTCTGGAGGGGACCGAACGCGAGGCGGAGATGGCGCGCCTGCTGTCCGGCCTCACGGATTCGGACGCCGCACTCACCCATGCCCGAGAACTTCTCAGCCTTGCGGTCTGAGTCAACTGTTAGGATTGAAGCCCGTGATGAACTCTTCTGAGGCGGGGCCTAAAAACGACACGACCAAGCACATCTTCGTGACTGGTGGTGTCGTTTCTTCATTGGGCAAGGGGCTCACCGCGGCCAGCCTCGGCAACCTGCTCACCGCTCGCGGACTCCGCGTGGTCATGCAGAAGCTCGACCCGTATCTGAACGTCGATCCGGGCACGATGAACCCGTTCCAGCACGGTGAGGTGTTCGTCACCGACGACGGGGCCGAGACCGACCTCGACATCGGGCACTACGAGCGCTTCCTCGACATCAACCTGTCACAGGCAGCCAACGTCACCACCGGGCAGATCTACTCGCAGGTGATCGCCAAGGAGCGCCGCGGCGAGTACCTCGGCGACACGGTGCAGGTCATCCCGCACATCACCGACGAGATCAAGCGCCGCATGCGCCTGCAGGCCACCGAGGAGCCGCGGCCCGACGTCATCATCACCGAGGTCGGCGGCACGGTCGGTGACATCGAGTCGCAGCCGTTCCTCGAGTCGGCCCGTCAGCTGCGTCACGAGCTCGGCCGCGACAACGTCTTCTTCGTGCACGTCTCGCTCGTGCCATTCATGGGCGCATCCGGTGAGCAGAAGACCAAGCCCACCCAGCACTCGGTCGCAGCGCTCCGCCAGGTCGGCATCCAGCCGGACGCCCTCGTGCTGCGCAGCGACCGCCCGGTCAGCGAGAGCAACCGCAACAAGATCGCGCTGATGTGCGACGTCGACGTCGAAGGCGTCATCAACACCGTCGACCTGCCGAGCATCTACGACATCCCCTCGACGCTGAACGATCAGGGCCTCGACTCGTACATCGTGCGCCGCCTCGGCCTCGATGGCAAGGCTGCGTCCGAGGTCGACTGGTCGCGCTGGCAGAAGGTGCTGCAGGCGGTCCACAACCCCAAGCACGACGTCACGATCGGCCTGGTCGGCAAGTACATCGACCTGCCCGACGCCTACCTGTCGGTGACCGAGGCGCTGCGCGCCGGCGGCTTCGCGCACGAGGCGCACGTCAACATCCGCTGGATCCCGTCCGACTCGTGCGAGACGCCCGAGGGCGCTGCCAAGGCGCTCTCCGACCTGGACGGCATCTGCGTTCCCGGCGGCTTCGGCATCCGCGGCATCGAGGGCAAGCTCGGCGCGCTGCGCTTCGCCCGTGAGCAGGGCATCCCGACCCTCGGCCTGTGCCTCGGACTGCAGTGCATGGTCATCGAGTACGGCCGCACCATCGCCGGCATCGACGGAGCGTCCTCCACCGAGTTCGATCCGGAGACCACCGCGCCCGTCATCGCCACGATGGCAGAGCAGGTCGAGATCCTCGACGGCGGAGACCTCGGCGGCACCATGCGCCTCGGCCTCTACGAAGCGGCCCTCGACGAGGGATCGCTGGCAGCCGAGGTCTACGGCAGCACCAGGATCTCCGAGCGTCACCGTCACCGCTACGAGGTCAACAACGCGTACCGCGACCGTCTTTCGGACGCCGGACTTGTGTTCTCGGGCCTCAACCCCGAGCTCGACCTCGTCGAGTTCGTCGAGCTGCCCCGCGATGTGCACCCGTACTACATCGCCACGCAGGCGCACCCCGAGCTTCGTTCGCGCCCGACCGACCCGCACCCGCTGTTCCGCGGTCTCATCGGCGCGGCGATCGAACGCCACCGCTCCAGCGAGTTGTTCGACGTCGAAGCAGATGCCTGAGCTTCGAGGCGAGCTGCTGAGGGACGAGCCGTTCGAGCCGGAGGTCATCCAGAGCGACCTGGTCTACAAGGGCTGGGTGTGGGATGTCCGCTCCGACCGCGTCGCGTACGGCGACGGGGAGATCGTCCGCGAGTACGTCGATCACACCGGTGCCGTCGCCGTCCTCGCACTCGATGAGGACGGCCATGTGCTGCTGATCCAGCAGTACCGGCATCCGATCCGCCATCGCGACTGGGAGCTGCCCGCAGGGCTCCTCGACATCGAAGGTGAGGATCCGATGCTCGCCGCGCAGCGCGAGCTGGCCGAGGAAGCAGATCTCGTCGCAAGCGACTGGGAGGCGCTCGTGTCGACGTGGACGACGCCCGGCGGCAACAGCGAGCTGATCCAGATCTACCTCGCCACCGGCATCCAGGCGGCACCCGACGCGTTCGCCAGGGAGGACGAGGAAGCCGACATTCGGCTGGAGTGGGTTCCGCTCTCCGACGCGGTCGATGCCGTGCTCGACGGACGGCTGCGCAACGGCATCCTGGCTCTCGGTGTGCTCGCGGCCGAGCGGAGACTGCGGGGCTGACGTGCGCCTGGATCGTGCGATCGACGCCTACCTGCGCCACATCACGATCGAGCGCGGCCTGTCCGACCACACGGTCGGCGCGTACCGCCGCGACCTCGCCGTGTACCTCGACTGGCTGACGGATGCCGGCATCGATGACACCACGGCGGTGACCGGTGCGATCATCGGCCGCTTCATCGCCGACCGCTCCGCCATGGTGCCGGTGCCGGCGGCGACGAGCCTGGCTCGGCTGCAGTCCTCGGTGCGCGGGCTGCACCGTTTCCTCGTCCGCGAGGGGATCGAGGTCGAGGATCCCACCGGGCGGCTGCGACCGCCCAAGATGCCGCAGCGGCTGCCCAAGGCCCTGACGATCGATCAGGTCGAGCGGCTCCTGGCGGCGCCGTCAGCGGATGAGCCCATCGGAATCCGCGATCGTGCGCTGCTGGAGCTGCTGTACGCGACCGGGGCCCGCGTCTCCGAGGCCGTCGGCCTCGATGTCGACGATCTCGCGCATGGTGACGTGCTGCGGCTGCGCGGCAAGGGCTCGAAGGAGCGGATCGTGCCCATCGGGTCGTTCGCGAGGGATGCCGTAGACGCCTACCTCACGCGGGTCCGGCCGGCACTCGCGACGAAGGGCAAGGCATCGGCGAGACTGTTCCTCGGCGCACGCGGCGCGCCGCTGTCGAGGCAGAGCGCGTGGCTTGTCATCCGGTCAGCGGCCGAACATGCGCAGATCACCGCGGAGGTCTCGCCGCACACACTGCGGCATTCGTTCGCCACGCATCTTCTGCAGGGCGGAGCAGACGTGCGCGTCGTGCAGGAGCTGCTGGGGCACGCCTCGGTGGCGACGACCCAGATCTACACCCACGTCTCCGTGGAGACGCTGCGCGACATCTACGCGACATCGCATCCGCGTGCCCGCTGAGAGCGGCCACGCAGGCATTCGGCGGGATCGCCGGGGCGTGACCCCGCGGATCCGCACGCGAATCGCTAGAATCGACCAAGCATGAGGGAAGCAGGAGATTCGGTGGCTCAGAACGCGGCGAAGACCAAGGGCAAGACGTCGAAGGCTGACGACACTCCCATGGGTCCCACCGGGCGCCCCTACCAGGGCTTCCCGACCCCCGCACCGCTCGCCTCGCACGGGCCGGCGCGCATCATCGCGCTATGCAACCAGAAGGGCGGCGTCGGCAAGACGACCACGTCCATCAACCTGGCGGCCGCTCTCGCCGAGTACGGCCGCAAAGTGCTCGCCGTCGACTTCGACCCGCAGGGCGCTCTCTCGGCAGGCCTCGGCATCCAGACGCACGATGTTCCGACCGTGTACGACCTGCTGCTGGACACCAAGCGCGACGCGCACGACGCGATCGTGAAGTCCAACGTCGACGGACTCGACGTCATGCCCGCGAACATCGACCTGTCGGCAGCCGAGGTGCACCTCGTCAACGAGGTCGCCCGCGAGACGATCCTCGCCCGCGTGCTGCGCCAGGTGGCGGGCGAGTACGACGTCATCCTCATCGACTGCCAGCCCTCGCTGGGCCTGCTGACGGTGAACGCGCTCACCGCGAGCCACGGCGTGCTCATCCCGCTGGAGTGCGAGTTCTTCGCGCTGCGCGGTGTCGCCCTGCTCATCGAGACGATCGAGAAGGTGCGAGATCGGCTGAACCCCGCGATCCAGCTCGACGGGCTGCTCGCCACCATGTACGACGCCCGCACCCTGCACTCGCGCGAGGTGCTCGAGCGTGTCGTCGAGGCATTCGGCGACGACGTGCTGGAGACCGTGATCGGACGCACCGTGAAGTTCCCCGACGCCTCGGTGTCCGGGGTCCCCATCACCGAGTTCGCGCCGGAGCATGCCGCCGCCCAGGCGTACCTGCGACTGGCGCGGGAGCTGGTCGCCCGTGGCGCCGTCGCTTGACGCAGAGCAGACGATCCCTGAGCCTGTCGAAGGGACGGAGACCGGCTTCCGCGTCTCGCTGACGAACTTCGACGGCCCGTTCGATCTGCTGCTGAACCTCATCTCGAAGCACGAGATGGACATCACCGAGGTGTCGCTCAGCGCCGTGACGAACGAGTTCATCTCGTACCTGAAGGAGCTCGAGGCCGAAGAGGAGCTGGATCAGGCATCCGAGTTCCTCGTGGTGGCGGCGACGCTGCTCGACATGAAGGTCGCCGGTCTCCTCCCGCAGGGCGAGCTCGTCGACGCCGAGGCGGTCGCGCTGCTCGAGGCGCGCGACCTGCTGTTCGCCCGTCTGCTGCAGTACCGCGCGTTCAAGGAGGTCTCCGCCTGGTTTGCCCGCTGCCTGCAGCGCGAAGATCGTCGGCACACCCGCGCCGTCCGCCTCGACGAGAAGCACCGGCGTCAGACGCCCGAGCTGGTCTGGACGCTCAGCGCCGATGACTTCGCCGCCCTCGCGCTTCTCGCATTCGCGCCCAAGGAGATCCCGAACGTCGGCCTCGACCACCTGCATGCGCCGCTGGTCAGCATCCGGGAACAGGCGGCGATCGTCGTCACCCTGCTGCGCAATACCGAGTCGCTCACCTTCCGGGAGCTCGTCGCCGGCACCACCGAACCCGGCATCGTCGTGGCACGGTTCATCTCGGTGCTCGAGCTGTACCGGCACGCGGCGCTGTCCTTCGAACAACTGGAACCGCTCGGCGAGCTGACGCTGCGCTGGGCCGCCGACTCCTGGTCGGACGAGACACTCGCGAGCCTGGGGGCCGATTATGACCGATGAGACTGCGAACATCGACCATCCGCTGACCGAGAAGCTCGAGGCGATCCTGCTCATCATCGACGAGCCGCTCGGCCTCGTCGCACTGGCGGCTGCCGTCGGTGCGCCCGTGCCCGCAGTACGCCAGGCGATCGAGACGCTCGTCGACGACTACGACGGCAACGGCGCCGGCCCCAGGCGCGGCTTCGAGTTGCGCGAGGTCGGCGGCGGCTGGCGGCTGTACGTGCGCGATGATCACGATGATCTCGTCGCAGAGTTCGTCGGCGGGCAGGCGCCCGCGCGGCTCTCGCAGGCGGCGCTCGAGACCCTCGCCGTGATCGCCTACAAGCAGCCGGTCACGCGCAGCCAGGTGGCGTCCATCCGCGCGGTGAACGTCGACTCGGTCGTGCGCACGCTGCTCGCACGAGGACTGATCACCGAACTGTTCGCCGACTCCGAGACCGGCGCCATCAACTACGGCACCACCGACGCCCTGCTGCAGAACCTCGGCATCAACTCGCTCGACGAACTGCCGCCGATCTCACCGCTGCTCGACGACGGCGCCGACGGATTCGACGAAGGAACCATCCGATGACACAGCATCCCGACCCAACCCCGTCTATTTCTGCCGCGTACACGGAAAACGGGCGCCAGAGCGTACTCAAGACAGAAACAGACGGGTGGGAAGCATGATGAACGAGGTCCCGGAGGGCGTCCGGTTGCAGAAGGTGCTCGCAGCCGCGGGCGTGGCATCCCGCCGCGTGGTCGAGCAGTACATCGTCGAGGGACGCATCCGCGTCAACGGCGTGGTCGTGGAGGAGCTCGGCCGCCGCATCGACCCCGAGAACGACCTGGTCGACGTCGACGGCACGGCGATACAGCTCGACGTCTCCAAGCGCTACGTCATGCTGAACAAGCCCACCGGCGTCGTCAGCACCATGAAGGACGAGAACGGCCGGCCGGACCTGCGCCGCTTCACGAAAGACTACGAGGAGCGCCTGTACAACGTCGGCCGATTGGATGCCGAGACCAGTGGCCTGCTCATCCTCACCAACGACGGCGAACTCGCGCATGTCCTCGCGCACCCGTCGTTCGGCGTGACCAAGGTGTACATCGCCAAGGTCGAGGGCGCAGTCACCGCACAGGTCATCCAGAAGCTCACCACCGGATTCGAGCTCGAGGACGGCTTCATCAAGGCCGACAAGGCCCGGCTTCTGGACACCTCGAAGGGCGCGAACCCGTCGAGCCTGGTGGAGCTCACGCTGCACTCCGGGCGCAACCGGATCGTCCGCCGCATGCTCGCCGAGGTGGGGCATCCGGTCACCGAACTCGTGCGCCGTCAGTTCGGGCCGCTCCACCTGGGAACCCTCCCGGCCGGGAAGTCCAGGGAACTGACTAAAATCGAACGTGGTGCGCTGCTGACTCTCGCGCGCCACGATGCCCCTGCGGACGCCACGCCGGGAGACGCCCAGGAGACAGAGTGAGCGACACGGCCAGGACCCATGGCAACGGCAACGCGCCGCGCCTCTCGGGGACCGTCCGCATCGTCGGTGCCGGCCTCCTCGGCGCGAGCATCGGCCACGCACTGCGCGCCAAGGGCGTCGACGTCGTCCTCGCCGACACCTCACCGGCACAGCTGCGCCTCGCGATCGACTACGGCGCCGGCCGCGCGGCCCGCGACGACGACGCGCCTGCACTGATCGTCGTCTCGGTGCCGCCGGATGTCACCGCCGACGTCATCGAGGCCGAGCTCACACGGTTCCCGGATGCCGTCGTCACGGATGTCGCGAGCGTGAAGCTCGAGCCGTTCCGCGCGCTCAAGGACCGCGGCGTCGACCTCACCCGGTACATCGGCTCGCACCCGTTGGCAGGTCGTGAACGCGGGGGAGCGATCTCCGCGCGCGCCGACCTGTTCATCGGACGCCCCTGGGTCGTCTGCCGCGACGAGGAGACTCGCGCCGCCGACCTCGCGCTGGTCGAGGATCTCGCGCTCGACGTCGGCGCCATGCCGCTCGAGATGACGCCGGAGGAGCACGACCGCTCGGTCGCGCTCACCTCGCACGTACCGCAGGTCGTCGCCAGCCTCCTCGCTGGACGCCTCGCGACCGCCGACGAGGATGCGCTCCGGCTCGCCGGTCAGGGTGTGCGCGACACGACGCGCATCGCGGCATCCGCTCCCGAATTGTGGGTGCAGATCCTCGGCGCCAACGCGGAACCCGTTGTCGACGTGCTCGACGCTCTCGCCGCCGACCTGACGACGGTGGCCGAAGCCCTCCGTGCGCCCGAGGCGCCCGGCGCCCGACGGGCCATCGCCGAGACGATTCGGCAGGGCAACGACGGCGTCGAGCGTCTGCCGGGAAAGCATGGCCAGAACCGGAAGTTCGAGCAGCTCGTCGTCATGGTCGACGACACCCCCGGCCAGCTGGGACGGCTGTTCGGCGAACTCGGCGAACTGGGAGTGAACGTGGAAGACCTGCGCCTGGAGCATTCGCCGGGCGCGCAGTTCGGGCTCGCCGAGATCAGCGTGGCACCCGCGGCGCTGCACGGCGCGACAGAGGGACTGCAGGAGCGCGGATGGCGGATTGCAGGAGCGACCAATGAGTGAGTTCATCGCGATCGACGGGCCGGCGGGCTCCGGCAAGTCGAGCGTCTCGAAGGCGATCGCGCGACAGCGCGGGTACGGCCTTCTCGACACCGGCGCCGCCTACCGGGCCCTCGCCTGGCACGTTCTCGAGCAGGGGTCGGACACGGATGACGTCGACGCCGTCCTCGCCGCGGCATCCGCCTTCGATCTCCGACTCGGGCTCGATCCCGACGACCGCACCGTCGCGGTCGGCGACACCGACATCACCGACGCGATCCGCGAATCGCGGGTGTCCGGAGCCGTCAGCGGCGTCGCGCGCGTACCCGCCGTGCGCGAGCAGGTGAACATCTTCTTCCGCTCCCTGGTCGCGAACGCCGCGTACCCGGCCGTCGTCGTCGAAGGGCGCGACATCACCACCGTCGTCGCCCCCGACGCACCCGTGCGCATCCTGCTCACGGCATCCCCCGAGGTGCGTGCCGCGCGACGCGCCGGCGAGCTGGCCGGCGAGAACGCCGCGGATGTCGCGGCAGCACTCCACAAGCGCGATGCCTCCGACAGCGCGGTCGTCGACTTCCTGAACGCCGCGGACGGCGTCGAAGTGGTCGACACCACGCATCTCGATTTCCCACAGACCATCGACGCCGTACTCGCGGTGATCGACCGAAAGCAAGGAGCGGAACATGGCCGCTGACGAAGAATACGAAGGTGGCCCCGACCACCTCGCCGAGAAGATGGACGAGCTCGACGAGCAGCTCGCCGAACAGCGCGCGGAGGCTCTGCGCGCGGGCCTCGCCGACTACGACCTCGACGAGGAGGATGCCGCGCTGCTCGCCGGCCTCACGCTCGCCGAAGGCGGCGTCGAGTTCCTGCCGGCGCTGCCCGTGGTCGCGATCGTCGGCCGCCCGAACGTGGGCAAGTCCGCGCTCGTGAACCGCATCCTCGGCCGCCGCGAGGCCGTCGTGGAGGACACCCCCGGTGTCACCCGCGACCGCGTCACGTACAAGGGCGAGTGGAACGATCGCCGGTTCTCGCTCGTCGACACCGGCGGCTGGGAGCCCGACGCAAAGGGCATCGACCGCTCGGTCGCAGCCCAGGCGGAGGTCGCGATCGACCTCTCCGACGTCGTCCTGTTCGTCGTCGACGCGATGGTGGGCGCCACGTCCACCGACGAGCACGTCGTGAGGCTGCTGCGCAAGAGCGGCAAGCCGGTGTTCCTGGTCGCCAACAAGATCGACGACACCCGCCAGGAGCCTGAGGCCGCGGCTCTCTGGAACCTCGGCCTCGGCGAGCCGTACCCGACCTCCGCGGTGCACGGACGCGGCGTCGCGGACCTGCTCGACGCGGTGCTCGAGAAGCTTCCGGAGGTGTCGGCGGTCGCCAAGCAGGAGATCGGCGGACCGCGTCGCGTGGCCATCCTCGGGCGCCCGAACGTCGGCAAGTCGTCGCTGCTGAACAAGGCAGCCGGCGAGGAGCGCGTCGTCGTCAACGACCTGGCCGGCACGACCCGTGACCCGGTGGACGAGGTCGTCGAGCTCGGCGGCAGGCTGTGGCGCCTGGTCGACACCGCCGGCATCCGCCGTCGCGTGCACCTGCAGCAGGGTGCCGACTTCTACGCGTCGCTGCGCACCTCCGCGGCGCTCGAGAAGGCAGAGGTCGCCGTCGTCGTGCTCGACGTGTCCGAGTCGCTCAGTGAGCAGGACGTGCGCATCATCGACCTGGTGCTCGAGTCGGGCCGCGCGCTCGTGCTCGCGTTCAACAAGTGGGACCGCCTGAACGACCCCGACCTGGAGAACCAGGATCGCCGTCGCTACCTCGAGCGGGAGATCGAGCAGGATCTCGCGCACGTGAGCTGGGCGCCGCGCGTCAACATCTCCGCGAAGACCGGGCGTCACCTCGACAAGCTCGTGCCCGCACTGGAGACCGCGCTGGAGAGCTGGGATCGGCGCATCCCGACCGGCAAGTTCAACGCGTTCATCTCCGAGCTCGTCGCCGAGCACCCGCACCCGCTGCGCGGTGGAAAGCAGCCGCGCATCCTGTTCGGCACGCAGGCGTCGACGCGTCCGCCGACGTTCGTGCTGTTCACGACCGGATTCCTCGACCCGGGCTACCGGCGGTTCATCCAGCGCCGGCTGCGTGAGCTGTACGAGTTCGAGGGAACCCCGATCGTCATCAACATGCGCGTGCGGGAGAAGCGCCAGCGCTAGTGTCGCCGGTCAGTCGACGATCGAGTAGAGGCTGACCACGCGGCCATCGGTGAACACGGCGACCTCGGCACCCGCAACCAGGGGCAGATTGCCGGGTTCGGCTAGCTGCCAGCGAAACAGGACGCAATCGGTCTCGTACTGTGCAGGACGCTGCAATTCGAACCGCGCAGTCGGGGTCATCATCGCGGCGAGGTCATCGATGCGCCGGGTGAACGCGTCACGACCGGACGCGGATCCGTCTTGGTCGATGTAACGCATGTTCACATCGAACAGACGGTCTATCGCCTCGCGCCGACGATTCGGATCGCGTTCATTCGACACCGCATCGAGGTACGTTTCGGCGAACCCGTAGATCTCCACTGCACCACTACATCGCACCTTCGCCATGACGGTCAACGGGAAATCGCGGTGGCATGACCGACGCGCTGTTGCCCGTCAGCGAGTTGAGTGGTGCAATGGAGGGTGGATGCCGCAACCTGACGGCTCCATACTCCGCTGCCCACAAGGCCTGCCGAAAGAGGATGCAATGTCGCACACCCTGCCCCTTCCCGAGTTCTCCCACGAGCGGGTGGAGGTGATCACCGGCCGGCGCAGCGGATTGTTCATCGCCGTGGCCCTGCACTCCTCCGTGCTCGGCTCCGCCCTCGGCGGCGCGCGGCTGTGGACCTACCCGCACTGGAGCGACGCTCTGGGCGATGCTCTGCGGCTCTCGGCCGCGATGACGCTGAAGAACGCGACCGCCGGACTGAACGCCGGCGGCGGCAAGTCCGTCATCGGACTGGAGAAGGGCACGGTCCTCGACGCCGAGCGTCGCCGTCATGCCTTCCTCGACCTCGGCGACGCCGTCGAATCGTTCGGCGGGTTGTACCGCACGGCGGAGGACGTCGGATCGACCATGAACGACATGGCCGTCGTCGGTGAGCGCACCGCCCACGTGGTCGGCCTTCCGGACGCCAGCGGCGGTTCGGGAGAGCCTGCCGGTCCGACGAGCCTCGGTGTCTACGAGTCACTGCGTGCCGTGCTCGAGCGCACCACCGGAAGCGCGGATGTCGCCGGGCGCCGGATCACGATCTCGGGTCTCGGCCAGGTCGGCGGCCGGCTCGCTGTGCGGCTGGCGGCCGAAGGCGCACAGCTTTCTGTCACCGACGTGAATCCTGACCGCCGGCACCTCGCCGGAGAGCTCGGCGCGACGTGGGCGGAGCCCGGCACCGAGCACCTGCTGTCCTCTGACGTCTTCGTCCCTGCCGGCATCGGCGGTCTGCTCACGGACGAGGTGATCGACGCGCTCGATACCCGTGCGGTGTGCGGTCCCGCGAACAACCCGCTCGCCTCGCACAGCGGTGCGGAGCGGCTCGCCGCGCGCGGCATCCTGTACGCGCCCGACTTCGTCGTCAACGCCGGCGGCGTGATCTATCTCGACCACGAGGCGAAGCAGTTGGGCACGCGCGCCGAGATCATGGATCGCGTCGCGCAGATCGGCGACACGGTGCGCCGGATCCTCGCCGACGCCGAGGAGCGCGCGATCACCCCGCTCGCGGCCGCCGAAGAGCTCGCGGCCGAGCGGCTTCGCGCCGGGGCGTCGGCACTCGCCAGCTAAACCCCGTACACCTCGCGGACCCGGTCGCGCAGCTCGTGGCTGCACGCCGTGACGGCCTCGGTCCAGGTGGTGTTCGCACCATCCTGGGCCCGGTCGGACACGGCCTTCCAGATCCGGATCGGAACGTCGAACTGCGCGGCGACCCAGGCGTAGGCGAACGACTCCATGTCGACCAGGCGACCGCCGAGCGACAGGATGAGCTGCACGGCCTCGGCATCGTCGATGAAGCTGTCTCCGGTGGCGATGGAGATGTCGCCCTCGCCGAGCTGCATGCGCTGCGGCATCGACACGTGCTCGCCGCGGATGCCCTCTTCGTTGATGACGTCGTGCTGGAACGTCCAGTGGATCTCGTGGACGCCCGCCTCGATCGTCACGTCGAGCGCACCTGCCGTGCCGACCACGAGGATCTCGTCGTAGTCGGCGGCATCGAGCGCACGGGTGAGCGCGTAGGTCGCCTTGAGCTTGCCGGGGCCGGTGACCAGCCGGTCGAACCCGGGCAGATCTTCGGGGAAGGCGACGAGTTCGGATTCGAGGGCAGCGACGAGAAGCTTCACCTGTTCATTCTCCCAGACCCGCCCGAGCCTCGAGTCTCGTTCCGCGGGTCGTTGAGCACACCCTGCCCCTCGGGCCTTTCGAGCGTGCGCCCCTCTTGCGGGTCGTTGAGCGAGCGTCAGCGAGACGAAACGCGTTGAGCGAGCCGCAGGCGAGTCGAAACGTCACCCAGGCGTCCCGGTAACCCACCGTCGTCCACAGCCCCGGCGCCCGGATGCTGTGAAAAGCTGGACCTGTGAGCATCGTTCCCCCCGCACCCGGTGAGCCGCGGCGCCCGCTGGGTCCGCGCGACCCGGGCGATGCGTGGGTCGTCGCCGAGACGGGGGAGCGGTACTGGGGCCGGTTCGGGGCTGCGGGTCTGCTCGCGGTGGATGCCGAGCGCGGCATCCTGCTGCAGCACCGGGTGAGCTGGAGCCATTTCGGCGGAACCTGGGGGCTCCCCGGCGGGGCGCTGCACGAGGACGAGTCCGCGATCGACGGTGCGCTGCGCGAAGCGACCGAGGAAGCCGGCATCCCTGCCGGTGCGGTCCAGGTGCGGTTCACCAGCGTGCTGGATCTCGGCATCTGGTCCTACACGACGGTCGTCGCCGATGTCGTGACGCCGTTCGAACCCGTGATCAGCGACCCGGAGAGCGTCGCCCTGGAGTGGGTGCGGTTCGACGACGTGACCGAGCGGCCGCTGCATCCCGGGTTCGCCGACGCGTGGCCGCGCCTGCGCGAGCGGCTGACTTCCTAGTCGCGCCCCCGCAGTTTGTCGATCTCGCGGCGCTCGCGCTTGGTCGGTCGGCCGGCGCCGCGGTCGCGGACGCCGAGCGCGGCCACCGGTTCGCGCGGCGGCGTGCGGTCTTCGTATGCGAGAGCGGCGACGGGCGCGCCGACGCGCTTGGTGAGGGTCTGCCGGACGACGAGGATGCGGTCGAAACCGCTGATCCGCACGCGCAGTTCGTCGCCGGGCTTCACGGTCTGGGCGGCCTTGGCTTTGTCGCCGTTCACCCGTACATGGCCTGCGCGGCATGCGGTCGTCGCGGCGGACCGGGTCTTGTAGACGCGGATCGCCCACAGCCAACTGTCCACCCGTACCGGATTGGTCGTCATCGCGTTCTGCGCCGTCATCGGGGACTGCGCTTTCGCAGGGCGACGAGGGAGCCCGCCACGATGAGTCCCTGCCCCAGCGTGTAGGTGAGCATGACGAGGGGGCTCGTCCACGCCGGCATCGCGTCGGAGAGGAAGAGACGGAAAGCGAGCACCGTGTCGCTGAGGAGGAAGAAGACGCCGCCGGTGACGATGAGCGGGTGACACCGAGCGGAGAACGCCGCGGTGCCGCCGAGGACGAGACCGTACGCGGCGACGGCGGGCAGGAGCGCTCCGGTGTGCGGTCCGAGGACGATGATCATGGCGATCCACCATGCGGCATAGACGAGTGCCCACCACGGCATCCGGCGCACGCGCAGTACGCGGGCGAACAGGACGATGTAGGCGATGTGGGCGAGGCCGAAGAACAGCAGCATGAGCGGTAGCTCGGGGCCGGCCGGGAAGAACGCGCCGGCACCGTCGCCGAGCCACGAGAGGGCAATCGCCGCGAGCAGCAGCACGATTGCGAGAACCGGGCGCAGACGGAGCGAGGCGATCACCGGGATCGCGAGCAGAGGCATCAGCCAGAGCTTGGTCGGGCCCGCGATGTCACTGCCTGTGGCGAGGGCGGCGACGTGGATCACCGACATCGCGATGTAGGGGAGGAACGCCCAGGGCAGGAGTGTTCTCAGCGGGGTGCTGCGCGGCATCCCACCATCGTAGAGCGGGGCTGTGAGGCCGCCGCGTCCGACGCTCGCGTGACTGGTCAGGCGACTTCGAGACTGACGAGCGGGCGCTCAGGCTTGGGGCCCGGGACCTCGGTGAACCCGGCGGCGAGGAACGTCGAGAGGGCGCCGTGGAACAGGTCGTTGACGCGGACGTTCGTCTTGCCGGTGTCGATCGGGTAGCCCTCGATGACCCGGGCACCGGCTTCTCGCGCGAACCGGATCGCCGCCTCGAGGAGGACGGCGTTGAGCCCATGACCGCGATGCTCCTTGCGCACCACGAAGCAGCTCACGCCCCAGACTTCGTCATCGTCGAGGGGTTCACGTGTCGTGGCGATGATGTTGCGGGTGCGGGCGAGGCGGCGCTGTGCGGGACGGGGACCGATGCGGATCCAGCCGGCCGGCTCGCCATCGACGTAGGCGACGATTCCCGGCGGGCGATCGGATGCCACCTCCTGCTGGAACAGGGCTGTGCGCTGGTCGAGGTCGGTGGTCTCCCACTCCTTGTTCGTGAGCACCGGCCAGACGCACTGGCAGCTGCGTCCGTCTCCGCCGCCGCTCAACGCGTGCTGGATATCGTCCCAGACCTCAGGACTTGCGAGCGCGGTGGTGATGTTCGGCATGTCGGGCAGGCTACGCCCGGGGGCGGACATGAGGCAAGGACGCCGGTTCGCGCGGGGCCCTGGCTTGCGGCTAAGATAGGGGAGTTGCCTGCGCGTGAGCGCACGACAACGGGCTGTGGCGCAGCTTGGTAGCGCACCTGACTGGGGGTCAGGGGGTCGCAGGTTCAAATCCTGTCAGCCCGACCGAACGACGAAGGACCGATCCGAATGGGTCGGTCCTTCGTCATTATTCGGCCGTGCGTCATCTCCATCGCGGCATCGCAGAGGACGTCGCGAAGGCAGAGCCCAGTGGGATGGCCGCTGGCTCATCACGCCCCGTCGTGCGCCTGTTCCTGACGCACGGCCAGTGTCCGACACCGACTCCGGTGGTGCTAAACATCGAGTTTCGGCCGTTGGCGCCCGGTGCCGCGCACCGCGAGCGGGCCATGCGATCGTCTTTGGGGTGTTCCCGACCACGGGATGATGTCGGAGGTAACGCGGAACGTCGCGCACATGAGCCGCGCACTCAGGTACACCGACGAGGAACTCGCGGTCGCGGTTAGCGGCTCGACAAGCTGGCGGGGAACGTTGAGAGTACTGGGCATGACCGCGACTTCGGCGACCGCGATAAGGTCGGTGCGCCAATACGCCGATCAACTCGACCTTGATTACACGCACTTCCGTGGGCGTCGTCGGTGGACCGATCATCAACTGCGCACGGCAGTGGCCAGAGAGCACACATGGAACGACGTCGCCATCGCACTTCCCAATGTCGACGTATCGGAAGTTGTGCTCTTGAAGGGGCACGCCTCGAGGCTTGGCATCGATGCGAATCACCTGAAGTCTTCGCAAGCGTCCCGCGCTCCTGAACATGCTCCAAACATTCGCAATGTTGACCGGGCTGGACCCTTGCTCCCGCGGCCTGGTTCACCCTGTGCGGCTGTGATGTGTCTTGGTCTCTTGAGCCGAGTCGCTACGACCTGATCGTTTCCACTCAATCCGGAATCCGCCAGGTGCAGGTGAAGACCACGAGAACGCGAGCTGGCAGAACATGGAAGGTGTTTCTCTCGACAACTCGGGGTACTCGACGAACGTATGATCCCGACGAGATCGACGACTTCTTCATCATTGACGGCGACATGAATTACTACCTGATTCCAGTGTCTGCTGTCGGCGGGCTTCACGCTCTGCACTTGAGTGCGTACGACTCGTATCGGCAGACCGGTGAACCTGTGCTTGACCCTACGACAGAGAACGAATTGGTGCCGTCAGCGATTACCTGACTTGACTCGGCGTGCGGTCCTCGGAACTAGCGGTGCTGCCACGTTGGATCACTCGATCCCGCGACGACCGTCGGCGTACCCTTCACTCATGGACAAGACCCCGAAAGTCGTCGAACACCTAGAGCAGAACGAGATCTTCGTGTTCGGCTCGAATGCCGGCGGACTTCACGGCGGCGGCGCCGCCCGCGTCGCTCACGAACGCTTCGGTGCGGTGTGGGGCGAAGGGCATGGTCACCATGGCCAGAGCTACGCCATCGACACCATGAGCGGGCTCGACGTGTTGGCCAGCGAGGCGAACGACTTCGTCGCCTACGCCGCAGCGCGACCCGACTTGCGCTTCTTGCTAACTCCGGTGGGCTGCGGGATCGCCGGGTACACGCCCGAAGAAGTGGCGCCCTTATTCACCGGCCTGCCCGACAACGTCACCGTCCCGGCATCCTTCGCTCCCTACCTTCGATCGTGACCACGACGCTGCTCCTCCTCGCCGACACGCACGTGCCGGCTCGCGCGAGAATGCTCCCTGATGCGGTCCTCCGCGCCGTCGACGAATCCGATCTGATCATCCACGCCGGCGACTGGATCGACATCCCCACGCTCGATCTGCTCGAGACGCGCGCCCGTCGGCTCTGCGGCGTGTACGGCAACAACGACGGACCCGAGCTGCGAGCGCGATTGCCTGAGGCGGCCCGGGTGACAGTCGAGCAGGTCGACATCGCGGTTATCCACGAGACCGGCCCGGCCGCCCGGCGTGAAGAGCGCATGGACGCCGCGTTCCCCGCCGCGGACCTGCTCGTCTTCGGGCACTCGCACATCCCATGGGACACCGTGACTCCTGCCGGCATGCGACTGCTCAACCCCGGTTCGTCGACCGACCGGCGACGGCAACCCACGTGCACGATGATGCGCGCGGTGATCGACGGCGAGCGCGTCGAAGTGGAGCTGATTCCCGTCGAGCGGTGACGCGAGGGCGGAGCGTCCTCCTCTCAGAATCCACGAGGAGGAAACATGGAATCGACACCCGATGCCGATTCCGCGGCGGGCAAGAAAGCGCAGATGCACCCGCTCCGAGACGAGGACGCCTCGACCACCGCCGATCCCGCCGACGATCCGGCGCAGGCGGAGTGAGAGCGCACTCGAACCGTCGACGAGGCCAGCGACCTCGAGAACGCGACGGCGACTGGCCGTGATCCCGACGAGATCCCCGGTCCCGAAGCGCTTGAGGCAGCGGATGATCTCGCGTCGGCTGCGTCCTTCCTGCGTGCGTCTGTCGACGTATGCGTAGGTGCGGTCGTCGTAGCGGAGTCGGGAGAGCACGATGTTGTGCAGTGTCCGGTTCAGTTGGCGATCGCCGTAGCGGTTGAGGCGGTGTCGGTTCACGACTTGGCACTCGGTCCGGGGCCGAGGACCCCGAGAGGACAAGTCGCGCGAAAGGCGCGAAGCCAGTCAGAACAAGGGTCACACTCGAGCAGCTTCGACGGATGGAGTCGTTGCGGCACCGGTTTCTTCGTCAGGACGCACCGCGACCCATACGGCACGACCGGAGATCCCGCGGACCGGTGACGATCCGGCCCGGATCTCGCGCTCGGCCGCCTTCAGTGCGACGAGATCGTCGCTCGACAACCTGTGGGTGAGGTTGTTATGCCATGCCGACATCTGGGTCGCCAGCTGCGTCGCGTGGTCGGGATCATCGGCGGCCATCGTCAGATCCGTCAGTTCGCGCTGTGCGCGTGCGAAACCTGCCTCCGCCAGGGGGACAGTCCAATCTGCCGTGGACGGGAAGCCAAGTGCGGCCAGACCATCGGCGACACGATCCGCCAGACCTTTCCGCCCGGTGGCCAGGTCGTCGGGAGTGAACTCGATCGATCCGCTCATCTCCGTCACCACCAGCACGCCGCCTGGTCGCAGCACTGACAGCACCCGCCGCAGAACGAGGGCGGGATCCGAAACGTGATGCAATGACAGTGACGCCCATATCAGGTCGACGCCGGCGGGCACGAGATTCGTCCAGTTCTCGTCGAGATCGGCCGAGTGGGCGTGCACTCGGTCGGCGACGCCTGCGGCGGCGGCAGCGCCGATGAGTCGATCCAGCAGTTCCGTGGACACGTCGAGGCTGTGCACCTGCGCCTCCGGGAACCGTCGTGCGAGGGCAACCGTGCCGGCACCGGTGCCCGATCCCAGGTCGAGTACCGTGCGCGCCGGACGATCCAAGACAGAAGCGGCGCGATCCAGTGCACGCGCTGTCAGGGCCGTGGCCAGGAGCGCCTCGCGGTCGAGGTGCTCGGCGAAGGCTGCAGAGAACTCGTGCCCGTGAAGGGGGTGAGCGGCGTGAGTGGCGTCGCCGGAGGTCATACGGCGAGGCTAACCTGGAATCCCGAATGTGGCATAGGCTTTTGCTTATGACGCAAGAAAGGCTGGATGAGGTCGTTCGTCAGAGGATACGCGGGCTCCGTTTGGCCAGAGGCTGGACTCTCGACACGCTCGCCGCTCGCTGTTTCATGTCAACCTCGACGCTGAGCCGGATTGAGACCGGCGGCCGCCGGATCGCGCTGGAACAGCTTGTCGCCATCGCTCGTGCCCTCGGGACGAGTGTGGATCAACTCGTGGAGCCCGAGGATGACGAGGACGTGGTGATCCGTCCCGAACCCGAACCCATAGCCGGTGCCACCGTATGGCTCCTCTCCCGAGAGCGAGATCGCCGGGGCGTGACCATCGCCAAGATGCGCATCACCCCGGACCGCGACCTCGGCGGGCCGCAGGTCCACCCTGGATACGAATGGTTCACGGTGCTCACAGGCACCATCCATCTGCAGCTCGGTGAACGGACCATCGTCGTACATGAAGGTCAGGCTGCCGAGTTCTCCACCATGACCCCCCACGCCCTCGTGGCTCACGGTGCACCTGCCGAGATCCTCACCATCTTCGACCACGACGGCGATCAAGCACATCTCCCTGGTCACCGCCACGGGTGACGGTGCCATCAGCCCGGTCAGGATGCGCACATCGCGACCTGCGACACTGGGAGCATGCTCCGCCTCGGTGATGGCATACCGATCCGAGGGGAGGGCACTCGTGCCCGCATGGCTGGAAGAGCTTCTGCACATCACGGTCGGTCGTGTCAGCCGTCACGACGATCTGCCCGATCTACGGCACCTGCCAACACGACCGGTTGCGTTGCACCGGACCCACTATCTCGTGAATGATCGCGAACGCCACAGCCGGAAGCCTCGTACTTATGTCCTTCGCACTGAGCGCCGCACGCGGAGAGGCCACGCCAGTGTCGTCGTCTCTTCGAACGGCCGCGGTGTCGGTTATCTGCCCGACGATGTAGCGCGAGTCATGAAGCCGCTCCTCGATCAACTCGGCGGCGCGGCGGTCGTGAACGGCTCAGGGGCGAGACAAGGGAGCATCCGGCTCTGGGTTGATCTGCCCGCAGTCGCGCAGTTCCGCGAGTTCGTTGCGCAGGGCTCGCGCTGAACGGTTGGCACAGTCCCGGGGGCTCCGCGTGATCAGGATGCCGTGCTCACGCTCTGACCGATGACTTCGGCGAGCTCCTCCTTCGGCTGGTTCGCTCCGAACGCTGGGTTGCCGGGTTGCAGCTGCCGACCCTCAGCGAGTTCGCCGATGACCAGTGGATCGAAGCCCAGCCGGTCGACGAGCACAGCCGCGGCTTCGACATCGGCCGCGTCGTCGCCGGCGATCGCGATCGCCTTCCTGCCGCCCGCACCCGCGGGGCGGGCCTCGTCCTCCAGGTCGTGATAGCCCATGTGGTTGAGGGCCTTCACCACGCGGGCTCCGGCGAGGTGCTCCTGGACGATCTCGCTGGTCGTCATGCGGGGATCGTTCAGATCATCGCGGATGCCGTCGGTCTCCCACCAGTAGTTCATGACGTCGATCACGAACTTCCCCTCGAACGCCTCGGCGGGCAGCGTCTCGTACTTGCCCAGCGGGAGCGCCAGAATGACGATGACAGCCTCACGCGCGGCATCCGCCGAACGCATCGGCGTTGCACCGGGCGTGAGCACTGACGCGATCAGCGCGATGCGCTCGGGGTCGCCGGACCCGGCGATGAGCACGCGGTAGCCGGCATCCATCGCCAGACGTGCGAGGGCCGTGCCGACCTTGCCGGCTCCGAGGATCGCGATCGTGGTGTCCATCGTCAGTTCCCCTCTGCGAGCAGCTCGCGCACCATCGGGATCACCTTCGTGCCGTACAGCTCGACCGCACGCAGCCGCGCGCTGGCCGGGACGGCGCCGCCGGAGTAGATCATGTCGAACCGACCGACGCCGAGCGAGCGGACGGTGGTGGCGATCTTGCGTGCGACCGTCTCGGGCGAGCCGATGTGCAGCGCGCCGTGGGCCGCCTCGTGCTCGAAGTCGCCGCGGGTCATGGGCGACCAGCCGCGTTCGGCGCCGATGCGATCGCGCATCGCCTTGTAGTCCTCGTAGACGATCTCCTTGGCCTGATCATCGGTGTCGGCGATGAAGCCGGGGGAGTGCACACCCACCGGATGCGCAGGCGTGCCGAGCTGCTCGGTCGCGCGCCGGTACAGGTCGAGGAACGGCGCGAATCGCGCAGGCGAGCCGCCGATGATCGCGAGCATGAGCCGGAACCCGTACTGGGCGGTGCGGATGACCGACTGCGGCGAGCCCCCGACGCCGACCCAGGTCTTCAGACGCCCGGAGTCCGTCTTGGGGAACACGTCCGCCTGGTGCAGAGCGGGGCGGGTCGTGCCCTCCCACGTCACGGGTTTCTCATCGAGAAGCTTGTGGAACAGGTCGATCTTCTCGTCGAAGAGGATCTCGTAGTCGGACAGGTCGTATCCGAACAGCGGGAACGACTCGGTGAACGAGCCGCGTCCCAGGATTACTTCGGCGCGACCGTTCGACAGCGCATCGACGGTCGCGAAGCGCTGGAAGACCCGCACCGGATCATCGGACGAGAGCACCGTGACCCCGGAGGCGAGCTTGATGTTCTTGGTCGCCGTGGCCATGCCGGCAAGCACCGTCTCGGGCGTGGAGATCGCGAACTCCGCGCGGTGGTGCTCGCCGACGGCGATCACGTCGACGCCCGTCTGGTCGGCGAGGATCGCCTCGTCCAGAGCCGCGCGGATCGCGCCGGCGTAGGAGAGGAGCCGACCCTGGTCGTCGCGCGGCACGTCGCCGAAGGTGTCGAGGCCGAACTCGATGTCATTGATGTCGATCATGAGATGCTCGCTTCTGTTCGGGTCGGTGGGCACGAGGATGTGATTGACACGTCAATTATGAACCGATATGGTTGACATGTCAATCAGGAGGTGGGGCACATGAGTGCGACTGGCCGGAAGACGCCGACGCGCGAACAGCTGCACGTGTGGCGGGAGTTCCTCGAGACGACGGAGAAGTTGCAGTCCGAGCTGGGTGGCCGCCTTCAGGCCGAGTCCGCGATCTCGTCCGCCGACTACAAGGTGCTGCTCGCCCTCAGCGAGGCTCCGGATCGTCGATATCGGTCGTCCGTGCTCGCCGACGAAATCGGCTGGGAGCGCAGTCGCCTCTCGCACCATCTCGGCCGCATGGAGCGACGGGGACTGATCAGTCGCGTCGCATGCGCGGATGACAGCCGCGGCTCGGAGATCGTGATCACTGCCGAGGGAGCGGAGACGTTCCGGCGATGCTCCGTGCCCCACCTGCGCGACATCCGCGAACTGTTCATCGACGCGCTCCGGCCCGCGCAGCTCAGCGCCGTCGCCGATGCGACGACGGCGCTGAAGCATCACCTCGAACGCTCCTCCGTCATCCGGTCAGCCTGAGTTGCGGCCACGCCGCGAGGTCGCGGCGCATCTGCCGATCGTGTGTCGCGATGACGACTGCAGCGGCCGTGGCATCCAACGCCTCGGTCAGCTCGTCGACCAGCGCGATCGACAGATGGTTGGTCGGCTCATCGAGCAGCAGGATGTGCGGGCGGGATGCCAGCGCCAGTGCCAGATCGACGCGACGCTGCTGCCCCATCGACAGCGCGCTGAACGGCCGCTTCCGATCCGCGGCGCTGAGAAGCCCCAGCGACGAAAGCGAGACGGATCCGCTGCCCAGCCGCTCGAGGTGGGCTTCGAACAGCTCGTGCACGCTTCTGCCGCTCTCCCGTGAGGACTCCTGGGACAGCAGTTCGACACGCGTGGAGCGAGCCCGGCGAACTGTTCCACTCGTCGGCTCGAGCACACCGGCGAGAACGCCCAGGAGGCTCGACTTGCCCGCGCCGTTCGGCCCGGCGATCAGCAGGCGATCGCCCGACTCCAGCCCGAGCGAGACCGGGGTCCGGAGGCGACCGGCGACCTGCACATCCTCGGCGCGGAGGAGCGCGGTGCCGGAGCGCGCGGAGAGCTCGGGCATGCGGAACCGCAATGGCGGCGGCGGCACGGTGATCGCGTGCTTCTCCAGGTCATCGCGGCGTCGATTGACCGACCGGACGAGCGCGGGAGCACGCGTCGCACGCTGATGCTTGCCGGTGCCCTTCGGCGGCCGCCAGCCCGAGACGAGCCGGTTCTGGGCCTCTGACAGGTCCTGTGTCAGCCGGGCGTGATCCGCCTGCTGCTGCTCGTAGTCGGCGACCCAGCGGTTCCACTCGGCCTCGCGCCCCTCTCGGTATGACTCGAAGCCCGCGCCGTACACGCGCGGCCGGCCGTCGATGCTGGGATCGAGGTCGATGATCGCGGTGGCGACGTCGGAGAGCAGCGCGCGGTCGTGGCTGACGAGGACGACCCCGCCGCGATGGGCGCGCAGTGCACCGGTGAGGAACTCGAGACCGGCGGCATCGAGGTGGTTGGTCGGCTCGTCCAGCAGCAGGAAGTCATGGTCGGCGCCGAGCAGGCACGCCAGCCTGACGCGGTACCGCTGTCCGACCGACAGCGTCGACAGCGGCCGAGATCGGTCGGTTTCCGCGCCGAGCGATTCGAGCGCGATATCGACGCGCCGGTCGGCATCCCAGGCGTCCAGCTGCTCGGCAGCGTCGAGCGCGTCGGCGTACGCCTCGGCGGCGCCGTCTCGATCATTCGCAAGGTCGGATGCCGCAACATCCAGCGCCGCGACTGCCGCGTGCGCTGCCGCGAGCTCGACGGCGATCACATCGCCCACGGTGCGATCGTCGTGGATGGGCAGCGCCTGCTCGGCGACGCCGAGGGTTCCGTGCAGGCGGACGTGTCCGGCATCGGGTGTGAGGGTACCGGCGAGCACGTGAAGCAGCGTCGATTTGCCGCGGCCGTTCTCGCCGACGACACCCCATCGCGATTGCGGTGCGACGAGCATGTCGACGCCGCTGAGCACGGGCCGACCAGCGCGCGCCACGTGGATGTCGGAGATGGACAACTGCGCCTGCGCGCGGGCAGGCACGGGAAGAGTGATAGGCATGGTGGTTCCGTTGAGTCTGAGTGCGGGCGCGCCACCGATGGCGCGCAGATACGCGAAAGACCGTCCGCAACCGTGGGGTGGGCGGATCGGTCGACTCAGATCACAGGAAGTACAGATGCACGTATCCAGGCTAACAGGGTTGCACTGGGCTGAGGCTGGTCGGCTGCTGCGCGTTGTCGCCTCCAGACGCGTCGGCGCGAAAGACGGCCTCGCCGAGCGATGACATCATGCCCTCGTCATCCCGGAGACCTGTCAACCCCCTCGTCGGGACATCGCCGGCTCCCGGACACTGTCGGTGAGGGCGGAGCGTCCGCCTCCGAGAATCCACGAGGAGGAATCATGGAATCGACACCTGATGCTGTTTCCGCGGCGGGCGAGGACGAGCCGATGCAGCCGCTCCGAGACGAGGACGCCACCACCACCGCCGATCCTGCCGACGATCCGGCGCAGGCGGAGTGGGAGCGCACGCAAGCCGTCGACGAGGGCAGCGATCTCGAGAACGCGACCGCGACCGGCCGTGATCCGGACGAGATCCCCGATCCCGAAGACGAGATCCCCGCTGAGGACCTGCCAGGGTTCGGCGCCCAGCCCGAGACGCAGGGTGACGAACCGGTGAGCGCGGAGCTTGGCGAAGAAGGCCAGGGCGACCTCTCGCCCGAGGACCTGTGAACAGGACGGAGAGCAGCATGATGATGGAATCGGATGCCGGCACGGCGGCCGATGCGGACGCCGACGGGGCCGATGTGCAGGAACAGCAGCGCCCCGCGCAGGACGATGCGATCGATCCCGAACAGGTCGTGAGTGAAACGCGTCCAGACGGATCCCGCATCGACGCAGACCCGGCCGATGTGCAGGAGCAAGCGTTGGAAGTGCCCGTCGAAGAGGAATAGCATGCCGGAGCCGGAGGTGTTCCGCGCGCCGATGCGTTCGCACGACGACAACGTGCCCGCCGGCGTCGCTGTCGACAGAGCGCTCGAACACGGAGTGTGCGGAATCGGCGGGCGGCTCGGCGCGCCTCCGACGTCGCTGTCCGACGCGATATTCCAGACCGATGCGACGTACGGCGAGCGCGCGGCACGGCGCCTCGAGCGATTCGCCGGCGCGTCGGAGGGCTCGTTCGTGTGGACCCGCAACGTCTACGATTTCCTCTGGTTGGGGCGCATCGGGGACGGGTGGAGCTACGACGCCGATCCAGGGGCCTGGGCCGTCGATCTCGTACACGTCCGACTCTGTGATTGGATCCCGACGCCGATCCCGTGGGATCAGGCGCCGCCCTCCGTGCACGCTTCCCTGGCGCGCGGAGGACGCAACTGGCAGCGGATCCGCGCGGCCGATGCGCTGCCGGGAACTGCGAGAGTCTGGTCGCGATATCACCCTGATGCGCCGGTTCAGCTCACCCGAGCGGTCGGGTAGACATCCCGGATGCTCTCGACGAAGAAGCGTCCCTTGCTCTCAGCATCCATCAGCGCACCATGGACGGCGCGCGGAACCGCGTGATACCGATACACATCGCCGCTGACGAACTCGATCTCCAGCAATGCGAGATCCTCGTCGTACCCGACCGACCGGAGGGCCGACGACTCGACCACAGTGCGTCTCATGCGCGTCTGCCGGATCCCGCGTCAGTCGTGCTCGCTGCCATCGGGCATCTCATGCCGGAACGCACGCTCAGGGTCCGGCGCATCCGTGTCCTCCGGCAACGGCTTGTCCTGCTTCACCTGATCATCGGGCTTCTGTCCGTGCTTCGCGTCATCGCGTGGTTCGTGGCTCATGATGCGCTCCTCTCCTGCGGGGTGAGCGTATCCAGGACCGGCAGAGCGCTGAACCGGGTTGACGCTATGGTCAGTCGGGTCTAGGAGCCGCTGGATCTCCGAGCACGCGCCACGATGATGCCGCGCTGCGAGTTCCAGAATCCGTCCAGCATCGTGCGCAGCTGCGCGGCATCGACGTCAGCCCCGAATGCTTCCGCGCCGGGCTCGAGCATGATCCCCGCAGCGAGCGGGCCGGCGTGCACCGGGTCGAAGCCCAGCTCGTCCACGAGCGCGGCGACGATCGCGACGTCGTCGGGGTCGTCGCCCGCGATCGCTATGGCCTTGCGACCGGCAGCCCCGCGAGGACGAGGTTCGTCTTCGAGGTCCTGATAGCCCATGTGGCTCAGCGCCTTGACGACCCGGGCCCCTTCGAGATGCGCCTGCACGAGTTCGCTGGTGGAGTTTCGCGGATCATTCAGGTCATCGCGGATGCCGTCGGACGCCCACCAGTAGTTCATGGCGTCGATGACCAGTTTGCCGCGCAGCGCCTCGGCGGGCAGCATCCGATAGTTTCCGAGCGGAAGCGCGAGGATGACGGCATCCGATCCTTCGATCACGGCGGTCGTCGACCCTGCCGTCGCGCCGATCGCCCGCACGCGTTGCGCGATGGGTGCCGGATCACCCGACCGGGCGACGAGAACGCGCAGTCCCGCGGACACCGCGAGCCGGGCGAGTACGGTGCCGTATCGGCCGGCGCCGAGGATGCCGAGGGTCTGGATGGCGCGCGGAGTGTCCACCCGGCCATCGTATGGCCGGCGCGCAGTCCGGGCTCAGAGCTGGTTGATGCGGATGAGGTTGCCGGACGGGTCGCGGAACGCGCAGTCGCGCACGCCGTAATCCTGGTCGGTGGGCTCCTGCACGACGTCCGCGCCGCCGGCTTCCAGACGTTCGAACAGGCCGTCCAGATCCTCGGTCGCGAGGGTGATGGCGGTGTAGACGCCCTTGGCGATCAGGTTCATGATCGTCTCGCGCTCCTCGTCGGTGATGCCGGGATCGACTGCCGGCGGGTGGAGCACGATCGAGGTCGATTCGCCGGCAGGGCCCACCGTGAGCCAGCGCATGTTCTCGTAGCCGACATCCTTGCGGACCTCGAACCCGAGCAGGTCGCGGTAGAAGCCGAGCGCCGCATCGGCGTCGGTGTGGGGCAGGAACGCGTTGTGGATGCTGATGTTCATGCAGGCAACGCTAGGCGGATGCCGCCGCCTGCGCTTCTCGATTCCTGACCGGTCTGGTGACCTGCTTTGCCAGGCACGGCGGGATCCCCTCGACCGAACGGGATGGATCGTCGCGGTACGCACTCGGCGACACCCCGACGAGTTCGGAGAACCGCGTGCTGAACGTGCCGAGCGACGAGAACCCGACGGCGAAGCAGATCTCTGTGACGGTGAGATCGCCGCGGCGCAGCAGCGTCATCGCCCGTTCGATCCGCCTGGTCATGAGATAGGCGTAGGGTGGCTCGCCGTAGATCCTCCGGAACTCACGGCTCAGGTGACCGGCCGACATGTGCACGCCGCGCGCCAGGTCTTCGACGTTCAGCGGGTGCGCGAATTCCCGGTCGATACGGTCGCGCACACGGCGCATGACAGTGATGTCGGCCCGATCGTTCGCTTCCGCCATGCGTCCATCCTGTCAGGCGGCCGGCCGGCTGAGGATGCCGGATGCCGAATCCATCAGGAATCGAGAAGACCGGCGGCGGGCTGCGCCGTAGCGTGGACCCCACATGACCCCGACCGAGGAGAGAGCACCATGACGAAGCAGGACGCCGGCGGGTTCTCCGCCGAGGAGCGCAGGGCGATGAAGGAGCGCGCGGCCGAGCTCAAAGCAGACGCGAAGCGGGCGAAGGGCGCCGAGAAGGCCGCCGCGGAGGAGGCGGAGCTCCTCGCGAAGATCGCGCAGATGCCGGACGGCGACCGCGAGATGGCCGAACGCGTGCACAGGATCGTCACGAGCGTCGCTCCCGATCTCGCACCGAAGCTCTACTACGGCCAGCCCGGGTATGCCCGCGGCGGGAAGCCGGTGGTGTTCTTCCGCAGCGGTCAGATGGACAAGGAGCGCTATTCGACGTTCGGGGTGAGCGTCCAGGCCGCCCTCGATGAGCCGAGCGGGTTCTGGCCGACCTCGTACGCGCTCATCGACCCGACCGAGGAAGCCTGGGAACAGCTGAGCGAGATCGTACGGCGCGCAGCCGGATCGGGGGAGTAGGGCGGGTCAGTCGACGCTGACGGTCTCTTCGGCCGACGCCTTGCTGCGACGCATCTGGCGTACGCGCATGACAATCCAGGCGACGACCGCGATGGCCACTACGGCGATGACCACCTTCTGGAAGATTCCGGCGTAGTCCTCGACGATGTGCCAGTTCGCGCCGAGGTAGAAGCCGGCGAGCACGAAGATCGTGTTCCAGATGGCGCTGCCGGCCGTGGTCAGCAGCGTGAACCTCAGCAACGGCATCCGCTCGATTCCCGCAGGGATCGAGATGAGGCTGCGGAAGATCGGGATCATGCGGCCGAAGAACACCGCCTTCGACCCGTGCTTCTCGAACCAGGCCTCGGTGCGTTCGACGTCCTCGGTCTTCAGCAGCGGCATCCGCTCGACGATCGCGTACATGCGGCGTCGGCCGAGCCACGCGCCGATGCCGTACAGCGCGAGCGCGCCGACGACCGAGCCGACGGTGGTCCAGATCAGCACCTCGACGAGACCGAGCGTGCCCTGCGCGGCGGTGAATCCGGCCAGCGGCAGGATGATCTCGCTCGGCAGCGGCGGGAACAGGTTCTCCAGGGCGATGGCGACGCCGGCACCGAAGCCGCCGAGGGTCTCCATGAGGGTCACGGCCCACGCCGCGATGGCGTTGAGGTTCTCGGCTCCGGCATCCATGGCTTCCAGCGTAGGAGAGCGCACCTGAGGATCCGCGCAAAGACACCGGATGTTCACGTCTGCAGGAAGCTCTTGCCTCTGCGGCTCCGCTTCGTAGGCTGTAGCCATGGACAGGACGATCGTGATCTCGATGCCGGCTCCGATTCCGCACGGACATCGCGTCGAGGTGGTCGAGCGCGTGGACGAAAGTGGTGAGCGCGTGGTCGTCGGCGTGACGGATCTGGAGACGCGGATCCGGTATCAGCACGGCGCCGCGACCGCCGGCTCGGCAGCGTGGGTCGGCCGGGTGCTGGAGTGCACCATAAATCCCAGCAGGGCGGGCTTCAGCACCACGTTGCTGGTGGATCCGGTCGGGCCGGGAGCGGCGGAAGCCGACGTCGCGCTGCGCGGTGCGGATGCCGCAGCATCCGCCGTCACGGAGGAGGCGCTGCGCTGGGGCGGCGCCGATCGTACGCCGGAGCCGGAGGCACCGCGCTTCTGGTGAGGGGGCTGCAGCGGGCGTCAGCGCAGCGCGGCGAGGATCGCCTCTGTGACGGCATCCGGTGCATCCATCGGCGCGATGTGGCCGGCGCCGGGGATCACCTGCTCCTCGATGCGCTCGGCCGCAGCCCAGCGGGGCATGGCCGTCGCGATGTTCCCTGTGCGGTCTGCCGCGCCGCGGATGAGGGTCAGCGGAACCGTCGAGCGGTGGCCGGGATCCGGGTCGACCAGTGACACCGTCGCGCGCCAGACGTCGAGGAAGACGGGTTTCGGCATCCGCGCGAAGCAGCGGTGAGCGTACTCGATCGCGGCCGGAGTGGTGGCGGATGCCGTCGCCATGAGCCTCGGCAACCGGGAGGCGGGGATCATCGCCAGCGACGGCGCGGCGATGCGCAGTCCGAACCGCTCCATCCGGGTGAGCGGTCCAGCGTTCCAGGTCGAGTCGACGATCACCAGGTGGCCGGCCTGCGTGCGGTCGCGCCGGGCGATCTCCTGCACGAGGTTGCCGCCGAGGGAGTGTCCGACAAGCGTCGAGCGGGGGAATCCGAGGTGCGTGATCAGCGCGGCGAGATCGTCGAGGGCGTCCTCGACGCGGAAACGGACGCCGTCATCGAGGGCTGACATGCCGTGACCGCGCATGTCCCAGGTGACCGCGCGGAACCCGGCATCGCGGACGGCGTCGAACTGCGCATCGAACATCGCATGGTCGACGCCGGCGCCGTGCGTGAAGACCACGGCATCGCCGCCGCCTCCGGTGTCTTCATAGTGCAGGGTGGCACCGGGGCGGTCGAGCGTCTCGGACAGGTGCACCATGCTTCCGAACCTATCGGCGCCATCATCTGAAGTCACGGGAGCGATGCTCGATCCCGGTGCGCAGATCCTGGAAGGCATCCGCGAGCACGTTGATCACGCCCTCGGGCGAGCGCTCCAGCATGCCGCGCACGATCAGCGCTGGGGAGTCTCTGGCGATCCGGCGGTAGCGGCCCCAGACCCCCGCCGAGCAGACCACGTTGACCAGGCCGTGCTCGTCCTCGAGATTGAGGAAGGTGACCCCGGCCGCCGTCGCCGGTCGCTGCCGGTGGGTGACGAGCCCCGCCACCTCGATGCGCCTGCCGACCTCGTGGTCGCGCAGCTGCCCGGCGGTGAGCACGCCGCGATCGTCCAGCGCCGCACGGAAGTGCGTCATCGGATGGTCGTCGACCGAGACGCCGGTGGTCGACAGATCTGAGGACAGCAGCTCATAGCTGCTCTGATCGGTGAACAGCGGCGGCTGCACCGATACGGTCGTGCCGGGAAGGTACCGGGCGCGATCCTCTGCGGCAGCGCCTGCGAGCCAGACCGCCTCGCGTCTGCTCAGCCCGAGGCATTCGAAGGCCCCGGCGGACGCGAGTGCCTCCAGCTGAGCGGCCGTGGCATCCGTGCGACGCACCAGATCATGCAGATCCCGGTAGGGACCGTGCGTCTCGCGCTCCGCGACGATGCGCTCCGCCATCGGCGTGCCGATGCCGCGGACGCTGCCGATCCCGAGCCGGACGGCGAACGCGCCATCACGGCGATGCGCCACCGACTCGTCCGGTGCATCCCGGTCGAACTCGCCAGGTGTCGGCTGGTCGTACACGGCGCAGGAGCCGAGCCCGGTGGGGCCGACGATCCCTGCGGAATCGTCCAGAGCCTCCAGCGCCGCCGACGCCGCCGAGGCGTGCAGATCCGGACGCCGCACCTGCACGCCGTGCCGGCGGGCGTCGGCGGTGAGTGTGGATGCCGAATAGAACCCCATCGGCTGCGCGTTCAGGAGCCCGGCGAGGAACGCGGCCGGATAGTGCAGCTTCAGCCACGAGCTGGCATAGACCAGCAGCGCGAACGACAGCGAGTGCGATTCGGCGAACCCGAAGTGCGAGAACGCCTGGATCTGCTCGTAGATGCGATCGGACTGCTCGGCGGACAGGCCGTTCCGCGCCATGCCGGCGTACAGCTTCTCGCGGATGCTGTCGATCCTCTCCAGCCCGCGCTTGGAGCCCATGGCCCGCCGCAGGGTGTCCGCCTCGTCGGCGGTGCAGTCGCCGATCGTCGTCGCCATCTGGATGAGCTGCTCCTGGAACACCGGGATGCCCTTCGTGCGCTCCAGAACCGATTTCAGCTTGGGGTGCGGGTAGGTCACCTCGTCCATCCCCATCTTGCGCCGCACGAACGGATGCACGGCGCCGCCCTGGATCGGGCCGGGGCGGATGAGAGCGATCTGGATGGCGAGATCGTAGAAGCGCCGCGGCTGCAGACGTGGCAGCAGCCCGATCTGCGCACGGGATTCGACCTGGAACACTCCGATCGAGTCGGCCCGGCACAGCATGTCGTAGACCGCTTCTTCCTCCTTGGGGATCGTCTCCAGCATCCATCTCTCGCCGGTCGCCGCGGAGACGAGATCGAAGCAGTTCTGCAGGGCGGCGAGCATGCCGAGCCCCAGCAGGTCGAACTTCACCAGGCCCATCCACGCGGCATCGTCCTTGTCCCACTGGATGACGGTGCGCTTGTCCATGCGGGCATGCTCGACGGGCACGACCTCGCCCACCGGGCGCGCGGTGAGCACCATGCCGCCGGAATGGATGCCGAGATGCCGAGGCGCCTTCAGCACCTCGCCGGCGTACTCCAGCACCGTCTCGGGGATGTCATGGCCGTCCGCGGGCATCAGGTCTGCGCCCCAGCCGTCGACCTGACGCGACCAGGCGTCCTGCTGGCCGGGGGAGTAGCCCAGCGCCCTCGCCATGTCGCGCACGGCGTTCTTCGGACGGTACTGGATGACGTTCGCCACCTGCGCAGCGCACTCGCGGCCGTACTCTTCATAGACCCACTGGATGATCTCCTCGCGCCGGCCGGAGTCGAAGTCCACATCGATGTCGGGCTCCTCCTCGCGCGTGCTGGCGAGGAAGCGTTCGAACGGCAGGCCGTACAGGATCGGGTCGACGGCGGTGATGCCCAGCAGATAGCAGACCGCGCTCGCCGCCGCCGATCCCCGGCCCTGGCAGAGGATGCCGCGGCGCTTCGCCTCGGTGACGATGCCGTGCACGATGAGGAAGTAGCCGGGGAAGTCCTTATCGTCGATCACGTTCAGCTCGCGTTCGATCCGCGCCCGGCCGTCGTCGTCGAGACGGGGGTAGCGGGCGGGCACGGCCTCCCACACCAGATGCCGCAGCCAGGTCATCGGCGTGTGCCCCTCCGGGACCTTCTGTCGTGGCAGGGCGGGGCGGGCGCGGCGCAGCTCGAACGCCGACTCCTCGGCGATGGCGAGCCCGTGCGAGATCGCACCGGGGTAGCGGCGGAACCGCTCGGTCATCTCGGCCCCGCTGCGCAGATGCGCCGATCCGTGCGAGGGCAGCCAGCCGTCGAGGTCGTCCATGCTGCGCACCGCGCGCACCGCCGCGACCGCCTCGGCGAGACCGGCACGCCGGGGTGCCGAGTAGTGCACGTTGTTGGTCGCCACGACGGGGAGCCGGTGGGATGCCGCGAGATCGGCCAGGGCGTCGTTGCGGCGCGAGTCCTGCGGATCGCCGTGGTCGAACAGCTCCACGGCCACGCTGTCGTTCCCGAACAGGTCGACGAGGCGTCGCAGCGGTGTCGCGGCATCCCCTCTGGACAGCCCCTGACGGACGCCGCCCTTGCGGCAGCCGGTGAGGATCGTCCATTGCCCGCCTGCGCTCGCCGCGAGATCGTCGATGTCGTAGACCGGGCGCCCCTTCTCGCCTCCGCGCAGCTGCGCTCTGGTGATGGAGCCTGCGAGCCGGTGGTAGCCGTCCATGCCGCGGGCGAGCACGAGCAGATGCTCGCCGACCGGGTCGGGCACACCGCCTTGCGGAGAAGGCAGATCCAGCGACAGCTCGGCGCCGAAGATCGTCTGCAGCGGAGTCCCCATGAGATCCGCGGCCTCCGCGAACCGGGCGGCGCCGTAGAACCCATCGTGATCGGTGATCGCGAGCGCGGTGAGACCGAGCCTGGCGGCCTCGGCGATCAGCTCCTCCGGCGGGGAGGCCCCGTCGAGGAAGGAGTACGAAGTGTGCGCGTGCAGCTCTGCATAGGGCACAGCGTTCTCGGGAGGTGTGATCTGCGGTGGCGATGCCTTCGCACGGCGCCTGCTGACCGGCCCCGGGTCCGGTCTGGACGGCGACGGTTCGGGAGCGGGGCGCCCGCTGAGGGTGCGTTCGAGCTCCTTCCACGGCATCGCCGGGTTGTGCCAGCCCATCAGCGATACCTCCCCTCGGCCCACCAGGCACCGTCCTCCCACAGCACGAGCCATGCGCGCTGGGACTCGTCGACGATCTGGAACCGCTGCGCCGTGCGGGAGCGGCCGGCATCCCACGCCCGCTCCCGCAGCGGCCAGGGGCCCGCCCAGCTGAGCACGGGCGCGTCTTCGATCACGGCGGGGGGTGCGGACAGCGCGCCGCGCTCGTCCACGGTCGGGGCGGTGCCGTCGGCGGCCGTCACCCTGGCGGGCACCGGCGGGACGAAAACCTCGGAGGGATGCGGGGGCGGAAGGCTCCCGGGCCAGGGCGAAGCCGCATCGCGCTCGTGCGGAGTCTTGTCGCCCCACGGCTGGAACAGCTGCCGCTCGGCGAGCCGGCGCCCTCCGGTGACCTGCGGGGTGACCACGCCGCGATGCCCGAGCAGCGCCTGGACTCGTGATACCGCATGGTGAAGGCGCTGCTCCGGACCCTGCCCGAACAGCCCGGGCTGATGATGTGCGCTGTCGTCGACCCGAGTCGGCGTGATCCGCACCTCGAGGATGCCCGCACCGACCCGCTCGGTCTCGGCGAACGCGGCCGCCATCCCCTCGAGCTGCCACCGCACCCGGTCGACCAGATCGCTCGCCTCGAACGAGGTCGGATGCATCCAGACCCGCGAAGAGACGCCCCCGTCGTCGTCGGTGAGGTCGATGCGCACTTCGGTGCACACCTGCGAGAGCCCGGCGAGAGCCGCGGTGACGGCATCCGCTGTCTGGCGTACAGCGAAGGCCACCTGCTCTGCTTGCGCCAGGGGACTGTCGAACACGATCTCCCGCGCGAGCTGCGGTTCGGGTTTCTGCGGTGTCAGCGGCCGCGAATCGGCACCGGCGGCCAGATCGTGCAGCCGCACGCCTCTCTCACCGAGCCGGTCGCGGACGTGGGCGACCTCGAGCGCGGCGAAATCGGCCAAGGTGCGCACGCCGAGCTTCGTCAGCAGCGCCGTGATCTGCTCATCGGCCAGCACCTGGACGGGAAGCGGCGCGAGAAGATCACGCGAACCGCCGGGAGGGACCACGCGCACCGGATCGGCCAGGCGCGCCGCCTGCTCGGCGGTGAACAGCCCGTCGGCGACGCCCGCGCGGGAACCCGGGTGGGTATGTTCGGCGAGCGCGTCGATGAGATGCTGCGCTGCCTGCTCTTCGCCGCCGTAGTAGCGGGCGGCGCCGCGAGCCCGCAGCGCGATCAGCCCCGGACGCAGAGGCTGCACTCCCGGCACCAGCTCTTCGAGCAGGCGGAGCACGGGCAGGAACATCCGCTGCTCCTGCAGCGGATCGGCGGAAAGGATCCTCAGGCCGGGGGAACAGGTCTGCGCGAGCCGGCGACGTTGACCGCGCCGCACTCCCTGCGCCCTGGCGGATGCCGAGCAGGCGACGACGGTGTTCGCCTGCACTACGGCGACGGGCTCATCTCCGGGTGGTGCACCGAGTGCCGCGCGCACCGGCCAGTCCGGCAGCCACAGCACGAGATGACGGGGAGGGGCGCTCATCCGGCCACCGCCCAGCGATCGGGCGCCGGCATCACGGTCAGCGGCGTCGCCACCGGCAGCGGTTTCACCGGCTGCAGGGGAGCGGGTGCGTCTCCCACGCGCCCGAGCTCGGTCGGCATCTGCACGCGCACCCGCCGGCCGGATTCGAAGCGCCGCCCCGAGGCCCGCAGCGTCACGGTTCGATCCGAAAGCAGTCCCCACCCCGAGCCCAGACCGTGCCATTCGGTCTCCTCGACTCGGATCGTCGCCTCGCTCTGGGGCCAGGGAGCGGTGACCAGCAGCGTGCAGCCGCGATCGCGCAGGCGTGCGTTCAACCGGGCGATGTCGGCATCCGAGACGCGACTGCGCGGATGCACGGCGATGATCGGGATCACCTCGGAGAGCGCCGTCGCGACAGTGAGCCAGCGCGGGCCGGGATCGGGCACGAGGATGAGGCGCTCCAACTCGACGCCGAGATCGCTCATCGCCTCGACGCCGATCGTCGGCATGCCCACGATCGCGCACCATGACCCCTTCTGCGACGGCGCGGCGAGCAGGGCGCCCAGCAGGCTCGGCGACGGGGAGAGGGAGTACGCGGAGCCGACGCGCAGGCCGGGATCGGGCAGCAGCCCCTCCAGCGCCGGATCGAGCGGGAGGAAGGGCACGTCGCTGCGTCGCCGCTGCATGCGGGAGATCTCGCTGCGCAGGCGATGCACCTCCTGCGCGCGGGAGGCGGTGCTCTCGCGAGGGAGAGCCGCGGGGGCGGGAAGTGCTGTGCCCATGCATCCATCCTCGAATGTATCTACGAATAAAGCAAGCTGTCCTCAGATCGTAATTCGCACATCGGACATCGACGTTATCCACAGGCCGCAACCACGACGCCCGCGGTTCTCGTAACCTTCCGCCATGCCGTCCATCTCCCCGTACGAGGTCGCAGTCGTCGTCGTGCATGCGGGGCTGGCGGGGATCGGCATCTGGCTGCTGGCGATCGATGCGCGCACCCACAGGCTCCCGAACCGGATCGTGCTGCCAACCCTCGCGGCATCCCTCGGCCTGGCCGGGATAGACGCGCTGGTCACGCAGCGCAGCGGCCCGCTGATCGGAGCGCTGGCGGGAATGCTGATCCTCGGCGGCTTCTACGCGGTGCTCCGCGGAGTGAGCCGAGGCGGGATCGGCGGGGGAGACGTGAAGCTCGCCGCCCTCATCGGGCTGGTGCTGGGCTGGAACGGCTGGCAGGTGCTGGCGGTGGGCGCGGCATCCGCCTTCGTCCTCGGCGCGTTCTACGCACTCGCGCTCATGGTGTTCAGGCGCGCGAACAGGTCCACCCGCATCGCATTCGGGCCCTGGATGATCATCGGTGCGGTTCTCGGCATCGCCATCGGGTGAGGACTATGGTGAGCACATGGCAATCGCACGACTCCACGGTGGCCCGCTGGACGGGCAGATCGTCCCCCTGGGGGACGCCGATGAGAAGCTCATCGTCCCCTACAGCGAGACGCAGGTGGTCTACAACCGCCGCGGCGACGCGCAGAAAACGGGTTCCGACGACGGCCCCACCGAGATCGACTACTGGTTCGACGAGGCGCTCGAAGGTCTGACCAGCAACGATGACTGAGGGCGCCCGGACCGTCGAGGTCGAGCGCAAGTACGACGTCGACGCCGATACGCCCCTGCCCGCATGGACCGGGATCGAGCAGGTCGATGCCGTCAGCTCCGGCGAGCTGCGCGAACTGGATGCCCGCTACTTCGACACGGAACACGCAGAGCTCGCCCGTGCGGGTGTCGCGGTTCGCCGCCGCACCGGCGGGCCGGATGCCGGCTGGCACATCAAGGGCCCGCGCGAGGGCGACGGACGTCTCGAGATCGCCTGGCCGTTGAGTGCTGACGACACGATTCCGGATGCCGTCGCCGATGCCCTCGCCAGGTGGACGACCGCACCTCTGACGCCCCTCGCGCGCATCGAGAACAGCCGCACCGCATACCGGCTCACCGGGCCGGACGGCGTCATCGCCGAGTTCGTCGACGACCGGGTCCGCGCCACTGACCTGCGGCAACCCGATCCTTCGGACAACCCGGTGCAGAGGGAATGGCGGGAGTGGGAGGTCGAGCTGGGGCCGGCCGCCCCGACGGACGACACCGGTCGTGACGCGCTCTTCGCCGCGGTCGAAGCCGTCGTCTTCGCCGCAGGCGCCCGCCCGGCGGCATCCGATTCCAAACTCGCACGTGCACTGGGTCATTGATGACGTTGCGGTTCTGACACAACCCCCTTCTCCGGAAGATTCCGGCGTGCTTGAGTGACCTCATGAGTCGCTCCGCCACACTTCGCTCCCTGCAGACGATCGTTCCCGGCACCGAGCTGAGGCAGGAGGAGGTGCGGGACGTCTTCGCCGCCCAGCCGGATCTCGGCAGATTGGCCAAGCGCATCGTGACGGCGTCGTTCAACGGCTCCGGCATCGACACCCGCTACACCGTGCTCGACGAACTGTCCTTCTCCTCGACGGTGGAATCACCGCAGTTCTTCGACCGGAAGAGCGGAGCCCTGCTGTCGCCCGGGACGAAGACGCGCAACGAGATCTACGTCCGCGAGGCGTGGAAGCTCTACGTCGATGCCGCACGGCAGAGCCTCGAGTCCGACCCGGACATCACCGCCGCCGACATCACCCATGTGATCACCGTCTCGTGCACCGGGTTCTACGCGCCGGGTCCCGACTACGAGATCGTGCGTGCCCTCGGGCTACCGGACAGCGTGGAGCGCTACCACTTCGGGTTCATGGGATGCTACGCGTCGATGCCCGCGCTGCGGGCAGCCGGCCAGTTCTGCGCGGCGAACCCGGATGCCGTGGTCCTCGTGGTCAGCGTCGAGCTGTGCACCCTGCACCTGCGCTCCTCCGAGGACCCGGACATGATCGTGGCCACCTCGCTGTTCGCCGACGGCGCCGCCGCCGGTCTCGTCACCGCGCGCGCGTTCGACTCCGCCGTCCCCGGCTTCGCACTGGACCGGTTCCACACCGGGATCATCCCGGAGGGCAAGCAGGACATGGCCTGGATGATCGGCGACGAGGGCTTCGAGATGGTTCTGTCGACCGCGGTGCCGCAACTCATCGGGGACCACATCACAGACGCCCTCCGCCCGCTCTACGCCGGAGAGGCCGCACTGGCCTCTGCGTTCGATGACGGGACGATCGGGAACGAGGTGACGCACTGGGCGATCCATCCCGGTGGGCGCAGCATCCTGGACCGCGTCGAGGAGAAGCTGGCACTCACCGAAGACCAGCTCCGCCCCGCCCGTGAGGTGCTCCGGCAGTACGGCAACATGTCCAGCGCGACCGTTCTGTTCGTGCTCCGGCGGATCCTCGAGCAGGAGGGCGCACGTGACGGCGATCGGGTGGCCGCAATGGCCTTCGGACCGGGACTGACCGCCGAGGCCGCGCTCATGACCGTCGTCGCGCCGACCTGATGGTCGATCTCTCATCCCGCGCGGTCGACGCGCGGGAGCTGATGGATGATCCGGATGCGGACCTCCGGATGCTGCAGCGGACATATGAGCGCTTCCCGCTCGTCAACGCCGTCGTCTCCCGGTGGCGCGCCGTGTACCGTCGCGACATCCGCCCGCGGGCCAGGCGCGGGCCGATCCGGCTGCTCGACGTCGGCGCAGGGGGCGGCGACGTGTCACGGGCGATCGCAGGGTGGGCACGCCGCGATGCGCTGTCGGTGGCCGTCACGGCACTGGATGCCGATGCGCGGGCGATCCGCTGGGCGCAGGAGCGCGGCGGCGGGGTGGAATACCGCCGCGCCTACACGGGTGAACTGGTCGCTGCGGGAGAGCGCTTCGACATCGTGGTCTCCAATCATCTGCTGCACCACCTGACTGAAGAGGAGCTGCCCGCGCTGCTGGAGGATTCCGTCGCGCTCGCCGCGGACGACGGGCTCGTCCTGCATCGCGACATCGCTCGCAGCCGCTTCGCGTACTGGGGATTCGCCGCCGGAACCCTGCCGTTCACGAGGAATCTGCTCGCGGACTCCTTCATCCGAGATGACGGGCTCACCAGCATCCGCCGCGCGTACGCGCCCGGCGAGATCGCAGAGGTCGTCGCGCCGGGCTGGCAGGTTCGCCAGGCGTTCCCCGCACGGCTCGAGCTGCGATGGGAGGCGTGGGATGCCCGACCATGATGTCGCGATCGTCGGCGCAGGACCGGTCGGACTGCTGCTCGCCTGCCTGCTCGCGACCCGCGGTCTTGACGTCGCGGTGTTCGAGGCGCGCGACGGCGCCGACGATCGGTCGCGGGCGATCGGCATCCACCCGCCGGGCCGCGCCGCCCTCGCCGCCGCAGGGATCGGCGCGGAGGTGCGCGAGGAGGCACTCGCGCTCGACGGGGGCGAGGTGATCTGCGACGGCCGCGTCCTGGCGTCGCTGTCGTTCAACGAGCGGCAGCGGGTGCTGATCCTGCCGCAACGCCGCACCGACGCGCTGCTCCGGCTGCGGCTGTCGACGCTGCGGGCAGGAGCGCTGCACTCGGGTCGCCGCGTCACCCGGGTGCAGGACGAAGGTGCCGCCGTCAGGCTGTCGTTCGATGGCGCGCGCGACATCACGGCCTCGTTCGCGGTCGCCGCCGATGGTGTGCGCAGCGGCATCCGGCGACAGCTCGGCATCGGCTGGCGAGGGCGGCCGGGCAGCGGCTGTTACGCGATGGCCGACATCCCCGACATCGACCGCGGACCGCGCGCGCAACTGTATTGCGAGGCGGACGGACTCGTCGAGTCGTTCCCTCTTCCGCAGGGACGTCGCCGTTGGGTCGCATCCGATTCGCGGCGCGCGCTCGGCGAGGCGAGAGCGTTCGCATCCGCGATCCACGAGCGCACCGGCATCCACCTCGCACTCCCCGGCGATCTGCAGCCGACCGTGTTCCGGGCGGGGCAGCATCGCGCCGCCCGGCTGGCGGCGGGACGGATCGCGCTCGTCGGGGACGCCGCGCATGAGACGAGCCCGATCGGCGGGCAGGGCATGAACCTCGGCTGGGCGGCCGCGGTCCGCCTCGCCGCGGCGATCGAGTGCTCTTTGCGCGCCGAGCTGCCGGACTTCGCCGACTACGAGCGACGCACGCTTCGCGCGGCAGCGCGTGCGCAGCGCCGCTCGTTCTTCTATATGACGATGGGGCGCCCTGCTCGAGGCCCTGCACTCGCTGTGCGGAACGTCCTCATCCGCACCTTGGGCGTACCCCCGGTGCGCGCCCGCACCGCCGACATGATCACCATGCGGGGAGGATGAGCCGACGCTTCGACTCCTCGCTGCGCTCGTCGCTCACCGCGTTTCGTCTCGCTGCGCTCGCTCAACGACCCGCGACTCCAGCATCCCGCGCGGAGTTCATCCGCGGGTCGTTGAGCGGAGGCGGCGGAGCCGCCGCAGACGAAACGGGCTGAGCGACCGGAGGGAGTCGAAGCCTATGCTCGTCGCTCACCGCGTTTCGTCTCGCTGCGCTCGCTCGACGACCCGAAGGAGGTCAGCATCTGCGGCGCGCTGAGCGGCCGCAGTCAGTGCGGCAGGAGGATGCTGAGCGCTCCGGGAACCACTCGAATGCGAACGCTGCCAGTGCCGATGCGCTCGCCGTCGGCGTAGACGACGAGTCCCGGCGCTGACACCTCGACCTCTCGACCGCGCATCGTCGTCACCTGCGGCAGCTGAACGTGCGTGCCGCGCAGCAACCGCGGGAACAGCCGGAGCAGCTGGAACCGTCCGACATGGGCGACGTGAGTGATGTCGAACAGACCGTCGTGCGGGTCGGCGCCCGGGCACACCGGCATCCCGCCACCGTAACTGCGCGTGTTGCCGACGGCGATGAGCGTGCCGTCCGCGACCGGCGCCGCTGCGCCGTCCACGCGTACCGAGAATCGCATCGGCGCCAGACGCGCCAGCTCGATGAGCAGCGCGAGGTAGTAGCGAGCACGGCCGCGTGGCCAGCGCAGGCGGTTCGTGCGCTCGCTCACCTTGGCATCGAAGCCGAGCGCGGCGACCGTGAGGAAGCGCGCGGTCGCATCGGGGCAGATCGCCTCGCCGACGTCCAGCGATCGAAGCACGCCGTCGATCGCGGCCGTCGCCGCATCGGCCGCAGCCTCGTCCGATCCGTAAGGGATGCCCAGCGAACGGGCGAGATCGTTGCCCGTCCCCGCCGGCACGAGCACGAGCGGGATGCCGGATCCGGCGAGCACGTCGACCACGGTCGCCAGCGTCCCGTCGCCTCCGACGATTACGAGCGCATCGGGCCCTGCCGCGACGGCATCGGCGGCCAACCGACGGGAATCCTCGGGCGACCCCCCGGAGTGCACGACGGGGTCGATCCCGCGGTCGCGCAGCCGGGTGAGCGCGGCCTCCGCTCTCGCAGACCCCTTGCCGCGTCCGGCATCCGGGTTGATCAGGACGTGGACGTTCCGCACGTCAGCCCGCCTGAGGAGCCGCGAGGAGCGCACCGGGATTCATGATCCCGGTGGGATCGAGCGCGTCCTTGACCGCCCGCAGGATCCGGATGCCCCCGGCGCCGATCTCCTGCGCCAGCCAGGGTGCGTGATCGCGACCGACGCCGTGGTGGTGGCTGATGGTGCCGGCGTTCGCGAGGATCGTGTCGTTCACCCGCGACTTGATCGCATCCCACTGGTCCAAGACGTCGCCCCGCAGGTTCCCGATGATCGTGAAGTACAGCGCCGCGCCGGTGGGGTAGACGTGCGAGATGTGGCACATCACGAGCGACTTGGCGTCGTGATCGGCGAACCCTGTGCGGAGCGTCTCGGTGACCGCCGACTTCAGCCGGGCGATGTTCGACCATATCGTCGCGGTCTCCAGCGTCTCGCAGAACACCCCGTGATCGAGCAGGGCGTCGCGCAGATACGGCGCACCGAACCGGCCCTTCGCCCACTCCTCGGCTGGAGCAGATCCTGTCGTCCTGCCGCCCGCCGCGGTGAGCACGTGCTCGGTCAGCGCCTGACGGGAGGCGGCGACCTCGTGCTCTCCCTCGAACACGGTGACGGCGCTGCATCCCTTCGACAGTGCCCTGCCGATTTTGCCGTGCTGCGCAAGGCCGATTCCGGTCTCTGCTTCGTCGGAGAGACGGATCACGGTCGGCCCTGTGCCGAGTTGCGCCACTCGTCGCAGGGCCTCGACCCCGGTCGCGAAGTCCGGAAAGGTCCACCCCTGGTGGATCCGGGTCTCGGGCAGGCGGTGCACGCGCAGGGTGAGCTCGGTGATGACGCCGAGGATCCCCTCCGCGCCGAGGAACATGCGCATGAGATCGGGGCCGGCCGCCGTGCCCGGCGCGCCGCCGAGGGCGACCTCGCCCGTGGGCGTGGCGACGCGCAGGGCGATGACCATCGCGTCGAATCTGCCGTTGCCTGCCGAGTTCTGCCCGGAAGAGCGAGCCGAGGCGAAGCCGCCGAGCGTGGCGTACAGGAAGCTCTGCGGGTAGTGACCGAGCTCGAAGCCGCGCTCGGCGAGCAGACGCTCGGACTCGGGGCCGGTCGTGCCGGCCAGGAATCGGGCCTCGCCGCTGACCTCGTCCAGGTGCAGCAGGCCGCTCAGTCGCCTCAGGTCGAGCGCGATGACGGCGCGGTGGCTGCCGCGCTCCGGGTCCAGTGCACCGACGACGCTCGTGCCTCCGCCGAACGGCACGACGGCGATGGAGCGCTCGGCGGCCAGCTGCACCGCGGCGAGAACCTCATCGTGACCGGCGGGGGAGACGACGGCATCCGGGGCATTCTGATCGGCGGCACGCCGGCGCACGAGATCGATCGTCGATCGGCCACCGGAGTGCCGAATGCGCGCCTCGTCGTCGGTGTTGACGTGCGATTGGCCGACGATCGCGGTGAGCGCCGCGCGGTCCTCCGCAGCCAGCGCGGACGGGGACAGACGGACGTCCTCGAGAGCGACTGCGGGCTCCGCGCGGTGCACCCTTCCGAGGACGGTGGGCAGCAGCGCCCGCACGGCGAGGGGAAGATCCTTCGCGAGAGCCGGGTCGCCCCAACCGTTCCAGCGCATCATCGCGGCAGGTGTCGTCTCCGTCGTCATGCGTTACAGTGTGACACATTGTGGAAGAGCGTCAAGCAGCCGAGATGTCGCCGTCCGCCGCGGAGACGCCGGACTGGGACGACGCCGACGTGCACATCCTGAAACGGGCCTCCGCCCTCATCGCCGGCCGGGGAACTGCACGCCTCACCATCGCCGAACTCGCCCGCGAGGCGCGGGTCAGCCGGCCCACGATCTACCGTCGCTGGTCCGGCGCCGACGAGGTGGTGCGCGCGGCGCTCCTCCGTCAGACCGTCATGATCCTGCGTCGGCTCGAACCCGAGGTGAGCACCCGGGAGGGGCTCGTCGCAGAGGTGCTGCGATTCGCGGATCTCTTCCGGGAGGATCCCGTGTTCGGACGCCTGCTCTCCAGCGAGCCGGAGGCGTTCACGCAGTACAGCCTGGAGCGCGTCGGATCCAGTCAGCGCGTCATGCTGCGCTGGCTGGCGGATGCCGTCGCCCACGCGCAGAACGGCGGGACGGTCCGCGCGGGTGACCCGGGGGACATGTCGGTGATGCTGCTGCTCATCGTCCAATCCGCGGTCCTCTCCCGCAACGCTGTCTCCTCGCTCATCGGCGCCGGCGAGTGGCACGCCGAACTCGCCCGCGCCGTGGACGGATACCTGCGGCCATGACCGGCGACGCCGGCGTTCGCGCCTCATCGATGCTGAACGCCACGCGGCGCTCGCGTGAACTCGACATCCTCGCCGACGGCGGTGAGGTCGATCTGCTCGTGATCGGCGGTGGTGTGACCGGCGCGGGCGTCGCTCTGGATGCCGCGAGCCGAGGCCTCTCCGTCGTCCTCGCCGAAGCCCGCGACCTCGCCTTCGGCACGAGCCGCTGGAGCTCGAAGCTCGTGCACGGCGGACTGCGCTACCTGGCATCGGGCGACTTCGCGGTCGCGCGGGAGAGCGCCGTGGAGCGACATCTGCTGATCACGCGCATCGCGCCGCACCTGACCCGCACGCTGCCGCAGCTGCTGCCGTTCGTGGACGGTGTGTCGCTGAGACAACGCGCCATCGGGAGCATCGGGCTCTGGCTCGGCGACGGGCTGCGCCGCATCGCCGGGACTCCCGGTACCGTCCTGCCCCGGCCGCATCGAGCGTCGCCGAGGGGCGCCGTCGCCATGTTCCCCGCTCTGAGCAGAAGCGGCCTGCGGGGCGGGATGATCAGCACCGACGGCCAGCTCATCGACGACGCACGGCTCGTCGTCACCGTCGCGCGAACGGCCGCCGCACACGGTGCCACGATTCTCACGCGAACCCGGGCGACCGACGTCGACGGCAGCGGTGCGACCCTGCACGACGAGCTCGGCGGGGGATCGGTCCGCGTGCGCGCCCGCTCGGTCGTGAACGCGGCGGGCGTGTGGGCCGGGCAGCTCGACCCCGACATCCACCTACGACCCAGCCGCGGGACGCATATCGTCCTGGATGCCGCGACCCTCGGCAATCCCACCGCAGCGCTCACCGTGCCGCACCCCGGATCCATCAGCCGCTTCGTGTTCGCGTTGCCCACCCAGCTCGGGCGCGTCATCGTCGGCCTCACCGACGTCGATGCCCCCGGTCCGATTCCGGACGTGCCGTCGCCCACCGGTGACGAGATCGACTTCCTGCTGACGACGCTGTCGCAAGCGCTGAACCGTCCGCTCACTCGCAATGACGTCCGCGGCTCGTTCGCCGGGCTCCGCCCGCTCGTCGAGTCCGATGCGGTCGCCTCGACGGCCGACATCTCGCGCCGCCATCGCGTCGAGGTGTCGACGAACGGGTCCGTCGGGATCCTCGGCGGCAAGCTGACGACGTATCGCGCCATGGCGAAGGATGCCGTCGACCTCGCATGCCGGCACGCAGGACTCGACGACCCCGGATGCCGCACCGATCTGCTTCCGCTGGTCGGAGCCCCCGGCTCGCCGGTGCCGATCGCGGATCCCGGCGCCTCGGGCCGGTCGTCCGCCACGCTTCGCGCGCGTTACGGCGCGGAAGCCGCAGCAGTCCTCGCTGCCGGCGGATCGGGCGGCGCCGAGCGCGTCGCCGAGGGAATCGACGTCATCCGCGCCGAAGTCGCGTTCGCGGTGCGTGCCGAGGGGGCACTCGATGCGGACGATGTCCTCGACCGACGCACGCGCATCGGCCTGGTTCGCGACGACCGGGCGGCGGCAGCGGATGTCGTCGCGCAGGTCGTGGGAGAGACGCTGGCGCGGCTCGGGTGATGTACGACCGCAGTAGGGATTTCGACTCGCTCGTTCTGGGAGCGGGTGTAGAGGTTTCGACTCGCTGCGCTCGCTCAACCCTGACACGAAAGGGCTCAACGCGCCTGCGGCGCATTGAGCCCTTTCGTGTCAGAAGTTGATCATGTGGCCTGCGAGGCCGTGGAAGCCCTCCTGCAGCGCCTCCGACAACGTCGGGTGGGTGTGCACGTTGCGGGCCAGCTCGAGAGCCGTGAGATCCCACTTCTGCGCGAGCGTCAGCTCGGGGAGGAGTTCGGAGACGTCCGGCCCGATCATGTGCGCACCGATGAGCTCGAGGTGCTCGGCATCCGCCACGAGCTTGACGAAGCCGACCGGCTCGCCCAGGCCGTGCGCCTTGCCGTTGGCCATGAACGGGAAGGTCGACACCTTGATCTCGCGCCCCTGGTCCTTCGCCTGCTGCTCGGTGAGACCGAACGAGGCGACCTGCGGCGAGCAGAACGTCGCGCGCGGCATCATGCGGTAGTCGCCCAGCGTCTGGGTCTCGGCTCCCCCGATGGTCTCGGCTGCGACGACGCCCTGTGCCTCGGCCACGTGCGCGAGCTGCAGCTTCATCGTGACGTCGCCGATGGCGTAGATGCCGTCGACATTGGTGCGCATGTGGTCGTCGATGTCGATCGCGCCGCGCTCGGTGAGCTTCACACCCGTCTTGTCGAGACCGTAGCCCTCGACGTTCGGTGCGAAGCCGACCGACATGAGGACCTTGCCGGCCTCGATGGATGCCTGCTGGCCGTCCTTGCCGGTGTAGGTGACGGTGACGGACGAACCGTTGTCGACGACCTTCTCGACCTTGGTGGAGGTGAGGATGTCGACGCCGTAGTTCTTGTACTGCTTGGTGATCTCCTTCGACACGTCGGCATCCTCGTTGGGAAGTGCGCGGTCGAGGAACTCGATGATCGTGACCTTCACGCCGTAGTTCGTGAGGACGTACGCGAACTCCATGCCGATGGCGCCGGCGCCGACGATGACGATCGACTCGGGAAGCTCGCGGGTGAGGATCTGCTCCTCGAACGTCACGACGTTCTCGCTGAGCTCGACGCCGGGGAGCAGACGCACCTTCGAGCCGGTCGCGATGATGACGTTGTCGAAGGTGACCTCTTCGGTCGTGCCGTCGGCCTTCGCGACCGAGATCGCCTTCGGGCCGGTGAAGGTGCCGCGACCGTTGTACTCGGTCACCTTGTTCTTCTTCATCAGGAAGTGGATGCCCTTGACTCGGCCCTCGGCGACCTCGCGGGAGCGGTCGAACGCCTTGCCGAAGTCGATCGTGAAGTCACCCGAGATGCCGAAGAACTCGGCCTTGTGATTCAGGGTGTGGGCGAGCTCTGCGTTCTTCAGCAGAGCCTTGGAGGGGATGCAGCCGACGTTGAGGCACACACCGCCCCAGTACTTCTCTTCGATGATCGCGGTGGAGAGTCCGAGCTGTGCGCTGCGGACTGCGGCGACGTACCCGCCGGGGCCCGCGCCGAGGATGACGACGTCGTAGTGTGGCATGGCTCCAGCCTATCGCTCTGCAGGGGTGTCCGATTCGGAATCGCGTGGTCGGCGACGACGCAGCAAGAGGAAGAGCGCGATCGCGACGACGACGAGCACGACGGCGCCGCCGATGAGCCAGCCGGGCGAGAACGACGCTCCGGATTCCATGTCCGGGTCGTCGGCGGGCGCGGGCGCCTGCGTCTCGTCCGGCGCCGGCGCGACGGTCTCGGTCGGTGCGGCCGACGGCTCTGCGGCCAGCGTGCTCGTGGCCACGGTGAAGCCGAACTCGCCCGAGGTGGGGTGTCCGTCGCTGGAGACGACCTTCCACAGCACGTGGTACTCGCCGGCATCCGCCTCTGCGACAAGGGGCTGGGTCACCATCGCGCCGTCCAGCTCCGCCGGGCCGTCGGTGACCGATTCGCCCGCGGCATCCGTCACGACGATCTCGGTCGAGCCGTCTCCGCCGATCAGTGCGGCGCTGAATGTCAGGCTCAGCTCGCCGGGGAGCGTCTCGACCGTCGAGTCCGCCGCGGGGCTCGACTCGACCAGCGAGTCATGCGCGGCCGCCGGCTGCGGCCAGGCGAACAGGAGCACGAACGCGGCGAGCAGCGTCGCGGCGAGAGAGAGAGGAGCGACGGAGCGTGAGGATGTGAGTGTGCGCACACCTCAACCATAGGAAATGGCGTTGTGCACCGGCTGTGTCGTACAGACCCTCGCTCGGGGGTCCGTCGATCCGTTAGTCTGGAGCGGAAGGAGGGCCACCCGTGACAGATTTCGAAAGCCGACCGGCTCGCGACGCGTCGATTCACCGCGACGGTGAGCAGAGGCACGACGCCACACAGACATTCGGACACGACTCCGATCTGTCGTTCGTGCCCTTCGGCGCCGAGCTCACCGACGTCGAGCAGTCCGCGATCGCCGCACTTCCCTCCGGGTCGGCGCTGCTCCTGGTCCGCTCGGGTGCGCTGGCGGGTGCGCGCTATCTGCTCGACACCGACGTCACGACGATCGGCCGTCACCCCGAGGCCGACATCTTCTTCGACGACGTGACCGTGTCGCGTCGTCACGCCGAGATCACGCGCTCCGGCAGCTCGTTCGAGATCATCGACCAGCGCTCGCTCAACGGCACGTACGTCAACGGCGAGCGGGTCGATCGCAGTGCGCTCGCGAACGGGTACGAGCTTCGCATCGGCAAGTTCCGTCTCAACTTCTTCATGTCGCCCACCGACCTCGCGGCGGCGACTGAGTGATGGCAGCACTCCACGCCCGCGACCGCTCAGCGACCGCGGGGCTTCTGAGCATCGGTCAGGTGCTCGCGAGACTCACCCCGGAGTTCCCGGATCTCACCTCCAGCAAGCTTCGCTTCCTCGAAGTGCAGGGCATCGTCAGTCCTTCGCGCACGGACTCCGGGTACCGAAAGTTCTCGCAGACCGACATCGATCGCCTGCGGCTCGGGCTCACCCTCCAGCGCGACCATTACCTGCCGCTCAGCGTCATACGCGAGCAGCTCGATGAGGCAGAGGCCGATGGCGGGGCCGTGTCGGCCATCGCGCCGCCGCCCTCCATCGCGCCGGCACCGCGCCGCTACCGGCGTGAGGAACTGCTCTCGGCGGCCGGAGCCGGCCCGCAGATCCTCAACGACGCCATCAGCACGGGAATCATCACCGCGGCCGAGACCTACCCTGAGTCGACCGTCACCCTGCTGCGCGGGCTCGTCGCCCTCGACAGGCACGGCATCGAGCCGCGGCACCTGCGGACGCTTCGTCAGAGCGCCGAGCGCGAAGTCTCGCTGATCGAGTCCGCGATGTCGGCACTGCTGCGCAGAACGGATGCCGCGTCCCGAGGCAAGGCGCGCGAGATGGCGCCCGAGCTGGCGGGCAAGATCGACGAGGTGCGAGCGGTCTTCATCAAAGAAGCGCTCGCGCGCGTGCTTTCGTAACGAACTGGTTGCGACACACCTTGACCGCGAAGCGGATGTCGTTGCCGGTGCCGGGGCACTGCTCTAGCGTGGAGGTAATCGTTTCAGAGAGGACTTCAGATGAATGCGGATGAGCGTACCGGCGACCCGCGGTTCGTGACCGAGCTCCTCTTCACCGACGGTCTGCCCGCGATGGATGACGAGGTCGGTTACCGCGGCGCAGTCGCCGCTCGCGCCGCAGGCATCACGTATCGCCAGCTCGACTACTGGGCGCGCACCGAGCTCGTCGTGCCCACCGTGCGCGGCGCCAGCGGCTCCGGCTCGCAGCGCATGTACGGCTTCCGCGACATCCTCGTCCTGAAGCTCGTCAAGCGCCTCCTCGACACCGGCATCTCGCTGCAGCAGATCCGCGTCGCCGTCGAACAGCTCCGTGCCGCCGGCATCCGCGACCTCGCCGGCACCACGCTGATGAGCGATGGCGCTTCCGTCTACCTGTGCACGTCGAACGACGAGGTCATCGACCTCGTCAGCCGCGGCCAGGGCGTATTCGGCATCGCCGTCGGTAAGGTCCTCCGCGAGGTGGAGACCACTCTCGTCGAGTTCGACCCCACGGCACCGGACCCGGTCGACGAGCTCAGTGCTCGTCGCGCCAAGCGCAGCGCGTAACCAACGGTTTCTGCTTCTCGGCGAGGTTTCGACTCGCCTTCGGCTCGCTCAACCCGTTTCGTCTGCGGCGCTCAGCCCCTCCGCTCAACGACCCGCGGGGTCAGCGGCACTCTGCGCCCCCTAAACGACCCGCGGGGTCAACGGCGGAGCGCTCGGGCGGGTCGTTGAGCGAGCGCAGCGAGACGAAACGCGTTGAGCGAGGGAGCGCAGCGACGAGTCGAAACGTCTCGCCCACCCGCAAGAGCCCTAGGCCTGAGCGCCGGTCTCCGGGACGGGCACGCGGCCGGTGCGCACGATGCGATCCAGCAGCAGATCGAAGTCCGCTGCGAGCTCCTGTGCGGAGTCACCCGGCCAGATGTGAAGCGGCTTCGCGGCGCCCTGTGCCTGCTGCAGCGAGGTGCGCTCAGGAAGCTGGGGAGACAGCACCAGCGGGCCGAACATGTCACGCAGCTCCTTGATGCGGAACTGGTGCTCGATCGACTGCGGGCGCACGCGGTTGACGACGATGCCGAGCGGTTGGAGGCGGGGGGAGAGGCCGCGGCGGATCTCCTCGATGGCGCGCAGCGCGCGGTCGGCCGCGGCGACCGAGAACAGACCCGGCTCGGTGACGACCATGACGCGGTCGCTCGCAGCCCAGGCCGTGCGGGTCAGCGCGTTCAGGGACGGCGCACAGTCGATGAGAACGAGGTCGTAATCGCTCTCGACGGCGGCCAGCGCCTCCTCGAGCTTCCAGACGTCGCGGACGCTCGGATGCGGGCCGTCGAAGTTGATGGCGGACGGGCTGCCGATGAGCACGTCGATGGTTCCCGGGTGAACCTTCGCCCAGCCGCTGGACGTGATCGCCTGGCGGACGACCTTCTCCTTCGGGTTCGCCAGCACGTCGGCGACGTTCAGACGACCAGCGACCTGGATGTCCATCCCCGTCGAGACATCGGACTGGGGATCGAGGTCGACGACGAGGGTACGGACGCCCCGGGCGAAGGCCGCGGAGGCCAGGCCGAGAGTCACGGTCGTCTTGCCGACACCGCCTTTTAGGGAGCTGACGCTGAGTACGTGCACGATGACCACGTTACCTTCCCCTAGGCTTGGAAAACACTCAGCCCCGCCCCGTGTGCGTCGACAGTGCCGCGCATCGAGCTATCAGAGGTGTGCATGTTCCAGAAGATCCTTGTGGCCAATCGCGGCGAGATCGCGATCCGCGCATTCCGGGCTGCGTTCGAGGTGGGGGCGCGCACGGTCGCCGTGTTCCCCTACGAGGACCGCGGCTCGCAACACCGGCTGAAGGCTGACGAGGCGTACGAGATCGGCGAGCGGGGCCATCCTGTTCGCGCCTACCTCGACGTCGACGAGATCGTCCGCGTCGCACGCGAATCCGGTGCCGACGCGATCTACCCGGGATACGGATTCCTCTCCGAGAACCCCGAGCTCGCCGAAAAGGCGGCCGCGAACGGCATCGTCTTCATCGGCCCGCCCTCACGCGTGCTCGAGATGGCGGGCAACAAAGTCGAGGCGAAGCGGCACGCGATCGAGGCAGGTGTTCCCGTGCTGCGCTCGACCGAGGCATCCGACGACGTCGACGCGCTGGTCGCGCAGGCCGATGACATCGGGTTCCCGCTGTTCGCCAAAGCGGTCGCCGGCGGTGGCGGCCGCGGCATGCGCCGGGTCGAGACCAAGGGCGAGCTGGCCCCCGCCCTCGCCGAGGCGATGCGCGAGGCCGAGAGCGCATTCGGCGACCCGCGCATGTTCCTCGAGCAGGCCGTCGTCCGGCCTCGTCACATCGAGGTGCAGGTTCTCGCCGACAAGACCGGCGAGACCGTTCACCTGTTCGAGCGCGACTGCTCGGTGCAGCGCCGCCACCAGAAGGTCGTCGAGATCGCCCCGGCGCCGAACCTCGATGACGGCATCCGCACCGCCCTGCACGGCTACGCCATCGCGTTCGCACGATCCATCGGCTATGAGAACGCCGGCACCGTCGAGTTCCTGCTCGAGACGGCGGGAGAGCGCACTGGCGAAGTCGTCTTCATCGAGATGAACCCGCGCATCCAGGTCGAGCACACGGTGACGGAGGAGGTCACCGACGTCGACCTCGTGCAGGCCCAGATGCGTATCGCCGCAGGCGAGAGCCTGATCGACCTCGGCCTGCAGCAGCAGGACATCCGCCTGCGCGGCGCCGCGCTGCAGTGCCGCATCACCACGGAGGACCCGACACAGGGATTCCGTCCCGACACCGGCAAGATCACCACCTACCGCTCGCCCGGCGGTGCCGGCATCCGGCTCGACGGCGGCACCGTGCACCAGGGTGCGCAGATCAGCCCGCACTTCGACTCGATGCTCTCCAAGCTCACCTGCCGAGGCAGGGACTTCGAGGCTGCTGTGGGGCGCGCACGCCGTGCGCTGGCCGAGTTCCGCATCCGCGGCGTCTCCACCAACATCCCGTTCCTGCAGGCGTTGCTGGCCGACGAGGCGTTCGTCTCGGGCGACATCAGTACATCGTTCATCGATGAGCGACCCGACCTGCTGCAGGGCCGCGTGTCGAAGGACCGCGGCACGAAGCTGCTGAACTGGCTCGTCGACGTCACCGTCAACAAGCCCAACGGACCGCACCCCGGAACCATCGATCCCGCTGCCAAGCTGCCCGACATCGACCTGAACGTCGAGCCGGAGCCCGGTTCGCGTCAGCGGTTGCAGGAGCTCGGCCCCGAGGGGTTCGCCCGCAGCCTGCGCGCGCAGGCACCGCTGGCGATCACCGACACCACGTTCCGCGACGCGCACCAGTCGCTGCTGGCGACCCGCGTGCGCACCAAAGATCTGGTCGCCGCAGCCCCCTATCTCGCTCGCCTCACGCCGGGACTGCTCTCGGTCGAGGCGTGGGGCGGGGCCACCTACGACGTCGCCCTCCGCTTCCTGGGAGAAGACCCGTGGGAGCGGCTCGACAAGCTGCGCGGGGCGCTGCCGAACATCAACATCCAGATGCTGCTGCGCGGGCGCAACACCGTCGGCTACACGCCGTATCCGACCGCGGTGACCGAGGCGTTCGTCGCCGAGGCGGCGTCCGGTGGGGTCGACATCTTCCGCATCTTCGACGCGCTCAACGACGTCGAGCAGATGCGTCCTGCGATCGACGCGGTACGCGCCACTGGCGCCTCCGTCGCCGAGGTGGCCCTGTGCTACACCGGTGATCTGCTGAATCCGGCCGAGGATCTGTACACGCTTGACTACTACCTCCGACTCGCGGAGCAGATCGTCGACGCCGGTGCTCACATCATCGCGATCAAGGACATGGCGGGGCTGCTTCGCCCCGGCGCCGCCGCGAAGCTCGTCAGAGCTCTGCGAGAGCGCTTCGACCTGCCGGTGCATCTGCACACGCACGACACCCCGGGCGGTCAGCTCGCCACCCTGCTCGCCGCCGCTGCGGCCGGCGTGGATGCCGTGGACGCGGCATCCGCTCCTCTCTCCGGCACCACCAGCCAGCCCTCGCTGTCCTCGCTCGTCGCAGCGCTCGCGCACACCGAGCGCGACAGCGGGATCGACCTGAGCGGTGTCTCCGACCTCGAGCCGTACTGGGAGGCGGTGCGCAACCAGTACGCGCCGTTCGAATCCGGGCTGCCGGGGCCGACCGGGCGCGTCTACCACCACGAGATCCCGGGCGGTCAGCTGTCGAATCTGCGCCAGCAGGCCAAGGCGCTCGGTCTCGCCGACGACTTCGAGCTGATCGAGGACATGTACGCCGCTGCCGACCGCATCCTCGGCCGTGTGCCGAAGGTGACGCCCTCGTCGAAGGTCGTCGGCGACCTCGCGCTGCACCTCGCTGCTGTGAAGGCCGATCCAGCGGACTTCGAGGCGAATCCCGAGAAGTACGACGTCCCCGACTCGGTCGTCGGCTTCATGGCCGGCGAACTCGGCGATCTGCCGGGCGGCTGGCCCGAGCCGTTCCGCAGCAAGGTGCTCGCGGGGCGTCAGGTGCGAACAGGGCTCACCGCCATCACCGCAGACGATGAGAAGGCACTCGCCGGCACGAGCGACGAGCGGCGCGCACGCCTGAACACCCTGCTGTTCCCCGCGCCGACGCGCGAGTTCGAGCAGCAGCGGGAGCAGTACGGGGATCTGTCCGTGCTCGACACCGGCGACTACCTGTTCGGGCTCGTCCAGGGCCAGGAGCACCTCATCGAGATCGACCGAGGGGTTCAGCTGTACATCGGCCTCGAGGCGATCGGCGAGGCCGACGAGCGTGGCATGCGCACGGTCATGACCACGCTGAACGGTCAGCTGCGGCCCGTGTTCGTCCGCGACCGCGCGATCGCCGTCGACGCCCACGATGCTGAGAAGGCCGACACGTCCAAACCCGGTCAGGTCGCCGCTCCGTTCTCGGGTGTCGTCACGCTCAAGGTCGAGGTCGGTACGAGGGTCCGCGCAGGCGAACCGGTCGCGTCGATTGAGGCGATGAAGATGGAAGCGGCCATCACCGCTCCCGTCGACGGGGTCGTCGAACGCCTCGCGATCGGTGAGACTCAGCAGGTGGATGCCGGGGACCTTTTGGTCGTGGTCACTCCGGACAAGTAATCTTGGGCGAGCGACACGCTCGCACAGGCTTGGAGTGACACAGTGACATCGAAGAAGAATCCCGACGCGGAGAACGACGACCTCGGCGTGCTCGACGACGCCGCGTCGGTGGACACGACCGCGCTCGGAGTGCTCGGACAGACGGCGCAGGTCACCGTGACGCTGCCCGGAGGCAGCGATGACGACGATGATCTCGGCGAGGACTCCGTGCTGGACGGCGAGTTCTCGGGCGAGATCGTCGAAGGCGTGATCGAATCCGCGCACGAAGACGACACCGACGTGGAGGCCGAGAACTCGGCATCCGGCGATGAGAACGCCGAGACGGCAGAGGTCGTCGTCGAGTCGATCGCCATCGTGACGGCAGCCGCGCCGAGCGCGTCGAAGTCGAGCGCGCCCAAATCGAGCGCGCCCAAGTCGGGCGCCTCCGTATCGAGCGCCGCGGCGAGCGCCCCGGCGCCGAAGGAAGCCGCCGCGCCCGTCACGACGCCCAAGGAGCATCCGGCCGAGGTGACGCTGGCCTCGAAGCGGCTCGGCGACCAGCTCGGTCAGTCCTCCCGAGAGACGGCCGATCTGCTCACAGCCGATCGGCTGCTCGACCCGAGCCAGGTCAGCAAACCTGAGCCCGAGGGAGCCTGGAGTCACCTGCTCTACACTGTGTCCGGCCGCCGCATCAACATCGGCGACGGCAAGCGCGCACGCGCGCGCAAGGCGCTCAGCACCCGCATTGCGAGTCCGCTGACCGGTGGGGCGCGGTTCGTCCCCGTGCTGTCCCGCAAGGGCGGCGTCGGCAAGACGACGATCACGGCACTGCTCGGCATGGCGCTGGCCGACGCCCGCGACGACCGCGTCATCGCCGTCGACGCCAACCCCGATCGCGGCACGCTCGCCGATCGCATCGTGCGCACGCACGGCAAGTCGGTGCGCGACCTCGTGCGCATCCATGACGAGGTCAAGGGCTACCATGACATCTCCGCGATCGTGGCGAGGGACTCGACGCGCCTGGACGTGTTGGCATCCGACGCGGATCCGCGCATCGCCGAGGCTTTCAGCGACGAGGACTACCGCAACGTCGCCGATGTCGCGGCGCACTACTACTCGCTCGTGCTCACCGACACCGGCACCGGCATCGTGCACTCCGTCATGTCGGCGACGCTCGACCTCGCCGACCAGATCGTCATCGTGTCGGGTCTGAGCGTCGACGAGGCGCGCCTCGCGTCCGAGACGCTGACCTGGCTGGAGACCAACGGCTACGAGGCGCAGGCGCGCGCCGCCATCATCGTGCTCAACCAGTCGACGCCGGGCAGCCCGCTCGTGCGGCTCAACGAGCTCGAGGCGCACTTCCGCACGCGTGCACGGCACGTCGTGCGCATGCCCTACGACCCGCAGATCGCCGGTGGCGGGGCGATCGTGTTCGGCGGCCTGCAGCCCGAGACCCGTCAGGCTGCCCGCGAACTGGCAGCAGTCCTCGTCGAGGGTCTGCGGGTGAGCGCGGCCTGATGACTGCTCGCGAGATCAGGGTCTTCGGCGACCCGGTGCTGCGTACCGTATGCGCTCCCGTCGAGCAGATCGACGACGGGGTGCGCGCACTCGTCGCCGACCTCGTCGACAGCGTGAAGCTGCCGGGGCGCGCCGGCGTCGCCGCTCCGCAGATCGGCGTCGCCGTGCGGGCGTTCAGCTACAACATCGACGGCGACATCGGGTACGTCATCAATCCCGTGCTGGTCGAGGTGCGCGGCGAGCCCGTTCCCACCGGCGAGGGGTGTCTGTCGGTGCCCGGGCTCTGGCACGACGCGCTGCGTCACCCGTGGGCGCGAGTCGAGGGGGTCGACCTGGATGGGAAACCGGTCGTGCTCGAAGGGGAGGGGCTGCTCGCACAGGCCCTCCAGCACGAGACGGATCACCTCGACGGGATGCTGTACCTCTCGCGTCTCACCCCCGCCGACCGCAAGATCGCCATGCGCCAGGTGCGCGAGAGCGACTGGTTTTGACAGATGACGCATCAACGCCGCAAAGCGGCGTTGATGCGTCAGCCTGTCAAGGTTGAGCGAGGAGCGAAGCGACGAGTCGAAACCTCCTCCCACATGAGAAATGCCCCTGCGATCGCAGGGGCATTTCTGTACGAGTCGTGTCAGCCGATCGGTACGTTCGTGGTCTGCACCGGCTCGTCGTAGATCGCGGAGATCTCACCCGCGAAGTCCGACACGATCACGTTGCGCTTGATGGACATCTTCGGCGTCAGGTGACCGCTCGCCTCGGTCCACTCGCTGTCGAGGATCGTGAACTTGCGGATCGACTCAGCGCGCGAGACGCTCTTGTTGGCGATGTCGACTGCGCGCTGCACCTCGTCGCGCACGGCGGCGTTCGAACTCGCATCTGCGAGGGACATGTCCGCCGGCAGGCCGTTGTTGCCGAGCCACGTGGGCAGCATCTCGGGATCGAGCGTGATCAGCGCGGAGATGAACGGCTTCTGGTCGCCGACGACGACGACCTGGCCGACGATCGGGTTCGCGCGGATCGGGTCTTCGAGCGCGGCAGGCGCGACGTTCTTGCCGCCGGCCGTGACGATGATCTCCTTCTTGCGGCCGGTGACGGTGAGGAAGCCCTCCGAGTCGAAGCTGCCGATGTCGCCCGTGCGGAACCAGCCGTCATGGAACGACTCTGCGGTCGCCTCGGGGTTGTTCCAGTACTCCTTGAAGACGTTGACTCCCTTGACCTCGATCTCGCCGTCGTCGGCGAGACGCACGCCGACACCCGGGAGCGCGGGACCGACGGTGCCGATCTTCGACTTGTCCGCCAGGTTCACCGTCGCCGGGGCGGTCGTCTCGGTGAGGCCGTAACCCTCGAGGATCACGACGCCGAGGCTGTGGAAGAAGTGGCCGAGGCGTGCGCCGAGCGGCGCGGAACCCGAGACGGCGTACTGGATGTTGCCGCCCATGGCCTCGCGCAGCTTGTTGTAGACGAGCTTGTCGAAGAGAGCGAATTTGATCTTCAGTCCGAAGGGGATCTTCTTGCCCTCCTCCAGCAGTCGCGAGTGCTCGATGGCGGCGGCGGCCGCGGCACGGAAGATCTTGCCCTTGCCGCCGGCCTCGGCCTTCTGCTCGGCGGAGTTGTAGACCTTCTCGAACACGCGCGGAACGGCGAGGAGGAAGGTCGGCTTGAATGATCCGAGCGCCGGCAGCAGCTGCTTGGTGTCGGGCTGGTGCCCGGTGCGCACACCGGCGTGGACGTTGAGGATCGAGATGAACCGCGCGAAGACGTGCGCCGTGGTGATGAACAGCACCGTCGATGCGCCCGGCGTCTGCACGACCTTGTCGAGCGACTTGGCCGAGTTGCGGGTCAGCTCGACGAAGTTGCTGTGCGTGAGCACGCAGCCCTTGGGGCGTCCGGTCGACCCCGAGGTGTAGATGAGGGTCGCGATGTCGGAGCCGACTGCGATGTTGCGCCGGCGCTCGATCTCGGCGTCATCGACGTCGATTCCCGCCGCCGTGAGCGTGTCGATCGCGCCCAGGTGCAGCTGCCACACCTCGCGGATGAGCGGCAGGTCGCCGCGCACCTCATCGAGCTTGGAGAAGTGGTCTGCGGACTCGACGATCAGCGCGATGGCGCCGGAGTCCTCCATGATCCACTGGATCTGCGCGGGGGAGCTGGTCTCGTAGATCGGCACCATGACCGCGCCGGCGTAGAACAGCGCGAAGTCGACGAGCGACCATTCGTAGGTGGTTCGGGCCAGGAACCCCACCTTCTCGCCGGGCTGGATGCCGGCCGCCACGAAGCCCTTGGCGAGCGCGATGACCGCGGTCTGGAAATCAGCGGCGGAGATGTCGCGCCATCCCGCGCCGTCCGGCACGGAGAAGAGGGGGCGATCCGGCGTTGCCTCGACGCGCTTCACCAGAAGATCGGTGATGTTCGCCTCGGGATCGGCGGGAACGATCGCAGGGACTTCGAATTGAACCACGGCAACTCCTTCGGTACCGGTCGGGCACGGCTTTCCCTGAGTCTAGGGCACAACCTCGCGCGAACTCGATCAAAATTGGCATTCAGTGGCGTATCAACTGAGACTGAGTCGCAGGGGCCTTCGGGCGCTCGGCTCGGGACGCGATGGCCGGCCCGGATACCCGGCGATAGACTGCGTGACGATGTTCTACTGGCTGATGAAGTACGTGGTGGTCGGTCCCATCGTGAAGGCGGTCTTCCGGCCGTGGATCGTGGGGCGCTCCAACGTGCCGCGCAACGGCGCGGCGATCCTCGCCAGCAACCACCTCTCCGTCTCCGACTCGATCTTCCTTCCACTGCTGATCGACCGCTCGATGAGCTTCCTCGCCAAGAGCGATTACTTCACCGGTCGTGGCATCAAGGGCTGGGCGACGAAGAACTTCATGAAGGCCACCGGGCAGATCCCGATCGACAGGTCGGGAGGCAAAGCATCCGAGGCGTCGCTGAACACCGGACTGCAGGTGCTCGGCCGTGGCGATGTACTGGGCATCTACCCGGAGGGGACCCGGAGCCCCGACGGCAAGCTGTATCGCGGGCGCACCGGCATCGCCCGGATGGCACTGGAGGCCAAGGTTCCCGTCATCCCGGTGATCATGGTCGACACCGACACGGCGATGCCGATCGGACGCAGCATCCCGCGCGTCGTGCGCGTCGGCATCGTGATCGGCGAGCCGCTCGACTTCTCGCGCTACGCGGGCATGGAGAATGACCGCTACATCCTGCGCTCCGTGACCGACGAGATCATGGTCGCGCTGCAGCGGCTGGGGGAGCAGCAGTACGACGACGTCTACGCATCGTCGGTGAAAGAGCGGACGCGGCGCCACTCCTGACGGCGCGAGAGCACGTGCCGCGCCAGTAAGCTGGGGAGATGCCTCAGCAGCACGATGCCGATCTCGACACCTGGCGCGACCTCCCCATCAAGCAGCAGCCCATGTGGCCGGATGCCGATCGCGTGTCGGATATCTCGCGGCAGATCGCGGCTCTTCCGCCGCTGGTGTTCGCCGGTGAGGTCGACAACCTTCGTGATCGCCTGGCGCGGGCGGCATCCGGCGGGGCGTTCCTGCTGCAGGGCGGCGACTGCGCGGAGACCTTCGCCGGCGCGACCGCTGAACAGATCCGCAACCGCATCAAGACCGTGCTGCAGATGGCCGTCGTGCTCACGTACGGTGCGTCGATGCCGATCGTCAAGATGGGCCGGATGGCCGGGCAGTTCGCCAAGCCCCGCTCCAGCGACTCAGAGACGCGCGGTGAGGTGACTCTTCCCGCCTACCGGGGCGACATCGTCAACGGCTACGACTTCACCGAGGGCTCGAGGCAGGCCGATCCCGGACGGCTGCTGCAGGGCTACCACACCGCGGCATCCACGCTGAATCTGATCCGCGCGTTCACGCAGGGTGGTTTCGCGGACCTGCGCGAGGTGCACTCCTGGAACAAGGGCTTCGCCCAGAACCCGGCCAACCAGCGCTACGAGCGCATGGCGGCCGAGATCGACCGCGCGATCAAGTTCATGGAGGCGGCCGGTGCCGACTTCGACGAGCTCAAGCGCGTGGAGTTCTTCACGGGCCACGAGGGCCTTCTCATGGACTACGAGAGCCCGATGACCCGGATCGACTCTCGCACGAATACGCCCTACAACACGTCGGCGCACTTCCTCTGGATCGGGGAGCGCACGCGCGACCTCGACGGCGCGCATGTCGATTACTTCTCGAAGATCCGCAACCCCATCGGCGTCAAGCTCGGCCCGACCACGACTCGCGAGACGGCGCTGGCGCTCATCGACAAGCTCGACCCGAACCGCGAGCCGGGCCGTCTCACGTTCATCACCCGCATGGGAGCGGGGAAGATCCGCGACGCGCTGCCCCCGCTGCTCGAGGCCGTGCGCGAATCCGGTGCGCAGCCGCTGTGGGTCACCGACCCCATGCACGGCAACGGCATCACGACGCCGACGGGGTACAAGACCCGTCGCTTCGACGACGTCGTGGATGAGGTGCGCGGCTTCTTCGAGGCGCATCGTGCCGTGGGCACGTTCCCTGGTGGCATCCATGTCGAACTCACCGGAGACGACGTCACCGAGTGCCTCGGCGGCTCGGAGCGGATCGACGAGCAGGGTCTCGCCACGCGTTACGAGAGCCTGTGCGACCCGCGCCTGAACCACATGCAGAGCCTCGAGCTCGCCTTCCTCGTCGCCGAAGAGCTCGAGAAGCGCTGACCCTCTTCCGCGAGACTTCACGAATGTCTCGCTGAACTGCGTTCGCGAGGACATTCGCGAAGTCTCGCGGTTGGTTGTGGATAACGCGAACGAGGATCGACGCGTGGCGGCAGTGTGAGGGGATGCCGCGACATCGTCCCCTGCCGATAACACTCTCCGGCGGTGCCTTCACGTACGAGGATGCGGCCGAGGCAGGAGTGCCGTGCAGTCGGCTCAGGGGACCGGACCTCGATCATCCGCAGCCGATGCGACGACCGGGCGTTGCCGGATGGGAGACGGAACGCCCGGTCTTCCGCACGGTTCGTACGCAGGGCTGCCGCTCCTCGCTCCTGCTGACGTGTGGTGTCAGCTCGCCGTGCACGGTGCCACCGGCGTCGATGCCGACGGGCGCAAGCGCAACCTCGGTCACCGTTGGCTGGTCGCGGTCGCCGACTATCTGTTGACAGGACCACGTCGAGAGGGCCGGCGAGTACCGTTGTGCACTCGCGCGGATCTGCTGGCGGCGATCGCTCGTCGCACGGGCAAGCGCGGAGTGAAGGCACTCCGGGAAGCAGTCGATCGGGCCCGTGCTCCGGTGCACTCGCCGAAGGAGACCTTCTTGCGGTTGGCCATGGTCGACTTCGGACTCCCCGAGCCCCAAGTGCAGGTGCCTGTGCACACCGCTGAGGGGCTCAGACACGCGGACCTCGGATATCCGGAGCTCCGGCTGCTGTTCGAGTACCAGGGCGATCAGCACCGGACGGATCGAAACCAGTGGCTGGAGGACCTCACCCGTGTGCAGCTCTTCGAAGACGCGGGCTACCGCACAATGCTGATCGGCGCAGACGACGTCACGGATCGAACTCTTCCCGCTCTGATCGCGCGCATCATTCGCGCACGCGAAACTTCGCGAAAGTCTCGCTGACCCGCGGTCACGAGGACACACGCGAAGTCTCGCGGGTCGGGGTTAGAAGGCGGCGGTGATTTGCATGTAGATCTCGGTGCCGGCGCGGCGCATCGAACCCGCGCCAGGGTCGGTGCCGGTCACTTCTGTGATGTCATTCGGCGCGGCGTTCCAGAGGGGGGCGTTCGTCGGCTCGAACCCGGCGTCACGCAGGCTCTGCGCAGCCTCGTCGCGCGTGAGACCCTCGACGTCGGGCACCTCGAACAGCTGCGGGCCGAGCGAGACCACGAGGGTCATCGTGTCGCCGGGGCGCCAGTTGCCGGGCTCCTGCCGATCGCCGGTGCGGATGACACGCCCCTCTTCGACGTCGTTGTTGTACTCCTCGACCGTGCTGGTCTTGATCTGCTTCCCGCCGAGCGCGCTCGACGCCTCCGAGACGGTCATTCCCACCACGTCGGGGAGGCCGCCCAACGACACGATCAGGTTGGCCGTGTCATCCTCGAACACCTCGCAGCCGTCGCCGCAGGCGACCGCGTCGCCCCCGGCGCGCGGCGCGACGCTGGCGTTGATCACTACGCCCTCTGCGGCATCCGAATAGAGCAGGAGATCGTCGTCGGAGACCTTGATGCCGAGCTCGGCCAGATAACTGCGCGCCTCGTCTGCGGTCTTGCCGTTGAGCGCTTCCACGGTGCGCGGCGCAGGCCCGGTGGAGACGAACACCGTGACCTCCGTGCCCTTGTCGCGGCGCTCGCCCTCTGATGGGTCGCTGTGGATCGCGATTCCGGGCTCGACATCGACAGAGCTCTCATCCGCCTGCACGGCGACGAAGCCCTCATCTTCGAGCGCATCTGCGGCCTGCTCGTACGTGAGCCCGGCCACCGAGGGCACCGCGACCAGAGAGCCGGGTCCGGAGCCGAACCACCATCCGACGCCGCCGGCCAGCACCGCCAGCAACAGCACGAGCGCGAGCAGGAACGCTCCCCGTGCACGGCGTTTCGAGGCTCGGCGGCGCAGCACGGTCGCGTTATCGACCGGTTGGGAGATCGGGCCGGTCGCCGGCGCGAGCACCATGGTGGCGGGCATGACCGTCGTGACATCGCCGGAGTCGCTCTGCGATCGCATGGGTGTGGTCGCCGTCGTGGCGGGCGCGGGGGCGATGCCGAGATCGCGCTCGATCTCGCGCAGCCGGTCGAGCATCTCCTGCGCGTCGTTCGGTCGTTCGTCCGGCACCTTCTCGGTCGACCACAGCACCAGCTCGTCGAGCTGCTCGGGGACGCCGGGGTTGCGGACGCTCGGGCGCGGCACCGATTCCGTCGCGTGCTGGAACGCGATCTGCATCGGCTGCTCGCCCTTGTAAGGCTGCTCGCCGACGAGCATCTCGTAGAGCATGATGCCGAGGGCGTAGATGTCGCTGCGGGCATCCGCGGTGCCGCGGGTGACGAGCTCCGGTGCCAGATAGGCGATCGTCCCGAGCAGCTGCTGCCCCGTGGCCGTGTTCGCGGTCGTCGCGCGCGCGAGGCCGAAGTCGCCGATCTTGATGCGGCCGTCCTCGGCGAGGAGCACGTTCTCGGGCTTGACGTCACGGTGCACGATGCCGGCCTTGTGAGCTGCGGCGAGGCCGGAGAGGATCGCGTCCATGATCGAGATGGTCTGCGGGACCGTCAGTCGCTTCTGCTCGCGCAGCAGTTCGCGCAGCGTGATGCCGGGCAGATACTCCATGACGAGATAGGCGAGCTCGCCGTCCTGGCCCTGATCGAAGACGTTCACGACGTGCGGATCGGCGAGGCGTGCGGCAGCGCGCGCCTCCTGGATGAACCTGCTCTGGAAGACCGAGTCGTCGCTGAGGTGGCCGTGCATGACCTTGAGGGCGATACGCCGCTCCAGCCGGAGGTCGGTGGCGACGTAGACGGTGGCCATGCCACCGCGCGCGATCCGGGCGCGAACCCGGTACCGACCGTCGACAAGCCGCCCGATGAGGGGGTCGGCCTGCTGATTGGTCGTCACGTACAGATTCTATGGAGAAGTGACTGCAAGCCCGCGGAGCGCCTCACCCTTTCGGTCGGGTAACTCACCCGTAGAGAGCGAGCCACTCGTAGGCGGCGTCCTCCCACGGACCGTACCGCTCCGGGTACGCGGAGATCTGCACTGCCTGCGCCGCGTCGCCGAAGGGCATGCTCTCCCAGCCGGGCACGTCGAGCAGGCCGTGAGTGATCGTGCCGTCGGGGTTCGACTGGCCGTGGAAGAACGAGCGGATGCTGTGCGCCCTGTCCATGATCTGCTCGGCGGTGCCCCAGCCGGTGCTCGGGCGCTGCTGGAACAGTCCGAGGGAATCCCGGTCGCCCCAGTCGAGGTTGCGCAGCCACGACTCGACCATCGAGGTCGCCAGGGCGATCGCGATGCCGCGGTCGGAGACGCCGAGTTCACGCCCGATCTTGATGATGAGTGCGGCGTTCTCGGCCTGCGGTGAGTTCAGCGTCGTGCTGTGCGGTGTGCTGGCCTTCGACGCAGGAGACGGCGCGGATGCCGGCGCCGCTGCAGCGGCGATCTTGAGACGCTGACCCGGATAGATGATCGACGACGGCTCCAGACCGTTCGCGGCGTACAGCTCGGCGACAGTGATCCCGTGCTTCTGGGCTATGGCCCACAGCGTGTCGCCCGCGGCGACCGTGTGCGATGCGGCCGCAGACGCCGGAGCGGGGGCCGCTGGCGGAGTCGCTGCGGGTGCGGATGCTGCGGTGGGGGCGGCCGTGCCGGATACGGCGATCTCCTGACCGGGGTAGATGACTGCTCCGGAGCTCAGCTCGTTCGCGGCGAGGATCGCATCGACCGAGGTGCCGTTCTTCTGGGCGATGCCGAAGATGGTGTCACCGGCGGCGACGACGTGGGTCCGCGCAGTGGCGGTCGGTGCGGGCGCGGCCGCCGCAGCAGCAGCAGGAGCGGCGGACAGCCGAATCGTCTGCCCGGGGTAGATCACCGAACGCCATCCGAGGTCGTTCCAGGCGAGGACATCGACAGTCGCGAGGCCGAACCGGTGCGCGATCCCGGCGATGGTGTCACCCGGTTGGACGGTGTACGAGGCGGGCGCGGACTGGGCCTGCTTGACCGGGGATCGTGTCACAGCGACCGGTTTCGCGGGGGCCACCACTGGCTGTGGAAGACCGGGCAGCCGTTGGAGCGATCCGATGTCGACCGGCACGGCGGAGGCCGGGGCGGCTGCGGTCGCCGGCGCGGCGGCGAATGCACTCGCCAGCACCCCCAGCGCCGCTGCGGGAACGCCGAGCTGGGCGTAACGGGTACGGTTCGACAAAGCAGTGAGTCTCAAGGCTTCCCCCCCTGTTCAGACTCCTGAAACGCTGACACGGATGTAAAGAGAAGTCAACAGAAGTGACGGATGTGACTGGTGTGCACAGCGCGGCGATGTGCGTCCTTCGGCGGGAGGTGAGATAGTCGAGTCGTGTCTGAGAATGCCGCTGAACTACCCGCCGTCGAATGGCTGACCACACCGGATCTGGTCGAGATCCTCGACGAGCCGCTCGGGCGGGTGCGCCGCCTGATCGCCGAGCAGCACCTGATCGGCTCCACCCGGAACGGGGCGTTCGCGGTGCCGTCGGTGTTCATCGTCGACGGGCGTCCGCTCGCATCGTTGCGGGGCACGGTCATCGTCCTCACGGATGCCGGATTCACCGATGACGAGGTCATCGACTGGCTGTTCGAAGAGGACGAGGAGCTCGGGCGCACACCGATCGCCGCGCTGCTGGATGGACACAAGAGCGCTGTCCGTCGGATCGCGCGGGCGCTCGCCTGACAGTCAGGCTGTGCGCACGGTCGCCGCGCGGGCAAGCTCGCGCAGTTCGCTGACCGATGCGTTGTCGAGGCGCGCCCCTGCAAGTGCGCGGTCGGCCTCGCCCACGTAGGAGCGGATCATGTCCTCGACCCGCTCGAGTGCTCCGGAGTCGACTATCGTCGCTTGCAGCGCCGCCACCTGGCCGGCGTCGAGGTCCACATCCCCGAGAAGGTCGTCGAGAACGTTGCGGGCAGAGGTGTCCAGACGCTCCCGAGTCAAGGCGATCAGCACGGTGCGCTTTCCCTCGCGCAGATCGTCGCCGGCCGGCTTGCCGGTCACGGAGCCGTCGCCGAACACGCCCAGGACGTCGTCGCGCAGTTGGAACGCCATGCCGACCGGGTGCCCGAAGGCGCGCAGCGCGCCCTGCTGATCTGCGTCGGCGCCGGCCAGCGCGGCCCCCAGTACGAGCGGCTGCTCGATGCTGTAGCGCGCCGATTTCAGCGAGACCACCTGAAGAGCCCGCTCAGCGTGCTTCGCGTCGGGATTGACGCGCCACGCGGACTCCTCAGCGATGTCGAGGAACTGCCCCGTGGTCACATCCCGGCGCATGCGTGCGTACTCCCGGCGAACGGGCGCGGCATGCGGATGCTGCGCGAGGGCGTGCTCGAGAAGGTCATCGCTCCACGCGATCAGGAGGTCACCGAGGAGGATCGCAGCCGACCGTCCGAACGCCTCGGCGCCGCCCGACCATGCGAGGTCGCCGTGCCGCGCCTCGAGCGCACGGTGCGCGGCCGCGCGCCCTCGGCGGGTGTCCGAGTTGTCGATCAGGTCGTCGTGCACGAGGGCGGCGGACTGGAAGATCTCGAGCGCGGCGCACAGATCCCACACGGCGTCCGTCTCCGTGGCCGTACGATCCGCCGAACGCGCGACGGAGCGCCAGCCGGAATGGCAGAACCGAGCGCGCAGACGCTTGCCGCCCTGCAGCGTCTCGGCTGCGGCATCCAGGAACATCGCGGCATCAGGGCCGTAGGGCGCCGACTCCGCTCGTGCGTCGGTGAGGAAGCGATCCAGGCGAGCGGCGACGGCCTGCTGGACTTGGCTGGAGAGGGGCACGATAATCAGCTTAGGTTCTCAGCCGAAACCTAGCCTCCGCGGTCCTGCGCGCGTAGACTGGAAGACACTTAACCCGAGGGGGGCGTCATGCCACTGTCTGAACAGGAGCAGCGTCTGCTCGATGAGATGGAACGTCATCTCCTGCACAACGACGCTGACATCGTCAGCGCGCCGTCGGGGGATCGAACACTGAGCTATCGCAACCTCGTCTACGGTGCCGTGCTGCTGCTCGTGGGCATCGGCGCTCTCGTCGCGGGTGTGGCGCTCGGCAGCCAGCTCGGCCCGGTCGTCAGCATCATCATCGGCGTGATCGGTTTCGCAGCGATGCTCGCCGGCGTCATCCTCGCCGTCACTCCGACCCGTCGAACTGGTCCTGCGCGCCAGGCGAAGTCCCCCTCCTCCAAGTCTCCGCAGGGCTCCTCCTCCTTCATGGATCGGATGAGCGATCGCTGGGATCGTCGTCAAGACGGTCACTGACCTCCACTTCACAGACCCGGATGCCCACGGCATCCGGGTTTTTTTGCGTTTCTGAGCACTTTCCTCCACTGGGCCTCCACTGCCCTCCACCGGTGCTCCACCGTGTCTTCCGGCGGAATGACGGGGGAGCGGGGTGGTGAGCCCGTGAGATGTGGCATTCTTTTCGCGGTTCTCCATATCAATGTGGAGGAAAGTGGAGTAAAGTGGGGTTCACCTCGAGTTGGCCGGACGCAGAGGGGGTGATGGCCGATGTTGCTGGGAACGCACTCACCCAAGCTCGACGACAAAGGCCGAGTCATCCTGCCTGCGAAGTTCCGTGAGGATCTGGGCGGCGGCATCGTCGTCACCCGCGGCCAGGAGCGGTGCCTGTACGTCTTCAGCACCGCGGAGTTCGAGGCGATGCACGAGCGGATCCGGCAAGCACCGCTCAGCAACAAGCAGGCCCGCGACTTCCTGCGCATGTTCCTCTCGGGTGCAAGCGCCGAGATGCCCGACAGCCAGAACCGCATCACCATCCCCGGGCACCTCCGCCAGTACGCGGGGCTCGAGAAGGAACTCATCGTCACCGGTGTCGGAGCACACGCCGAGATCTGGGACGCCGCGGCTTGGAACGACTACCTCGCCGCCGGCGAGGACACGTACTCAGAACTGGAGCAGGAGGTGATTCCGGGACTCTTCTGACCTCGGCTGTGATGCCCCGCCGCTCCCGCCCCGACACACTTCCCCGGTGCCGGGTCGAGATGCGGAGGGGGATCAGGGCCAAGGTCACCGGAAACGATCATGAATCTCCGCGACATCCACACTCCCGTGCTCCTCGAGCGCTGCATCGAGCTGATGGCTCCCGCGCTGCAGCATGATGGTGCCGTCGTCGTCGATGCGACGCTCGGCATGGGCGGCCATTCCGAGGCTCTGCTCGAGCGCTTCGAGAACATCAGACTCATCGGGCTCGATCGCGACACCGATGCCCTGCGCATCGCGGGGCAGCGTCTGGAGCGCTTCGCCGACAGGGTCACGCTCGTGCACACCGTCTACGACGAGATCGGCCTGCACGCGCAGGGCGCGTCGGCGATCCTCATGGATCTCGGCGTCTCCTCCCTGCAGCTCGACGAAGCCGAGCGCGGATTCGCATACGCGAAGGACGCCCCGCTGGACATGCGGATGGATCAGACCAAGGGTGTGACGGCGGCCGAGGTTCTCGCGACCTACAGCGAGGGGAACCTCCGCCGCATCTTCGAGCGCTACGGCGAGGAGAAGCTCGCCGCGCGCTACGCTCGCTTCATCGTCCAGGCCCGCGACGCGAGCCCCCTGGTCCGGTCGCAGGATCTCGTCGACCTGCTTCAGACGGCGACCCCGGCGGCGGCCCAGCGCAGCGGACACCCGGCCAAGCGGGTCTTCCAGGCGCTGCGCATCGAGGTGAACTCCGAGCTGAGCGTGCTGGCCGACGCGATCCCCGCGGCCATGGATGCGCTGAGGGTCGGCGGCCGCATCGTCGTCATGAGCTACCAGTCGCTGGAGGACCGCCTCGTCAAGCAGGCGTTCGCGGCGGCATCGGCATCCACCGCCCCGGCCGGCCTGCCGGTCGAGCTGCCGGAGCACGCACCACGGTTCCGCACCCTCACCAAGGGGGCAGAATTCGCCAGCGATGAAGAGAAGGCGCGCAATCCGCGCGCCATTCCGGTGCGCCTGCGCGCCGCAGAACGAGTAAGGGAGGCCGCATGAGTCGCGCCACCGCCGCAGCGATGCTGCCGCAGCCGCACAAGCCCGCCCAGACCCGTCCCTCTCGATCGCTCAGACCGGTCACCGCTCCGTCGCCCCGCCGTCGGCCGAAGCTCGCGTACGCGCTGATCGCGCTCGGCGGCGCCTTCGCCATCGGCGCTGCGCAGATCGGGCTCTCGCTCGCGATCACCCACGATTCATACGTCCTGGCCGATCTCAACTCGCAGCAGCGTGAGCTCAACCTGCAGACCAGCGCGCTGGAGGACGACCTCGCCGGGATCGCCTCGCCTCAGTACCTGGCGACGGAGGCATCCGAGCTGGGGATGGTCGTCGCCGGCTCCGCCTCGTACCTGCGACTTAGCGACTCCGCAGTGCTCGGGGCGAACACGGGCGCAGGATGGCGCTCCACCGTTGACCCGACCGGCGCAGGGGCCGTCGACAACGCCTTGCTCGACGCGAAGGAGGCTGAGGCCGCCGCTGCCGCGAAAGCCGACGAAGCCCCGAGCACCGCCGTCGACCCGGATCTTCCCCCGCCCATCACCGACGGCCTCCCCAGCCCCTCGACCCGCTGACGAAGATGGGAGACACAGCATGACGACTCGAGCCACGCGCGGACCTCGCCGAAGGACCGTCGTCGCCCTCGCGGTGATCCTCGCCGTCCTCGCCGCATTCGTCGTCCGGCTCGTCGACATCCAGGTCGTGAACGCGAGTGACCACGTCGCGGATTCGCTGAACGTCGGTCAGCTGGGCTACACCGAGACACTCCGAGGGAATCGCGGCTCGGTCGTTGACGAGAATGGCACCCTGCTCGCCTCGAGCACCAAGGTCTACGACGCGCAGCTGGACCCCAAGGTCATGAAGCTGCTGGAGGAGAACGAGGACAACCCGCCGAAGACGCCGTGGAATGAAGCCGCCGACAAGATCGCGGAGGTCACGGGGCTGGATGCCGACGACCTTCGCGCCGGCGTGGCCGAGACGCTCGCAGCGGATCCCGAATCGCAGTACTACCCGCTGAAGAAGGGGCTGAGCACTGCCGACTACCTGAAGCTGCGCGATCTGGGTCTGAGCTACGTCCATCAGATCCCGCGCGAGACGCGCGTGTACCCGAACGGCGCTGTCGCCGGAAACGTGGTCGGATACCTCGACAGCGCGGGCAAGGCCCAGGCCGGCATCGAGCAGATGCAGACCGAGTGCCTGGCGCCGGAGAACGGCGAGCGCACCTACCTGCGCGGAACGGACGGCGTGATCATCCCCGGCAGCGACCGCACGGTGGATGCCGTGGACGGCGGCACCGTGCAGCTCACGATCAACAGCGATCTGCAGTGGTACATGCAGCAGATGATCTCGGAAGAGGCGCAGAAGCAGGGCGCGAAGGCGGGCACCGCGTTCATCGCTGAGGTCGAGACGGGGAAGATTCGTGCAGCCGCGGAGTGGCCGGCCCTCGACCCCAATGATCTGGATGCCTCATCTCCCAAGGACTGGGGCACCCGCGTCTTCGGCCGCACGTTCGAGCCCGGCTCGACGTTCAAGGCGATCACCGCCTCCGCCATCTTGGACTCCGGGGCTGTGAACCTGAACACGACGGTGTCGGCCGCCGGGCGCGAGGAGTTCCCGAACGGCGCGGTCATCAACGACGCCTTCGTGCACGGCGCCTACAACTACACCCTCGCCGGCGCTCTCATCGACTCCTCCAACGTCGCGCTGTCGAAGTTCGGCACCATGGTCGAGCCCCAGGTGCGCTACGACTACATGAAGAAGTTCGGCGTGGGCGAGAAGACCATCGACTTCCCGCGTGAGGGCCAGGGCGTCATCCACCCGGTATCCGAGTGGGACAACCAGTCGATCTACACGACGACCTTCGGCCAGTACTTCACCGTCACCGCCCCCCAGCTCGCCGGCGCCTATCAGGCGATCGCGAACCACGGCGAGAAGATCGACCTGTCACTCGTCGAGTCGTGCACGCTAGCCGACGGCACCGTCGTCACGCCGGAGGCGCCGGAGCACGAGCAGATCGTCTCAGAGTCGACGGCGGACACCGTGTCGCGGATGCTGGAGAACGTCTCCGTCCAGGGTGGACTCGCCGAACAGGTCGAGGTTCCCGGGTACCGCGTGGCGACCAAGACCGGTACCGCGCAGGTGCCGGACGGCAAGGGCGGCTACAAGTCCGGCGTGTACTACACGAGCATGGTGGGCTTCGCTCCGGCGGACGATCCGAAGTACGTCGTCGTGGTCACCCTCGACGAGCCGACTAAACTGACTTCATCCGCAGCTACAGCGCCCGCCTTCCAGAAGGCGATGACTCAGGTGCTGAAGACCTACCGAGTCTCGCCGTCCACAGAGCCGATGGGCGAGCTGCTCCCGAAGTTCAAGTAGCCGGCACTGCGCCGCGCATGGAGACGTCATGATCGCCCTGTCGCTCGCCGAGATCGCAACCATCACGGGCGGTGATCTGCACCCCGCCGACCCCGACACAGCAGACACCGTCGTGCACGGCGTGGTCGACACCGATTCGCGGAAGATGAGCGCCGGTGGCATCTTCGTCGCGAAGCCCGGTGCGGAGACCGACGGTCATCGGTTCGTCGGAGCAGCCGTCGAGAACGGCGCCGGCCTCGCCCTCGTCGAGCACCTGGTCGACGACGCCGTCTCGCAGATCGTCGTCGCCGACGTCGTGGATGCACTCGCCGCCCTCGCCTCCGCGGTCGTCGCGCGCGTGCGCGCCGGCGGGATGCTGAAGATCGTCGGCATCACCGGATCCAACGGCAAGACCACGACGAAGAACTTCCTCGCCCGCATCCTGGAACCCGCCGGAGAGACCGTCGCGCCGATCGACTCGTACAACAACGAGGTCGGTGCCCCGGTGACCATGCTGCGCGTCACCGAGAACACCCGGTTCCTGGTGAGCGAGTTCGGCGCCGCCGCGCCAGGGAGCATCGCCCGTCTCGCCGGACTCGTCGAGCCCGATCTCGCCGTGATCCTCATGGTCGGCATGGCGCACGCCGGCGGATTCGGCGGAATCGAGGAGACCGCGAAGGCGAAGGCGGAGCTCATCACGGCATCCCGCCCCGGCGGTGTCGCAGTGCTCAACATCGACGACCCCCGGGTGGCGGCCATGCGCGAGACGGCCGAGCGCCGCGGCATGACCGTCATGGGCTTCGGGCAGAGCGCCGGCGCCGACGTACGAGCATCCGACGTCCATGTCGAGGCTTCCGGGACGCGCGCGACGATCACCGCAGGCGGCGAGTCGCAGCCCTTGCGCCTGAAGGTGCTCGGCGCGCACCACATCGGTAACGCATTGGCGGCGATCACCGCGGCCGGTGTGCTCGGCGTCACGCTCGCCGATGCCATCGCACGGCTCGAGTCCGTCGAGGTCGCCGAGCGCTGGCGGATGCAGCCGATGGGCAACGACCATGTCCGCATCATCAACGACGCGTACAACGCCAGCCCCGATTCCATGGCTGCGGCCCTCCGCACGCTCGCGCAGATCACCGGTCCCGACGAGCGCACTGTCGCCGTCCTCGGCGCAATGAGCGAGCTGGGCGAGAACGCGGGGGAGGAGCACGATCGGATCGGTCTGCTCGCGGTCCGGCTCAACATCCGTCGTATCGTCGTTGTCGGCGCCGAGGCGCGACGCCTGTACCTCGCGGCCGTCGGCGAAGGCTCCTGGGACAGTGAGGCGGTGCATCTGCCCGATCAGGACGCCGCGTTCGAGTACCTCCGCACCGAACTCCGCGAGGGAGACCGAGTGCTTGTGAAATCATCCAACTCCGTGGGGCTGCGGCATCTCGGCGATCGTCTGGGAGAATTGTTCTCGTGAGATCACTCCTCATGGCGGCGGCGATATCGCTCGCCTTCAATCTCTTCCTGACTCCCGTCTTCCTCCGGCTGTTCCGCCGGTGGGGCTGGGGGCAGGTCATCCGCACCCCCGAGGACATCGCCAACCCGAGTCACGAGGCCAAGCGCGGCACGCCGACCATGGGCGGCGTCATCTTCATCGTCGGTACGATCGTCGGCTACTTCGCCGGCGTCATCGCCGGCGGCAGCACTCCAGCGCTGTCGGCCATCCTCGTGCTGTGGCTGATGGTGGGCTTCGGTGCGGTCGGATTCATCGACGACTTCATGAAGGTGCGTTCGCAGCGCAGTCTCGGGCTCTCCGGCTGGCGGAAGGTGATCGGCCAGCTCCTGGTGATGGTGCCGTTCGGCATCGTGGCGCTGAACTTCCCGAACCAGTACGAGCAGACACCCGCGAGCGGCTACATCTCGCTGTTCCGCGACATAACCTGGCTGAACCTGTTCGCCTTCGGGGTCGTGATCGGATGGATCGTCTACCTGATCTGGATAGCAGTGATCGGCATCGCGACGTCGAACAGCGTCAACCTCACGGACGGCCTTGACGGGCTTGCGGCGGGCGCCGGCGTCTTCGTCGTCAGCGCCTACAGCCTCATCGCGTTCTGGCAGTTCAAGCAGTCCTGCGTCGGAACCGGCGTCGAAGGAGACGCGCTCGATGCCTGCTACCAGGTGCGGGATCCGTTCAGCCTCGCGATCGTCGCGGCATCGTTCGCCGCCGGTCTCGTCGGGTTCCTGTGGTGGAACGCCCCCAAGGCCAAGGTGTTCATGGGCGATGTCGGCTCCATGGCGATCGGCGGCGTCATCACCGCCATGGCGATCCTCACCCGCACCGAACTGCTGCTTTTCGTGATCGCCGGCATCTTCGTGCTGTCTTCCGGCTCGGTGATCCTGCAGCGCACCTACTTCAAGGTCACGCGCGGAAAACGGCTGTTCCTGATGAGCCCGTTCCATCACCATCTCGAGATGCGGGGCTGGCCCGAGGTCACGATCGTCGTGCGCCTCTGGATCATCGCCGGCCTCCTCGCGGTTTCCGCGATCGGGCTGTTCTACGTCGAATGGCTCACCCTGATATGACCGCAAGACTGGATGGCCTCACCAGTTGGCACGCCGACTGGAAGGGCCTGCGGGTGGCCGTCCTCGGACTGTCCGTGACCGGGTTCTCCGCCGCCGACACGCTCACCGAGCTCGGCGCCGACGTCCTCGTCCTCTCCGAATCCGCCTCGGAGGAGTACGAGAGGCTCGTGCCCGTCATCGGCGCTCGTCTCGTGCTCGGCTCCCTAGACTCGGCGCCGGACGAGCTCCTCGAGTTCGCCCCGGACGTCATCGTCGCATCCCCGGGATTCGCGCCGTCGCACCCGCTCATCCGCTGGACGCAGGATGCCGGCATCGCGCTGTGGGGTGACGTCGAACTCGCCTGGCGCGTGCGCGACAAGGTCGTGCGCGCAGACGGCACGCCGGCGGACTGGGTGCTGATCACCGGCACGAACGGCAAGACCACCACGACGCAGCTCACCGCGAGCCTGCTCGTCGAGGGCGGGCTGCGAGCTGCGCCGTGCGGCAACATCGGCATCCCCGTGCTGGATGCGGTGCGCGATCCCGCCGGGTTCGACGTGCTCGTCGTCGAGCTCTCCAGCCATCAGCTCTGGTACATCGGCCGCAGCCAACCCGCCGGTCAGCTCGTGCCCCACTCGTCCATCTGCCTAAACCTCGCCGACGACCATCTCGTGTGGCACGGCAGTGCCAGCGCATATCGTGAGGCGAAATCGTATGTGTACCGCAACACGCGTATCGCCTGCGTCTACAACAAGGCCGACGAGGCGACGCGCGCGATGGTGGAGGATGCCGATGTCATCGAGGGCGCGCGTGCCATCGGGTTCGACCTCGGCGTCCCCGGTCCCAGCGACCTCGGCGTCGTCGACGGCATCCTCGCGGATCGCGCCTTCCTCGACGACCGCCGCAACAGCGCACTCGAACTGACGACGATCGCCGACCTCGAACGGGTCGGGCTCGCCGCGCCTCACGTCGTGCAGAACATCCTCGCCGCCAGCGCGCTGGCGCGTGCCCTCGGCACGCGGCCGGAGGCGATCCGGAGCGCGTTGGAGACCTTCCGTCTCGATGAGCACCGGATCCAGGTCATCGCACGGCACGGCGGCATCACCTGGGTCGATGATTCCAAGGCCACCAACCCGCACGCCGCAGCCTCCTCCCTGCAGGCCTACCCGGGCGCCGTATGGGTCGTCGGCGGCGACCTGAAGGGCGTCGATCTGTCGGATCTGATCGCGGATGCCGGGCGCACGGCCAGCGCTGCACTGGTGATCGGCGCCTCCCGCACCGAAGTCGTCTCGGCATTCGCACGACACGCGCCCGAGGTGCAGGTGTATGAGGTCGCCACTGGCGAGACTGAAGAGGTCATGACTCGCGTGGTGGAACTCGCCGCGGGAATCGCCACCGACGGGGGCACGGTTCTGCTGGCTCCTGCAGCGGCATCCTTCGATCAGTTCGCCGGCTACGCGGATCGGGGCCGCCGTTTCGCCGACGCGGTGCGCACATGGATCGACAGGGGGAGCACCGATGACACAGGTGGCTCGCCCGTCGAACCCTGAGTCCAGGGGACTCGCCGCCCGCGTCTCGCTGGGACGCATCTTCACACCGCCCTCGAACGAGTTCATGCTCATCGCATCCACTGCGGTGCTGCTGACGGTGTTCGGTCTGATCATGGTCATCTCCGCGACCAGCGCGACCGAGTCCGGTGTCATGGACACGGCGCTCAAGCAGGGCATGTTCGCTGCTGTCGGCCTGCCGCTGATGTTCCTGGCCAGCCGCCTCCCGATCTCCTTCCTGAAGAAGCTGGCGTGGCCGGCGCTCGTCGGTGCGACTGCCATGCAGCTGCTCGTGTTCACCCCGCTCGGCATCGATGACGCCGGAAACCGGAACTGGATCAGGGTCGCCGGGTTCACGATGCAGCCGTCCGAGTTCCTCAAACTCGCGCTGGCGCTGTGGATCGCCTACGTGCTGCTGCGCAAGCGCACCCGGCTCGCCATCTGGCACCACGTGTTCATTCCGGTGATCCCGGTGTCGCTGCTCGCGATCGGCACGGTCATCGCGGGAAACGACCTCGGCACCGCGATGGTGCTCGTGCTGATCCTGCTCGGCTGCCTGTTCTTCTCCGGCGTGAAGCTGCGGCTGTTCATCCTGCCGGTACTGCTGGGCGTGGTGGGCGTCATCGCCCTCGCCGTCGTGAGTCCCGACCGGATGCGGCGCATCACGGCGGTCTGCTCCGACATGAGCAATTACGAGCACGACTGCTACCAGTCCATCCACGCCGTCTGGGGCATGGCCAACGGCGGCATCTTCGGACTGGGCCTCGGCAACTCGCAGGAGAAGTACGGCTGGCTTCCCGCGGCGGCGAACGACTTCATCTTCGCGATCGTGGGGGAGGAGCTCGGCCTCATCGGATGCGTCGTCGTGCTCGCCCTGTTCACGTTCTTCGCCGTGGGCGCGTTCCACGTCATGCGCAAGACCGACGACCCGTTCATCCGCGTCGCCACGGGCGGCATCACCGTGTGGATCCTCGGCCAGGCGCTCATCAACATCGGCGTCGTGATCGGAATCTTCCCCGTCATGGGCGTCCCGCTGCCGTTCATGTCGCAGGGCGGTACGGCCCTGCTGTCGGTGCTGCTCGCGTGCGGAGTCCTGCTGGCCTTCGCGCGCACGATTCCTCAAGCGGAGCGGGGTAAGGTCGCGAGGTGACCTCGTACCTCCTCGCCGGCGGCGGCACCGCCGGCCATGTGAATCCGCTGCTCGCCGTCGCCGACGGACTCCGCGACCGGGAGCCCGGAGACGACGTGCTCGTCCTCGGCACGAAGGAGGGCCTCGAGGCGCGCCTGGTGCCGGAGCGCGGCTACGAACTGCTGATCGTCGACAAGGTGCCGTTCCCGCGGCGACCGAACGCGCAGGCGCTCGCGTTTCCGCGCAGGTTCGGGCGGGCCGTGACGCAGGTCCGCCGACACATCCGCGAGCACGATGTGGATGTGGTGGTGGGCTTCGGCGGCTACGCGTCCGCCCCGGCGTACGTCGCCGCCCGTCGCGAGAAGGTGCCCTTCGTGGTGCATGAGGCCAATGCGAGGCCAGGGCTCGCCAACCGGCTCGGCGCGGGCAGCGCCGCCGGGATCGGCGTCGCCTTCGCCGGAACGCCGCTGAAGAACAGCGAGGTCGTGGGCATGCCGCTGCGCCGCGAGATCGTCGATCTCGACCGCGCCGCGCGGCGCGCCGACGCCGCTGAGGAATTCGGGCTGGATGCTGCGCGCCCCGTGCTGCTCGTCTTCGGCGGGTCGCTCGGCGCCCAGCGGCTCAACGAGGCGCTGGCGGACTCCTGGGCGGACGTGCTCGCCGCCGGCTGGCAGCTGCTGCACGTCACGGGGGAGCGCAGCGACCTCGCCGACCCCGAGGTGCCCGGATACGCGATGCGCCGGTACGTCAACCGCATGGACCTCGCGTTCGCACTGGCCGACCTGATCGTCTCCCGTGCCGGTTCCGCGACTGTCAGCGAGATCAGTGCCCTCGGCATCCCCGCCGTATACGTGCCGTACGCGGTCGGCAACGGCGAGCAGCGTCTGAACGCCGCATCCGCGGTGGCGGCCGGCGCCGCCTTCCTGCTCGAGGACGGGACGTTCAAAGGCGACACGGTCCGCGAACGGATCATCCCCCTCCTGGGCGACCGGGACCGCATCGCGGCCATGGCCGCCGCGGCGGAGAACGTCGGCACCCGCACCGGCACCGAGAATGTCATCGCGATGATCGACCGCGCGCTCAGCGCGGGTCGCTGATGCTCGCGAATTAGGATGGATGCGACATGATCAGACCTGACCTCTCGCTCCCGATCCCGGAGTCCATCACCGCCGCCCACTTCATCGGAATCGGCGGCTCCGGCATGAGCGGACTGGCGAAGATGTTCCTGGACGCCGGCATCCGCGTGTCCGGTTCCGACCGCTCGGACAGTGACAATCTGCGCGCACTCGCGGCCGCGGGAGCGATCGTGCACGTCGGGCACGACGCGGCCCACCTCGGCGATGCCGACACAGTCGTGCACACCGGAGCGATCTGGCCCGAGAACCCGGAGTTCGTCACCGCCAAGGAGCGCGGTCTGCACGTCATCCATCGCTCGCAGGCGCTGCACTGGCTGATCGGAGGCCGCCGGCTCGTCTCGGTCGCCGGAGCCCACGGCAAGACCACATCGACCGGGATGATCGTCACCGCGCTGCAGGCGCTCGGTGCCGACCCGAACTTCGTCAACGGCGGCGTGATCGAGCAGCTCGGAGCCTCGAGCGCGTCGGGTGCCGGCGACCTGTTCGTCGTCGAAGCGGACGAATCGGACGGCACGTTCCTGCTCTACGACACCGCGATCGCGCTGATCACGAACGTCGACCCCGATCACCTCGACCACTACGGCTCCGATGACGCGTTCCACGACGCGTTCATCCGATTCGCGGATGCCGCGCGCGATGCCGTCGTGATCTCGAGCGACGACCCCGGAGCGCTCAGGGTCAAGGCCGGGCTGTCGCACGGGAAGGTCATCACCTTCGGCCGTGCAGCAGACGCCGACGTGCGTCTCAGCGAGATCTCGACCTCCGGGCCCGTCGCGGCGACCGTCACCCACGCGGGGCGAACCGCACACATGCAGCTGGCCGTGCCAGGAGAGCACAACGCGATCAACGCCGCCGGCGCCGTCGCCGTGCTGCTCGCGCTAGGGCACGGCCTCGAGGAGTCTGTGCACGCGGTCGAGGGGTTCGCCGGCACCGTGCGTCGCTTCGAGCTGCACGGCGTCGAGCGCGGCGTGAGCGTCTTCGACGACTACGCACACCATCCCACCGAAGTGAAGGCCGCTCTCGAGGCGGCGCGCGGCGTCGTCGGCGCCGGGCGCATCATCGCGATCCAGCAGCCGCACACCTATTCGCGCACGCAGCACATGTACCGCGAGTTCGCCGACGTGCTCGAGACCTACGCCGACCACACCGTCATGCTCGACGTGTACGGCGCGCGCGAGGACCCGGTTCCCGGCGTCACCGGTGAGCTCGTCAGCGGCGCTTTCGCCGATCAGGGCCACGTGCACTACGTCCCCGACTGGCAGCAGGCGGCCGACTATGCCGCGTCCATCGCGCGCGAGGGCGATTTTCTGATCACGCTCGGGTGCGGCAACGTGTATCTGATCATCCCGCAGGTGCTCGAGTCGCTGCGGCAGAGCGCGGCGCCGCGTCCGAGCGCCGGAGACTGAGCGATGCGTCGCCCTGGGCCGCTTCCACCGACGCCGGAGGAGACCGAGCCCGTACAGGCTCAGACAGGACGTCGCCGTGCGGTCGACGAGTGGCGCGACCCGGTCGAACTGCACGGCACCGACTCCGAGCAGGCTGCAGCGGCGGATGATCGCCCCGGTGAGCCGGAGAGCCTCGACGGCCTCACGGCGCGTGACGTGTGGCGCGCGGCCCGCGCCCGCCGCAAGCGCCTGCGTGCTGAGATCCGCCGGTTCACACAGCGATCGCGTCGTCGACGGCTGATCTGGCTCGGCGCGCTGGGCGCGCTCGTCCTCCTCGTCGGAGGGAGTGTGGTCGCCGCCTACAGCCCCCTGTTCGCCGTCGAGAAGATCACGGTGGCGGGTGCGTCGTCGCTCGACCCGGCGACGGTCGAGGCCGCGCTTGCGGGGCAGATCGGCACGCCGCTCGCGCTCGTCGACGAGAGCGAGATCAAGGCGGCCCTGGTGGCGTTCCCGCTGATCGAGACCTACGCGCTCGAGGCCAGGCCGCCCCACGATCTCACCGTGCGCATCGTCGAGCGCACCCCTGTCGGAGTCATCGAGTCGGACGCCGGATACACCCTGGTCGACGCGGCGGGAGTCGCTCTCTCGACGACGGCGGAGCAGCCCCCGGGTCAGCCGGTGCTGCACGTCGAGGGCGGCATCGAGTCGGATGCATTCGAGTCGGTCGGGCTCGTCGTCCGGTCAGTCCCCGCCGACGTACGGGACGGGCTGGTCGAGGTCACGGCGAGCACCGTGGACGATGTCACGCTGCGACTCGGGAGCGGACTGACCGTGGTGTGGGGGAGTGCGGAGGAGTCCGTCGAGAAGGCGCGCACTCTCGTCGCCGCCATGGCTGCGAATCCCGGCGCGAACAAGATCGACGTGTCCTCTCCCGACGTCGTCGTCGCCGGCTGAACGCCTTTCCGCACCGAAACAGCCGACACGCCCGTGTCGCTGCGTCCGCACGCCGAAACGACGCATACCTTCGATCAAGAGAACGCAATACCGGGAAATACTTTACACCTCTAGTTGAGGTTTAAGGTTCACATTCTTTCCAGGCTCGACATATCGGAGGCCGGCCATGAGCCAGAACCAGAACTACCTCGCCGTGATCAAGGTCGTCGGCGTCGGCGGTGGCGGCGTCAACGCCGTCAATCGCATGATCGAACTCGGCCTGCGCGGCGTCGAGTTCATCGCCGTCAACACCGACGCCCAGGCGCTTCTCATGAGCGATGCCGACGTCAAGCTCGACGTGGGCCGCGAGCTCACCCGCGGACTCGGCGCAGGTGCCGACCCTGAGGTCGGGCGCCGTGCAGCTGAAGACCACGCCGAGGAGATCGAACAGGCCCTCACCGGCGCCGACATGGTCTTCGTCACCGCCGGTGAGGGCGGCGGCACCGGCACCGGCGGCGCCCCCGTCGTCGCGCGGATCGCGAAGTCGATCGGCGCATTGACGATCGGTGTCGTCACCAAGCCGTTCTCGTTCGAGGGCCGCCGTCGTCAGAGCCAGGCCGAGGCGGGTGTCTCGAAGCTCAAGGAAGAGGTCGACACCCTCATTGTCGTCCCGAACGACCGGTTGCTGGAGATCAGCGACCGCGGCATCTCGATGATCGAGGCGTTCGCCACCGCAGACCAGGTGCTCCTGGCCGGCGTGCAGGGCATCACCGACCTCATCACCACGCCCGGTCTCATCAACCTCGACTTCGCCGACGTCAAGTCGGTCATGCAGGGCGCGGGATCCGCACTCATGGGCATCGGCTCCGCCCGCGGCGCCGACCGTGCGATCAAGGCCGCAGAGCTCGCTGTGGAGTCGCCGCTGCTCGAGGCATCCATCGAGGGCGCGCACGGCGTGCTGCTGTCGATCCAGGGTGGCTCGAACCTCGGGATCTTCGAGATCCACGACGCAGCCGACCTCGTCAAGGAGGCCGCGCACCCCGAGGCGAACATCATCTTCGGAACCGTCATCGACGACACGCTCGGCGACGAGGTGCGCGTCACGGTCATCGCCGCCGGCTTCGACAACGGCGAGCCCTCGCTGCGCCTGGACCCGATGGTCGTCTCGCGCCCCGAGCCGGCCACGCTGCCCGAGGTCACGCTGTCGGACGACGAGTCCGAGGCTCCGAAGGCCGCCGACCCGGTGGAGGCCAAGCCCGCGCCACGCGCGCCGGCGACGAGCCTCGAGCCGGCGTTCGCCGACGACGACATCGACATCCCCGAGTTCCTGAAGTAACCCGAGGACTCCCGCTGTGACAGACCTCGCCGCGCGGCTATCCGCGATCGACGCGCAGATCGCGGACGCCGCGCGGGCCGCGGGTCGGGATGCCGGCGAGATCACGCGCATCGTCGTCACGAAGTTCCATCCGGCGCAGCTCGTACGCGAGTTGCACGCGCTCGGTGTCCGGGACGTCGGTGAGAACCGGCAGCAGGAGCTCACTGCTAAGCACGGTGAGGCCGAGCTCGATGGGCTGCGCTGGCATTTCATCGGCCAGGCGCAGACCAACAAGGCCGGCGCGATCAGGCGCAGTGCAGATGCCGTGCACTCGGTCGACAGGATCAAACTCGCCGACGCGCTGCACCGCGCTGCGGAGGACGGCGGCGTGCTCGACGTCCTGGTGCAGGTGAACCTCACCGAAGATCTCGGACGCGGAGGCGCCGCGCCCGGGGAAGCGGAGCAGCTCGCCGAGCACATCCTCGCCCTGCCGTCACTGCGACTGCGCGGGGTCATGGGTGTCGCGCCGCTCGATGAGGACCCGGCATCCGCGTTCGCGCGGTTGCGCGGGGTCGCCGATGCCATCCGCCGGGTCGAACCGGACGCCACCTGGATCTCCGCCGGCATGACCGGCGACTTCGCCGAAGCGATCGCGGCCGGCGCGACACACCTGCGGATCGGCTCGGCAATCACGGGACCCCGGCCTGACCGGGGTTAACCTCGAAACAGATCAGCCCACGTCGAACACGGAGGACACGATGGGAAACCCGCTGAAGAAGACCATGGTGTACCTGGGCCTTGCCGACGAGGAAGAGGCCTACGAGGAGCAGGCCGCTCCGACGCCGACACGCGCGCACCGCGAACGCGACCGCGACCGCGGTGGCGATCAGGATGAGGCCGCCCCCGCCCCCGTGACGCCGCTGCGTCGTCCTGTGGCGGTGCGTCAGCCTTCCGCGGGCGCTGTGAACGAGATCCTCACCGTGCACCCCAAGCAGTACCGCGACGCCCAGCTGATCGCTGAGAGCTTCCGCGAGGGCGTGCCGGTGATCATCAACCTGTCGCAGATGAGCGATGCCGACGCGCGCCGCCTGATCGACTTCGCCAGCGGTCTGTCGCTCGGGCTGTACGGACGGATCGAGCGTGTCACCAGCAAGGTGTTCCTGCTCTCGCCCGAGAACATCGCCGTCTCAGGGCACGGGGGCATCGCGCACGCAGACCCGGAGTCTGCGGCCTTCGACCAGTCCTGAACCGCAGAGCCTTCTCGAAGTCGTGGCAGTCGTCTCCTGGATCGCATCGATCGTTCACCTGATCCTGCTGATCTACATCTTCGTGCTGTTCGCGCGACTCATTCTCGATTACATACCGCTGTTCAACCGCGGCTGGCGCCCCAAGGGCGCCGGTCTGATCGCGGCTGAGGTCGTCTACACGGTCACCGACCCGCCCATCAAGCTGTTCCGGCGCTTCATTCCTCCACTGCGCATCGGAACGCTCTCCTTGGATTTCGGGTTCACGTTCACGATGCTGGCCGTGCTGATCCTGATGGCGATCGTGAGGCAGTTCATCTGATCGGGGGCTATGCTTGCTCGAGGTGCGCGCCCCGGGTACGCGCCACATCAATACCGAGCCATGCTTCAGACACTGGCAACAGAACTCATCGAAAGAGGAGCCGAGAAAATGGCACTGACCCCGGATGACGTCGTCACCAAGCAGTTCCAGCACGTCCGATTCAAGGACGGCTTCGACCCGGACGAGGTGGACGACTTCCTCGACGAGATCGTCGTCGAGTGGCGCAAGGCCCTCGAGGAGAACGCCGCGCTGAAGGCGAAGCTCGCCGCATACGAGTCGGGTGAGAAGCCCTTCGCTGAATCCAAGCCAGCCGAGCAGGCTCCCGTCGTCGACGAGGTGCCCGCACCGGTCGCAGCCACTCCAGCACCCTCTGTCGAGGCTCCGGACGCCGCAGGTTCCACCTCTGCCACCGCCGGCATCATCGAACTTGCGCAGCGCCTGCACGACGAGCACGTCGCCGAGGGCGAGACGAAGAAGAAGCAGCTCATCACCGAGGCCGAGGCCGAGGTCGACCGCATTCGCACCGAGGCTCAGGCCAAGCAGCGCGAGGAGTCGGCTCGTCTCGAGCGCGAGCGCAACACGCTCGAGGCTCGCATCACCGAGCTCCGCAACTTCGAGCGCGACTACCGCACGCAGCTCCGCGGCTACATCGAGGGCCAGCTGCGCGACCTCGACGAGAAGTCGGCCACGACGGACTCGACGCCGGTCTCCGCGATCGGTCTGTAGGTCAGCTCTTTGCCTGAACGTCGCCCGCTTCGCCGGTCGGCGGCCGGCATCCTTGTCGCGGTCCTCGCGGCAGTGGTGCTGGCCGCCGATCAGTTTGTGAAGTACCTCACGATCGAGAACCTGCCGCTGCACGAGGTGGTGCCGGTGCTCGGTGAGTTCCTGCAGCTGTACTACATCCGCAACTCCGGGGCGGCATTCTCTCTGGGCAGCGAAGTGACGTGGATCTTCACGATCGCTCTCACCGTCGTCGCCTGCATCATCATCTGGAAGGCGTTCGACCTGCGCTCCAGGCTCTGGGCGGTCGTGCTCGGGTGCCTGCTCGGCGGGGTCCTCGGGAACCTCACGGATCGTCTGCTCCGCGAACCCGGTTTCGCCGTCGGTCACGTGGTCGACATGATCTCGATGCCCTGGATGATGCCCGCGATCTTCAACGTCGCCGACATCTTCATCGTGTGCGGCATGATCACGGTCGCACTGCTGGTGGTCCTCGGCATCCGATTCGACGGCACGCGCGAGAAGGACCACGTCGAGTCCGACGACGCCGGAGCACCGGACATCGAGCACGGGGCCGTCGAGAAGGGCGCCTGATCGTGGAGTCACGATCACTGCCCGTGCCTGACGGGCTCGACGGGGCACGCGTCGATTCGGCGCTCGCGAAGATGCTCGGTTTCTCGCGAACGTTCGCGACCGAGGTGATCGCGGCGGGCGGCGCACGGCTCGACGGCGTCGTCCTCGACAAGTCCGACCGGCTGCGCAGCGGGGGCTGGCTCGATGTCGAATGGCAGCCGAAAGAAGGCCCCGCCATCGTCCCGATCGAAGTACCCGAGCTCGGCATCGTCCACGACGACGATGACATCGTGGTGATCGACAAGCCGACAGGGGTCGCTGCCCACCCCTCGGTCGGCTGGGAGGGCCCGACCGTCCTCGGCGCACTCGCCGGAGCGGGCTTCCGGATCGCCACCAGCGGCGCTGCCGAACGCGCCGGCATAGTGCACCGGCTCGACGTCGGCACCAGCGGCCTCATGGTCGTCGCCAAGACGGAATCGGCGTACACGGCCCTCAAGCGCGCTTTCAAGGAGCGCACGGTCGAGAAGGTGTATCACGCGGTGGTGCAGGGGCATCCTGACCCGCTCGCAGGGACCATCGACGCGCCGATCGGGCGGCATCCGAACCACTCGTGGAAGTTCGCGGTGGTCCCGGACGGCAAGCCATCGGTGACGCACTACGAGACGCTCGAGGCGTTCCCTGGCGCCTCCCTCCTGGAGATCCATCTCGAGACAGGACGCACCCACCAGATCCGCGTCCACATGGCGGCGCACCGGCATCCCTGCGTCGGCGACCCGCTCTACGGCGCGGACCCGACGATGTCGGCGAGGCTCGGGCTCACCCGGCAGTGGCTGCACGCGCACCGGCTCGGGTTCACGCACCCGGCGACGGGGGAGTGGGTGGAGTTCGAGTCGGACTACCCCGCCGACTTCGTGCACGTCCTCGAGCTGCTCCGCGGCGACTGAGCCCGCGTCACAGCGCGCTGTCGCGCGAGGCGGCGACGGTCGCATCGAGCGTGCGCACAAGGAGGGCGACGAGTTCGGCGTCGTCAGCCAGGTCATCGGCGGCGACGCTGACGAAGACCTCCTCGGCGAACGCGACCCAGGCGCGCAGCGCCATCCGTACCGCCCGCGTGTCGACGATCCCGAGCTCTCCGAATGCCACTCTGAGATGCTCCGCGTTGAGCTCGCGTGACTCGTCCACCAGGGCGCGCACGGTGGGGTCGCTGCTGGCGACGCCCCGCACGAGCGACAGGAACGTGCCGCGATGATCGCGCACGAAGATCGCGAATCGTCGCAGTGTGTCATCGATGCGCTCGCGCGGCGGGAGATCGGCGCGCGGTGCCGTCGCGTGCAGGAGACTGTCGCGTGCTGTGGTCACCACGGCACGATGCATCCCCTGCTTGGACTCGAAGTAGTGGAACGCGAGCGCGCGGGAGACGCCGGCGCGGCGAGCCAGTTCGTCCATCGTGAGCTCGTCCAGCGGGTGGTCGGCGAGGAAGTTCACCCCGATGGCCATCAGCTGCGTGCGACGGTCCTCCGGCGTGAGACGACTGCGACGCTCCTCCGGCATGCGCTCAGCCTATCGAGTGGGCAGGGCTACCCATATTGACTAGAAGTCAATGAGGGCTATGCTCGAACACGGCCGCCGACGACGACGGCCCGACATAGGAGGATCGATGAAGTTCCCGTCACTCACGAAGTCCCACGCCGGTCGCGTCACGCTCGCAGCGGTACCCGTTGGCGTCGTCGCCGCGCTGCTCCTCGGCGGCGTCGCGCAGGGGCAGGTCCCGGTCTCCTTCGCCGTGTCGGGAAGCCAGTTCCAGATCTCCGCCAGTCAGCTCGAGGGCACCGGGTTCTCGCAGTACGCGGGCGTCGCTACCGACTCCGAGGGCGGCGAGCACACCGTCGCGATCGCGAACATCAAGAGCGCGACGCTCAGCGACCTGTGCCAGTCGGTGATCACCGAGACGCCGCTCGGCACCGTCGGCGTCCTCATCAAGGCGGGCGGGGGCGACAACCCTGCGAGCGCCAGCGACCTGCAGATCGGGATGACGGGACTTGCGGGCGATGCGTCGTTCGGGAACATCAGGATCGGCGTCGACGCGTCGACCGTGCAGACCGACGCCAAGGGCACCGGCGGCGACTTCGCCCAGGATGCCGACACCGTCTCCATCGCGAACCTCCAGCAGACCGCGTGGAGCACGCAGGCTTCGGTGTTCACGCTGACCGGCATGACGCTCGAGCTGACCGACGGATCGACCCCGTGCTTCTGACGGAGAGCGTCGACGTGCCCGTGTCTCGCCGGAACGCTCGCAGCCGATGGCGGCGCTTCGCGGCGTGGCGCCGCAACCGCCCGTTCGTCGGAGGGCTGCTGCTCGCCGTGTCCGGTGTCGAGATGTTCTTCTCCGGCCAGCTGGACATCGGCCATCTGCGCGTGCAATTGGGCATCGAAGGGCTGCAGGCGACGATCATCCCGATCGCGCTGCTGCTGCTGGGCGTTCTCGCCATCACGATGCCCGCTCACCACGTGTTCTACGGGGTGCTCTCCCTGGCTGTGGGCCTCTACGCGCTGGTCGGCGTCAATCTCGGCGGGTTCCTGCTCGGCACGATCATCGCGTGCGTCGGCGGCGTGCTCGTGGTCGCATGGATGACCCCCGAGGCGCGAGCGGAGTCGAAGGCGCGTCGCGGGTCGCGACAGGAGGCGCCGACGGAGGAGTCCGGGTGACGTCGCGTCGCCTGCGCGCAGGTGCCGTCATCGCCGCGCTGCTCATCACGGCGCCGCTCATCGTGAACGCCGCTCCGTCGCCGCGTCCCGCCGGCTTCTGCGACTCGTTCCTGTCGTTCCTGTGCCCGAAGGATGACCCGGCGCCGGGGAAGACCACGACTCCGCCAGCTACAGACGCCCCGGAGGTCCCCGGTGTGGTTGATGAGTTGATCCCGGATGCCGAGACGCCTGCGGACCCGGGCGAGGCAGACTCCGCACCCGATGAGACGCCGGTGCCGGCGCCCGTCGACGACGGCGCGCCGATCTTCACGGGCACACCGGCATCGATGCGCTCCGGAGGGCTGTCGTTCACCGGGCTGCAGGGCATCAGCATCGTCAGCGTGCCGACAGTGGACGGCGGCAGCGTCCGCGCACTCAAGATCAGCGCGGACTCCATCACGATCAGCGGCTTCTCGCTCACCGTCCGCCCGCACGACGGGCCGGGACTGGTGACCACGGCCGACACGATGTCGCTGAAGGGGAACGTCTCGGTGTACCTCGGATCGGTCTCGGCGTCTTCGATGGGCGGCGAGCCGCTCACGCTCGGCACCGACACCCCACCGTCCCTGGACCTGATCGAGCCGGGGCTGCTCGATGTGACCATGGGCTTGGTCGGCAGCACGGCCGATTCCATCTCCTACTCGAACACCGACCAGAACATCGTCGAGGCGGACGCAGGGTGACGCGGTGGCGGATGCCAGTGGCATCCGCCACACTGTCGGCATGAGCATCGAGGTGCGGCCCGCGACAGTCTTCGAGGATGTCGCGACGCTCGTCGGCCCCAAGAAACCGACGTCGAACGTGTGCTTCTGCCTGAGCTACCGGATCGGGTCGAAGGAGAACAACGCACTGCGCGGGCCGCAGCGAGCCGAACGCATGCGGCAGTTGTGTCACCAGGACCCGCCGCCCGGCGTGATCGCCTACCTGGATGACGAACCGGTCGGCTGGGCGGCGCTGCAGCCGCGGCGGAACACGAGCTTCGCGAACAATCGACGGATCCCGCGTATCGACGATCTCGACGTGTGGTCGCTATGGTGCGTCCGCGTGCGCCCCGGGTTCCGCAAGCAGGGGATCACGCACGAGTTGGTCGCCGGAGCCGTCGCCTATGCGAGAGAGTGCGGCGCGCCCGCCGTGGAGTCGTACCCGGTGGACAACCGTGGCGAGAAGGTCGACATGACGATGGCGTACGTCGGCACGAAATCACTGTTCGAGAACGCCGGATTCACGCAGGCATCCGAGACCGACTCCGTACTCAACGGGTTCGCGAGAGTGCTCATGCGACTTGATCTGCGGTGACGCCGGAAGCCGGTGTCCGGACCCCGACGTAGACTCGATCTCGTGGCATCCGACTCCTTCGTACACCTGCACGTGCACAGCGAATACTCGATGCTGGACGGTGCCGCGAAGATCAACGCGATGACCCAGGCGGCCGCCGATTACGGCATGCCCGCCATCGCGGTGACCGACCACGGCAACACCTTCGCAGCGTTCGAGTTCTACAACGCCGCCAAGAACGCCGGGGTGAAGCCGATCATCGGGCTCGAGGCCTACGTGACCCCCGGCACGCACCGCAGCGACAAGTCCCGGGTGGCCTGGGGATCCCCCGATCAGAAGAGCGACGACGTCTCCGGTTCCGGTGCTTATACCCACACGACGATGTGGAGTCAGAGCACCGAGGGCATGCACAATCTGTTCCGGCTGAGTTCGCTGTCGAGCATTGAGGGGTACTACTTCAAGCCCCGCATGGACCGAGAGCTGCTGCAGAAGTACAGCAAGGGCCTCATCGCGACCACCGGCTGCCCCTCCGGCGAGATCCAGACGCGCCTGCGACTCGGCCAGTACGACGCCGCGCGCGCGGCGGCCGCGGAGTTCCAGGACATCTTCGGCAAGGAGAACTACTTCACCGAGATCATGGACCACGGTCTGTCCATCGAGCGGCGCGTGATCTCCGACCTGCTGAAGATCTCGAAGGATCTGAACATCCCGCTGGTGGCGACCAACGACTCGCACTACACGCATCAGCACGAGGCCGACGCGCATGCGGCGCTGCTGTGCGTGCAGTCCGGCTCGACCATGGACGACCCGAACCGGTTCAAGTTCGACGGCGACGGCTACTACATCAAGACCGCGCAGGAGATGCGCCAGATGTTCCGCGACCATCCGGAGGCGTGCGACAACACCCTCCTGATCGCCGAGCGCTGCGAGGTCGAGTTCAACACCTCGGCGAACTACATGCCGCGCTTCCCCGTGCCCGACGGCGAGACCGAGGACAGCTGGCTCATCAAGGAGGTCGAGACGGGGCTGCACTACCGGTACCCGAACGGCATCCCCGACAGGGTGCGCAAGCAGGCCGAGTACGAGACCGGCATCATCCTGCAGATGGGGTTCCCCGGCTACTTCCTCGTGGTCGCCGACTTCATCAACTGGGCCAAGGACAACGGCATCCGCGTCGGTCCGGGGCGTGGCTCCGGTGCGGGATCCATGGTCGCGTACGCCATGAAGATCACCGACCTCGACCCGCTCGAGCACGGCCTCATCTTCGAGCGCTTCCTGAACCCCGACCGCGTGTCGATGCCCGACTTCGACGTCGACTTCGACGACCGTCGCCGCGGCGAGGTCATCGACTACGTCACCGCGAAGTACGGCTCCGAGCGCGTCGCGCAGATCGTGACCTACGGCACGATCAAGTCCAAGCAGGCGCTGAAGGATGCCGGGCGTGTGCTCGGATTCCCGTTCAGCATGGGGGAGCGTCTGACCAAGGCCATGCCGCCTCCCGTCATGGGCAAGGACATGCCGCTGGACGGCATGTTCGACTCCGCGCATCCGCGCTACAAGGAGGCCAGCGAGTTCCGCACGCTCATCGAGACGGATCCGGAGGCGAAGACGGTCTTCGACCGCGCGCTGGGCCTCGAGGGACTGAAGCGCCAGTGGGGTGTGCACGCAGCCGGCGTGATCATGTCGTCCGAGCCGCTGCTCGACATCATCCCGATCATGAAGCGCGAGCAGGACGGCCAGATCGTCACGCAGTTCGATTACCCGTCGTGCGAGACACTCGGACTGATCAAGATGGACTTCCTCGGCCTGCGGAACCTCACGATCATCTCCGACGCGCTCGACAACATCCGCATGAACCGCGACGAAGAGGTCGACCTCGAGCACCTCGAACTCGATGACCGCCCAGCGTACGACCTGCTCTCCCGCGGCGACTCGCTCGGCGTGTTCCAGCTCGACGGCGGACCGATGCGGTCGCTCATGCGCCTGATGAAGCCCGACAACTTCGGTGACATCTCGGCCCTCATCGCCCTGTACCGACCCGGCCCCATGGGGGCGAACTCGCACACCAACTACGCGCTCCGCAAGAACGGGCTGCAGCCGATCACACCGATCCACCCCGAACTCGAAGAGCCCCTCAAGGACATCCTCGACGAGTCCTACGGCCTGATCATCTATCAGGAGCAGGTGATGGCGATCGCGCAGAAGGTCGCCGGCTTCAGCCTCGGTCAGGCCGACATCCTCCGGCGCGCGATGGGCAAGAAGAAGAAGTCCGAGCTCGACAAGCAGTACGCGGGCTTCCAGGCCGGCATGCACGCCAACGGGTTCGGCGACGGCGCGGTCAAGGCGCTGTGGGACATTCTGCTGCCGTTCTCCGATTACGCCTTCAACAAGGCGCACTCGGCCGCGTACGGACTCGTCTCGTACTGGACCGCGTACCTCAAGGCGCATTACCCGGCTGAGTACATGGCGGCGCTGCTGACGAGCGTCGGCGACTCCAAGGACAAGATGGCGATCTACCTCAACGAGTGCCGTCGCATGGGGATCAAGGTGCTGCCGCCTGACGTCCGCGAGTCGATCAACTTCTTCGCCGCAGTCGGCGAGGACATCCGCTTCGGCCTCGGTGCCGTCCGGAACGTGGGCAGCAACGTCGTCGACGGCATCATCGAGGCTCGCGAGAAGGAGAACTTCTCCTCCTTCCACGACTTCCTCAAGAAGGTGCCGCTGCACGTCTCGAACAAGCGGACGGTCGAATCGCTGATCAAAGCGGGGGCGTTCGATTCGATGGGCGACACCCGCAGAGCTCTGATGGAGATCCATGAGGATGCCACGGAAGCCGCCGTCGACCAGAAGCGCAACGAAGCCCAGGGGGCGATCGGGTTCGACTTCGACAGCCTGTACGTCGCGCACGAGGACGCCCCGCCGGCGAAGGTGCCGGAGCGACCCGAATGGGTGAAGAAGGACAAGCTCGCGTTCGAGCGCGAGATGCTCGGGCTGTACGTCTCCGACCACCCGCTGGCCGGGCTCGAGGTCCCGCTCGCGAAACATGCCTCGATCTCGATCCACAATCTCCTCGCGTCGGAAGATCTGCAGGACGGCGACCAGGTCACGGTCGCCGGGCTGGTGACGAGCGTGCAGCACCGGGTCGCCAAGGCCAGCGGAAACCCGTACGGCATGATCACCGTCGAGGACTTCAACGGCGAGGTCACCGTGATGTTCATGGGCAAGACCTACACCGAGTTCCAGCACACGCTTCAGCAGGATGCCATCCTCGCTGTGCGCGGACGAGTGTCCCGCCGCGACGACGGGCTAAACCTGCACGCGCAGTCCGCGTTCTCACCGGATGTCGGCTCCTTCGACACCGCCGGTCCGCTGTCGCTCGTGCTCGCCGAGCAGCGCGCCACGGAGCACGTCATGAACGAGCTCGCCGACGTTCTGCGCCGGCACAACGGTGACACCGAGGTGGTGCTGCGAGTGCACCGCGGACAGACGGCGAAGGTGTTCGATGTGCCCATGCCGGTGAAGGTGTCCGCCGACCTGTTCGGCGACCTCAAGTCCCTGCTGGGCCCTGCCTGCCTCGGGTAGGGTAGGGACACATGAGCACGGACATACCGGATGAGTCCTTCACGCAAGAGCCCTTCACCGAAGAGGACGGCGTCCTCTACGAAGAAGAAGTCGCGCCTCAGCACGGTGTCCTCGGATTCACCGTCCGCGAACTGCTGATCGTCGCCGCCTGGCTGGTCGTGTTCGTCACGTCGTTCTTCCCGATCGGGTGGAGTCCGGCTCTGTGGACGCAGGGCATCGCCTGGATCCTGCCGCTCGGGGTGCCGACGGTCGCCGTCTTCCTCATCGTCCTCCGCCGGTTCTCGCCGGAGGGGATCCGCCGGGTCGGCTCGCTGGGCATCGATCAGTTCGCATCCGTGGCTTTCTCAGTCGCCGCCGTCTGGTGGATCCAGCAGCTCTGGCAGTACGTCGCAGCGATGGCCCAGACCGGCACCTCGCTGAACGTCTGGGTGCCGTGGGTGCAGGTGGTCGTCCTGCTGATGCTGGTGGTGCTCACGGTCTGCGCGCCGATCATCCCGGGCCTGCGCGACGACTTCCGCGGGCGCCTGGTCACGCTCGCACATCGCAACGCGAATCCGGTGCGTCCGGTCGTCGCCCGTCCCCAGCCGGAGCGCGTGGTCGCCGCTCCTGCTGCGGCAGACGAGGCACTGGCTGCCATCGAAGACGAGTTCGTGGATGACACGACGCACGACGCCGAGCAGCCGGGATTCGGCGAGAGCATGCCGCTGACCGGGCACGCCTCGGGCGGAGCGCTCGGCACCGCACCCGAGCTCGACGAAGACTACGTCCCCGGTTACGTCCGCTCATCGCGCGGCGGCGACGAAACCGACGAGGCGCTCGGTCAGCCGTTCTGGGTGCTCGCCCCCACCGAGCGCGACGTGTTCGACGAGGCCGGTGAAGCGCTCTTCCGCGTCGGGCCAGAGGCCTGGGTCCTCGTGATCGAGGATCGCGGCGGCGCCTACCTGGTGCGCCACGACGACGGACGCGTCGGCTACCTGCACGACATCGCAGACATCACGAGAGGCTGACGTGCGCACGATCGATCTGCGGGGGCGGAAGCTCTCGCCGGCAGACATGCTCGCCGCCGTTCCACGCGCCACGCAGGCGCGTGCCGAGGCCCTGGAGACCGCAGCGCGCATCGTCGAGGACGTCCGCACCGAGGGTGAAGCCGCACTGCGCGCCCAGGCCGAGAAGTTCGACCGCGTCACCGGGCACGAGATCCGCGTGCCGGCAAGCCACATCCAGGATGCCGTCGCCGCTCTCGCCCCCGAGGTCCGGGCGGCGCTCGAAGAAGCGATTCGCCGCGTGCGCCTGGGATCTGCGGCGCAGGTGCCGGAGACCCGAGTGACACAGATCGGCGACGGCGCCCTCATCACCCAGCGCTGGCAGCCGGTGAACCGTGTCGGCGTGTACATCCCCGGCGGGAAGGCGCCGCTCGCATCGAGCGTGGTGATGAATGCGGTTCCGGCGCAGGTCGCCGGAGTCCAGCACATCGCCCTCGCGTCGCCGCCGCAGCACACCGAAGACGGCCGCATCCACCCGACGATTCTCGGCGCAGCCGGGCTGCTCGGCATCACCGAGGTGTATGCCATCGGCGGCGCCGGCGCGATCGGCGCGTTCGCGTACGGCGTGGAGGATCTCGGCCTCGACCCGGTCGATGTCCTCTCCGGCCCTGGCAACAACTACGTCGCGTCTGCCAAGCGGGCCGTCGCCGGCGTCGTCGGCACAGACTCCGAAGCGGGCGCGACAGAGATCCTCGTGGTGGCCGACCGCACAGCGAACGCGCGACTCATAGCCGCCGACCTCGTGAGCCAGGCGGAGCACGATGAGCAGGCGTCGGCGGTGCTCGTCACCGACGACGAGAGTCTCGCCGAGCGCGTCGTCACCGAGGTCGCTCGGCTCGCAGCATCCACGAAGCACGCGGAACGCGTCGGCGTCTCGCTGGCGGGCGAGCAGTCCGCGATCGTCCTCGTCGACGATCGCGCGATGGCCACGGCGTTCAGCAACGCCTACGCACCCGAGCACCTCGAGCTCCACATCGAAGACGCGCCGGAGGCGGCATCCGCGTTCACCAGCGCCGGCGCGATCTTCGTCGGCGACCAGACACCGGTGAGTCTGGGCGACTATATGGCGGGCAGCAATCACGTGCTGCCGACCGGGGGACAGGCGCGCTACGCGCCGGGGCTCGGCGCCTACACGTTCCTGCGGCCGCAGCAGATCATCTCCTACGATCACGCCGCTCTCGCCGCCGTCCGTGAGGGCGTCGTCGCCCTGGCGAATACCGAGGTGCTCCCGGGGCACGGCGAAGCCATCGAAGCGCGCTTCCAGGCTGACGCCGGGGGAACGACTACGCTGTAACACCATGCACTGCCCGTTCTGCCGTCATCCCGATTCCCGCGTGATCGATTCGCGAACCAGCGATGACGGTCTCTCGATCCGTCGGCGCAGGCAGTGCCCGGAGTGCGGCGGCCGGTTCACCACCACCGAGACGGCCAGCCTCAACGTGATCAAGCGCTCCGGCGTCATGGAGCCGTTCAGCCGTGACAAGGTCATCTCGGGCGTCCGCAAGGCATGCCAGGGGCGCCCGGTGACCGAGGCAGACCTCGCGATCCTCGCGCAGCGCGTCGAGGAGGCAGTGCGGCAGACCGGCGTATCGCAACTCGATGCGAACGAGATCGGACTGGCCATCCTCGGGCCGCTCCGCGACCTCGACGAGGTCGCTTACCTGCGTTTCGCCAGCGTCTACCAGGCGTTCGAATCGCTCGAGGACTTCGAAAGCGCGATCACCGATCTGCGCGCCGATCATGCCGAGTCCGGGGTGGCCACGGCCGACCGGTAATCTGGCAGGGATGTATCCCCTCCTCTTCCGCACCGTTCTGTCGCGCTTCGACCCTGAGTTCGCGCACCACGCCGGCATGGCAGTGATCCGCGGGCTCGGCGCGCCGCCGTTCGCGTGGATCACCCGTGCCCTGTGTGCGCCCGAGGCAGAAAGCAAGGTGTCGGCGCTCGGGCTCACGTTCGACTCGCCGTTCGGCGTCGCGGCCGGCTTCGACAAGAACGCCGTCGGCGTGCGCGGGCTCGCGGCGCTCGGTTTCGGGCACGTCGAGGTTGGCACGGTCACCGCCATTCCGCAGGAGGGCAACCCCAAGCCGCGCCTGTTCCGCCTCGTGCCCGACCGCGCCGTCATCAACCGGATGGGCTTCAACAATGCCGGGGCGGATGCCGCGGCGAAGCGCCTCGCGAAGCTGCGCCGGCGCCGTCCTAAGACGATCATCGGCGTGAACATCGGCAAGAGCCGGATCATCGAGGTCGAGAACGCCACCGCAGACTACGTCGCGAGCGCGACGAAGCTCGCCCCGCTCGCGGACTACCTCGCCGTCAACGTGTCATCCCCCAACACTCCGGGACTGCGCGGGCTGCAGGCGGTCGAGACACTCGCACCGCTGCTGCGTGCGGTGAAGACGGCGGCGGGCTCGACCCCGTTGCTGGTGAAGATCGCGCCCGACCTGTCGGACGACGAGATCGCGGCGATCGCACGGCTCGCCGTGGCGGAGGGGCTCGACGGGATCATCGCGCACAACACGACCATCGGCCGCGAGGGCCTGAAGACGGATGCCGCGGTCGTCGAAGCCGCCGGCGCCGGCGGGCTGTCCGGTGCGCCGCTGCGGGAGCGCTCGATGGAGGTGCTGCACGTCGTGCGCGCGGCGGTTCCGAGCGATTTCTGCGTCATCTCCGTCGGGGGAGTGGAGACCGCGTCCGACGTCCAGGAGCGGCTGGATGCCGGTGCCACGCTCGTGCAGGGATACACGGCGTTCCTGTACCGCGGCCCGTTCTGGGCCCGTCAGATCAGCCGTGAGCTCAGGCGGCGTTAGCGGCTTCGACTCGCTAACGCTCGCTCAACGACCCGCAGGGAAAGCGGGATCAGGCGGGGTACTGTCCGCGCTTGACCTGCGGCTTGGGCAGGCGCATGAAGCGCATCTGCAGCGACCGCATCGCGGCGTACCAGCCGAGGCCCTTCTCGAGGCGCTCCTTGCCGAACTTCGCGGCGGCCTTCCGCTTCGCGCGCGCGCCCAGCAGGATCATGTCGAGCACGGCGACGATGATGAAGCACCACAGGCCGACGAAGGCGTAGAACGAGAAGGTCGGGTTGGGCACGAGCGAGACCAGGATGACGATGACCATCAGCGCCATCACCCACTCGGACACGTGCCAGCCGGCATCCACGTAGTCGCGCACCCAGCGTCGCTGCGGCCCCTTGTCGCGCGGGGGAAGGTACTTGTCCTCACCGGCGGCCATGCCGGCCTGTGCGCGCTCGCGCTGCTCGCGCAGCTGGGCCTTCGCCGCAGCACGGGCCTCCTTGGTGTCCGCGACGAGCGGACGACGGCGGGCTGCCTCCTGCTCGGCGCGGCTCGGAGTCGGCCGTCCCTTGCCGACGACCGGCGTCTCGGCGGACTCGTCGTTCGTCGATGGGGTGGAAGCGGCCACGGGACTCCTCGGATCAAGATTCGGGTGAAGCCTTAAGATTACTCGCATGACCTCCGTGCCGCCCACCGCAGACCCCGCCATCGAATCCGCCGTCAGCGAAGCCGTGGCGATCAGCATCCCGAGCGCGCTCGCAGATCTCGGTGATCTCGTGCGCATCCCCGGCATCGCCTGGCCGTCGTTCGAGCAGACGCAGCTCGAGCGCAGCGCCGAGCGCGTGGCGGCTCTCGCCGAGGCGACCGGCGTCTTCGACGAGGTTCGCGTCCTTCGCGCCGCGATCCCCGGGACGGACGAGCACGGTCAGCCCGCCGTGCTGGCGACCAGGGCCGCACGAGGAGGCAAGCCGACCATCCTGCTGTACGCGCACCACGACGTTCAGCCTCCCGGTGACGACGCGCTGTGGGAGACGCCGCCGTTCGAGCCGACCGTGCGCGACGGGCGGCTGTACGGTCGGGGCGCCGCTGACGACAAGGCGGGGATCATGACGCACATCGCCTCACTTCGCGCGGTGCGCGAGGCGCTCGGCGACGACCTCGAGCTCGGCATATCGCTGTTCATCGAGGGCGAGGAGGAGTATGGCTCCCGCTCGTTCGCGCAGTTCCTCAGCGACAACGCGGAGGCTCTGCGGGCGGACGCCATCGTCGTCGCCGACTCCGGGAACTGGGACTCGACGACGCCCGGTCTGACCGTCTCGCTGCGCGGCAACGCCCGCTTCACGCTCAAGGTCCGCACGCTCGACCATGCGTCGCATTCCGGAATGTTCGGCGGCGCGGTGCCGGACGCCATGATGGCCACGGTGCGTCTGCTGTCGACTCTGTGGGATGCCGACGGGGCCGTCGCGGTGGAGGGGATGACCGAGCGCGACGCACCTACCCCGGAGTACTCGGAGGAGACGCTGCGCGATGAGGCCGGACTCCTGTCCGGCACCACGCCGATCGGCAGGGACAGCATCCTCAGCCGCATCTGGAACAAGCCGGCCGTCACCGTCATCGGCATCGACGCGACCAGCGTCGAATCGGCGTCCAACACCCTCCTTCCCGAGGCGACCGTCGTCATCAGCGCCCGAGTCGCCCCCGGCCAGACCGGTGAAGAGGCCTACGCGGCGCTGGAGAGGCACCTGCGTGCGAACGCGCCGTTCGGCGCCGAGCTGACGTTCTCCGACGTCGACCTAGGGGACGGCTTCCTCGTCGACACCAGCGGGTGGGCCGTCGGCCTCGCCCGTCAGGCGATGGCGGACGGCTACGGCAAGGATGCCGTGGATCTCGGTGTCGGCGGATCCATCCCGTTCATCGCCGATCTCGTCCGGGAGTTCCCAGAAGCGCAGATCCTCGTCACCGGTGTGGAGGACCCGCATTCGCGCGCGCACAGCCCGAACGAGTCCCTGCACCTGGACACCTTCCGTCACGCGATCGCCACCGAGGCGCTGCTGCTCGCGCGCATGAACGCCGCCACGCTCTGAACCCGGAGCCTTCTTCAGCCCTCGACGGTAGAATCGCATCACCAGCCGTGCGCATGCGCGGCGCGTCACAAGGAGCGACATGAGCGACACCACCATCACTTCCGAGACCAAGACCGCACACGGCGTCACCCTCACGGACGCTGCCGCCACCAAGGTGAAGAACCTTCTCGCGCAGGAGGGCCGCGAGGATCTTCGACTGCGCGTGGCGGTCCAGCCCGGCGGATGCTCCGGCCTGATCTACCAGCTCTACTTCGACGAGCGCTACCTGGATGGCGATGAGACCGTCGAGTTCGACGGCGTAGAGGTCATCGTCGACAACATGAGCGTGCCCTACCTCGACGGCGCAGCCATCGATTTCAAGGACACGATCTCGGAGCAGGGCTTCACGATCGACAACCCGAACGCGGCCGGAAGCTGCGCCTGCGGCGACAGCTTCCACTGAACGTCAGCCGTGTCCGACCTGCGTGGTTGGCATGAATCAGGTGTGAGCTTGCCCTAGACTGGGATGAGCCCTGTCCGCGATCTTGAAAGGTGTATCGTGCCCTCGAAACGCCGCCTTCGTTGGGCTGCAGTTCCGGTAGGAATTGCAGCAGCCGTGGTCCTGGCGGGATGCTCTCCCACCGAGCTTCACGGGTTCCTCCCGGGCTTCGTGGAAGACGGCACCGCCGCCACGAACCAGACCGACCGTGTCGCGTCGCTCTGGGTCAACTCCTGGATCGTGCTGCTCGCCGTCGGCGTGATCACGTGGGGCCTGATGGGCTGGGCTGCGATCGCGTACCGTCGCCGGAAGGGCCAGACCGGCCTGCCGGTGCAGATGCGGTACAACATGCCCATCGAGATCTTCTACACGGTCATCCCGCTGATCCTCGTCATGGGAATGTTCTTCTTCACGGCGCGCGACCAGGCCGAGATCGAGACGCAGTGGGACGACGCGGACGTCGAGATCACGGCGATCGGCAAGCAGTGGGCGTTCGACTTCATGTACGCCGGCGAGGACGACGATCTGTCCGACGCCGTGTGGACCATGGGGATCCAGGCGCAGCCCGATGCCGATGGCAACGTCGACAAGGAAGAGCTGCCCACGCTGGTGCTTCCGGTCGACCAGAAGGTGCACATCAGCCTGCAGTCGCGCGATGTCATCCACTCGTTCTGGATCATCGACTTCCTGTACAAGAAAGACATGTACATCGGGAAGGACAATTCCTGGTCCTTCATCCCGACCCGCGTCGGCGAGTACGACGGCAAGTGCGCCGAGCTCTGCGGCGAATACCACTCGATGATGATGTTCAACGTCAAGGTCGTCGAGCAGGACGAATACGACGCATACGTCGAGTCGCTCCGCGAGGAGGGCAACGTCGGCGACATAAACGACGCTTACGACCGACTCGGCAATCTCCCGGGCACGGGTGCCCAGGGAACGGACTCCGAGGAAGAGGGAGAGTAATCCTCATGTCAACAACTGAGGCCCCCAGCCAGGCTCCTGGCGCTCGCCCCACCGCGATCCCGGCTCGTCAGGCCGCTCTGCTGAGCTCCTCCCGCACGGAGGAGAAGGGCAACATCGTCGTCAAGTGGCTCACGTCCACTGACCACAAGACGATCGGGTACATGTACCTGATCACGTCTGTGCTGTTCTTCCTGCTGGGTGGCGTGATGGCGCTCGTCATTCGCGCCGAGCTGTTCGCTCCCGGGATGCAGATCGTCCCCACCAAGGAGCAGTACAACCAGCTGTTCACGATGCACGGCACGATCATGCTGCTGATGTTCGCGACGCCGCTGTTCGCCGGATTCGCGAATGCGATCCTCCCGCTCCAGCTGGGCGCCCCCGACGTCGCCTTCCCGCGACTGAACGCCTTCGCGTTCTGGCTGTTCGGCTTCGGCTCGATCATCGCCGTCGCCGGCTTCCTCACGCCTCAGGGCGCTGCATCGTTCGGCTGGTTCGCCTACCAGCCGCTGGCGAACGCGTCGTTCTCGCCCGGTGCCGGTGGAAACCTGTGGATGGTCGGGCTCGGCATGTCCGGTTTCGGCACGATCCTCGGTGCGGTGAACTTCATCACCACGATCATCACGATGCGAGCACCAGGCATGACCATGTGGCGCATGCCGATCTTCTCGTGGAACACGCTCATCACGAGCCTCCTGATCCTGATGGCGTTCCCCGTGCTCGCCGCTGCGATCTTCGCCGCCGCTGCTGACCGCATCCTCGGCGCTCACGTCTACGACCCAGCGAACGGCGGCGTGCTGCTGTGGCAGCACTTGTTCTGGTTCTTCGGCCACCCTGAGGTGTACATCATCGCGCTGCCGTTCTTCGGCATCGTCTCCGAGGTGTTCCCGGTGTTCAGCCGCAAGCCGATCTTCGGATACAAGACGCTCGTGTACGCGACGATCGCGATCGCAGCGCTCTCCGTGGCCGTGTGGGCGCACCACATGTACGTCACGGGCTCCGTGCTGCTGCCGTTCTTCGCGCTCATGACGATGCTCATCGCGGTGCCGACGGGTGTGAAGATCTTCAACTGGATCGGAACGCTCTGGCGAGGGTCCGTGACCTTCGAGACGCCGATGGTGTTCGCGCTCGGCTTCCTGGTGTCGTTCGTCTTCGGTGGTCTTACCGGCGTCATCCTGGCGTCGCCGCCGCTGGACTTCCACCTCAGCGACTCGTATTTCGTCGTCGCGCACTTCCACTACGTGGTGTTCGGCACCGTCGTGTTCGCGATGTTCTCCGGCTTCTACTTCTGGTGGCCCAAGTGGACCGGCCGCATGCTCAACGAGCGTCTGGGCTACGTGCACTTCTGGATGCTGTTCGTCGGCTTCCACATGACGTTCCTCATCCAGCACTGGCTGGGTGTGGACGGCATGGTCCGCCGCTACGCCGACTACTCGGCTGCTGACGGATGGACCTGGGGAAACCAGGTGTCGACGATCGGCGCCATCATCCTCGGCGCCTCGATGCTGCCGTTCTTCCTGAACGTGTGGATTACGGCCCGCAAGGCGCCGAAGGTCACGGTCAACGATCCGTGGGGCTACGGCGCGTCGCTCGAGTGGGCGACCAGCTGCCCTCCGCCGCGGCACAACTTCACCTCTATCCCGCGTATTCGCAGCGAGCGGCCCGCTTTCGATCTGAACCACCCTGAGGCCGCGGAGCACCCGGTCGGAGTCGCCGCGTCCGGCGTCTCGGATGCGAGCGGAGAGGCGAAGTAAATCATGCGTTCAAACATCATTCTGTGGTGGCTCCTCGCCGGCTTCTTCTTCGTGGTCGGTACCGGCTACACGGTGTGGCACATCCTCGCCTACCCGGAACTGACCGGCCCAATGAGCGTCGAGTGGGTCGGCACGGTCGCTCTGTTCTTCGGCATGTTCATGTCTGCGATGGTCGCGGTCTACCTGCAGCGCACGCACAAGGCGCAGGGCGGCGAGCTGCCCGAGGACATCCTGACCGCCGACATCGACGACGGTGACCCGGAACTCGGCGAGTTCAGCCCGTGGTCCTGGTGGCCGCTCGTGCTCGCCGCATCCGCCGCTGTCTTCCTGATCGGCATGGCGGTGGGACACTTCCTGCTCCCGATCGGCATTGCGATCTTCGCGGTCGCGATCGTCGGGTGGGTCTACGAGTACTACCGAGGCCACTTCGCCCGCTGAGACACGTTCGCACGTCAGAAGCCCTCCGGATGCGTCCGGAGGGCTTCTTCGTGCTTGGTCGCAGCCGAGACTTCTCAGGGTCGGGTGCGGAGTCGAGGCACACCGGTGAGCGGGTCGATCGGCCGGCGATGGACGCCGTCGTGGTCCTCGACCGGGTATCCCTCGCGTGCCCAGTACTCGAAGCCGCCGATCATCTCGCGCACCGGGTAGCCGAGCTTGGCGAACTCCAGAGCGCCCTTCGCGCCGGCGTTGCATCCGGGGCTCCAGCAGTACACCACCACATCGGCGCCACGGGGAATCTCCTGATGTGCTCTGGCAGCGATCTCGCTGTAGTGCATGTGCACGGCGCCTGCGACGCGCCCCTGCGCCCATGCCTCATCCGAGCGCACGTCGATGATCACGACGCCATCTCCGGCCTTCTGGCGGGCGTACAGATCGCTGGCGTCGGTCTCGTAGGCGAGCTTTGCGGCGAAGTAGTCAGCGCGTTCGATCATGGCTCCAGCTTAGGACTTCGGCTCCGATGCCGATCTGCGGCCGGAGCGATCGAGCCGTGCCGTCATCTGGATGCGCTCACCGTACCGTTCAAGACCGACACGCGCTTCGACGTCCACGAGATGCTCGTGGAAGGGAGAGGCAGGATCGCTGCGACGGAATCCGCAACTCTCGTAGAACGGAGCATTCCAGGGCACATCGCGGTAGGTGCGCAGCGTGATCTCCGTGTACCCGCGTGCGACTGCCTCTGCGAGGACCGCCTCGACCAGCATCCGTCCGTGGCCTCGTCGGCTGTGTGCAGGCAGCACCGCGAGCTGCTCGAGGTGGACGAAGCCGTCGATCTCCAGGACATGGGCGAAGCCGACCACGAAGCCGTCGGATTCCTCTTCCGCGAGCAGCAGGAAGCCGGGCATCGCCATCCGCTCCTGCCCGCTGTCGACCGGAGGCCAGTCGACCGCATGCAGGTGGCCGATCAGCAGCTCATCGGCCGCCGCCTCGATGTCGGCGGCAAGAGAGAAGTCTGACGGTCGTCCGGAGATCCGGATGCGGGTGGAGGGCATGCTCTGGATCCTTCCAGATACGCCGATGGCCCCGACGCAGATCGCGTCGGGGCCATCGAGGAGGGTGAGAGGCGCGTTACTCGCCGTCCACGTCCTCCTGCTTCGTCGTTCTGTTCTCCCGCGAGTCCTCGTCCGGCTCGGTGGCGATCACCGAACTCGGCGTGTTCGCCGTCTCGTCGACGTGCGTCTCGGTCGGGTACAGCGGGGCGTCAGGAGCGCCTGCGCGCTCGTGAGCGCCCTGGATCTCGGCAGCCTCAGCCTCGTCCATATGCGTCGTGACGTGGTGCTGGTGGGCATCTGCGGCACTCACCTCGGCCTGGGTCAGCGGCGAGAGGCGGTCCTCGTAGAACCAGCGCGAGAGCGAGGAGCGCAGGTTCTGCGTCCACGGGATGCGGCCCTTCGTGTTCGGGCGCACCACGAGCGGCTCGTAACCGTCGACGTCGATGAGCTTCCAGCGGTCGTACTTGTCGACCGGCTGGTGGACCTCGATGAACTCCCCGCCGGGAAGGCGGACGATGCGGCCCGACTCATAACCGTGCAGCACGATCTCGCGGTCCTTCTTCTGCAGCGCGAGACAGATGCGCTTGGTGACGAAGTAGCCGATGATCGGTCCGAGGAACAGCAGAGCCTGCAGCGTGTGGATGACGCCTTCCATGGTGAGGTGGAAGTGTGTCGCCATGAGGTCGGACGAGGCCGCAGCCCACATCACCGCGTAGAAGATGACACCGGCCACGCCGATCGCGGTACGCGTCGCGGCGTTGCGCGGGCGCTGGGCGATGTGGTGCTCGCGCTTGTCGCCGGTCACCCACGCCTCGATGAAGGGGTAGATCGCCACGGCGACGATGAACAGTCCGAGGATCGCGACAGGCACGAGGATGCCGAACGACCAGGTGTGGTCGAGGAACACGATGTCCCAGTTCGACGGGGCCAGGCGCAGCGCGCCGTCGGCGAAGCCGATGTACCAGTCCGGCTGCGTACCTGCCGAGACGGGGGAGGGGTCGTACGGGCCGTAGTTCCAGACCGGGTTGATCTGGAAGAACGTCGCGATGAGCACGATCGCACCGAAGACGATGAACAGGAAGCCGCCCATCTTCGACATGTACACCGGCATCATCGGGTAGCCGACGACGTTGTCGTTCGTGCGGCCGGGCCCGGCGAACTGAGTGTGCTTGTTGATGACCATCAGCATCAGGTGCACGACGATGAGGCCGATCACCAGCAGTGGCAGCAACAGGATGTGCAGTGTGTACAGACGGCCGACGATGTCGGTGCCGGGGAACTCGCCGCCGAACAGCAGGAAGGAGGTCCACGTGCCGATGAGCGGGATGCCCTTCACCATGCCGTCGATGATGCGGAGGCCGTTGCCCGAGAGCAGGTCATCCGGCAGCGAGTAGCCGGTGAAGCCCTCGGCAAGCGCGAGGATGAACAGCACGAAGCCGATCACCCAGTTGAGTTCGCGCGGCTTGCGGAACGCACCGGTGAAGAAGATGCGGAGCATGTGCACGCCGATACCGGCGACGAACACCAGAGCGGCCCAGTGATGGATCTGGCGAACCAGCAGGCCACCGCGCAGGTCGAACGAGATGTGCAGCGTCGACTCGAGCGCGGCGGACATCTCGATGCCGCGCATCGGTGCGTAGGCGCCGGTGTAGTGCGTCTCGACCATCGAGGCCTCGAAGAAGAACGTCAGGAAGGTTCCGGACAGGAACACGACCACGAAGCTCCACAGCGCGATCTCGCCGAGCATGAACGACCAGTGGTCGGGGAAGATCTTGCGGCCCAGCTCCTTGACGAAGCCGGAGAGGCTGGTGCGCTCATCGATGTAGTTCGACGCGGCGCCGACGAAGCGGCCGCCGAGGGGGGCCTGGTTGTCCTTGTCCTCTTTGGACAGCGTTGCGGTGCTCAATGGCGCTCCCAGAAGCTCGGGCCGACGGGTTCTTCGAAATCGCTGCGCGCGACGAGGTAGCCCTCGTCGTCGACCGTGATCGGCAGCTGGGGCAGCGGACGCGCGGCCGGGCCGAAGATGACCTTGGCGTGGTCGGTGACGTCGAACTGCGACTGGTGGCAGGGGCAAAGCAGGTGGTGCGTCTGCTGCTCGTAGAGAGCCACCGGGCAGCCGACGTGGGTGCAGACCTTGGAGTAAGCGACGATGCCGTCGTACGACCAGTCCTTGCGCTCCTCGGACTCGATGAGCTGCTCAGGACGGAGGCGCATCATCAGCACGATGGCCTTGGCCTTCTCCTCGAGGTATCCGTCGTGGTGCGACAGGGTTGCCAGATCCTCGGGGATCACGTGGAAAGCCGAGCCGAGCGTGACGTCTGCCGCGCGGATGGGCGTGCCGTCCGGGTCGCGGACCAGGCGCTGGCCCTCAGCCCACATCGTGTGCTTCAGCAGTGCGACGGGGTCGCCTGCCGTGGGGTTCTCGGGGGTGCTGTGCGGTGCGAGCCCGCGGAACAGTGCGACACCGGGAACGACGGAGGCGACCACAGCGGCGATCAGTGAGTTGCGGATCATCACGCGGCGCCCGAAGCCGGACTCCTCGTTCGCCTCGGCGAATGCCTGGATCGCGGCCTCGCGCGTCGCGTCCTTGCCGCGAGTGGGGTGCCGGTGCTCGATGAACTCCTTGTCGCTCATCAGCGCCTTGGACCAGTGGATCGCACCGAGGCCGATCGAGAGCAGCGCCAGGGCGATGCCGAGACCGATGAAGAGGTTGTTGTTGCGGATCGCCGCCATCGAGCCGTCCTCGATGGGGAACAGCATGTACGCAGCGACGGCCCAGATGCTTCCGGCGAGCGACAGGTAGAACAGCGTGTAGACAGTCCGTGCCGCGCGCTTCTCGGCCTTCGGGTCCAGGTCTGTCATCCGCTCGCGGTGCGGCGGCAGACCCGGGTTCTGCACGGGATCGCTGACTGCGACACCCAGCCCCGGAGAGGGCTGGTAGGCCCTGTCAAGGGCCTGCGAGTCGTCGTCGTGTGCCATGGTGCTCCTCGTACGTTCCTCTTCGATGAATATGCGTCAGTTGGACTTCGCCGTGATCCACACGGTCGCGCCGACGAGGGCGCCGATGCCGAAGATCCAGATGAACAGGCCCTCGGAGACGGGTCCGAGCGAGCCCAGCGTGAAGCCGCCGACCTGGACCTCCTGCTGCTGGAAGAGCAGCGCCGAGATGATGTCGCGCTTGTCCTCGTCCGACAGGTTCATGTCGCCGAACACCGGCATGTTCTGCGGGCCGGTGACCATGGCCGCGTAGATGTGCAGGGCGCTGGTGCTGGTCAGCGGCGGGGCGTACTTGCCCTCGGTGAGAGCACCGCCGGCCGCTGCCACGTTGTGGCACATGGCGCAGTTGATCCGGAACAGCTCGGCGCCGTGAGCCACGTCGCCTTCGCCGTCGAGGATCTCGTCAGCGGGGTAGGTGGGTCCGGGGGCGACTGACTGGACATAGGAGGCCATGGCCTCGATCTGGTCCTGCGTGAACTGCACAGGCTTCTGTGGAGCCTGTGGTCCCTGCATCTGCAGCGGCATACGACCGGTGGCGACCTGGAACTCGACGGACAACTCGCCGACGCCATAGAGGCTCGGGCCGTTGTCCGTTCCCTGCAGGTCGAGACCGTGACAGGTCGCACAGTTCGCCTGGAACAGCTTCTCGCCGTCGTCGACCGTGAGCTGAGTGCTCGCCGCCGTCGGGGTCTCGGTCGCGGCGATCGCCGCGGACGCGCCGGCGTAGATGCCGCCGGTGATCAGGAGTCCCGCACCGATCAGCGCCGCAGCGGCCAGGGGGCTACGGCGTCCGTTCGAGCGACGCTTCTTCTCTCGTGCCATTTCGCAGGTCAGCTCCGCTCTTATTTCAGGAAGTAGATGACGAAGAACAGCACGATCCAGACGACGTCGACGAAGTGCCAGTAGTAAGACACGACGATCGAGGTGGTCGCCTCCTTGTGCGTGAAGTTCTTGACCGCGAACGCGCGTCCGATGACGAGCAGGAACGCGATGAGTCCGCCGGTGACGTGGAGGGCGTGGAAGCCCGTGGTCAGGTAGAAGGCCGACGCGTAGGAGTCAGCCTGGATCGGCAGCCCCTCGGCGACCAGCTGGGCGTACTCCCAGACCTGACCGGAGACGAAGATCGCGCCGAGCGCGAAGGTGAGCCAGAACCACTCGACCATTCCCCAGCCGAAGAGGCGACGGCGTCCTGCGCCGTTGAGCTGCCCCTTCTTGATGCGGTAGGCCTGCATGTCCTCGGCCGCGAACACGCCCATCTGGCACGTCACGGAGGAGAACACCAGGATGGCCGTGTTGACGGCGGCGAACGGGACGTTCAGCAGCTCGGTGCGGTCCGCCCAGAGTTCGGGGGAGGTGCTGCGAAGGGTGAAGTAGATCGCGAACAGTCCCGCGAAGAACATCACCTCGCTGCCGAGCCACACGATGGTGCCGACAGCTACCGGATTCGGGCGCTTGATCGTTCTTGCCGCCGGGGCATAGGTCGCTGAGGTGGTCACCCCTCCATTATGGCCGATCCGCGGCCGTGATTCTTGCACCCGGCATCCCCGTTTCGGTGTTCGTAGACTTAGGGGACCCTAAGAAAACACTGCGAATCCTCGGTGAATTCAACGGAAACCGGAGATCGCACAGCGACGGGCCGCGCACCAGGAATTTATTCGCGCCGATAGGATCTCTGTCATGGCTGATTCCCCGACCTGGCCCGACGTCCTCACCACTCTTCTGGAGGGGCGCGATCTCAGTGTCTGGGAGTCGACCTGGGCGATGCGCCAGGTGATGCAGGGCAAGGTCTCCGACGCGCTACTGGCCGGGTTCCTGGTCGCTCTGCGCGCCAAGGGCGAGACGATCGACGAGATCGTCGGATTCCGCGACGCGATCCTGGAAGCCGCCGTGCCGCTCCCCGTGTCCGCGAACGTGCTCGACATCGTCGGCACTGGAGGGGACAGAGTCGGCACGGTCAATGTCTCTACCACTGCGGCGATCATCATCGGTGCGACGGGCATCCCGGTCGTCAAGCACGGAAACCGTGCGGCCAGTTCTTCGTCCGGGTCGTCTGACGTGCTCGGTGCACTCGGCCTGCAGCTGTCGATCTCTCCCGAGGACGTCGCCGCGGTGCTCGATCGCACCGGCATCACTTTCGCGTGGGCGGCCGCCTTCCACCCGGGCTTCAAGCACGCCGGCGCCGCCAGAGGCGAACTGGGCGTCCCCACCGTGTTCAACATGCTCGGCCCGCTCTGCAACCCGGCGCGCGCCGAGGCGAACGCGGTCGGCGTCGCTCAGCTCGAGCGCGTACCGCTGATCACCGGCGTCTTCCGTACGCGTGGTGCGACAGCGCTCGTGTTCCGCGGCGACGACGGGCTCGACGAGCTGACCACCACCGGCCACAGCCGGATCTGGGAGGTGTCGCGCGGCGACATCCATGAGCACGACCTCGATCCTCGTGATCTCGGCATCCCCACGGCGGATCTCGCCGATCTCATCGGCGGCTCGCCCGAGCACAACGCCGGTGTGCTCCGCGACACGCTGGCCGGCACGAAGGGGCCTGTGCGCGACATCGTCCTCCTCAACGCCGCGGCGGGCATCGTCGCGTACGAGCTCGCGCAGGATGCCACGCAGGCGACGCGTCCGATCCTCGAGCGCCTCCGAGACGGTTACGCGCGCGCCGAGGCCGCAATCGACGACGGCAGCGCAGCCGCGAAGCTGGACGCCTGGGTCACGGCCACTCGGGAACTCGCCGCAGCGTGAGACGCCATGGACCCCGTTGACGCGCTGCTGGAGATCGCGTCGCTGCTCGAGCGCGAACGCGCATCGCGCTACCGCGCCAAGGCGTTCCGTCAGGCGGCCGCGACGCTGAAGGCGCTGCCGCAGGACATCGTCGACGACCCGACGCGGCTTCGTGCCGCCAAGGGAATCGGCGAGTCGACGTTCTCGGTGATCCGGCAGGCTCAGGCTGGCGAAGTTCCCGAGTACCTGGTCGATCTGCGCGGTGAAGTCGAGCCGGAGAGGACGTCCACCCTGCGGGCGAAGCTGCGCGGCGACCTGCACGCGCACACCGAATGGTCGGACGGCACGACGCCCATCGGCGTCATGGCCGCTGCGGCCAGGGCGCTCGGGCACGAGTACCTGGCGATCACGGATCACTCGCCGCGGCTGCGGGTGGCGCGGGGCCTATCAGCCGAGCGCCTGCGCGAGCAGTTGCCGCAGGTGCGGGCGGAATCAGTCGAAGGCTTCACGACGCTCACCGGCATCGAAGTCGACATCCTCGAGGACGGTGCGCTCGACCAGGATCCCGCGCTGCTCGACGAACTCGACATCGTCGTGGCATCCGTGCACTCGAAACTGCGCATGGAATCGCGTGAGATGACGAGGCGCATGCTTGCCGCCGTGACTCAGCCGCATGTGAACGTGCTCGGGCACTGCACCGGCCGGCTCGTGCAGGGCGAGCGCGGCACCAGACCGCAGTCGCAGTTCGATGCGCGGGCGGTCTTCGATGCCTGCGCAGAGCACGGTGTGGCGGTCGAGATCAACTCGCGACCGGAGCGGCAGGATCCGCCGGACGAGCTGATCGCGATGGCACTGGATGCCGGATGCCTGTTCTCGATCGACTCGGACGCACACGCACCTGGACAGCTCTCGCTTCTCGATTACGGCGCCGAACGTGCCGAGCACGCCGGCGTTCCCGCGGAGCGCATCGTGACCACGTGGGGACTGGAACGCCTGAGGGCCTGGGCGGAATGACACGACGCACCGTCCCGTGGCTGGTCCTCATCGGGATCCTCGTCGCAGCCCTCAGCCTGCGCGCACCGATCATCGCGCTCACGCCGGTGCTGCCGGAGATCATCGACGATCTCGGGATCAGCTCGGCGTCCGCCGGCTTGCTGACGACGGCCCCTGTCATCATGTTCGCGGTGATGACGCCGCTGGCCGCGCTGGTGATCCGCCGAGCTGGAGCCGAGATCGCGCTCCTCCTCTCACTCGCCGGTGTCATGGTCGGAACGCTCGTGCGAGCGCTCCCCGGGTTCGGGTCGATGCTCGCGGGCATGGTCATCATCGGCGCGGCGATCACGATCGGCAACGTCGTGATCCCGGTCATCATCCGACGCGACCTGCCGCCGGCGCGCACCGCCGTCGCGACAGCCGTGTACACGGCGACGCTGAACGCGGGCTCGCTGCTGACGGCTCTCGCGACCGTGCCGCTGGCGGAGGCGACCGGGTGGTCGCTGGCGCTGCTGCTGTGGGGCGCATTCACGGTCATCGGGCTCGCGCTGTGGATCGTCCACATCCTGCGATCGCGCTCCTGGAGCTCGGCTGAGCGTGCGTCGGGCGATGTGGCCGAGTCGCGTCCCGGTCCGAGCGCGGACGCGGCGAGCATTACCGGACCGATGCCGGTAGTGGTCGACAGCCGCTTCGCGGCGACCATCCGGCGTCCGATCGTCTGGCTTCTGGTGGCGGCGTTCGCCTCCCAGTCGACGGTCTACTACGCGATGTCGACGTGGCTGCCGACGATCCTGCTCGACACGACCGACGTGGATGCCGCGGCAGCGGGCGCCCTCTCATCGCTGTTCCAGGGCGTCGCGATCGTCGGCGCAATGATCGCTCCGCTGCTCATGCGGTACGTCGGCGCGGTCTACTCCGCGTTGCTGCTGGGCGTGCTCTTCGCAGTGATGGTGGTCGGGATGCTGATCGCCCCCGAGCTGGCGGGCGTCTGGGCGTCGTTCGGCGCGATCACGCACTCGAGCGGATTCGTGCTGATCTTCACCGGGCTGGTGCGCGTGTCGAGGTCGGACGGCGAAGCCGCCACGATGTCGGCGCTGGTGCAGGGGTGCGGGTATGCCTTCGCTGCGCTCGGCGCGCCGATCATGGGCGCGATGCGCGAGGGGAGCGGGGGATGGCAGGTGCCGCTGCTCGCGATCGCCGGCGTCGTGCTGGTGTATACCGTCGCGCTGATGTCGGCGATGGTCGTGGCGTTCCGGCGCCGCTGAATCAACGGCCCGGGAACGGGTCACCGGTTCAGGGCGCTGATCGCGCGCTGCATCGAGCCGCCGAGATTCCACTGCTCGGCGAGGGCCTCTGCTGCCGTGGTCTGAACGTCGTCGAGCGCGCGGACCGGTTCTACGGGCACCTCGATGTTGAGGTTCCGTGCCACTTCGACGACCGTCGGGGCGACGTCTAGGTACTCGGATGCGGCGAGCACCTTCGCCTGCACACCGGAGCTCATGCCTTCGCCTGCGGCGGCTGCAGCCCGGATGCCGGCGAGGTCGCCGTGCGCCTTGAGCAGCGTGGCAGCCGTCTTCTCACCGACGCCGGCGACGCCGGGGAGCCCGTCGGACGCGTCGCCGCGCATGGTCGCGAAATCGGCGTACTGCGTCGGCAGCACACCGTATTTCGCGACGACGGACTCGTCGGTGAGGATCTCGAGGTTGCTCATCCCGCGGGCGGTGTAGATGACACGGATGCCGCGGCTGTCGTCGACCAGCTGGAAGAGGTCGCGGTCGCCGGTGACGATGTCGACGGGCATGCTCGAGCGGGTGGCGAGGGTGCCGATGACGTCGTCGGCCTCGTGTGCGGTCACGCCGATGATCGGGATGCCGAGCGTGGTGAGAGCCTCGCGGATCAGCGGGATCTGCGCCTCGAGCGGGTCAGGCACCTCTTCGACATCCGGGCCGGACTCGACGACCTCGACGACGCGATGCGTCTTGTAGGTCGGGATCAGGTCGACGCGCCATTGCGGGCGCCAGTCATCGTCCCAGCAGGCGACGATGTGGGTGGGCTCGTACAGCGTGACGAGCTTCGCGATGATGTCGAGCAGGCCGCGGGCGGCGTTGACGGACATGCCGTCAGAGGCTTTGACCTTGTCGGGCACGCCGTAGAAGGCCCGGAAGTAGAGGGATGCGGTGTCCAGCAGCATCAGCTTGTCGCTCATGCGTTCAGCATGTCACAGGGCGACGACACGGCCGGAGCGGCCAGTGGACGTCAGCAGCCGGGGGAGCTGGGCGCCTGCGCGCAGGTGTGGGCGACAAGCGCGGTGTGCGCCTCGAAGATGCGCACCTCCTGTTCCGCGCCCGTCGAGGTGACCTCGCCACTGACGGGGAACCAGCCGATTCCGAAGTCGACCTCGGCCGTGTACCGGACGTCGACCCGGGCGATGTAGCTGCCGCGGTCGCGATAGGTGTGGCTCGTCTCGGTCGGCGTGAATTGCGCCTGGTCGAGATCCGCCCACGTTGTGCCGCCCGAAGTCGTGGTCGTCGTCGCACCGTCGCCGAATGAGAAGTCGTACGCGGAGGGCGTGAAGCGCACTGAGACGGGGAAGCCGAAGAGGTCGCCCGTGACGGTCTGGACGGATGCCGTCGTCACGAAGTTCGTCGGCAGACCCGCGACGCCGACATTGTCCGGCTCGCCGGTCACGGTGGAACCGGCGGGGGCGAACCGTGCGAGATCGGTGATCGTGATCGCGGGGATGGCGGGCTCTTCTTCTGCTTCTTCGCCTTCGGTCTCCTTGGACGCCTCGTAGCAGCGAATGTAGGAGTCCCACTCGCGCAGGCACTCGTCGAGCTCTTCTTCCGGTGTCGGAGGAGTCCACGCGTCGTCGAGCGGCGGCTGCCAATCGTTGACGGGGGAGGTGCCGGGATTCTGCTCGGTGTCGTGCGAGCCGTCGATGACGATCTCGGTGCCGTTGTTGTCGACGCCGCACCCGCCGGTGACGAGTACAGAATCACTGCAGCCCGTTCCGGTACCGCCCGAAGCGGGAACGAGCAGGAGCGCGCTGAGAAGAAGTGCGGTCAGCACTGCGTATCAGCAACCACTTCATACTCGCTAATGAGTAGGTGATCAGGGTTACCAGTGAAAGTGACAGAGATCCCGTAGACATCGCTGCGACCTACGGCGGTGACGTCGACTCCTGTAGCATCGATTGCTCGCGCGTTTGTGATGTCGAGGCAGACCAGTGCGTCAACTGCGGCGACATCGTGATCTGTTTGGGCTTCTGTCCCCGTGAAGCTCATGATCTTTGTGTCGCCTTCGAGCGTTATGCCGGATGCCTCGAGTTCGCGTATAGAAGCGATCTCCGAGTCGAGCATCTCACCCGTCAGGTAATCAAGAGGATCAACGGATTCATCCCCGTCTCGTTGCCGGTTCACCGCGTCGTTGTACGCCCGATAGGTCTCTTCCGCTGCGGCGAAGGCTTCCTCCTCGCTGGCGAAGGCGGCGGTCGGCGTGGGGCTGGGCTCCGGTGTCGGGCTGCAGGCGCTCAGCGTCGCTCCGGCCATAGCCAGCAGCGCCAGCATCCGGAACCGGCTCGTCTTCGATCGGAGGAGGGTCACCCGCTCACGCTAACGCGAACCCATGGAATCCCGTCCGACTTATCCACAGAATCGTTATGCCGCGTTCTCTGGTATTCTGAAGTGTCACTCGTGGCGTGCACACGCATGCCTGAGTGTCATCCAACCAAATCCATTCGCTCTTCCGGTGAGATCACGCGTGCGTGAAACCGGGCGGGCCCGAGTATCCACCCAACAAGGACAACCCACTACATGACTACCGCAACGACCGCCCCGGCCACCAAGCAGGTCGCCATCAACGACATCGGATCTGCTGAGGACTTCCTGGCCGCGGTCGAGAAGACTCTGAAGTTCTTCAACGACGGCGACATCATCGAAGGCACGATCGTCAAGATCGACCGCGATGAGGTTCTGCTCGACGTCGGATACAAGACCGAGGGTGTCATCCCCTCCCGCGAACTCTCAATCAAGCACGACGTCGACCCGAACGAGGTCGTCAAGGTCGGCGATGAGGTCGAGGCTCTCGTTCTCCAGAAGGAGGACAAGGAAGGCCGTCTGATCCTCTCCAAGAAGCGCGCGCAGTACGAGCGCGCCTGGGGCGACGTCGAGAAGATCAAGGAAGACGACGGCGTCGTCACCGGTACGGTCATCGAGGTCGTCAAGGGTGGACTCATCGTCGACATCGGCCTCCGTGGCTTCCTGCCGGCATCGCTCATCGAGCTGCGTCGCGTCCGTGACCTGACTCCGTACCTGGGCCAGGAGATCGAGGCGAAGATCCTCGAGCTGGACAAGAACCGCAACAACGTCGTCCTCAGCCGCCGCGCTCTGCTCGAGCAGACGCAGTCCGAGTCGCGCACGACGTTCCTCAACAACCTGCACAAGGGCCAGGTCCGCAAGGGCCAGGTCTCGTCGATCGTCAACTTCGGTGCGTTCGTCGACCTGGGCGGCGTGGACGGCCTCGTGCACGTCTCCGAGCTGTCCTGGAAGCACATCGAGCACGCCTCCGAGGTCGTCGAGGTCGGCCAGGAGGTCACCGTCGAGATCCTCGAGGTCGACCTCGACCGCGAGCGCGTCTCCCTGTCGCTCAAGGCGACGCAGGAGGACCCGTGGCAGGTCTTCGCCCGCACCCACGCGATCGGCCAGATCGCTGCGGGCAAGGTCACCAAGCTCGTTCCGTTCGGTGCGTTCGTCCGCGTCGCAGACGGCATCGAGGGCCTCGTGCACATCTCCGAGCTCTCCAGCAAGCACGTCGAGCTGGCTGAGCAGGTCGTCTCCGTCGGCGAAGAGGTCTTCGTCAAGGTCATCGACATCGACCTCGAGCGTCGCCGCATCTCGCTGTCGCTCAAGCAGGCCAACGAGTCGGTCGACCCCAACGGCACCGAGTTCGACCCGGCGCTGTACGGCATGCTCGCCGAGTACGACGACAACGGCGAGTACAAGTACCCGGAGGGCTTCGACCCCGAGACCGGTGCATGGAAGGAAGGCTTCGACGCTCAGCGCGAGGCATGGGAGCAGGAGTACGCTGCGGCCCAGGCTCGCTGGGAGGCCCACAAGGCTGCGGTTGCCAAGGCGGCCGAGGCCGAGGCCGCTGCTGGCGACGACTTCGGCGCTGCCGCTGGTCAGTCGTTCACGAGCGACGCCGCCGGCGCCGGAACGCTCGCCGATGACGAGGCTCTCGCGGCTCTGCGCGAGAAGCTCTCGGGCGGCAACGCGTAAGCAACTCTCTGAAACGGGCCGTCACCCTCAGGGGTGGCGGCCCGTTTCTCGTGCGCCTATACACGAGAATCCCGAGTTGTGACGGAACATTACGGTCCGACTCGTCACAGTGGCGCTGCTCCGCGACGATGGAGTCATGACCTCCGCACTCCTCTCGTCGCGCGCAGAGACCGTCGCGCCCTCCGGCGCCGCGACAGCCGTGACCCTGGAGAGCGTGGAGCGCCACTTCCCGGTAGCGGAGGGTCGTCGTCAGGTGCTTCGGGGGCTCGACATCGACCTCGGCGCCGGCGAGATCGTCGCCGTCGTCGGACCGTCCGGATGCGGTAAGTCGACCCTCCTCCGTCTCATCGCCGGACTCGACACCCCGACCGGCGGCGTGATCGCGATCGACGGATCCGGCGTCACCGACACCGACGAGCGCACCGCCGTCGCGTTCCAGGAGCCCCGGCTGCTTCCGTGGCGCACGCTCGCGCAGAACGTCGAGCTCGGTCTGCCACGCCGCCTCCGCGGACGCGACCGCAAGAATCGCGTCAGCGAACTGCTCAGCCTCGTCGGCCTCGAGCACGCCGCGAACCAGCGCCCCCGCGAGGTCTCCGGCGGCATGGCACAGCGCGCTTCGCTCGCCCGTGCCCTCGCCCGCAACCCCAGCGTGCTGCTGCTCGACGAGCCCTTCGGCGCTCTCGACGCGCTGACGCGGCTGAGGATGCAGGACCTGCTGCTCGACATCCACGCCGCCGAGCCCACCACCATCCTCCTCGTGACGCATGACGTCGAGGAGGCCCTCTACCTCGCGGACCGCGTGCTGCTGCTGCGCTCGCTGACCGCCGACCCCGACCCGGATGCCACCTCGATCGCGCGCACCATCAGCGTTCCCGGCATCCGACCGCGAGACCGTGCCGATCGCGGCATCGCGGACCTGCGCGCCGAACTCCTCGAAGGACTCGGCGTCGACACCCATCACAGCACCACCTTGGAGACCCGATGAGCCTCATCACCCGCCGAATCGTCCCTGCGACCGCGATCGCCGGTGCGATGATGCTCATGGCATCCGGCTGCGTCGCGGGCGAGAACGCCGGCGCCGCACCCGCCGACGCATCCGGCGAATGGTCCGCGAGCACCGTGACCGTCGACTGGGCGACTTACAACCCGCTCAGCCTCGTGATCAAGGACCAGGGCATCCTCGACGACATCCTCGGTGACGACGTCACGGTCGAGTGGGTCCAGTCCGCCGGCTCCAACAAGGCCAACGAGCTGCTGCGCTCCGGCTCGGTCGACGTCGGCTCCACGGCCGGATCGGCAGCGCTCCTGGCCCGCGCGAACGGCTCGCCGATCAAGGTCATCGACATCTACTCGCAGCCGGAGTGGGCGGCCATCGTCGTCGGACCCGACAGCGACATCACCTCCGTCGAGGACCTCGCCGGCACCTCGGTCGCCGCGACCAAGGGCACCGACCCGTACTTCTTCCTCCTCCAGGCGCTCGAGTCCGCCGGCCTCAGCGTCGAGGACATCGAGGTGCAGAACCTGCAGCACGCCGACGGCCGCGCAGCGCTCGACGGCGGATCCGTCGACGCGTGGGCGGGCCTGGACCCGATCATGGCCGCAGCCGAGGTCGAGACCGGCGACCAGCTGATCTACCGCAACGTCGACTTCAACACCTACGGATTCCTCAACGCCACAGAGGAGTTCATCACCGAGCACGCCGACCTCGCACAGGCGGTCGTCGACGCGTACGAGCAGGCACGCGTGTGGGCGCTCGAGAACCCCGAGGAGACCGCGCAGCTGCTCGCCGACGCAGCGGGCATCGACATCGACGTGGCCACCACGGTCATCGAGGAGCGCTCGAACCTCGACGTCAGCGGCATCCCCGGCGACGCCCAGCTCGACGTTCTCGAGAAGATCGCCCCCGTGATCGTCGACTCCGGCGACGTGCAGGGCGGTCAGGATGCCGTCGACAAGGCCCTGGCCGAGATCATCTTCCCCGACTTCGCCGAGAAGGCGGTCGCAGGAGAGTGAGCGAGTCGATCCCGGATCAGCGCGTGACCGTGCCCGCCGACTCGCGGCAGGCGCGTGAGTTCGCCGCCGGCGGCGGTCGGACCACGGATGCTGTGACACGGGGTTTGTGGAGCCGCACAGGAGTCCGCATCATCGGCGGACTCCTGGTCCCCGCCGTCATCCTCGTCGTCTGGCAGATCGCCACGACCTCGGGCCTCGTTCCCACGTACCGACTTCCCACCCCGGGATCCGTCTTCACCGCCGGTGTCGAACTCGCCGAGCGCGGACAGCTCTGGACCCACATCGCGATCTCGGTGCAGCGCGTGCTGCTCGGCTTCGCCATCGGCTCGGTCGTCGGTCTCGCGATCGCGGCGATCGTGGGCCTGTCGAAGCTCGGCGACGTGCTGCTGAGCCCGACGCTCGCGGCTCTCCGCGCAGTGCCCTCGCTCGCCTGGGTGCCGCTGCTGATCCTGTGGATGCAGATCGGCGAGGAGTCCAAGGTCACGCTGATCGCGATCGGCGCTTTCTTCCCGGTGTACACCACGGTGGCCGACGCGCTTCGGCATGTCGACCCGCACCTCGTCGAGGCCGGGCGCTCGTTCAGCCTGCGCGGCTGGTCGCTGTTCCGCACGGTGCAGCTCCCCGCCGTCATCCCGTCGGTCATGTCGGGTCTGCGGCTGGCGCTCGCGCAGTCGTGGCTGTTCCTCGTCGCAGCCGAGCTCATCGCCTCTTCCATGGGCCTGGGCTTCCTGCTCGACGACTCGCAGAACAACGGCCGTGTCGACCGCATCCTGCTCGCGATCGTGCTGCTCGCACTGCTGGGCACCATCACGAACGCGATCCTCGGCTTCATCGAACGGCGACTGCTCAAGCGATGGACTTGATCGACGAAGCGCGGCTGGTCGAGGATCGGATCTACCCGCCGTCACCGGAGTTCCACGCGCAGGCGAACGTCACGGAGGAGATCTACGATCGGGCGGATGCCGACCCGATCGCCTTCTGGGAGGATGCCGCGCGACGACTGGACTGGGCGACGCCGTGGCACACGGCGCTGGAGTGGGAGCCGCCCACCGGCGGTGCGATCCCGTCCGCACGGTGGTTCACCGGCGGCACCCTGAATGTCGCCTACAACTGCGTCGACCGGCACGTCGAGGTCGGCCGCGGCGACAAGGTCGCGCTGCACTTCGAAGGCGAGCCCGGCGACCGCATCGCCGTGACCTACGCAGACCTGCAGCGACGCGTGTCGCAGGCCGCCAATGCGCTGACCGCGCTGGGTATCGTGCCGGGCGACCGGGTCGTGGTCTACCTACCGGTGCTCATCGAGACCGTCGTCATCGCACTGGCCTGTGCCCGCATCGGTGCCGTGCACTCCCTGGTCTTCGGCGGGTTCTCCGCCGAGGCCGTGCGGTTCCGTCTTGCAGACACCGGTGCCAAGCTGCTGGTCACCAGCGATGGACAGTTCCGGCGCGGTACCGCAGTCGAGGTCAAGTCCGCTGCTGACATCGCCGCCGCCGATCTGCCCGACCTGGAGCACGTGCTGGTCGTCCGCCGCACCGGTCAGGACGTGGCGTGGACCGAGGGACGCGACCTGTGGTGGCACGACGTGGTCGACACCGCGGCCGAGGCACATGAGGCGCAGCCGTTCGGGGCGGAGCATCCGCTCTTCATCATCTACACGTCCGGCACCACCGGGAAGCCGAAGGGGCTCGTGCACACCTCCGGCGGCTATCTCGCGCACGCGAGCTGGGCGCACTGGGCGCACTTCGACGCCAAGCCCGACGACGTGCACTGGTGCACCGCCGACCTCGCCTGGGTCACCGCGCACACCTACGAGATCTACGGACCGCTGTCGAACGGCCTGACGCAGATCATCTACGAGGGCACGCCCGACAGCCCGCACCGCGAGCGGCACCTCGAGATCATCGAGCGCTACGGCGTCACGGTGTACTACACCGCGCCCACCCTGATCCGCACTTTCATGACCTGGTTCGGCGACGAGCTGCCGGAAGGGCGCGACCTGTCCAGTATCCGCCTGCTCGGCACCGTCGGGGAGGCGATCAACCCCGAGGCCTGGGTCTGGTTCCGACGCACGTTCGGACGGGACGAGCTGCCCGTCATCGATACCTGGTGGCAGTCCGAGACGGGCGCGGCGATGATCGTGCCGCTGCCCGGCGTCACGGCGCTCAAGCCCGGATCGGCGTCGGTGGCGCTGCCCGGCATCGACGTCGTCGTGGTGGACGACCAGGGCGATGAGGTCGCGGCAGGGCGCTCCGGCACGCTCGTCGTTCGCCGGCCGTGGCCGGGAATGGCGCGGACCGTGTGGGGCGACCCGCAGCGGTACCGGAATTCGTACTGGTCGGCATACGCCGGGCACGGCGAGTACGGCGGCTACTACGTCGCCGGTGACGGAGCGACCAGGGACGCCGACGGGTACATCTGGATCCTCGGACGCCTGGATGACGTCGTCAACGTCTCCGGCCACCGCCTGTCGACCATCGAGATCGAGTCCGCGCTCGTGGCCGATTCGACCGTGGGGGAAGCCGGAACGGCCGGAGTCTCGGACCCATTGACAGGCCAGGCGGTCGTGGCGTTCGTGATGCCGTCCGGAATCGGAGAGGTCGCGGCATCCGCGCTGCGCGACCGCGTGGCTCGCGAGATCGGACCCGTCGCGAAGCCGCGGCACGTCGTCGTCGTGCCCGACCTTCCCAAGACCCGGTCGGGCAAGATCATGCGCAGGCTGCTCGCGCAACTGTGGGAGGCTGAACAGGACCACCGCGCCGGCCGCGAGCCGCAGCCGCTGGGGGACACCACGTCGCTGCAGAACCCGGAAGCAGTGGAAAGCATCGCTGCCGCGCTTGCGGCGTTCTGATCTCGAGAACAGCTCACCGAAGGAAGTCATGACGGAAGAACACCGCTTCGGGTTCCGTACCCGCGCGCTCCACGCCGGCGGAACACCGGACGCCGCCACGGGCGCGCGCGCCGTGCCGATCTACCAGACCACCTCGTTCGTCTTCGACGACGCGAAGGATGCCGGAAACCTCTTCGCCCTGCAGAAGTACGGCAACATCTACTCGCGCATCGGCAACCCCACTGTCGCGGCTCTCGAGGAGCGCCTGGCATCCCTCGAGGGCGGCATCGGGGCCGTGGCGACGGCATCCGGCATGAGTGCCGAGTTCATCACGTTCGCCGCGCTCGTCGGCGCCGGCGACCATGTCGTCGCATCCGCACAGCTCTACGGCGGCACGGTCACCCAGTTGGATGTGACGCTGCGCCGTTTCGGCGTCGAGACGACCTTCGTGGCCTCCACCGATCCGGCCGACTACGCGGCGGCGATCAGACCTTCGACCAAGGTCGTCTACGTCGAGATGATCGGCAACCCGTCCGGCGAGATCGCCGACATCGAGGGCCTCGCCGAGGTCGCGCACGCGGCGGGCGTTCCGCTCGTGGTCGATGCGACGCTCGCCACCCCGTATCTCGCCCGTCCGCTCGAGCACGGCGCCGACATCGTGATCCACTCGGTCACGAAGTTCCTCGGCGGCCACGGCACGACCCTCGGCGGCATCGTGATCGAGAAGGGCACGTTCGACTGGGGCAACGGCAAGTTCCCCGAGATGACCGAGCCGGTCGCTTCGTACGGCGGCATCAAGTGGTGGGACAACTTCGGCGAGTACGGGTTCCTCACGAAGCTCCGCTCCGAGCAGCTGCGCGACATCGGCCCCGCTCTCAGTCCGCAGTCCGCGTTCAACCTGCTGCAGGGCATCGAGACCCTGCCGCAGCGCATCGACGCGCACCTCGCGAACGCGCGCACCGTCGCGGAGTGGCTCGACTCCGATCCGCGCATCTCGTACGTCACCTGGGCGGGGCTCGAGTCGCACGCCCACCACGAGCGCGCCGCGAAGTATCTGCCGCTCGGCCCCGGCTCGGTGTTCGCGTTCGGCGTCGCAGCCGAAGACGGTCGCGCGGCGGGGGAAACGCTGATCGAGAACCTGCAGCTCGCCTCGCACCTCGCGAACATCGGTGACGCGCGCACGCTCGTCATCCACCCGGCATCCACCACGCACCGTCAGCTGACCGCCGAGCAGCTCGTCGCAGCCGGCGCACCTGCCGACCTGATCCGCATCTCGGTCGGCCTGGAGGATCCGGAGGACATCATCTGGGACCTCGATCAGGCCCTCACAGCAGCGACGGGAGTTTCACGATGAGCGCGAATGACACCTGCGAGTTCACGCCGCCGGCGGCTGCGACCGACGCTATTGCCTGCGAGCTTCCCGGCGCGGCGGCTGCGACCGGCACCACGCGCACCTGGGCGAGCCCCAGCCAGCAGGAGCGGTTCGCGCTGCTGCGCCGCTCGCGCTCCGTCGCGATCGTCGGCGCGTCGACCAACCCGGCGCGGGCCTCCTACTTCGTCGCGACGTACCTGCTGTCGAGCTCGCCGTACGACGTGTACTTCGTGAACCCGCGGGAGACCGAGATCCTCGGTCAGCCCGCCTACGCGTCGCTCGCCGACCTGCCCGTGGTCCCCGACATCGTGGACGTGTTCCGCAAGCACGACGACCTGCCCGGTGTCGCGCAGGAGGCCGTCGACGTGGGAGCCGCGGCGCTGTGGCTGCAACTGGGCTCCTGGAACGAGGACGCCGCAGCGATCGCCGAGGAGGCAGGGCTCTCTGTCGTGATGGATCGCTGCATCAAGATCGAGCACGCCCGCTTCCACGGCGGCCTGCACCTCGCCGGCTTCGACACCGGTGTGATCAGTTCCAAGAGGCAGCTGCTCGCCCGCTGAGGCGCTCGGAGATTCCCGCAGCTCAGGCGATAGCCTTTCGTCATGTCGAACGGCACGATCAGCAGGTGGCGCAGCATGCGCGCCGACCGCACCAGGGAGCGCACCGTCGTTCTCAACCAGCTCCTGCTGGGAGTCGTAGCCCTACTGGCCGCCGTGGTCGCGTTCTCGATGGACGCGATCAAGGTCGTCGAGATGCTGCTGAGCGGCTTGCTGCTCGTCGCCGTGCTGACCGGCGTGGCGCTGGCTGTGCCGTGGAACCGCATCCATGCGCTGTGGAGCGCACTCCTGCCGATCGGTGACATTCTCGCGATCGCGCTGCTCAGGGAGTCGAACCCGTCAGCCGGGTACTCGCTGCTGTTGATCTACCCGGCGATGTGGATCGCCGGGACCTTCGGTCTGCCGGGGCTCATCGTCGTCAACGTCCTGGCCAACGGCGCCTACTGGCTGACCGTTGCTCTGGACCCTGAGCAGTCGTTCGCCCCCGTGGTGATCCTCATCCCGATGATGATCATCGCGGTGTCGACCACGTCATACCTCGCGGCGAGGCGCGCCACCGCCCAACGCTCCCTGCTCGATGCCCAGGCCCGGCTGCTCGCCCGCGCAGTCGAGCGCGCGCGCCGCCAGGAGGACATGGTCACCGAGGTGCTCGACGCCGTCGACTTCGGCGTCATCCGACTCGGTGTGGGCGGAGAGGAATCCGTCCGCAATGAGGCGCATGCCCGGATGCAGCGCATGCTGGCCTCCGGAATCAGTGAGCAGGCCGCGTTCGCCGAGGACGGTCTGACCGAGCTGGGCATCGAGGCGACGCCGCTCGCCCGTGCCCGCAGGGGCGAGACCTTCGACGGCGAACTGGTCTGGTACGGCAGACCCGGGCGGGGACGTCGCGCGCTCAGCGTGACCTCCCGAGCGCTCGAAGGCACAACAGGAGAGCGTGTCGGGGGAATCGTCGTCTCTCGCGACGTGACGGACGAGGTCATGGCGCTGCGTGCCCGCGAGGACCTGGTGGCCTCCGTGTCGCACGAGTTGCGCACACCGCTGACCGCGATCTTGGGCTACCTCGAACTCGTCCTCGACGGTGATGATCTGTCGGCCGGCTCCCGCCGTGGCCTGGAGGTCGCTGAACGCAACGCCGCAAGACTGCTGGACATCATCGCGGACCTGCTCGCCGTATCGGCGGACCACCACGGTGGTGTGAGCCTGTCGGTCCGCCCGGAGCAGGCGAGCGTCGACGAGATCGTCCACGCGAGCATCGAAGCACTCACCCCGCGAGCTGCGGAGCGCCAGATCACCCTCGACGACGCCGGGATCGAGGAGGTCACTGCGTTCATCGACGCCCTTCGCATCCGCCAGGTGATCGACAACGTCATCGGGAATGCCGTGAAGTACAACGTCGACGGAGGGCGCGTCGAGGTCGGTGTGACTGCCGACGTCGACCACGCCTGGATCGTCGTGCGCGATTACGGCACCGGCATCTCCGCCGAAGAGCTCCCGCGGCTGTTCGAACGGTTCTTCCGTGCGGACGCCGTTCGCAAGACCACGACACACGGCAGCGGTCTCGGGTTGTCGATCAGCAGGGATATCGTCAGGGCTCATGGCGGAGAGATCACGGTGCAGTCCGAGATCGGCATCGGGTCGACCTTCCTCATCCGCCTGCCGTTGTTCGAGAAGGGGAGACGAAGCTGATGGAACTCGATATCGCGACGGTTTCCGTGATGACGGCGATCGTCGTCATCACGGCAGGCATCCTCTTCATCGTCGAGACCACGCTCCGGGAGGAGGATGCCGTCGGCCGGATCTGGTCGATCGCACTACTGGCCGGGATCCTCGCCTCCGTTTCCTACGCCGTCTGGTCGTTCGCGCCGCAGACCTGGGGCGCGGTGGCGGTGGGCAACGCCGCGTTCGTGGCCAGCTCGGGATTCATGTGGCTCGGTTGTCGGCGCTTCAGTAACCGCGCCGTCGGCTGGGCTGAGACCGCTGTCATCGTCTTCACGTTCGCCGCAGCCGCGGCCGTGGTCGTCCGCGGCCCGGACGGCGGCGGATGGGCAGGGGCCGAGGTGATGTTCATCGGACTGGCGGTGCTGCCCGGGGCAGCGGCGTGGGAGACCCTCCGCGGCTCGTTCACCGGCATCCGTACCTCTATCGCACTCGCGGTCGTCTTCGGTGTCCAGTCCTTGTACTACCTTGTGCGGCTGCTTGTGCTGCTGACCGCCGGCCCCGAGAGCGAGACGTTCACCGTCTGGTGGGGCACGATCCCGACCAGCGTCCTCACGATCGTCCTCACGATCGTCTTCGTCGTCACCGCCTCCGTCCTGCGGGCAGAACGCGCAGGGCTTCGCGGCCGTCGCCGACTGGCCGCGCACGGCATCGCCTTCACGGGAGTCCTCGAGCCGATCTGGTTCGAACGATTCCTCGCAGACGCTGTGGAACGCGCCGACTCCAGAGACGAGACCGTGGCAGTGATCTCGACAAGAATCGACGACCTCGCTCTGGTGACCACCGCGTTCGGAGCCAGCGAGGCCGAGAATCTGCGTACGGCGTGGCACGACGCCGTGCGACTTCATGCGCCGACCCAGACCTGGATCGGCGACGACGGGGCCGGAGGACTCGCGTTGAGCGCGGTCGTGGAGTCCGAGGCGGATGCCAGGCGGCTCGGGGCCACTCTGCACCGCGCGATCTACGATGGCCTCAGCGGCGTGGAGGCAAGTGTGATCCCCGTGCTCGGCGTCGGAGTCGCACTGAGCGACGGCACTCGAAAGGATGCGAGATCGCTCATCGACGCAGCTCGAACGGCCGCAGCGGAGGCAGCGATCAGCGACGACACGAGCGTCGTCGTGGCGCGGTGACGCTCAGGCGGTGCGGCGGTAACCGATTCCCCGGACGGTCTCGATCCATCGCGGTTCGGAGGGCGACTCGCCGAGCTTGCGTCTCAGGTTGGCCACGTGCACCTCGATGGCGCGCCGGTCATGCTCGCTGATGAAGTCGCTGGTCATGCCGCGCTCGCCGCGCACGACCAGGGCCAGCTGGGTCTTGCTGACGACCCGACCTGCTGATTGAAGCAGCTCCAGCAGAATGTCGAACTCGCTGCGCGTGAGATCGACGACCTCGCCGTCCACCTCCGTTATGCGCGTCTCCGGTTCCATGTGCAGGCCACGGTGCTCCACATGGTCCTCGGCCTTCGTCTCCGAGGATGCGGCGGGCGCGGGGGCGTCCGGCTGCCTCGTGCGCGGACGGCGAAGCATCGCCTCGACCCTGGCACGCACCTCTCGCGGACGGAACGGCTTCGTGATGTAGTCGTCGGCGCCCGACTGCAGCCCTTGGAGTGCGTCGATCTCCTCGGAGCGCGCGGTGAGCATGAGCAGGTACGTGGAGCTGAACGCGCGGATGCGCTTGGCGGTCTCGAAACCATCCATTCCCGGCATGCTGATGTCGAGCGTCGTGATGACCGGGTCGTGTGTGCGCACCAGCTCGACGCCCTCGATGCCAGTGCCGACAGCATGCACCGTGAATCCGGCCTGCTCGAGGATGTCCGTGAGAAGCAGACGAATATCGGGCTCGTCCTCGATGACGACGGCGATGTTCATGTGCGGCGGCCCCTCACTTTCCGCCCCTCTGCCCTCAGCGCCAACGGACGACGCATGCCGGGTCGTGGCGAGCGGAGCTTCCGCGATGATATCGCAGAAGATGCGCTTGAAATCCTCACCCGGCACGGCAAGCCGATCGTCTCAGCATGTCGTCGACGCGCCGGATTCTGCGACCTGGAAATAGATCGACGGGATCTGCCAATCCGCACCCGTGCCGATCACGCGAGGCAGCTGGGCGCAGGTCCAACCGCCGCGTGCTGTGAATTGGGCGCCGGCAAGGACCTTCGCGTTCTTCCACGTCCACGAGCCGCCACTCCCGGTGGCAGTGGTCACGTCGACGTCGAAGCTCACTGATCGCGTGCCCGCAGGGGTTTGGAAGTTGATGTAGTAATTCCGGGTCTGCTTGCCGGGATCTCCCCAACCGCTGTACGTGATTCCGCTCACCTTGCAGCCGGTCAGCGCCTTGCCGTCGTATCCGTAGGCCGTGCAGGTGTTGGTGGATGCAGTCGACCAGGTTCCAGCGGTCACTGTGGCCGAGGCGCTGGTTCTGTCCGTCCACGCCGCCGAGGTGCTCTCGATCAGGCCTCGTCCGCTGGGGACGATCCCTGCGGTGCAGACGATCGCGAGAGCGAGAGCGAGCGCCGCGAAGCGCCCGCTTCTCATGCCAGTGCCGGCTTCCGCGAAGGACGCTCGCCGGGGGAGACCAGCATCGCGAGACCGAGCAGTCCGAGGAGCCCGGCGAACAATGGCGCCGCGACGGCGGGAGTGGTCATGCGCATGACAGCCGCGCCCCAACCCGGCAACTGGAGCGTCGGCTGCCAGACTTCGCCCGACACCGAGTAGTCCAGCGCGTCCGTGTACGCGTTGTTGTCACCCTTCATGGTCACCGTGTATGCACCGGTCCCGTCGGGGACGATCGCCGAGATGCGATGCGTGACGAGGTCGCCGGTCAGTTCGCTGGGCAGGCTCACGACATCGCCGACGACGAGGTCATCGACCGAGACCCGTGTGTCGACGATGAGATCTCCGGTCATGATGCCGGGTTCCATCGAGCCGGAGATCACGATCAGCGGTTTGATGAAGCCGGCGGCCGTCGCAGCCCAGACCAAGCCGCACGCCAGACCGACAGCGGCGAGAGCCCAGAGCGCGGTGAGGGAGAGGCGGCGCAGAATCTGCATGATCGTTGTCTCTTGTCGTCGTTATTGCGGAAGCGGTCAGGAGGTCGCGGTCGCTGAGACCGTGACGACGACGTTCCCGGACTTGCCCTGGTTGACGGGAGCCCAGTCGGCCGGCGTGGTCACGGTGAGCTGGAACTGGTCCTGAGCGCCGGCAGCGCCGGTCGGGGTGAGGGTGGCGACCAGTCCGGAGAGGGTCGGGGTCGGCTTCGTCGTGAAGGTGCTGTTCGATGCGAATGCGACCTGAGACGTGAGCGCGGCGCTGACGGAGCTCTCGTTGCGCACCCAGAGGTCGATCGTGCGGGTCTGGCCGGGAAGGAGGTTCGCGAACTGGCTGGCCGGGATGACGAGTTCGATCGCGTCGGTGTTACCCGACTGCGTCCAGGTCTTTCCGTCCAAAGACCCCTGCAGGTCGAACGTCGCTGCGGCTGCGGGAGCGGCGAAGAAGGTGTTGTCGGTCCAGGCAGCGCTCGTGAACGCTGCGCCGACTCCTCCGACGGCGAGAGCGGCGAGGCCGAAGGCGACGAGCGGGTGGCGCTTGCGGCGCTTCTGCGTGGGCATGTTCTCGGTGGTGTTCGTTGTCATGTCTCGAGAGTAGGAATGCGACCTCAGCGCGCCCCCAAGCACGCCTCAGTCGAATGCAAGGTTTCCCTGAGGTTCTGGTCGCGGTACAGGTGTTCGCTCATGGAAGACTGGTGCGCATGCCACTCATCGCCCTGACCGGCGGCATCGCCTCCGGGAAGTCCACGATCGCGCGTCGCCTCCGCGAGCACGGCGCGATCATCGTCGACGCGGATCAGATCGTGCGCGATGTGCAGGCTCCGGGATCGCCGGTGCTGCAGGAGATCGCCGCCGCATTCGGGGACGACGTCATCGAGACGTCGGGCGCGCTGGATCGCGCCGCGCTCGGTGCCAGGGTGTTCGGCGACGACGCGGCGCTGAAGCGGCTGAACGCGATCGTGCACCCCGCCGTCCGAGCCGAGTCGGCGCGCCGGTTCGAAGCGGCCTTCGCCGCGGATCCCGATTCGGTCGTCGTGTACGACGTGCCGCTGCTCGTGGAAGCGCGAGTGGATGATCCGTGGGACACGATCGTGGTCGCGCATGCGCCCGCCGAAGAGCGGCTGAGGAGGCTCATCGAGCTGCGCGGCATGGAACCCGAGGCAGCGCAGGCGCGCATCGACGCGCAGGTTCCCGACGAGAAGCGCCTGCAGATCGCGGACGCGGTGATCGACACGTCCGGCACGATGGCGCACACGCTCGAGCAGACGGATGCCGTCTGGAAGCAGCTCACGGGCGAGTGACCGCGCCGGACTTCGCCGGTCACGTCCCCGGTTCGCGCTCGTATCGGCGTCTGATCGCCGGGCTGTTCTGCGCCGGCGTCGCCACGTTCGCTCAGCTGTACTCGCTGCAGGCCGTTCTGCCGCAGGTCAGCGACGACCTCGGCGTCGCGCCCTCCACCGCCGCGCTGACCGTGTCAGCCGCCACCCTCGGCATCGCAGCAGCCGTCATCCCCTGGTCGATGGTGGCGGACCGGATCGGCCGGATCCCCGCGATGGCGATCGGCATCCTCGCCGCGACCGCTTTCGGGCTGGCGGCGCCGTTGAGCACCGGCATCGAGATGCTGCTGGCGCTCCGTGCCGCAGAAGGGGTCGCGCTCGGCGCCGTCCCGGCGGTCGCGCTCGCGTACCTCAGCGAGGAGGTCCACGTCCGGCACGTCGCGAGGGCCGCGGGCAGCTACACCGCCGGAACGACGGTCGGCGGCCTGTCCGGACGCCTGATCGCCGGGCCGCTGGGGGAGGCCTTCGACTGGCGGATCGGCGTGTGGAGCGCCACCGTGCTGTGCGCGATCGCCGCGACGATGTTCCTCTGGCTGTCGCCCCGCGCGCGACGCTTCGTGGCCGGCCGTCACCGAGCGGATGCCGGACCGGGCAAGCTCGCACGCCTGGCCGGGGGGCTGCGCTCGCCGCAGCTGCTGGCGCTTTACGCACAGGGATTCCTGCTGATGGGCGCATTCGTCGCGGTGTACAACTACCTCGGATTCCACCTGATCGCCCCGCCGTTCCTGCTGCCGATGTGGCTGGTGACGCTGCTGTTCCTCGCCTATCTCGCCGGGACGGTCTCTTCACCGTGGGCGGGAGCGCTGGCATCCCGATACGGTCGTCGCCGCATCCTATTGAGCGCGATCGGCGTGTTCGGCCTCGGCGTCGCGCTCATGCTCGTCCCGCATCCGGTCGTCCTTCTCATCGGGCTGGTGATCTTCACCGGCGGCTTCTTCGGGGCGCACGCGATCGCGTCGAGCTGGGCGCCGGTCATCGCCGATCCCGGCAGTCGAGCGCAGGCGCCGTCGCTGTACTACTTCGCCTACTACGCCGGATCGAGCCTGTTCGGCTGGGTGCTCGGCATCGTGTTCGGCGGCGTCGGCTGGAACTGGTTCATCGTGGCGGTGATCGTGATGGGGGCGCTCGCCGCCGTCATCGCGATGGCGGCGTTGCGCCCCGACACTCGTCGCGCGGCATCTCGCTGACCGGCACGGGCTCAGACCCGAGTGTCGGTGGTGGCGCTTACGCTGGAATCATGCAAACCACGCGCAGCGTCCGTCCGTTCGAGGTGGTCAGCGAGTACATGCCTGCCGGCGACCAGCCGCAGGCGATCGCCGAACTCGCGGCGCGCATCAACGCCGGCGAGACCGACGTCGTGCTGCTGGGCGCGACCGGCACCGGAAAGTCCGCCACCACCGCCTGGCTGATCGAGCAGGTGCAGCGCCCGACGCTCGTCATGGCGCACAACAAGACCCTGGCGGCGCAGCTGGCGAACGAGTTCCGCGAGCTCATGCCGAACAACGCGGTCGAGTACTTCGTCTCCTACTACGACTACTACCAGCCTGAGGCGTACGTGCCGCAGACGGACACCTTCATCGAGAAGGACTCGTCCATCAACGCCGAGGTCGAGCGGCTGCGTCACTCCACGACCAACTCGCTGCTCAGCCGGCGCGACGTGGTGGTGGTCTCGACGGTATCGTGCATCTACGGCCTCGGCGCTCCGGAGGAGTATCTGCGGGCCATGGTGGCATTGCAGGTGGGCGAGCGGTACGACCGCGACGCGCTGATCCGTCAGTTCATCTCGATGCAGTACAACCGCAACGACGTCGATTTCTCGCGCGGCAACTTCCGGGTGCGGGGCGACACGATCGAGATCATCCCGGTCTACGAGGAGCACGCGATCCGCATCGAGCTGTTCGGCGATGAGATCGAGGGGCTCTATTCGCTGCATCCGCTCACGGGTGACGTCATCGAGAAGCTGGATGCCGTCCCGATCTTCCCCGCCTCGCACTACGTGGCCGGCACCGATGTCATCCAGCGCGCGATCGGCACGATCGAAGCCGAGCTCGCGGAGCGACTCGCGGAGTTCGAGCGCCAGGGCAAGCTGCTCGAGGCGCAGCGCCTGCGCATGCGCACGACGTTCGACCTCGAGATGCTGCAGCAGCTCGGGTTCTGCTCCGGCATCGAGAACTACTCGCGTCACCTCGACGGTCGTCAGGCCGGTGAGCCGCCGCACACGCTGCTCGACTTCTTCCCCGACGACTTCCTGCTCGTGATCGACGAGTCGCACGTCACGGTGCCGCAGATCGGTGCGATGTACGAGGGCGATGCGTCGCGCAAGCGCACTCTCGTCGACCACGGATTCCGTCTGCCGAGCGCGATGGACAACCGCCCGCTGCGATTCGACGAGTTCAAGAACCGGATCGGTCAGACGGTGTATCTGTCCGCGACGCCCGGAAAGTACGAGATGGGCATCGCCGACGGCGTGGTCGAGCAGATCATCCGTCCGACAGGTCTGGTCGACCCCGAGATCATCGTCAAGCCTTCCAAGGGGCAGATCGACGATCTCCTCGAGCAGATCCGCGTGCGGGTCGAACGCGACGAGCGCGTGCTCGTCACGACGCTGACGAAGAAGATGGCCGAGGAGCTCACCGACTTCCTCGGCGAGCACGGCGTCCGGGTGCGTTACCTGCACTCCGACGTCGACACCCTGCGCCGCGTCGAGCTGCTCAGCGAGTTGCGCTCCGGCATCTACGACGTGCTCGTCGGGATCAACCTTCTGCGAGAAGGTCTTGACCTCCCCGAGGTGTCGCTGGTCGCGATCCTGGATGCCGACAAGGAGGGGTTCCTTCGGTCAGGCACCTCCCTCATCCAGACGATCGGCCGTGCGGCGCGAAACGTGTCCGGCCAGGTGCACATGTACGCCGACAACATGACCGACTCGATGGCGAAGGCGATCGAGGAGACCGACCGCCGCCGCGAGAAGCAGGTCGCCTACAACCTCGAGAAGGGCATCGACCCGCAGCCGCTGCGCAAGCGGATCGCCGACATCACCGATGTGCTCGCTCGTGAGGCATCCGACACACAGGAGATGCTGCGCGGCAAGGGCAAGACGAAGTCCGGAAAGGGCAAGAGCCCGACGCCGCAGCTGCGTCGCGAGGGTATCGCCGCCGAGGGGGCACAGCAGCTCGAGTCGACCATCGAAGACCTGTCCGCACAGATGCTCGCTGCCGCTGCGGAGCTGAAGTTCGAACTCGCCGGGCGGCTCCGAGACGAGGTGCAGGACCTCAAGAAGGAGCTGCGGGCGATGGAGCGCGCCGGCCACGCCTGAGCGCGCCGCGTCGGCCTGCGAGGATGACGACCATGGATGATGCCGCAACCGAGCTCGCCGATCGCGTGCGTGCGCTGCTGATGGCCGAACCCGGGCTGGAGGAGAAGCGGATGTTCGGCACTCGCGCCTTCCTGCTCGACGGGCGAATCCTCGTGGGTACGCGTAAAGAGGGCGTGCTCCTCGTGCGCGTCACAGAAGAGAAGGGCACCGCGCTGCTGACCGAACCCGGAGTCTCGATCGCGGTGATGGGCGCGAAGTCGATGGGGCCCAGTTGGCTGGATGTGGCGCCGACGGCGATCGTGAGCGACGATGCGCTGATGTTCTGGATCGACTCGGCCAGGGACAGCGCCGCCGGGTAGCAGCGCACAGGTGCGTCGGTTCAGGGGCAGTGCATGAGCGGCTTCGGGCCGCTGCGATCGATCTGGTGCTCGTTCATCGGGTGGCCGCACAGCGGGCAGGCCCGCTCGGCGCGCTGCGCTGCGGTCGGGGGAGGAGTCGACTCGTACGGGCCCACGGCTGCCGGGCCCGCGAGCTTGATGAGGTTCGAGTTGAACCACCGGTACAGCCCGCCGGCTTCGCGGATGCGGACGCGAAGCGGCACTCGATCCGAATTGTTCTCCATGATCCTTAGTGTACTAACAGTTAGTGCATATGTAGAATCAGACTGTGACCGAATCCGACGACATGCTCAAGCTCGAGAACCAGCTGTGCTTCGCGCTGGTGACCGCAGCGCGCAACGTCGTGGCGATCTACCGGCCCATCCTCGAGCCGCTCGGGCTCACACATCCGCAGTACCTCGTCATGCTCGCCCTCTGGGAGCGGTCGCCGCGGTCGCTGAACGATCTCGCTGCCGATCTCGCACTCGATCCCGCGACGGCATCGCCTCTCGTGAAGCGTCTTGAGAAGGAGGGGCTCATCGCCCGCGAGCGCAGCAGTGAGGATGAGCGCCGGCTCGACATCCGGCTCACGGATGCCGGCACCCGGCTGCGCGAGCGCGCGGTCGACGTGCCGCGACAGGTGATGGCCGCGGTGCACATGGACGTCGAGCAGATAACGACGCTGCGCGACGGGTTATCCCCATTCGCCGGTCGCGTGCCCGCCTGATCCCTCGCCCCACATAGGCTGAGGGCATGCCGTCGCCTGTCCCGAACTCGATTCGGGGCGACGAGTGAAGCGCCTCGCCTACACGGCAGGACTGCTCGGATTGTTCGCGATCGTCATGCTCGCGGCATCCGTTCAAGGTACCCCGACGATCAGGCCGCCCGACCTGGCGCAGGTGGACGGCGAACCGTTCGAAGTTCCCGAGCCGACGGCATCGCCCTCGGGATCTCCGGCACCGCTGCCGGAACCGGGATCGGATCTCGTCGAAGCGATCATCGGCGTGATCTTCCTGATCTTCGCACTTGTCGCCGCCACCCTGATCGCGATTCTCGTGGTCCGGGCGCTGATGCGCGCGTGGCGTGAGCGTCCGCTGCAGCGCCGTGACGACGGCGGCGTGGCCTTCGAGATGTCGGGGGAGGGGCTTCAGGAGCCCGATGCCGCGGCTCCCGCGATCCGACGCGGAATCGACGGTGCGCTGCGCTCCATCGAAGAGCGGGCGACACCGACCGAGGCCATCATCGCCGCCTGGGTGGGGCTCGAGGAGAGCGCGGCCGACGCCGGGCTGACCCGCGGTCGCAGCGAGACGCCGGCGGAGTTCGCACTGCGCATCATCACCAGGCGCGCCGGCATCACGCAGGCGGCGACCGAACTTCTGCGACTGTACGAGCGCGTGCGCTTCGGCGGTCACGTCGCGGACGAGGTCGACAGGGCAGCGGCGCGAGCCGCGCTGAAGACCATCGAGGAGGGCTGGCGATGACGCGCGCCCGGATCATCGCGACATTCGTCGTCGCGACAGTCGTCGGACTGCTCCTCGTCTTCGCCGTCGGTGTCGAGCCGACCTTCGCGATCGCGTGGGGAGTGCTCGCCGGCGTTTTCGTGCTGTGCGCTCAGCTCGTCATCCCCGACGATCCGCGAGGCGACGCCCCCGACATCCCGGCGGGCCCGGAGCGCCGCGGCACCGCGATCGCCCGGATGGCATGGTCACTGAATCCGCGCACCGGTGAAGCCGGTGAGCTGATCACTCGGCGGGTGCGTGCCATCCTGCGTCATCGGCTGCTGCGCGCGGGGCTCGACACCGATACGCCGGCCGACAGGCCGCAGATCGACGCGCTGCTGGGCGCGGACCTGTGGGCGCGCATGACCGCACCGGGAACGAAGCGCCAGGACATCGAGCAGGCACTGGAAGCCATTCACAGGCTGTCACCGAGCAAGGAGAACCAATGACGCAGGACATCTCGATCGCCGAGACGGGGGCGCGGATCCTCGCCGCCGTGCGCACTGTCGTGGTCGGCATGGACGATCCCGTCGAGATCGCACTGGCGACGATCCTTGCTGGCGGGCACGTGCTGTTCGAGGATGTGCCGGGACTCGGCAAGACGCTCGCGGCGAGAAGCCTGGCATCCGCTCTCGGGCTCGACTTCCGACGTCTGCAGTGCACGCCCGACATGCTCCCAGGTGACGTCACCGGATCATACGTCTATGCACCCGACACCGGTGAGTTCGTCTTCCGACCCGGCCCGATCTTCACCGGACTGCTGCTCGCCGACGAGATCAACCGCACCACGCCGAAGACCCAGTCCGCGATGCTCGAGGCGATGGCGGAGCGCCAGGTCACCGTCGAGGGGAACAGCTTCGCGCTGCCCGCGCCGTTCCACGTCATCGCGACGTCGAACCCCATCGAGTACGAGGGCACCTACGCCCTGCCGGAGGCGCAGCTCGACCGGTTCATGGTGCGACTCTCGGTCGGCTACCCGGAGGCAGACGGCGAAGCGCAGATCCTGCTCAATCGCGTCGCGCGTCAGCAGGAGGCGACTCACGTCGCGCCGGTGATCGACGCCGCGCACCTGCTCGAGGTGCAGAAGGCCGTGGAGGCCATCCACGTGCATCCCGACATCGCGCGCTACTGCGTCGATCTGACCCGCGCGACCAGGCACGCCCAGAACGTCGCGGTCGGCGCCTCGCCCCGCGGCTCGCTCGGACTCCTGCTGCTCGGACGCGCACTCGCCGCTCTCGACGGTCGCGAGTTCGTGCGTCCGGACGACATCAAGCGGATCGCGGTGCCCGTTCTCGCTCATCGGCTGACCCTGACGCCGCAGGCATGGGCCCAGGGCGTCAGCGCCGAGCAGATCATCCGGAACGTCGTCGGCCAGGTGCCGGTACCTCCGACGGTGGGTGCGCCGGCGTGACGACCGACGCCGGGCGTCGCCGCTGGGGACCAGGGCTCGTGCTCGGGTTCGCCGGAGCGGTCGCGCTCGCCGGAGCCGGCCTGGTGTTCTCGCGCCCCGACGTCGTGGCGATGGGACTCCCGCTCGCGATCGTCAGCGTCGCGGCGCTCCTTCGAAGAACGGATGCTCCCCCCGCCGAGGTCGCGCTCACCCCGGCCGCGGAGAGGGGAGACGGCGTGCTGCGCACGGAAGTTCGTGTCACGGGCGCCGCCGATCTCGCGCAGCTCGTTCTCGTGCAGTCCGAGCGGCGCACCCGCCGGGTGGTCGTGCCGACCGACGGCTCTGTCGTCGTCGCCAGCAGTCGGCCGCTGCACTCCGGACCGGTGACGGCGGTGAAGGCATCCGCTCGCGGCGTCTGGTCCGACGCACTCCTCCTCGAGAAGCCGACGCCCATCGTGCAGTCGGTCCGGAACGTCGCACCCGACGCGATCGGACTTCCGGTGTTGCCGCTGTCCCCGCGGCTCACCGGGATGCACGGCGCTCACGAGGGGCGGCGGCTGGGCCAGGGCGGCGACTTCCGCGACATCCATCAGTTCGTGCCCGGCGACGAGCTGCGCCGCGTCGACTGGCGCGCGACCGCGCGCATGGCACGCCGCCCGGGCGACCTGATGGTGCGCCGGACGAACACGCTCAGCGATGCCACCATGGTGATCGCGATGGACACGGCCGACGACCTGGGAACCGTCGTCGCAGGCTGGGGGAGCGGCGACCTGGAGCGCAGCGGACTGACCTCCCTCGACGTTTCGCGTCAGGCGGCGCGATCGATCGCGGTCTCCGCGATCGATGCCGGCGATCGTGTCGCGCTGCACGTGCTGACCCACGGCGGTCGTTCGGTGCGCAGCGGTGCGGGGTCCCGTCATCTGGCGCGGGTGGAGGCGGCCATCGCTGCGACCGGCCAAGCCGGCGAGGACGCCCGGTTCCGGCGGACACCGCCCGTGCCGCACGGGTCGGTGATCTTCGTCCTGTCGACGTTCTTCGACGGCGCGGCATCCGACATCGCGCTGACGTGGCGGGCATCCGGCCACCGTGTCGTCGCCATCGACGTGCTGCCCTCGCTCGACTCGGGTCGCCTCAGCCGCGAGCAGCAGCTCGCTCTGCGAACGGTGCTCGCCGAGCGGGAGGACGTGCTGCACGACCTTCGCGCCGCCGACATCGACGTCGTGGCGTGGCGCGAAGAGCCCGCGGCCGCCATCAGCGCGACGGCGAGGGCGAGGCGATGAGCGACAGCCGTCGGCACAACGACCGCATCCGGACGGGCCCGGCGATTCCCGGTCCGCTGCTGCACGCCCTGCTGCCGACGACCGCCGCCCTCGCCGCCCTGATGCTCGTCCCCATCCTCGGCTGGCAGCTCGCCGTCGTCGGCACAGCACTGCTGGGGACGCTGTTCCCGCAGACGCTGGGCGGGTGGCTGTCCATCGCCTGCCTCGCCGTCGGAATGCTGCTGGGCACGCCGACCATCTGGTCGGCATCCGCCGCCGTGCTGCTCGTGCATCTCATGCAGGTGCTCTCCTCGCTGCTGCCGGTCGTGCCGTGGCGGGGACGTGTGCTCGTCCGCGCTCTCGGGCCGACGATCCGCCGCCTGCTGGGGGTGCAGCTGATCGCGCAGCCGATCACGCTCATCATGATGCTCGTGCGGGAGTCAGACGGTGTCGCCGTGCATGGGGCGGCGATCGTCGGCGCAGCGGCCGTCGCCGGCTTCGCGTGTCTGTTCCTGCTGCGGCTGGCCGGGCGGTCGAGAAGACCCTGAACGTTCGCACGGAGCCAATGTCGGTGGCCCCTCGTAGAATTGTTCGGTGCCCATCGTCCCCGTCGCCAGTCCAGGCAAACTCAGTGTCCGCGGTGCCCGCGTACACAATCTCAAGAACGTCGACATCGACATTCCACGCGACTCCCTGGTCGTGTTCACCGGGCTGTCCGGATCCGGAAAGTCCAGCCTCGCATTCGACACGATCTTCGCCGAAGGCCAGCGCCGCTACGTCGAGTCGCTGAGCGCGTACGCGCGCCAGTTCCTCGGCCAGGTCGACCGGCCGGACGTCGACTTCATCGAGGGGCTGAGCCCCGCCGTGTCGATCGACCAGAAGTCGACCAACCGCAACCCGCGCTCGACCGTCGGCACGATCACCGAGATCTACGACTACATGCGTCTGCTGTGGGCGCGCATCGGCATCCCGCACTGCCCCCAGTGCGGTGAGCGCATCCAGCGCCAGACCGTGCAGCAGATCGCCGATCAGCTGATGGAGCTGGACGAGCGCACCAGGTACCAGATCGTCGCCCCGATCGTCTCGCAGAAGAAGGGCGAATTCGTCGACCTGTTCCGCGAGCTCGGCGCGAAGGGCTACTCGCGCGCGATCGTCGACGGCGATCTCATCCAGCTCGCCGAGCCGCCGACGCTCAAGAAGAGCTACAAGCACGACATCGCCGTCGTCGTCGACCGCCTGGTCGCCTCGGACGACATCCTCGGCCGCGTCACCGACTCGGTCGAGACCGCGCTGAGCCTGGCCGGTGGCGTCGTCCAGGTCAACTTCGTCGACGAGGAAGGGGATGCCGCGTGGCAGTCCTTCTCCGAGAAGCTGGCCTGCCCCAACGGGCATCCCATCACCCTCACCGAGATCGAGCCGCGCACCTTCTCGTTCAACGCGCCGTTCGGCGCCTGCCCGGCCTGCTCGGGTCTCGGCACGCGCATGTCGGTCGACGTCGACCTGATGCTCGGCGATGAGGACCTCTCGATCCGCCAGGGCGTCATCATTCCGTGGACGACGCAGGGCAAGGGCCTGTTCCAGTACTACGAGCGGCTGCTCGAAGGACTCGCGAGCGACCTGAACTTCTCGCTCGACACCCCGTGGAAGGACCTGCGCGTCGACGTGCAGGATGCCGTGCTGCGCGGAGACAACTACAAGGTCACGGTCAAGTGGAAGAACCGCTACGGCCGCGAGATGCGCTACGCCTCGGGATTCGAGGGTGTCGTGCCCTACATCGAGCGGCAGTATGCCCAGGCCGAGAGCGACAACCAGCGCGCCCGCTGGGGCGAGTACCTGCGCGAGGTGCCGTGCCCGGTGTGCGACGGCCACCGTCTCAAGCCCGAGGTGCTCGCGGTCAAGGTGCACGGGCACTCGATCGCCGAGGTGTCGCACCTGAGCCTCGCCGACGCCCGCGGCTTCATGGAGAAGCTGAAGCTCACCGACCGCGAGGCGAAGATCGCTGCGCAGGTGCTCCGCGAGATCCGTCTGCGGCTGGATTTCCTGCTCCAGGTCGGCCTCAACTACCTGAACCTCAGCCGCTCGGCGGGATCGCTCTCCGGCGGCGAGGCCCAGCGCATCCGCCTCGCCACCCAGATCGGCTCCGGCCTCACGGGCGTGCTGTACGTGCTCGACGAGCCGTCGATCGGCCTGCACCAGCGCGACAACCGTCGCCTGATCGAGACGCTGCAGAAGCTGCGCGACCTCGGCAACACGCTCATCGTCGTCGAGCACGATGAAGAGACCATCGAGGCCGCCGACTGGGTCGTCGACATCGGCCCGGGTGCCGGCGTCAACGGCGGCGGCGTCGTGCACTCGGGGCCGTACTCGGCGCTGCTCGGCGACACCGACTCGATGACCGGCGACTACCTCTCCGGCAGGCGTGAGATCCCCACGCCGAAGAAGCGCCGCAAGATCGACAGGAAGCGCCAGCTGACCGTTGTCGGCGCGCGCGAGAACAACCTGAAGAACGTCACGGCCGATTTCCCGCTCAGCGTGCTGACGGCCGTCACGGGCGTCAGCGGATCCGGCAAGTCGTCGCTGGTCAACGACATCCTCTACCGGGTACTGGCATCCAAGCTCAACGGCGCACGCACCCTGGCGGGCAAGCACACCCGCGTCACCGGCCTCGACAACCTCGACAAGGTGGTCCACGTCGACCAGGCGCCGATCGGCCGCACGCCGCGGTCGAACCCGGCGACCTACACCGGCGTCTTCGACCGCATCCGCACGCTGTTCAGCGAGACGCCCGAAGCGAAGGTGCGGGGCTACCAGCCCGGCCGGTTCAGCTTCAACGTCAAGGGCGGCCGCTGCGAGGCCTGCTCGGGCGACGGCACGATCAAGATCGAGATGAACTTCCTGCCCGACGTGTACGTCGACTGCGAGGTCTGCCATGGCAAGCGCTACAACCGCGACACCCTCGCCGTGCACTACAAGGGCAAGAACATCGCCGAGGTCCTCGAGATGCCGATCGAGGAGGCCGCCGAGTTCTTCGAGCCGATCCAGGCGATCCACCGCTACATGAAGACGCTCGTCGACGTCGGGCTCGGTTACGTCCGGCTCGGGCAGTCGGCCACCACGCTGTCCGGCGGCGAGGCGCAGCGCGTCAAGCTCGCCACCGAGCTCCAGCGCCGCAGCAACGGACGCAGCGTCTACGTGCTCGACGAGCCCACGACCGGGCTGCACTTCGAAGACGTGCGCAAGCTCCTCGAGGTTCTGAACGGCCTCGTAGACAAGGGCAACACGGTGATCGTCATCGAGCACAACCTCGACGTCATCAAATCGGCCGACTGGGTCATCGACCTGGGTCCTGAGGGCGGCTCCGGCGGCGGCGAGATCCTCGCCACCGGCACCCCCGAGCAGATCGCACGTGTCGAGGAGAGCCACACCGGCCTGTTCCTCGCAGAGATCCTCGGGGAGGGGCGCGGAGCCCGGAAGGCCAGCTGATGGCCGACGTGCTCCCGTACAAGCCGAAGCAGGGTGAGATCCCGACCGCTCCCGGCGTGTACCGCTTCCTGGACGCCCAGGGAAGGGTTCTGTACGTCGGCAAGGCGAAGAATCTGCGGCAGCGGCTGTCGAACTACTTCGCGCCGCTGCGCACCCTGCACGAGCGCACCAGGCGGATGGTGACGACCGCAGCCTCGGTCGAGTGGACGGTCGTGCCCACCGATGTGGACTCCCTGCAGCTGGAGTACATGTGGATCAAGGAGTTCGACCCACCCTTCAACGTCAGGTACAAGGACGACAAGTCGTACCCGTTCATGGCGGTGACGCTCGGCGACGAGGCGCCGCGCGTGCTCGTGACCCGCAACCGCAAGATCCCGCGTGCACGCTACTTCGGTCCCTATCCGAAGGTGTGGGCAGTGCACGAGACGATCGACCTGATGATCAAGGCGTTCCCGATCCGCACCTGCAGCGACGCGAGCTACAAGCGCGCCATGGCGACGGGTCGGCCGTGCTTCCCCGGCCAGATCGGCAAGTGCGGCGGCCCCTGCTCGATGAAGGTCACGATCGAGGAGCACCGTGCGATGGTCGATGACTTCGTCGCGTTCATGGCGGGCGGTGACGAGCGCTTCACGAAGGAGCTCACCAGGCGGATGCAGTCCGCCTCCGCTGCGATGGACTACGAGGCGGCCGCGAAGTACCGCGACCAGCTCGCCTCGATCGAGGCCGTGCTCGGCAAGAGCGCCCTGGTGCTGCCCTCCGACGAGGATGCCGACCTGTTCGGCATCGCCGAGGACGAGCTGGCGGCGACGGTGCAGCACTTCTCGATCCGCGGCGGCCGCGTGCGCGGTGTGCGGGCGACGACCATTGAGAAGGAACTGGACATCTCCGGCTCCGACCTCGTCGACCAGGTGCTCCAGCGCGCCTACGGCGAGGGCGTCGACATCCCGCGCCGCGTCCTGGTACCCGCCCTGCCCGACGACGCGGCCGAGCTCGAGGAGTGGCTGCGCGAGCGCAGAGGGCGCAGGGTGGAGATCGCGGTCGCGCAGCGCGGTCAGCGCGCCGAGCTCATGCGCAACGCCACCCTCAACGCGCAGCAGGCGCTGATCAGGCACAAGACCCGCCGCACCGGCGACTACGTCGCTCGCACCCAGGCTCTCACCGATCTGCAGGAGGCGCTCGACCTCGAGTCCGCGCCGCTGCGCATCGAGTGCTTCGACATCTCCCATCTCGGGGGCACGAACGTCGTGGCGTCGATGGTCGTGTTCGAGGACGGACTGCCGCGCAAGGACCAGTACCGGTCCTTCAACATCGCCGAGACCACCGACGACACCGACTCGATGTATCAGGTGCTCACGCGTCGGCTGGCGTACCTGGACCGCCCTGAGGAGGCCGAGCCCGAGGGCGAGGTCCTCACCGATCCGCTCGCGCCCGAGGGCGAGGTCGTCTCGACGCGGAGGAAGCCGCGTTTCTCCTACCCGCCGCAGCTGCTGCTCGTCGACGGCGGCAAGCCGCAGGTCGAGGCCGCGGCCCGAGCGCTCCGTGACTCCGGGCACACCGAGATCGGCCTGTGCGGCATCGCCAAGCGGCTCGAGGAGGTCTGGCTGCCGGGAGAGGACTTCCCGGTGATCCTGCCGCGCACCAGCGAGTCCCTCTATCTGCTGCAGCGCCTGCGCGATGAGGCGCACCGGTTCGCGATCAGCCATCAGCGCAGACGCCGCCGGCGCGACATCGGAACCGTGCTCGAAGAGATCCCAGGGCTCGGCGCTTCGCGCATCAAGACGCTGCTGAGGCACTTCGGCTCCGTGAGCGCCCTCAAGGGTGCAAGCTCCGAGCAGATCCAGGAGGTGCCGGGCATCGGCCCCGCGCTGGCGCTGAGCATCCACAGCCACCTCGCGAGTAGATAGGCTGGTCTGCACAGGGGAGAGGGAGTACCGATGGCCACCGAGGAGAAGAACGAATTCCTCATCGTCACCGGCATGTCCGGTGCCGGGCGTTCCACGGTGGCCAACGCCCTCGAGGACCTCGGTTGGTACGTGGTCGACAACCTCCCTCCGCAGATGCTGCGGCCGCTGCTCGACCTCACCGATCTCGGCGGCGGAGCGCTGCCCAAGGTCGCTGCGGTCGTGGATGTCCGCGGCCGCAACCTGTTCAACGACTTCCCCGAGGTGGCGCGTGCGCTGCGCTCGCGAGGCAGCGTCCGCGTGGTGTTCCTCGATGCCTCCGACGACGTGCTCGTGCGGCGGTTCGAGTCGGTGCGGCGTCCGCATCCCCTCCAGGAGGACGGCACGCTGCTCGACGGCATCCGTCTCGAACGCTCCCGGCTCACGCTGGTGCGCGAGGCCGCCGACATGGTGATCGACACGTCGTCGCTGAACATCCATCAGTTGGCGACGCAGGTCTCCGAGACCTTCTCCGAGGAGGGTGCGGCCAGACACCGGCTCACCATCCTCAGTTTCGGCTTCAAGTACGGGCTCCCCACCGATGTGGATCTCGTCGCCGATATGCGGTTCCTTCCCAACCCGTACTGGAACGACGACCTGCGCGGTTTCACCGGCCAGGATGCTCAGGTACGCGACTACGTGCTCACTCAGGAGGGCGCGTCCGAGTTCCTCGACGCCTACGCGACGGCGCTCACTCCTGTGCTGGAGGGTTATCAGCGCGAGAACAAGGGGCACTCGACCGTGGCGATCGGATGCACTGGCGGCAAGCACCGCTCGGTGGCGATGGCCGAGGAACTCGCGAAGCGCCTGGCCTCGGTTCCTGGCGTCGCCGTCAGCGTGCGACACCGGGATCTCGGCCGCGAGTAAGTGACGAGGGCCGCGGCCGGTAAACTGATTGTTTGCGTCGCGATCCGACGCGCGAAGCTTTACAAGGAGTCCCGTGGCACTTACCACCGATGTCAAGGCTGAACTCGTCAGCATCCGCAACGCACCGCCGACGGTGCGCGTCGCGGAGGTCACTGCGATCCTCCGGTTCGCCGGCGGGCTCCACTCCATCGCCGGCCGTGTCGCCGTCGAGGCGGAAGTCGACGCCGAGCTGCTGGCACGTCGCGTCGCCCGCGACCTCGCCGAGATCTACGGCGTGCGCCCCGAACTCGCACAGGTGCAGTCCGCCAGTTCGCACGACGGCGCCCGGTACGCGGTGCGCGTGATCGGCGCGGGGGAGACCCTCGCCCGCCAGACCGGCCTGCTCGATCAGCGCCGGCGCCCGGTCCGGGGCCTGCCGAACCGCCTCACCACGGGGTCGCGCGAGGAGCTCGCCGGCCTCTGGCGCGGTGCCTTCCTCGCCGCCGGGTCCCTGTCGGAGCCCGGACGCTCCGCCATGCTCGAGGTGTCGTGTCCGACGTCGGAGGCCGCCATGGCCCTGGTGGGCGCCGCACACCGGCTCGGCGTCGCAGCCAAGGCGCGTGAGGTGCGCGGGATGCCGCGCGTCGTCGTGCGTGAAGGCGAGGCCATCCGCTCGATCCTCGCCCAGATGGGCGCCCAGAAGACGGCCGCGGCGTGGGAGGAGATGCGCCAGCGTCGTGAGGTGCGCGCCGGCGTGAACCGCCTGGTCAACTTCGACGACGCCAACCTGCGAAGGTCGGCGCAGGCAGCGGTGGCCGCCTGCGCCAGGGTCGAGCGCGCGCTGGAGATCCTCGGCGAGACCGTCCCCGACCATCTGCGCCTTGCCGGCGAGCTGCGCCTCGCGCATCGTGACGCGAGCCTGGACGAGCTCGGTCATCACGCCGATCCGCCCCTGACGAAGGATGCCGTCGCCGGCCGCATCCGCCGCCTGCTGGCCATGGCCGACAAGCGCGCACAGCAGGAGGGCGTTCCGGGCACGGAGTCCGCGGTGCCCGCCGGCCTCGACGTATAGCGAGTCCGTCATCCGAGGAAGCATCCTCGCCGCAGGCGCGTTGTCGTCACTAAGATGAAGAAGTCTGCTCCGCGTCGCATTCGGGCGGTGCGGAGGAACCGACAAGCGCCGCGGCGCGGCGCGGATTGGATGAAAGCGACATGGCTGTTTACACGCTCCCCGACCTCCCCTATGACTTCGCGGCGCTGGAACCGCACATCAGCGGCAAGATCATGGAGCTCCACCATGACAAGCACCACGCCACGTACGTCGCCGGTGCGAACACGGCCCTCGAGGCCCTCGCCGAGGCACGCGACAGCGGCAACCTCGCGAACGTCAACAAGCTCGAGAAGGACCTCGCGTTCAACCTCGGCGGTCACGTCAACCACTCGATCTTCTGGACCAACCTGTCGCCGAACGGCGGCGGACAGCCCGAGGGCGAGCTGAAGGCCGCGATCGACGAGTACTTCGGCTCGTTCGACAAGTTCCAGGCCCACTTCACGGCTGCGGCCACCGGCATCCAGGGCTCCGGCTGGGCCGTGCTCAGCTGGGATTCGATCGGTCAGCGCCTGATCATCCAGCAGCTGTTCGACCAGCAGGCGAACACCGCGCAGGGCACGATCCCGCTGTTCCAGCTCGACATGTGGGAGCACGCGTTCTACCTCGACTACCTCAACGTCAAGGCCGACTACGTCAAGGCGGCGTGGAACATCGCCAACTGGGAGAACGTCGCGCAGCGCCTCGACGTCGCCCGCAAGCAGACGAACGGCCTGCTGGTACTGTCGTAATCGGGTCGCGTCCCGACGGGCCTCGGCTCGTCGGGACGCCATCTCAGCCAAAAACCCCGAGCGTTGCGCAGGCATGCAGATGCCGGCGCCGCACATGAGAAACAGGGAGACCTGAGTGTCTGTCAAGATCGGCATCAACGGCTTCGGCCGTATCGGACGCAACTACTTCCGCGCGGCTCTCGCGCAGGGAGCTGACCTCGAGATCGTCGCGGTGAACGACCTCACCGACAACAAGACGCTTGCGCATCTGCTCAAGTACGACTCCGTCGGCGGCGTGCTCGACGCGGAGATCAGCTACGACGAAGACAGCATCACCGTGAACGGCAAGCAGATCAAGGCGTTCGCCGAGCGCGACCCCGCCGGTCTCCCTTGGGGCGAGCTGGGCGTCGACATCGTCATCGAGTCCACCGGCTTCTTCACCAAGGCGGAGCTCGCCAAGAAGCACATCGATGCGGGTGCCAAGAAGGTCCTGATCTCGGCACCGGGCAGCGGCGTCGACGCGACCTTCGTCATGGGCGTGAACGAGGACAGCTACGACCCGGCCTCGCACCACATCATCTCCAACGCCTCCTGCACCACCAACTGCCTCGCACCGCTCGCGAAGGTCTTCAACGACGCGTTCGGCATCGACCGCGGCTTCATGATGACGGCCCACGCGTACACCGCCGACCAGAACCTGCAGGACGGCCCCCACAGCGACCTGCGCCGCGCACGCGCAGCGGCGATCAACATCGTCCCCGCCTCCACGGGTGCGGCCAAGGCCATCGGCGAGGTGCTCCCGGAGCTCAACGGCAAGCTCAGCGGCTCGTCGTACCGCGTTCCGGTTCCCACTGGCTCGATCGTCGACCTGACGCTGATCACCGACCGCGAGAACCTCACGGTCGAAGAGGTCAACGAGGCGTACAAGAAGGCTGCGGCCGACGGTCGCCTCGCCGGCTACCTCCAGTACAACGAGGACCAGATCGTCTCGGGCGACATCGTGCACAACCCGCACTCGTCGATCTTCGACTCGACGCTCACCAACGTCAGCGGAAACCTGGTCAAGGTCTCCAGCTGGTACGACAACGAGTGGGGCTACTCCAACCGTCTCGTCGACCTGACCGAGTACGTCGCAGAGCGTCTCTGAGCAGCTCATGACCCTGCGCACCCTGGAATCACTGGGTTCGCTCGAGGGCAAACGCGTCATCGTCCGTTGTGACCTGAACGTCCCCCTGAAGGACGGCGTCATAACGGACGATGGTCGTGTACGCGCCTCGCTGCCGACCCTGAACACGCTCATCGAAGCGGGCGCGCGCGTCGTCGTGTGCTCGCATCTCGGACGCCCCGACGGTGCGCCCGACCCGCAGTACAGCCTCGAGCCGGTCGCGAAGCGACTGTCGGAGCTGCTCGACCAGCCGGTCGCGTTCGCATCGGACACGGTCGGCGAGTCCGCGAGCGACGCTGTCGCAGCTCTTGAGGACGGCGAGGTCGTCGTGATCGAGAACCTGCGCTTCAACGCGGGCGAGACGGCGAAGGACGACGCTGCGCGCAAGGCCTTCGCCGGCGAGCTGGCCACGCTCGGCGACGCGCTGGTGTCTGACGGCTTCGGCGTCGTGCATCGCAAGCAGGCGAGCGTCTACGAGCTGGCCGAGATCCTGCCCTCCGCGGCGGGTCTGCTGATCGCCACCGAGCTGGACGTTCTCGATCGCCTGACCGAGAGTCCGGAGCGCCCGTACACGGTCGTCCTCGGCGGATCGAAAGTCAGCGACAAGCTTGGCGTCATCTCGCACCTGCTCCCGCGCGTCGACCGAATCCTCGTCGGCGGCGGCATGCTGTTCACGTTCCTCGCCGCGCAGGGCCACGCCGTGGCATCCAGCCTTCTCGAGAAGGACCAGCTCGACACGGTTCGCGGCTATCTCGCCGACGCCGAAGAGCGCGGCGTCGAGATCGTGCTGCCGACGGACGTCGTCGTCGCCGAGTCGTTCTCGGCGGATGCCGCGCACGAGATCGTCGCGGCGGATGCCATCGAGGAATCTCCGTTCGGAACCTCCGGGATCGGACTCGACATCGGTGCGGAGACCGCGGCGGTCTTCGCCCAGGCGATCTGCGACTCCAAGACGGTGTTCTGGAACGGTCCGATGGGCGTGTTCGAGTTCCCCGCGTTCGCCGCGGGGACCAAGGCCGTCGCGCAGGCGCTGACCGAGGTCGACGGCCTCGGCGTCGTCGGCGGCGGAGACTCGGCCGCCGCTGTGCGGCAGCTCGGCTTCGCCGATGACCAGTTCGGTCACATCTCGACGGGCGGAGGCGCGAGCCTCGAGTTCCTCGAGGGCAAGAAACTACCCGGCCTGGAGGTGCTCGGATGGGCATAGAAACCAATTCCCGATCGTCGGCTGCGCCGAACAGGGCCCGTACCCCGCTGATCGCGGGAAACTGGAAGATGAACCTGGACCACCTGCAGGCGGTCGCGTTCGTGCAGAAGCTGCACTGGGCGCTCAAGGACGCCAAGCACGAGGACGGCTCTGTCGAGGTGGCGGTCTTCCCGCCGTTCACCGACATCCGCAGCGTGCAGACGCTGATCGATGCGGACAAGATCCCCTTCGCGCTCGGCGCGCAGGACGTCTCGGCGCACGACTCCGGTGCGTACACCGGTGAGGTGTCCGGAGCGTTCCTCGCGAAGCTCGACGCCAAGTACGTCATCATCGGCCACTCGGAGCGTCGTGAGTACCACGCCGAGTCCGACGACGTCGTGGCGGCCAAGGTGCAGGCGGCGCTCAAGCACGGCCTCGTGCCGGTGATCTGCGTCGGCGAGACGGCGGAGGACCTGGAGGAGTTCGGCGCGAGCGCCGTACCCGCCGGTCAGCTCGAGGCAGCGCTCAAGGGCGTCCCGGCATCCGCTGACATCGTCGTGGCGTACGAGCCCGTCTGGGCGATCGGCTCTGGCCAGGCGGCGACGCCGCAGCAGGCTCAGGACGTCTGCGCAGCTCTGCGCGGTGTGCTGGCGAAGACCCTGGATGAAGATGCCGCTGCGCGCACCCGGATCCTGTACGGCGGCTCGGTGAAGGCGGCGAACATCGCCAGCTTCATGCGCGAGCCCGATGTCGACGGTGCCCTGGTCGGCGGCGCGAGCCTTGTGGTCGACGACTTCGCCGCGATCATCCGGTTCGAGAAGCACGTAGGCGTCTGAGCGGTGACGGGGCTGCGGCCCCGTCACCCGTATACTTGACCCTTACGGGCAACCAACTGTCCCTTCGAAAGGCTTTCCCTCGTGGCAATTCTTGAGTTCGTCCTGCAGGTCCTGCTGGGTATCACCAGCGTCCTGCTGACACTCCTCATCCTTCTCCACAAGGGCCGCGGCGGCGGTCTCTCCGACATGTTCGGCGGCGGCATGACCTCGGCGGTCGGCTCCTCCGGACTCGCGGAGCGCAACCTCAACCGCTTCACCATCGTCCTGGCACTCGTGTGGTTCATCTCCATCGTCGCGCTGGGGCTCATCACGAAACTCGAGGTGATCTGACATGGCCACTGGAGGCAACGCCATCCGCGGTACCCGCGTCGGCTCCGGCCCGATGGGCGAGCAGGACCACGGCTACCACGCCGACCGCATCGCGGTCTCCTACTGGGATGGGCTCGGCAACGAGACCGTTCGCTACTTCGCGGCCGGTCTTCCGGACGAGGAGATCCCCGAGACGATCGACCACCCGCAGTCCGGTCTGCCGGCCGGCCGCGACAAGGCGAATCCGCCGGAGCTCGCCAAGAACGAGCCATACAAGACGCACCTCGCCTATGTGAAGGAGCGTCGCACCGACGACGAGGCCGAGCAGCTTCTGGATGAGGCGCTCACTCAGCTGCGCGAGCGGCGCGGTCAGTAAATCACCGGCACGCCGCGGCCGCGTCGATGAGTGATTGCGGGGGAGCGCCATAGGCCGACGTGCCGTTGGCGGCGTCATGGAACCCCATGCCGATAGCCCACGCCGTGGCCCAAGCCTCGATGGTTCCCTGGTCTGTGTCGTCGTACATACCCTCGCACTTCACGCTGATCGCGTGCCCGACCTCGTGCGCGACGAGCGCCTTGCTGCGATCGCCAGGCCAGTACTGGGCGACGGAGTTCGACAGCTCGAGATTCGCGTACCCTGGGTCGCCGTACCACCATGTCGCGTAGCCGCCCATGCTGTCGGCTTCGCCGTATCCGTTGACCAGGGGCGACCAGTCGAAATCGAGGAGCACGCCGGGCGCGAGGTCGCGGGCGAACGCCTCGATCTCGACGCGCGCGTCGTGGAGCGGCCCCTGCTTCTCGGCGAGCTCGGCCTGTTCCGAGGCCAGCATCTGCTCTGCAGCCGACTCGAGCTCGGCGTACGCCTCCGCAGCCGTCGCGTCAAGGGCGGTGGCACCGCTGACCCGCTCCGCCGCCCGGCGCATCGCGATGATATCGGTGTTGCGGGCCGACACGTGCGCGGCCTCGAAAGCACCGGCGGCCTCCGCGGCCGAGAGGATCGCGGCCGTCCCGGTCTCGTTCACAGCATCCGACGCGGTCGTGACGGTCGAACGCGTGTCATCGAACTCGTCCTCGTCCTCGGCCAGCTCGTCACGATCGGCGTTCAGCTCGGAGGTGGCGCCGAACAGCTCCCACGCCCAGTCGGGCTTGTCCGTCGCCTCCGGCAGCTCGTCGTCGACGAGCGCCACCGCCTCGGTCTCCGCGGCCTCCGCCTCCGAGAGGGCGGCGGCGAAGGGCTCCTTGGAAGCGGCATCCATGAGGGTTCCGCTATCGGTCTCAGCGACGGTCGTGGCTACTTCGGTGGTCTCGGTCAGCGCGAGCAGTGCGCGCTCGAGCTCGGCCTGGCTCACCTCGGCGTCGTCCTCGGCATCCTCGAAAGCGACCAGCGCATCGTCGTACCCGACGTTCGCGGCCCATTGCGTACCGGCGCACGCAGCGCCGATCAGGAGCACACCGAGCAAAGTCAGGATCAGGCCTGTGCGCCGGCGATGCGGCTTAGGTTCGGGTGCCGGGCCGAGCTCTGCGACGGCGCCGAACGCCGGTTCGATCTGATGACCGCCTGACGGAGGAACCGGTGACTCTGCCACATGTCCTCCTCGTGAAAGGGAGATGGAGGGGCTGACGAGAATCGAACTCGCATCATCTGTTTGGAAGACAGAGGCTTTACCACTAAGCTACAGCCCCGGATCCTCAGACTGGCCGAGGAACCGAATCCGGAGTGAACCGGACTCATCGATCATAGCGGACGTTGACTGTGCTCCTGTCCGTTAGACTCGACAAGGCCGTTCCCGCGCGCGGGTTCAACCGGGGCGTAGCTCAGCTTGGTAGAGCGCCCGCTTTGGGAGCGGGAAGTCGCAGGTTCAAATCCTGTCGCCCCGACGTAGTGAGATGGCCGACCCGACGGGTCGGGCTTCACACTGCTCGCGGCCGCCTGGGGACGCGCCCCGACCACGGCCCCTCGACCTCAGGCCGCGCCTGTCGCGCGGAAATCCAAAGGAGAACACACCAGCATGGCGAACAGCACCGTTGAGAAGCTGACCCCGACCCGGGCCAAGCTCACCATCACGGTCACCCCGGACGACCTCAAGCCCAGCATCACCCACGCCTACGAGCACATCGCGCAGGACGTCCAGATCCCCGGCTTCCGCAAGGGCAAGGTCCCGGCTCCCATCATCGACCAGCGCATCGGTCGCGGCGCCGTCATCGAGCACGCGGTCAACGAGGGTCTCGACAAGTTCTTCCGCGAGGCCGCGGGCGAGCACAGCCTGCGCATCGTCGGACGCCCGTCGGCCGACATCACCCAGTGGCCGAACGAGAAGGACTTCACCGGCGACCTGATCGTCGAGGTCGAGGTCGACGTGCGGCCCGAGATCGAGGTGCCCGAGCTCTCCGAGATCACCCTGACGGTCGACGCCGTCGAGGCTGACGAGGCGGCGCTGGATGCCGAGCTCGACAACCTGCGCGCCCGCTTCGGCACGCTGATCCCCGTCGACCGCCCGGCTGCCAAGGGCGACTTCGTCGAACTCGACCTCGTCGCGACCATCGAAGGCGCCGAGATCGACCGCGCCGAGGGCGTCTCCTACGAGGTCGGCTCCGGCGAGCTGCTCGAGGGCATCGACGACGCCGTCGAGTCTCTGACCGCCGGTGAGGACACCACGTTCCGCTCCAAGCTCGTCGGCGGCGACCACGCCGGTGAAGAGGCCGAGGTCTCCGTCAGCATCAAGTCCGTCAAGGAGCGCGAGCTTCCGGAGGCCGACGACGACTTCGCGCAGATCGCCAGCGAGTTCGACACCATCGCCGAGCTGCGCGACAGTCTCGCCGAGCGCGTGAACGAGCAGGGCGTCTTCGCTCAGGGCTCCGCCGCCCGCGACCAGCTCATCGAGGCGCTTCTCGAGAAGATCGAGATCCCCGTCCCACCGCAGCTCATCGAGGACGAGGTGCACAACCACCTCGAGTCCGAGAACCGTCTCGAGGATGACGAGCACCGCGCCGAGGTCACCGAGGCGAGCGAGAAGCAGTTCCGCACCCAGGTGCTGCTCGACACGATCGCCGAGCAGTCCGACGTGCAGGTCTCGCAGGAGGAGCTCAGCCAGTACCTGATTCAGTCCGCCGCGCAGTACGGCATGGCGCCGCAGGAGTTCGTCGAGGCGCTGCAGTCGTCGAACCAGCTCCCCGCGCTCGTCGGAGAGGTCGCCCGTAACAAGGCCCTCGCGATCGCGCTCGGCAAGGTCAAGGTCGTCGACTCCAACGGCAAGTCCGTCGACCTGTCGAGCCTCGTCGCTGTCGACGATGAGGACGAGGCCGCTGAGGAGAAGGCTGACGAGAAGCCCGCCGCGAAGAAGGCTCCGGCCAAGAAGCCCGCCGCGAAGAAGGCTCCCGCCAAGAAGGCCGACGAGGCCGCTGACGAGAAGCCGGCTGCGAAGAAGGCTCCCGCCAAGAAGCCGGCCGCCAAGAAGGCTCCGGCCAAGAAGGCCGCCGACAAGGCCGAGTGATCGCACTGCGATTCTGACGAGAAGGCGGATGCTTCGGCATCCGCCTTCTCGCGTATCCGAGGAGAAGCATGAACGACTGGCAGGATCGCATCGACGCGGCGTGGGCCGATGAGACGATCACCGACGACGAACGGGTGCGCCAGATCGACCGGATCGCCGCCGAGCGGCCTGTCGACGACCCGGTCGCCCTGTTCGAGCGGGCCGGAGCGCGAGATTCCGCAGGCGCGGAAATGGCGGCGGAATCCTATTACCGGCGAGCGCTCTCGGGCGGGCTGGACGAGTCGCGGCGGGCGCAGGCGACGATTCAACTGGCGAGCACCCTGCGCAATCTCGGTCGCGTCGACGAGAGCCTGCGCATGCTGCAGGAGGAGCGCGAACGCGGCGGGGAACTCGCGGATGCGGCGGCGGCGTTCTATGCGCTGGCGCTCGTCTCTGCGGGAGACGCCTCGGCCGCGGCATCCGTCGCACTGGAGACGCTGGCGCCGCACCTGCCGCAGTATCGGCGCTCCGTCGCCGCCTACGCGCGTGAGATCGCCGAACGCGACACCTGATATGCCGACGGCGAACACGACCTGAGGGCTGCGTCGTCGCCGGTAGATTCGAATCACCGAACACGGAAACAGGAGCTTGAAATGGCTGAACCCCTTGTCGCGACCAGCGTCTTCGACAGGCTGCTGAAGGACCGCATCATCTGGCTGGGCTCGGAGGTGCGTGACGAGAACGCCAATGAGATCTGCGCGAAGATCCTCCTTCTCGCCGCAGAGGACTCGGAGAAGGACATCTATCTCTACGTCAACTCGCCTGGTGGCTCGATCACCGCGGGTATGGCGATCTACGACACGATGCAGTTCGTGCCGAACGACATCGTCACCGTCGGCATCGGCATGGCGGCATCCATGGGTCAGCTCCTGCTGACTGCCGGCACGAAGGGCAAGCGCTACATCACCCCGAACGCCCGCGTGCTGCTGCACCAGCCGCACGGCGGCTTCGGTGGCACGTCCAGCGACATCCAGACCCAGGCTCAGCTGATCCTGTCGATGAAGCGCCGCCTGGCCGAGATCACGTCTGCCCAGACCGGCAAGTCGGTCGAACAGATCGACGCTGACGGCGACCGCGACCGCTGGTTCACCGCCGAGGAGGCGCTCGAATACGGCTTCGTCGATCACATCCGTGAGTCGGCCTCCGACGTCATCGGCGGCGGCGGCACCGACCAGGACAGCAAGTAAGCGGAAAGCGAGAGCACTCTCATGTACACACCCACCTTCCGCGCTGCCGGCAACATGCCTTCCAGCCGCTACGTCCTCCCGCAGTTCGAGGAACGCACCGCATACGGCTTCAAGCGTCAGGACCCGTACAACAAGCTGTTCGAAGACCGCGTGATCTTCCTCGGCGTGCAGGTCGACGACGCATCGGCCGACGACGTGATGGCGCAGCTGCTCGTCCTGGAGAGCCAGGATGCCGAGCGTGACATCACGATGTACATCAACTCGCCCGGTGGCTCGTTCACCGCGATGACCGCGATCTACGACACGATGCAGTACGTCGCGCCGCAGATCCAGACGGTCGTGCTCGGGCAGGCGGCATCCGCGGCATCCGTGCTGCTGGCGGCGGGCGCACCGGGAAAGCGCCTCGCGCTGCCCAATGCACGTGTGCTCATGCACCAGCCGGCGATGGGCGAGGCCGGACACGGCCAGGCCTCCGACATCGAGATCCAGGCCGCCGAGATCCTGCGCATGCGCACGTGGCTCGAGGAGACCATGGCCAGGCACACCGGTAAGCCGGTCGAGCAGGTCAACAAGGACATCGACCGCGACAAGATCCTCTCGGCCGCCGAGGCGCTCGAGTACGGCATCGTCGACCAGGTGCTCACCACGCGCAAGCGTTCCTGAGGTCACTGATCACGAAGGGCGGCAGTCACTGCGACTGCCGCCCTTCGTCGTCTCCTCGCAGATGTGCACAGCTCTCACGCCTTCTGCTCATCTGAGCACGCGGATGCGCGCGTGCGTGCTCGAGCGTACGCTGGTGTGCAGAAGGGAGGATGCCGTGGACGAGGATCTGCTCACCGTGCGAGTCGCCGAGCTCTACTACGACGAGGCCAAGACGCAGGACGAGATCGGCGCCCTTCTGAAGATCTCCCGCTGGAAGGTCGGGCGGCTCCTCACCCACGCACGCGAGAAGGGCATCGTCCGGATCGAGATCGTGCACCCGCGCGCCCGCCGGCTCGGTCTCGAGCGCGAGCTCGCCGAGCGGTTCGGCCTTGCGGATGCCGTGGTCGTCCCGGTTCCCGATGACGAGGGCGCCGAGCTCGACCGGGTCGCGCAGGCGGCGGCCGACCACCTCGCGGCCCTCCGTCCGGTGCCGCGCACGCTCGCCGTCAGCTGGGGCCGCACGCTCACCGCCGTGGCCGACGCGCTGCCGGTGGGCTGGGCCACCGGAGTCGCCGTCGTGCAGCTCAACGGCGGCGTCAGCCTCAACCGGCGATCGGGGGGAGCGGCGGGTCTCGCCATGACCATCGCCCAGCGCGCCGGCGGTCAGGCGACACTGCTGCCGAGTCCCGCGATCCTCGAACGCGTCGAGACGAAGCAGGCGATCGAGGCCGATCGTACCGTTGCCGGCATCCTCGAGCAGGCCGCCGACGCGCAGACCCATCTCTTCTCCGCCGGCCCCGCCGATGCGACGTCGGCGCACGTCGAGAACGGCTACCTGAAGCCCGCCGACGTCGAGGAGCTCGCCCGGCGCGGTGCGGTCGGCGACGTGCTGGGCCGCTACATCGATGCGGACGGCAACGTCGTCGATCCGCAGCTCGACGCGCGAACGGTCGGCGTGAGCCTGGACCGTCTGCGCACCGCGAAGCAGGCGATCTTCGTCACCGCGGGGAGCGCGAAGCATGACATCGCGCGTACAGTCGTGACCAGCGGCCTGTGCAGCGTTCTGGTGACCGACGAGACCACAGCCCGAGCATTGTTGGAGGAACGATGACGACCACAGAACTGACCCGCCGCACTGCGGTGGACGTGCTGGGCGGTGAGCCCGACGATGCGACGCTTCGCCGGTTCCTGCACGGCCTTCCCGGCGTCGACGCGACCGGACTCGAGCAGCGCGCGGCCGGTCTCGGCACCCGCTCGATCAAGACCACCTCGAAGGCCTGGGCGATCGACAAGATCATCTCGCTGATCGACCTCACCACCCTCGAGGGCGCCGACACTCCTGGGAAGGTGCGTTCGCTCGTCGCCAAGGCGAAGACGCCGGATGCCGCCGACCCCTCGACCCCGCTCGTCGCAGCCGTCTGCGTGTACGGCGACATGGTCGGTCACGCCGTCGAGGCACTCGGTGCGCTGCACGGCGACCCGGACGACGGGAAGATCTCGGTCGCCGCCGTGGCGACGGCATTCCCGAGCGGACGCTCGTCGCTCGCGATCAAGCTCGCCGACACCGCCGAGGCGGTGGCGGCGGGTGCCGACGAGATCGACATGGTGATCGATCGCGGTGCGTTCCTCTCCGGTCGCTACGGACTCGTGTTCGACCAGATCGCCGCGGTGAAGGAGGCCTGCCGCCGCGAGGACGGCACCTACGCCTCGCTCAAGGTGATCCTCGAGACCGGTGAGCTGAACACTTACGACAACATCAAGCGGGCGTCGTGGCTCGGCATCCTCGCCGGCGGCGACTTCATCAAGACCTCCACCGGCAAGGTGCAGCCTGCGGCCACGCTGCCGACCACTCTGCTCATGCTCGAGACGGTCCGCGACTGGTACCGCGGGACCGGCGAGAAGATCGGCGTGAAGCCGGCTGGCGGCATCCGCACCTCGAAGGACGCCATCAAGTACGTGGTGACCGTCGCCGAGACCGCGGGTGAGGAATGGCTGCAGCCGCATCTGTTCCGATTCGGTGCGTCGAGCCTGCTCAACGACGTGCTCCTGCAGCGTCAGAAGCTCACGACCGGCCATTACTCCGGCCCCGACTACGTCACGATCGACTGAGGGAAACAGAAACATGTCATTCCTGGAATATGCTCCGGCGCCCGAATCGAAGGCGATCCTGAACCTCCGTGACAGCTACGGCCTGTTCATCGACGGTGAGTTCGTCGACGGCACGGGCAAGAGCTTCACGACCATCTCGCCTGCCGACGAATCGCACATCGCCGAGATCGCCGGCGCGTCGGACGAGGACATCGACCGCGCGGTCACCGCCGCGCGTCGCGCCTATGACAGGGTGTGGTCGAAGATGAGCGGACGCGACCGCGGCAAGTACCTCTTCCGCATCGCCCGCCTCGTGCAGGAGCGCGCTCGCGAGCTCGCGGTCGCCGAGAGCCTCGACAACGGCAAGCCGATCAAGGAGAGCCGTGACGTGGATGTTCCCCTCGTCGCATCCTGGTTCTTCTACTACGCCGGCTGGGCCGACAAGCTCGACTATGCGGGCCTCGGCGCGAACCCCCGCGCGCACGGCGTCGCCGGGCAGATCATCCCGTGGAACTTCCCGCTTCTCATGCTCGCGTGGAAGATCGCCCCCGCTCTCGCCGCGGGCAACACAGTCGTGCTCAAGCCCGCTGAGACCACGCCGCTGACGGCGCTGATCTTCGCGGAGATCCTGCAGCAGGCTGATCTGCCTGCCGGCGTCGTGAACATCGTCACCGGCGCCGGCTCCACCGGTGCGACGCTCGTGCGTCACCCCGAGGTCGACAAGGTCGCCTTCACCGGTTCGACCGGCGTCGGACGCGACATCGCCAAGGCCGTCGCCGGCACCGAGAAGAAGGTCACGCTCGAGCTCGGCGGCAAGGCCGCCAACATCGTGTTCGATGATGCGCCGATCGATCAGGCCGTCGAGGGAATCGTCAACGGCATCTTCTTCAACCAGGGCCATGTCTGCTGCGCCGGCAGCCGCCTGCTCGTGCAGGAGTCTGTCCACGACGAGGTCATCGACCGACTGAAGACCCGCCTGTCGACGCTGCGCCTGGGCGACCCGCTCGACAAGAACACCGACATCGGCGCGATCAACTCCGCCGCGCAGCTCGCCCGAATCCGCGAGCTCAGCGACATCGGCGAGGCCGAGGGTGCGGAGCGCTGGACGGCCGACTGCGCCATCCCGGACAAGGGCTTCTGGTTCGCTCCGACCATCTTCACCGGCGTCGAGGCATCCCACCGGATCGCCCGGGACGAGGTCTTCGGCCCCGTGCTTTCGGTGCTGACCTTCCGCACGCCAGCCGAGGCCATCGCCAAGGCGAACAACACCCCGTACGGACTGTCGGCGGGTATCTGGACCGATAAGGGCTCGCGCATCCTCGCCGTCGCAGACCGGCTGCGCGCCGGGGTCGTGTGGGCGAACACGTTCAACCGCTTCGACCCGGCCAGTCCGTTCGGCGGTTACAAGGAATCCGGATACGGCCGCGAGGGCGGCCGCCACGGTCTCACCGCCTACCTCAAGGGAGCCGCAGCATGAGCAGACGACTGACTGTTCCGAAGACGTACAAGCTCGCGATCGGCGGGGCGTTCCCGCGCAGCGAGTCCGGCCGCACCTACGAGGTGCTCTCGGCCAAGGGCGCTTTCCTCGCGAACGCCGCCAAGGGCTCCCGCAAGGACGCTCGGGATGCCGTCGTGGCCGCCCGCGCGGCGGTGAAGGGCTGGTCCGGCGCGACGGCGTACAACCGTGGACAGGTGCTGTACCGCGTCGCCGAGGTCCTCGAGGGGCGCCGGGCGCAGTTCATCGACGAGATCACCGCTCAGGAGGGAGTGTCGGCGGCGGCCGCCAGTGCCCAGGTCGACGAGGCCATCGACCTGTGGGTCTGGTACGCGGGCTGGTGCGACAAGTACGCCCAGATCGCGGGCAACGCCAACCCGGTCGCCGGCCCCTACTTCAACATCTCCGTTCCGGAGCCGACCGGCGTCGTGGCGATCGTCGCGCCGCAGGACTCGGCGCTGCTCGGGCTCGTCTCCGTCGTGGCGCCGGCGCTCGTCGCCGGCAACACGGTCGTGGTCGTGGCCAGTGAGCAGCATCCACTGTCCGCCATCAGCCTCGCCGAGGTGCTCGCGACCAGCGACGTGCCAGGGGGAGTCGTGAACGTCCTGACCGGGTCACCGGCGGAGATCGCGCCCTGGCTCGCCTCGCACGCAGACGTCAACGCCCTCGATCTCGCCGGTGCAGGGTCGCTGGAGTGGGTCGACCTGCAGATTTCTGCGGCCGACACGCTCAAGCGCGTGCTGCCCCCGGGAGACGTGACGGCGTCGCCGGAGCGCATCGCGGCGTTCACCGAGACGAAGACGGTGTGGCACCCGAAGAGCATGATCTGATCACAACCGCGGCCAATGCGGCTGAGTGTCTGAGGGAGAGGTTAGGCTCGAAGATGTCTCTCAGGCTCTCCAAGGAGGATGCGCATGGCCCGAATCGGTGAAAGCGCTGACCTGTTCAAATGCTCGTTCTGCGGAAAGAGCCAGAAGCAGGTGCAGCAGCTCATCGCTGGCCCCGGTGTGTACATCTGCGACGAGTGCGTCGAGTTGTGCAACGAGATCATCGAAGAGCGCATGGCGGAGTCGTCCGCCGAAGGCGTCGCGGATTTCGAGCTGCCCAAGCCGCGGGAGATCTACGCCTTCCTCGAGGAGTACGTCGTCGGGCAGGAGCAGGCCAAGCGCTCGCTGTCGGTGGCGGTGTACAACCACTACAAGCGCGTCCGCGCGCACGGCACGCTGCAGCTCGCCGAGCAGAAGGCCGACGAGGTCGAGATCGCCAAGAGCAACATCCTCATGATCGGCCCGACCGGCTGCGGTAAGACGTACCTCGCGCAGACGCTCGCGAAGCGGCTCAACGTGCCGTTCGCGGTGGCAGATGCGACGGCGCTGACCGAAGCCGGGTATGTCGGCGAGGACGTCGAGAACATCCTCCTCAAGCTCATCCAGGCCGCCGATTACGACGTGAAGCGCGCCGAGCAGGGGATCATCTATATCGATGAGATCGACAAGATCGCCCGCAAGTCCGAGAACCCCTCGATCACCCGCGATGTGTCGGGTGAGGGCGTGCAGCAGGCTCTGCTGAAGATCATCGAGGGCACCGTCGCCTCCGTACCGCCGCAGGGCGGTCGCAAGCACCCGCATCAGGAATTCCTGCAGATCGACACGTCGAACGTGCTGTTCATCGTCGCCGGTGCCTTCGCGGGGCTCGAGGACATCGTGTCGTCCCGCGTGGGCAAGCACGGCGTCGGGTTCGGCGCTCCGCTGCACGACAAGACCAAGGATCTCGACCTCTTCAGCGAGGTGCTGCCCGAAGACCTGCACAAGTTCGGTCTGATCCCGGAGTTCATCGGTCGCCTCCCGATCGTGGCATCCGTCTCGCCGCTCGACCAGGACGCGCTGATCGACATCCTGACAGGGCCCCGCAACGCACTGGTCAAGCAGTACCAGCGCATGTTCGAGATCGACGGCGTCGAACTCGACTTCGAAGAGGACGCGCTCCGATCGATCGCCGACCTCGCCGTCGAGCGCAAGACCGGTGCCCGCGGTCTGCGCGCGATCCTCGAAGACGTGCTCGGGCCGATCATGTTCGAGATCCCGTCGGCGGAGGATGTGAAGAAGGTCGTCGTCACCCGCGCGTCCGTCGACGAGGGCGCCCCGCCCACCGTCGTTATGGAGCGCAAGCGCAAGAGCGCGTGAGGTCTTCTCATGGCAGAGGAGCCGGTGCCCCCTGCGCCGTGGAAGATCGTCGACTCGGCGACCGTCGTCGCAGACCGGTGGATCCGGCTTCGCGCCGACACCTGCGTTGACGCCGCCGGCCGCACCATCGCGCCGTACTACGTCCTCGAGCCAGCCGAGTGGGTCTCGGTCCTCGCGCTGAACACCGACGGTGACGCGATCGTCGTCGAGGAGTACCGCCACGGCGCCGGAATCGTGGCGCTCGGCACGATCGGTGGTGCCGTCGAGTCCGACGAGTCGCCACAGGATGCGGCGGTCCGAGAGCTGCGTGAGGAGACCGGCTACGAGGCCGGCGAGATCGTCGACCTCGGCGCCACCTGGGCGAACTTCGGCAACCACACCAACCGCGTGCACCACTTCCTCGCGCACAACTGCACGCAAGCGTCGGACCCATCGCCGGACGACGGTGAGCTGATCACCGTGCGTGTGCTTCCGCTCGCCGGCCTCGGTGAGCACCTGCCGCAGAGCTTCCACCAGCTGACCTGGTACAAGGCGACTGCACACCTCTGATCACGCCTGACTGCGCCGGAACAACGCAGAACGACACGAATCTCGCAGCGAATCGTGAGATCTTTACGAAGTTCCTGCTTTCGTGCGAAGTTCGAGCGGCGCGTCATCCCAGCCCGCGGCGCTTCAGCAGCGGGGTGATCTCAGCGTCGCGACCGCGGAAGTCGCGGTACGCTCCGAGAGGGTCCTTCGCGCCGCCGACGCCGAGCAGCCGCGCGCGGAATCGATCGCCGTTCTCACGCGCGAGACCACCGTTCTCGCGGAACCACTCCACTGTGTCGGCATCGAGCACCTCGCTCCAGATGTACGAGTAGTACCCGGCGCTGTAGCCGCCGGCGAAGACGTGCGCGAAGTAGGCCGACGAGTAGCGGGTCGGCACGGCGGGGTTGTCGAGTCCGATCTCGGCGAGAGCAGCGGCTTCGAACGCGGCGACATCGGTCACGGCATCCGAGGAACCGATCCGGTGCCACGCCTGATCCAGCCACGCGGCGGCCAGGTACTCGCTCGTGTCGTGGCCCTGGTTGAACGCCTCCGTCGCGCGCAACCGCTCGACGATCGCCGCATCCAGCGGCTCACCGGTCTCATAGTGGCGGGCGTAGTTGTCGAGCACCTCGGGCCACAGGATCCACATCTCGTTGACCTGGCTGGGGAACTCGACGAAATCGCGGAACACGTTGGTACCGGCGAAGTGCGGGTAGTTCACGGTCGCGAACAGGCCGTGCAGCGCGTGACCGAACTCGTGGAAAAGGGTCGTGACCTCGTCCAGCGTCAGCAGGGTCGGCTGCCCGTCGCCCGGCTGCGCGACGTTGAGATTGTTGACCACGACCGGTGCCGTGCCGCGCAGGGCGGACTGGCTCACGATCGGGTTCATCCACGCGCCGCCGCGCTTGGTGTCGCGCGTGTAAAGGTCCAGTACGTAGAGCCCGAGCGGCGACCCGCCGGGGTTGAAGACCTCGAAGACGCGGGCGCCCGGGTGGTAGGCGACGAGGTCGTCGCGCTCGGTGAACGTCACTCCGTACAGCTGCGTCGCGGCGTGGAAGACGCCGTCCTGCAGCATGCGCTCGGCCTCGAACCAGGGGCGCAGCGCGGCGGTGTCGATGTCGTACTCCGCCGCGCGCACCTTCTCGGTGTAGAACGCCCAGTCGTGCGCCTCGAGAGCGAACGGCTGCCCCTCCGTCTCGTCGATGATCGCCTGCAGCGCCGCCTGCTCCGAACGCGCGTTGGATGCCGCGGCCGGGGCGAGCCTGTGCAGCAGATCCGAGACGGCATCCGGGTTTCCGGCCGTCTCGTCCGCCGTCACGTACGCCGCGTGCGAGGGGTAGCCCAGGAGAGCTGCGCGCTCGGCGCGCAGAGCGACGATCTCGGTCAGCACGACGCGATTGTCGTGCGCATTGCCGCGCGCCGCGCGCGACCTCGACGCCGCCATGATGCGGCGACGGCTCTCACGGTCGGTCAGCGACGACAGATAGGGATGCCCGGTGAACAGCGGCAGCGTGATGAGGAATCCGCCGTCGTGGCCGCGATCGGCCGCCGCCCGAGCGGCCGCGGAGAGCTCGCCGGCAGCGAGTCCGTCGAGCTCCTCGGCCGTCTCGAAGAAGACGGCGAGGTCGTTCGTGTCGGCGAGCAGGTTCTTCTCGAACGTCGTCGTGAGCGTGGACAGCTGCTGATTCAGCGCCGTCAGGGCTGACTTCGCCTCGTCGTCGAGGCCGGCTCCGGCGTGCGTCATCTCACGGAAGTGCCGCTCGACGAGGTAGCGGCTCTCGGAGTCGAGCTCGAGGTCGTCGAGCTGCTCGTGCAGCGTCTTGACCCGCCAGTAAAGCTGCCCGTCAAGGCGGATCGAGTCCTCGTGCGCGGCCATCAGGGGAGCGAGCTCCTCGTCAATCGCCTGGATCTCGGCTGTCGCATCCGCCGAACTCACCGTGTAGAACGCGTGTGCCACCCGCTCGAGCATGGCGCCGGACTGCTCGAGCGGCACCATCGTGTTCTGGACCGACGGCATCGAACGCACGCGGGTGATGGCGCTGATCTCGGCCAGGTGCTCATCGAAGGCCGCGCGGAACGCCGGGAGATAGTGCTCGGGGCGGATCGCCGCGTAGTCCGGCAGTGCGTAGGGGAGGACGGAAGGCGTGAGGAGCGGGTTCGCGACATCGGTCATCCCACGAGCCTACGGCCGACCTCGACTGTCACGCAAAGAAACGGTTGCAAAGAAAGCTTTGCAACGATATCTTTGCTTCATGACCGAGAACGAGAAGCGCCCTATCGGCGGAGACCGCCGAGTTCTGGATGCCGGTGCGCTGCGCGCGCTGTCGCACCCGCTGCGGGTGCGGATCTTCGACATCCTTGCGCAGGAGGGTCCGCAGACAGCCAGCACGCTCGCCGAGATCCTCGGGGAGTCGTCGGGGGCGACCAGCTATCACCTGCGCGCGCTCGCCCGACACGATCTCATCCGTGAGGTCGAGGGTGAACGCGCCGGCCGCGAACGGTGGTGGGAGCGCCCGCCCGGCGGCATCATCTACGACTCCCGCGCCGTGCAGGGATCGCCCGCCGGCGAGGCTGCGCTCCAGGTCGCCGTCACCGAGATCCACCGTCGTCGCCATGAGGAGCTCATGGAGTTCTTCAGCGGCCGCATCGACAAGGAGCCGGCCGCATGGGCCGATGCCAGCGCGTCGATGACGAGCGGCATCAGCATGACCGCGGAGCAGACCACCGACCTCATCCGCAGGATCGAAGTCGTCATCGACGAAGCGGCGGACACCTACCGCGGGCAGAAGGGGGACGGCGTGCGCCGCGTGAGCGTGCGCGCCGACGTCTTCCCGCTGAGGAACCTCACGAACAAGAAGGAGACCGCATCATGAGTGCAGTGGTGATGGCTCGCACCTACGCGGTTCCGCGTGGCGCGACCGCATTCGAGCGTGGATCGATCCGGCTCGCCGAGACCGTCACGCGGTGGGCGACGCGACGTGCCGAGCGCCGCCAGGATCGCCACGAGGCGATGCTCGTCGCGATCCAGGCCGAGCAGACACGCAAGGCCGATCCGCGAGCGGCGGACCACATGCTGGCGCAGGTCGGACTGTCAGGGCGCTAGGGGGCGTCCGGGGAAGCCGACGTTTCGACTACGTCGCCTGCGGCGCCTCCGCTCAACGCGTTTCGTCTCGCTGCGCTCGCTCAACGACCCGCGGGGTGATGCTCAACGCTTCTGAGTGTTTGCCCATGCGGGTCGTTGAGCGCAGTCGCGGAGCGACGAAGCCGAAACGGGCTGAGCGAGCGCAGCGAGTCGTAGCCGTCTGTAGCGGAGTGAGCTCTTCGCGGACGCTCAGTCCTCGAAGGGGCGGGCGATGACGTCGCCGGATGCCGTGAGCAGGACTTCCCACCCGGCATCCAGCTCGGCGATCGGCCGACCTTCCAGCCAGGTGAGCGTCCACATGCCGCTCAGACCTCGACCCTCGACTTCGGCGATCGCCGGCAGCAACTCCGCGGGAACGGATGCCGGAGCATCCGATCCTGTCGCCCAGCGCGTGCCCAGCTGCATCAGCTCTCCTCCACGGGCGCCAGCTCGATCTCGGTCACGGCGAGCTCAGCGCCCTCCACGATCTCGAGCTCGGCGATGCGGCCGACGGCACTGAGGTCGCCGGCCGCGGCGCGCAGCGCCTCGAGCGACGCAGCGGGAGCCGTGATCACGGCCCGCGACACGGGCGTCTTCTGCGAGGCCTTCGCCTCGGTCTTGGCGCGGCGGATGCCGATCAGCGCCGCACTGGCAGCGGACAGCACCGACGGGTCGCCCCCGGCGAGCTCACCCGCGGTGGGCCAATCGGCGGTGTGGATCGAGCCCTCCTCGAACCAGCTCCATGCCTCCTCGGTCGCGAACGAGACGACCGGCGCCAGCAGGCGCAGCAGTGTCGAAAGCGCGATGCGCAGCGCGAGCGCGGCGGACGGCTGCCCCACGTCGGTCTGGTCGTAGGCGCGCTCCTTGACGAGCTCGAGGTAGTCGTCGCAGAACGTCCAGAAGAACGACTCGGTGACCTCCAGCGCTCTGGCGTGGTCGAATGCGTCGAACGCCTTGGTCGCGTCGGCGACGACCTCATCGAGGGCGGCGAGCATCGAGGCATCCAGCGCATGCGTGACCTGGGCGCCTTCCGGCACCGGGAACGACAGCACGAACTTCGCGGCGTTGAGGATCTTGATCGCCAGGCGGCGGCCGATCTTCATCTGCGTCGGGTTCTGCGGGTCGAACGCGGCATCCACGCCCAGGCGGCTCGAAGCCGCCCAGTAGCGCACGGCATCCGAACCGTGCTTCTCCAGGATGTCGGCAGGCGTGACGACGTTGCCCTTCGACTTGGACATCTTCTTGCGGTCGGGGTCGACGATGAAGCCCGAGATCGAGGCGTGCTTCCACGGCGAGCGGCCGTCTTCGAGCGTCGAGCGCAGCATGGTCGAGAAAAGCCAGGTGCGGATGATGTCCTGTGCCTGCGGACGCACGTCGAACGGAGCGACAAGGTCCCACAGCTCTTCATCGCGCTGCCATCCGCCCGCGAGCTGCGGGGTCAGCGACGAGGTGGCCCAGGTGTCGAGGATGTCGGTCTCCGCCTCGAAGCCTCCGGCAGTGCCACGCTGATCCTCGGTGTAGCCGGCGGGGACATCGGCGGTGGGGTCGATCGGCAGCTGCTCGGGCGACGCCATGAGGACGCGGTCGTAGTCGCGTTCGCCGTTCTCGTCCAGGCCGTACCAGACCGGGAGGGGCACGCCGAAGAAGCGCTGACGGGAGACGAGCCAGTCACCGGTGAGCCCGCCGACCCAGTTCTCGTAGCGCACGCGCATGAAGTCGGGGTGCCACTGCAGCTCCTTGCCATGCTCGAGAAGCTGCTCGCGCAGTGCCTCGTCGCGCGCACCGTTGCGGATGTACCACTGGCGGGTCGAGACGATCTCGAGCGGGCGGTCGCCCTTCTCGAAGTACTTCACAGCGTGGTTGAAGGGCTTCGACACCTCGAGCAGCTCGCCGGTCTCCTCGAGCAGCTCGACGACGCGCTTCTTGGCGCTGAAGACGGTCTTGCCGGCGAGCTCGGCGTAGGCGGCGGTGCCGGCATCCGAGGTGATCGCCTCCGGAGCCTCCGCGATCACGCGACCGTCGAGGCCCAGGATCGTGCGGTTCGGCAGATCGAGCTCGCGCCACCAGATCATGTCGGTGACGTCACCGAAGGTGCAGACCATCGCGATGCCGGAGCCCTTGTCCTGCTGGGCGAGGTGGTGCGCGAGCACGGGCACCTCGACGTCGAACAGCGGTGTGCGCACCGTCTGGCCGAAGTATGGCTGGTAGCGCTCGTCCTCGGGGTGCGCGACCAGGGCGACGCAGGCCGCGAGCAGCTCGGGGCGCGTCGTCTCGATGTGGATGTCGCCGGAGCCGTCGGTCTTGTGGAACGCGATGCGGTGGTACGAGGCCTGCTGGTCGCGATCCTCGAGCTCTGCCTGCGCGATCGCCGAGCGGAAGTCGACGTCCCACAGCGTCGGGGCGAGCGCCTGGTAGGCCTCGCCGCGCTCGTGGTTGCGGATGAATCCGAGCTGGCTCTGCCGGATCGTCTCATCGGAGATCGTGCGGTAGGTCTGCGTCCAGTCGACGCTGAGGCCGAGCTGACGGAAGACGTCTTCGAACTGCTTCTCGTCCTCGACGGTGAGGCGCTCGCACAGCTCGATGAAGTTGCGCCGGCTGATCGGCTGCTGGTCGGCGGCCTTCAGGCTCTTCGCGTTGCCCTCGTAGGGCGGCGTGAAGTCCGTGTCGTAGGGGAGGGTGGGATCGACGCGCACGCCGTAGAAGTTCTGCACGCGGCGCTCGGTCGGCAGGCCGTTGTCGTCCCAGCCGATCGGGTAGAAGACGCTCTTGCCGCGCATGCGCTCGTAGCGGGCCTTGACGTCGGTGTGCGTGTACGAGAACACGTGACCGATGTGGAGCGAGCCGGATGCCGTCGGCGGAGGCGTATCGATCGAGTAGACGCCGTCGCGACCGAGCTCCGCTGCGCGGAGGCGGTCGAACAGGTAGGTGCCCTGCTCCGCCCAGACGCCGTCCCACTTCGTCTCGAGACCTTCGAGTACCGGCTTGTCGGGAATCTGGTTCGGTGTGGACGCAGCCATGAAGGTCTCCTCGAGCGATGTATGCGGCACGGTGTGTACGTGCCTGAGTGTGTGGGATGTGCAGACCAGTCTAGCGATCCGTGTGCTTGACAGGTTCGGAGCTAAATCGACCCTGTCCAAAAACCACCGGTAGAGTTGACTGACCCCCCCTTCAACTTTTCCGAGGATTCGCATGCCCACTCCGCTCGTGCGCCGTATTCTGCCCATCACCGCCGTCGTCGCGGCATCCGCACTGCTGCTCAGCGCCTGTGCCGGCACCGCCGAACAGGGCGGCGCGGACGGCGATGGCGAGGTCGTCTGGGCCATCGAGGGTGCGAATCTCGCCGCCGGGCACATGGACCCGCAGACGAGCCAGCTGGACGTGTCGAGCATGGTGCAGCGGGTGGTCCTCGACTCGTTGGTGTTCCAGGAGGCCGACGGCTCGTTCTCGCCGTGGCTCGCCAGCGACTGGACCGTTTCGGACGACAGCACCACGTACACGTTCGAACTGCGCGACGACGTCACCTTCCACGACGGCGAGCCGTTCGACGCTGAGGCCGTGAAAGCGAACTTCGACCGCATCGTCGACCCTGAGACGGCATCCGCACAGGCAGCCAGCATGCTCGGTGCCGACTTCTACGAGGGCACGACCGCCATCGATGAGTACACGGTCGAGGTGAAGTTCAGCCAGCCGTACTCGCCGTTCCTGCAGGCGGCCAGCACCGCGCAGCTCGGCTTCTACTCACCCGCCGTGCTGGAGAGTTCGGCCGATCAGCTCAAGGCCGGCGGCCCCGGCGTCAACGTCGGCACCGGACCGTTCGAGCTGACCGAGTACACACCGGACCAGGAGCTCGTCTACACGCGCAATCCCGACTACGCCTGGGGCCCGGACGGCGCTGAGGCCGCGAAGTTCGAGACGTTGCGCGTCGAGATCCTGCCCGAGGCGTCCGTGCGCGCCGGTGTGGTGGAGAGCGGCGAAGCAGATCTTGCCAGCAACATCCCGCCGAATCTCGCGGTCGAGATGCCCGACACCCTGACGGTCGATTCGGTCGAGTATCCCGGTCTGCCGTACTCGCTGTACCTGAACGAGAAGTACGGCGTCTTCGCCGACGAGAAGGTGCGGCAGGCGTTCGCGCGCGGCATCGACATCGATGCGGCGGTGGAGGAGATCTACTTCGGGCAGTTCCCGCGAGCATGGAGCATCCTCGGGTCCACCACGCCGGGCTACGACGCGTCGCTCGAGGGATCGTGGCCGTTCGATCAGGATGCCGCGAACGCGCTGCTCGACGAGGCCGGTTGGACCGAGCGCGACAGCGACGGCATCCGCATGAAGGACGGCGAGCGCCTCTCCGCACGCTGGATCGCCTGGACGCCGGTGCCCGACGACAAGGCCGCACTCGGCAACGCCATCCAGTCCGACCTCGCCGAGATCGGCTTCGAGATCGAGCGCGAGGTGCTCGAGCCCGGTGCGTACAACGCGCAGTACGAGCCGAAGACGTTCGACCTCACCGACTGGGGCTTCTCCGGCGTCGACGGCGACCTGCTGCGCAGCCACCTGCACACCGACGGCTTCCAGAACGCCTCCCAGGTGACCGATCCCGAGATCGACGCGCTGCTCGAAGAGGGCATCTCCACCAGCGATGTCGACGCGCGCGCCGCGATCTACCAGCAGCTGCAGCAGTGGAACGCGGAATACACTGCCATCGTGCCGCTCTACAGCCCGTCTCTGATCACCGCGTCGAACGACACCGTCTCGGGTCTCGAGTACGACCTGTACGGCCGCCCGCTGTTCTACGGGGTCACGGTCGGCTGATCCGGTCGTGAAACCGCTTCTGGCTCGGATCGCTTCTCTAGCGGCATCCGTCATCATCGTCCTGTGGGGCGCGGCGACGCTGGCGTTCCTCGCGTTCCGGGTGATCCCCGGGGACCCGGTGTCGGTGATGCTGGGCCCGCAGGCGCAGGTGAGCGACGCGGTCAAGGACGGCATCCGGGCAGAGCTCGGGCTCGACCGGCCGCCCTTCGAGCAGTACCTGGCTTATCTCGGGCAGCTGGTGCAGGGCGACCTCGGCGAGTCCTATCAGCTGCGGATGCCGGTGACCGAGGTCATCGGAAGGCAACTCGGCTCGACCCTGCAGCTGACGGCGCTCGCGCTCGTCATCGCCGTGGTGCTGGCGCTCGTCGTGGCGCTGTTCGTGCGCGGGCGCTTCTGGCGAGGCGTCGTCGCCGCTGCCGAGCTGGTCGTGCTGTCGTCGCCGGTGTTCTGGATCGGGCTGATCCTGCTCAGTGTGTTCGCGTTCGGGCTCGGGTGGTTCCCGGTCTCCGGCACGCGGAATCCCGCGACGATCGTCCTGCCCGCGGTGACGCTCGCGCTGCCGGTGGCGGCTCTGCTCGGGCAGGTGCTCCGTGACGGCATCGAGGCAGCGGAACGGCAGCCGTTCTCAACGACGGTCCGCGCGCGCGGTGCAGGTCAGGTGCGGCTGACCGCGCACCACACGCTGCGGCACGGCGCCGCGGGCGCCCTCACGCTCACGGCGTATCTGGTCGGGTCGCTGCTCGGCGGGGCCGTGCTCGTCGAGACGGTGTTCGCGCGCCCCGGGCTGGGCCGGGTGACGCTGGCCGCGATCACCGACCGCGACCTGCCGGTGATCACCGGCATCATCCTGTTCAGCGCGCTGGTGTTCGTCGTGGTGAACGTGGTGGTTGAGCTGCTGCATCCAGTGCTCGACCCGCGCCAGCGACGCGCGTCCGGAGGCGCGCCCGGCCGCGACTTCATCGGCACGCGCGTCCTCGATGAGGTGCCGCGATGAGCGTGTCGCGACGGGTGGTGCTCGTCGCCGCCCTGGTCTTCCTCGCCGTGGTCGCGGCGATGGCGCTGTTCCCCGGGCTCATCGCGCAGGCCGACCCGCTGCGCACCGATGTGCGGGCGGCGCTCGAACCGCCCGGCGCGACGCACCTGTTCGGCACGGACCAGAGCGGGCGCGACGTGTTCGCCCGCGTGGTCCACGGCGCAGCACGCTCGGTCGGCATCGGACTGCTCGCGACCGCCCTCGCGCTGGTCGTCGGGCTCCTGATCGGCGCTCTGTCGGGTATCGCCCCGCGCCCTGCGGACGCCGTCGCGATGCGTATCAACGACGTGCTGATGGCGTTCCCGGAGTTCCTCGTGGCGCTCGTCGTCGTCGCGATCCTGGGGCCCGGCGCGACCAACGTGGCGATCGCCGTGACGATCGCCGCCGTGCCGGTGTACGTGCGGCTCGCCCGTGTGCAGACCCGCACGTTCGCGCTCGCCGAGCACGTCGAGGCCGCCCGGATCCTGGGGGTGCCGCGGGTGCAGGCGTTCACTCGCCACGTGGTTCCCGGCGTGCTGGGGTCGCTGAGCGTTCTTGCGACGATCGGCATCGGGTCGAGCATCCTCGCCATAGCCGGATTGAGCTTCCTCGGTCTCGGGCCCAGCGAACCGGTCCCCGAATGGGGGCTCATGCTCGCGGGCGGACGCAACGTGCTCGGCACAGCCTGGTGGATCGCCGTCTTCCCCGGCATCGCCATCACCCTGACGGTGATCTCGGCGACCGTCGTGGGCCGCACATTGCGGGCGCGTGCGGAAGGGCGGATATCATGACGGCGCTCAGCGTGCAGGGTCTCTCGGTCGCGATCGGGCACCGGACGCTCGTGGACGGCGTGTCGTTCGATGTGGCCGCGGGGGAGTGCGTCGCGATCGTCGGGGAATCGGGCGCCGGTAAGTCGCTGACGGCCGCGGCCCTGCTCGGGCTCACCCCCGAAGGTGCGCGCGTCTCGGCCGCCACGCTCGCCGTCGACGGCGTGGATGCCCTGCGCTTCAGTGAGGCGCAGTGGCGACGCGTGCGCGGCGACCGCATCGGCCTCGTGTCGCAGGACGCCCTGGTGTCGCTGGATCCGCTGCGACGGATCGGCGCAGAGGTCGCTGAGCCGCTCGCCATCCACACCCGTCTGACCCGCACGGAACGGCGCGAGAGGGTGAAGGAGCTTCTGGAGTCGGTCGCGATGCCGTCACCTGCGGTGCGTGCGGCTCAGTATCCGCACGAGCTCTCCGGGGGACTGCGGCAGCGTGCGCTGATCGCCTCGGCGCTCGCCGGGGAGCCAGCGGTGCTCGTCGCCGACGAGCCGACGACCGCGCTGGATGCGACGGTGCAGGCGCACGTACTCGGGCTGCTGCGGGAGATCGCGGATGCCGGCACCGCCGTCGTCTTCATCAGCCACGACTTCGCGGCGGTGCGCCGCGTGGCCGACCGGGTGCTGGTCATGCGCGCGGGGCGCGTGATCGAGCAGGGTCCGGTGGCGGACGTGCTGGATGCTCCGGTTGAGGCGTACACGCGGGAGCTGATCGCGGCGACCGCGCACGAACCTCGCTCGGATCGGTTCGGGCTCGGCGACGCGGTTCTCACGGCGGTCGAGGTGTCTCGCCGGTTCTCGGGGCTCGCTGCCGTGGAGGGGGCATCTTTCACTCTGCTCCAGGGTCAGACGCTGGGGATCGTGGGCGAGTCCGGCTCGGGGAAGACGACCCTCGCGCGCATGATCGTCGGCGTCGAGAGGCCGGACGCCGGCGACCTGCGCTGGAGTGGGGAGCACCGGGTGCAGCTCGTGCATCAGAACCCGCTGGGCGCGTTCGATCCCCGCTGGACGATCGGGCGTTCGCTGCGTGAGGCGCTCGCGGCGGGCGGGGTGCCGCGGAGCGGACGCGCCGCGCGCGTGGCCGCGCTGATGGCGGAGGTCGACCTCGCGCCGGAACTCGCGCGGCGGCGTCCGTCGCAGCTGTCCGGCGGTCAGCGGCAGCGCGCCGCCATCGCCCGGGCGCTTGCCGCAGAGCCCGACGTGCTGGTGCTCGACGAGCCGGTGTCGGCCCTCGACCCGTCGGTGCGGGAGAAGGTGCTGCAGCTGCTCGGACGCCTGCAGCGCGACCGCGGACTGACCATGATCTTCGTGTCGCACGATCTGGACGTGGTCGCGGCGGTCTCCGATGACGTGCTGGTGATGCAGGACAGCGTGATCGTGGAGCAGGGGCCGGTCGCTGCGGTGTTCGCCGCTCCGCAGCATCCCTTCACGCAGGAGCTGCTCGCGGCATCCGCCGGCGGAGTCTGAACACCCCGGCCCGCCTCTGTCAGCACTCTCCCAGCTTTGCTACGGTGGGGCACCACGTGGGGACAGAGCTGTCGCTGCGAGAGAGGAAGAAACTCCCATGAGTCCCGTCCTGCTGATGTTCATAGGCCTGGCGTTGTTCGTCTTCGGCTATCTCGTCTACTCGAAGTACCTGGCCAAACGGGTCTACAAGCTCGACTCGGCATTCAAGACCCCCGCGCACGAACTGAACGACGGCGTCGACTACGTCCCGACGAACAAGTTCATCCTGTGGGGCCACCACTTCACCTCGGTTGCGGGAGCCGCACCGATCGTCGGTCCCGCGATCGCCGTGATCTGGGGCTGGCTGCCGGCCTTCCTGTGGGTCACGCTCGGCACGGTGTTCTTCGCCGGAATGCACGACTTCGGTGCGCTGTGGGCCTCTACCCGTAACAAGGGGCGCTCGATCGGCGCGCTGTCGGCCCGGTACATCGGCAAGCGCGGCGCGAACCTGTTCCTCGTCGTGATCTTCCTGCTGCTGCTGATGGTGATCGCGGCCTTCGCCGTCGTCATCAAGGACCTGCTGATCAGCACGCCGAGCGCCGTCATCCCCACCTGGGGTGCGATCGGGGTCGCTCTGCTCGTCGGCATCGCGGTGTACCGGCTGCGCTGGCCGCTCGTCCCCGTGACGATCGTCGGCGTCGTGGCGCTCTACGCACTGATCGTGGTGGGCGATCAGGTGCCCGTCGCGCTGCCGGACGACTTCCTCGGCATGGGACCGGCGACTTTCTGGATCCTCGCCCTGTTCATCTACGGGGCCATCGCCTCACTGCTGCCGGTGTGGATGCTGCTGCAGCCGCGTGACTACATCAACGGCGTGCAGCTGTTCGTCGGGCTCGGCCTGCTGTACGGCGCGGTGCTGATCGCCACGCTGTTCGCGGCGGACAAGCCGGAGATCGTCGCCCCGATGATCAACATGTCCGTGCCGGAGGGCACGCCGAGCATGATCCCGCTGCTATTCGTCACGATCGCCTGCGGTGCCATCTCCGGGTTCCACGGCATGGTGTCCTCCGGCACGAGCTCGAAGCAGCTCGACAAGGAGCCTGACGCGCGCTTCGTCGGATACTTCGGCGCGATCGGCGAGGGACTGCTGTCGCTCGGTACGATCCTCGCCGTGATCGGCGGCTTCCGCACGGTCGCCGAGTGGGAAGAGGTCTACAGCTCGTTCGGCGCCGGCGGTGTCGGGGCATTCGTCGAGGGCGGCGGGGCCCTGATGCAGACCGGACTCGGGCTCCCGGCGTCTCTCAGCGCCACGGTCCTGGCGACCATGGCGGTGCTGTTCGCGGCGACGACGATGGACACCGGCATGCGATTGCTGCGGTTCGTCGTGCAGGAGATCGGCGACGCGATGCATATCAGGATCACGAAGTTCCCGGCGACCCTGGTCGTCGTGGTCGTCGGTCTCGGCCTGACCTTCTCGCAGGGTCTCGGCGGAGACGGGGGCCTGCGGATCTGGCCGCTGTTCGGTACGACGAACCAGCTGATGGCGGCCCTGACGCTGTCGATACTCGCGGTGATGCTGATCCGCAAGCGGCGCAATGCGCTGCCCGCGCTGCTGCCGCTGATCTTCGTTTTCGTCATGTCGTTCTGGGCGGCGATCGAGCAGCTGGCCTCGTTCGCGAACCCGGAGCAGCCGGACTGGCTGCTGTTCGTACTCGACGTGATCATCATCGTGGCGAGCATCTGGGTAGCCATCGAGGCGGTCATCGCCATGCGCAAGGCGGCCGCGGATCCGCCGGAACCGGAGGATGAGGATGCCAGCATCCAGGCGGTGCGCGAGGAGGTCTGATCCGTGATGCACCGCACGGCGGCCCGGCGCTTCTCGGAGCGCTGGGCCGCCTTCCGGGCGGGCCTGACCGAGTACTACGCCGGTCCCTACCGGCAGACGCTCGCCCGCGAGAGGCGCGATGAGGACGACCTGTTCACTCTCGTCGTGCTCGGTGAGGCGCTCGGCGTGCCGGATCCTGCCGCGTACTACAGCGCGGAGCTGATGCCCATGCTCGCGGAGGACTTCCACGCGTGGCATCGGCGGATGGGTATGCCGCGCTCACCGCTGGATCAGATGTCATGCTGCTGATGGACGAGCGCCGACGCATCCTCTTCGTGGGCGGCAAGGGCGGCGTCGGCAAGACGTCGCTCGCATCGGCGATCGGACTCGCGCGGGCGCGGCGCGGTGCGCGCGTGCTGGTCGTGTCGACGGATCCCGCGCACAACCTCGGGCATCTCTGGCAGCGCGAGGTCGGGGACGAGCCGGTGCGGCTCGCCGAAGGGACCGGCGGCGGCTGCGTCGACGGGATGGAGATCGATCCCGAGCGGACGATCACGCGGCACCTGGCCGCGGTCGAGCAGACCATGATCCGGATGCTGCCCGAACGCCAGCACGCCCAGGCGCGGGAGCATCTCGAGCGCGCACGGCACGCGCCGGGCAGCCACGAATCGGCGGTGCTGGAGAGGATCGCCGAGGCCGCGGAACTGGCCGACGGCGACTACGACCTCGTCATCTTCGACACCGCGCCGTCAGGCCACACGCTCAGGCTGCTGGCGCTGCCGGGGCAGCTGGCGGGCTGGACGGACACGCTGCTGCGCAATCGCGATCGCTCGGAACGCTTCTCGGCCGCGATGCGCGGGCTGACCGGCAGGGCCGAGCAGGCCCCCTCGAGCGAGGCGGAACTGCGGCGCACCCTGCAGCGGCGCCGTGCGCGCTTCGAGAACCTCCAGCGCACGATCACGGATGCCGAGACCTGCGGCTTCGTGGTGGTGTTCACCGCCGAGGCGCTGCCGGTGGCCGAGACGCTCGAGGTGGTCGATTCGCTGAACGGCATGCACGTCGACATCGCCGCGCTGATCGCGAATCGGCGGTCACCTGCGGATGCCGGCGAACTCCTGCGCGCGCGCCGCGACGTGGAGGAACGGCATCTGGGAGTGGTGCATGCGGCTCTCCCGGAGATCCCCGTGATCGAGGTGCCGCTCGTGGCAGGGGAGATCACCGGCGTCGAGGCGCTGGGGGCGCTCGCCGAGCTCCTCGTCCAGCCGGGGACCGTTCAGTCCTGAACGCGGATGCCGACGCCCGCGGCGAGAGCGGGCGCGAGCAGCTGCACCTGGTAACTCGTGAGGGTGACGCCCTTCAGACCGTTGGTGTCGACGTACGCCATGGCATCCAGCCCGCGCAGGTCCACGTCCTTGGCGCGCAGTCCGCGCGGGTCGACCTCGTCGCTGCGACAGTCCTCGAACAGGACGCGCACGAGCTGGGCCTGAGGCAGGTCGAGCGTGCGGATGGTGCAGCCGCTGAACAGCAGGTCGGCGCCCTTCGCCCCGCCGAGGGTCAGGTAGTCGACGCGGACGCCCTGAAGCTCGAGCTCGTCGATGCGCGCCGTGGTGAGGTCCAGGGTGCCGATGCGCCCTCCGGTGATGCGCAGACGCCGGATGCCGGCATCCTTCAGCGTCAGCGAGGCGACGCGCAGGTCGGTCGCGTCGACGTCGAGGATCGTCGCCCCGGTCAGGTCGACGGTGTCGGCGTCGGCCGTGAGGACGCACTGCTCGAGACTCGAGTGGGCAAGATCGACCTCGCCAGTCAGTGCGAATCGCGTGGCGAGGAAGTCGCCTGCGCGGGAGGGCACTCCGGGCGACAACACTTCGGGCAGGTCGGGTGCGGAGACGCGAGGGGGTGCGGGGGAATCGGGGAGGCGGGGCATCCGTTGAGTCTATTCTGCGGCACGTGCTATATTACTAGCATGCAAGCAAATGAACAGCCTGCCGCAAAGGTGCAGTTCAACGTCTATCTGCCGCCGGATCTCGTGCGCGGCGTGAAGCATCAGGCGATCGATGAGGCGACGAGCCTGTCGGCGCTCGTGGAGAAGGCGCTTCGCGGATATCTGGAGGGACAGTCATGACGGTGGTTCAGCAGATCCTGTACACCGAGCAGCCCGAGCGCTGGTGGGCGCTCGCCGAGGCGCTGGGCTTCATCGCGCCCTACCCGCCCACCGCGGCCTGGGGCGAATTCCACGCCGACGGCGTGCTCGCCGTGCACGGCGCGACGGCCGAGCATCGTCCCGGCACGACCGACATCCACCTCGTCGTCGAGGATCTGGATGCCGCGGCATCCGCTCTCTCGTCATTCGCCGTCGAGCGTCTGACGATGGAGGGCGTGGGTGAGATGCTCGTCGTGCGGGCGGAGTCCGGCATCGCGATCTCCGTGTCCGAGGGCGCTGCGCAGCACGGTGCGGGCGACGTCGCCGTGCAGCCGATCTGGTTCCAGGCCGACCTCGCCGAGCCGCGAGCGATGCTCGAGGCGCTCGGATTCCGCGGCGGTGTTACGGCCGACCGCGGCGGGTGGGTCGAGATGCTGGGCGATGGCGGATCCGTCGGTCTGCACGAAGGCGAGCCCCGGATCGGGCTGTCCTTCGAGGCTCGCGGTGACCTGGACGCGCTGGCTTCGCGACTGCAGGATGCCGGGTTCACGGCATCCGTCGTCGATGAGGCGTTCGCGCGCACCATCCGCATCCCAGACCCCGACGGCGGCGCCGAGGTCTGGATCAACGGCACCCAGGACGACCTGCACGGCTACCACCGGGAGTCGTGAGTTCGCCGCACGACAGCATCGTCGCAGGACGACAGCAACTTCGCACGAATCCGGCTGAAGTCTGCGAGATTCGTGGCGTTCTGCGTACTCACGTCCCTTGTCGACCTGTCCTGCACAGCTTGGCCTCGTACCGGGCTTCGCACCGTTCGCGTGTTCTCGGCACCCGGCAGGAAGTGCTCGGTGGCACTCTCGGCGGATGCATCCACGATCAGAACAGGGAGTCGCTGAATGCGTCAGCGAGCTCGGCGGCGTCGCACGCGTCGCCGCGCTGAACGACCGGGGACATCGCCGTGCCGAGATCGATCGGGCTTTGCGCCACAGAGCGCTCACGCGGATCCGGCAGGGGTGGCTGGCGACGCCGGATGCTTCGCCTCAGCTCGTCTCGGCCGCGCAGCACGGTGTCGTGCTCACGTGCGTGACCGCGGCCCGGCGCCTCGGGATCTGGGTGCACGAGCAGAACCCGGGTGTGCACGTCGGCGCCACACCCGGCAGCGCGGGAGGGAAGCCGGAGAGCGTGCGCGTGCATTGGGCGAAGCCGCTCGTTCCTCGGCATCCCGATGCGCTCGTGGACCCGATCGAGAACGTGCTGGCGATCGTGGCAGAGTGCGCGCCGTTCGAACAGGCGCTCGGAACGTGGGAGTCCGCGCTCAACAAAGAGCTGGTCACCCTCGAAGCCATGGCGAACCTGCCGCTGCGACCGGCGGCGAGGCGTCTGCTCGCCGAAGCCCAGCCGTTCGCGGATGCGGGTCTGGAGACCTACTTGCGTCCTCGGCTGCGATGGCTCCAGATCCCTCTCGTCATCCAGACCTGGATCGCGGGACATCGCGTCGACGCACTCCTGGGGGAGCGGCTCGTGCTTCAGATCGATGGCAAGCACCACGTCGGTGCGCAGCGCAGCGAGGATATCCGGCACGACGCCGAGCTTCGGCTCATGGGCTTCCATGTCATTCGCATCAGCTATCAGCAGATGATGTTCCAGTGGCCGCAGGTGCAGGATCTGATCATGGGGGCGGTCGCTCAGGGTCTGCATCTCGCAGTTCGACGCGCGTGAGGCACGACTGGCGCGAGGTCTCGCAGTCACGCAAGCGCTCACAGGGGCGCAGGACCTCGCAGCAATGCACTTTCTTCGCTGAGTCTCCGCGCAGGACTGCGAGATACATGCTGTTCTGCGAAGTTCCTGCCGGCGCGCGGATGCCGCGTACAATGGACGCACCAGCATCGATCCGGCCATCACCGGGGAGCTCTCGGAAGAACAGCCGCAAGGCCCAGTAGAACCGAGCGGGGCAGGCCCGTCATCGCCGCAGTGAGAGTGGCAGCGCCGTGAGGCGCGGCACGCGAGGTGGTACCGCGGTCCCCGGATCGTCCTCGCAAGCAGCATCCACCCACGACACTGCGAGCACACATGACCTACCCCCGCACCTCATCCTTCGGCCCCGCCGCCGACGCTCCGGCGACCGTCGCAGCATCCCCGCGGTTCCCGCAGATCGAGCGCGAGATCCTCGAGTTCTGGAAGAGCGACGACACCTTCCGCGCATCGATCGCGCAGCGCCAGGGCGCGGACGAGTGGGTCTTCTACGACGGCCCTCCGTTCGCCAACGGACTTCCGCACTACGGCCACCTGCTCACCGGCTACGCCAAGGACCTGTTCCCGCGCTTCCAGACCATGCGCGGCAAGATGGTCGACCGTGTCTTCGGCTGGGACACGCACGGACTGCCCGCGGAGCTCGAGGCCATGAAGCAGCTCGGGATCACCGAGAAGAGCGAGATCGAAGACATGGGCATCGATGTCTTCAACGGCAAGGCCCGCGAATCCGTCCTCGCCTACACGGAGGAGTGGAAGGACTACGTCACCCGCCAGGCCCGCTGGGTCGACTTCGAGCGCGGCTACAAGACGCTCGACCTCGGCTACATGGAGAGCGTGCTCTGGGCCTTCAAGACCCTCTACGACAAGGGCCTCGCCTACGAGGGCTACCGCGTCCTGCCGTACTGCTGGCGCGACGAGACCCCGCTCAGCGCCCACGAGCTGCGCATGGACGACGACGTGTACCAGGACCGCCAGGACCCGTCCGTCACCGTCACCTTCCCGCTCGTCGGCGCCAAGGCCGAGTCCCTCGGGCTCACCGGCGTCAGAGCACTCGCCTGGACGACGACACCCTGGACGCTTCCGACGAACCTCGCGCTCGCCGTGGGTCCGGACATCGACTACGTCGTACTTCCCGCGGGTCCCGAAGGCGCCGCCGACGTGCATCAGAGCCGCGCGGCACCGGAGGCGGACCGCATCGCCGTCGAAGCGTCGGCTCATCGCTACCTGCTCGCCCGTGATCTCCTGGGCGGCTACGCCAAGGATCTCGGCTACGGCAGCGCAGAGGATGCTCTCGCCGCCGTGCATGCGACGCTCAAGGGTGAAGAGCTGAGGGACGTCGGCTACGACCGCCTGTTCGACTACTACGCCGACGCCGAGGTCTACGGCACGGAGAACGCCTGGCGGATCCTCGTCGACGACTACGTCACGACCACCGACGGCACCGGCATCGTCCACCAGGCTCCGGCCTATGGTGAGGACGACCAGCGCGTGGCCGGGGAGGCCGGCATCCCGACGATCCTCTCGCTCGACGATGGCGGGCGGTTCCTCCCGAGCGTCACGGATGTCGCAGGCGAGTTGTGGATGGATGCGAACTCCGCACTCGTGCGTCTCATCCGCGACAACGGCCGTCTCCTCCGGATGCAGAGCTACGTGCACTCCTACCCGCACTGCTGGCGCTGCCGGAACCCCCTGATCTACAAGGCCGTGTCGAGCTGGTTCATCCGCGTCACCGACATCAAGGACAAGATGCTCGCGAACAACGAGCAGATCACCTGGGTGCCCGAGAACGTCAAGGAGGGCCAGTTCGGCAAGTGGCTCGAAGGCGCTCGCGACTGGTCGATCAGCCGCAACCGGTACTGGGGCTCGCCCATCCCGATCTGGAAGAGCGACGACCCCGAGTACCCGCGGGTCGACGCCTACGGATCCCTCGAGGAGCTCGAGCGCGACTTCGGTGTTCTGCCATGCAACCCGCAGGGTGAGATCGACCTGCACCGCCCGTACATCGACGACCTGACGCGCCCGAACCCGGACGACCCGACCGGCAAGAGCACCATGCGCCGCATCGAGGACGTCTTCGACGTGTGGTTCGACTCCGGGTCCATGCCCTACGCCCAGGTGCACTACCCGTTCGAGAACCACGAATGGTTCGACTCGCACTCGCCGGCGGACTTCATCGTCGAGTACATCGGCCAGACCCGCGGCTGGTTCTACGTCATGCACGTGCTCTCCACGGCACTGTTCGACCGCCCGGCGTTCACGGGCGTCAGCTGCCACGGCATCGTGCTCGGCAGCGACGGCTACAAGATGTCGAAGTCGCTGCGCAACTACCCGGACGTCTCCGAGGTGCTCGAACGCGACGGCTCGGACGCCATGCGCTGGTTCCTCATGTCCAGTTCGGTGCTGCGCGGCGGCAACCTCGCCGTCACCGAGGAGGGCATCCGCGCCGGCGTCCGCGAGTTCCTGCTGCCGCTGTGGAGTTCGTGGTACTTCTTCGCGACCTACGCCAACGCCTCCGGCGACGGCTACCAGGCGACGTGGCGCACGGACTCCACGGACGTGCTCGACCGGTACATCCTGTCCCGCCTCGGTGAACTCGTGCGCGACGTGGCATCCGACCTCGAAGGACTCGACTCGACGACGGCATCCGCACGCCTGCGCGATTTCGCCGAGGTGCTGACGAACTGGTACATCCGCCGCTCGCGCGACCGCTTCTGGGTCGGCGCCGACTCATCCGCCGAGGGCGCGACCGACGCCTTCGACACGCTGTACACCGTTCTCGAGACGCTGACGCGGGTCGCCGCGCCCCTCGTGCCGCTCGTGAGCGAGCGCATCTGGCAGGGGCTCACGGGCGGACGCAGCGTGCACCTGACCGATTGGCCGGACGCCGATGCGTTCCCCGCAGCCGACGACATCCGCGAAGCGATGGATGCCGTGCGCGAGCTGTCCAGCGTCGGCAACGCCCTGCGCAAGAAGGAGAAGCTGCGCGTGCGCCTGCCGCTCGCACGTTTCACCGTCGTCTCGCCGGTGGCCGATCAGCTCGGGCAATTCGAGGACATCCTGCGTGATGAGCTCAACGTGAAGGCCGTCGAGCTCGTCCAACTCACCGACACGGCTGCCGCCGAGTACGGCATCAGCCACCGCCTCAGCGTCAACGCCCGCGCCGCGGGTCCGCGCCTGGGCAAGCAGGTGCAGCACGTCATCGCCGGCGCCAGGGCCGGTGTCTGGGAGGAGCAGAACGGCGTAGTGGTCGTCGACGGCATCGCGCTGGAGCCCCAGGAGTACGAGCTCGTGCTCGAGACGGCCGGGCGTCCTGAGGGCGAAGCGCTCGCTGTCGTGCCCGGTGGAGGATTCGTACTGCTCGACACGCAGACGACCCCGGAGCTCGAGGCCGAGGGAATGGCGCGCGACGCGATCCGCGTCGTCCAGGAAGCGCGCAAGAACGCAGGCCTCGACGTCAGTGACCGGATCGTGCTGGCGCTGAACGTCTCACCCGAGAACGCGGAGGCGCTGCAGGCGCACGCCGAGCTCATCGCGGGGGAGACCCTCGCTGTCGCGTTCGCCGTTCAGGCGACTGAGGAGATGGACGAGCTCGTCAAGAACGTCACCAGCCCCGGTGACGGCGTGTTCCGCAGCGGTGCGACAGCGCTCGGCTCGACCAAGGCTCCCATCATCGTGACGATCGACACCGACACGAGGAACGATCCCGAAGCAGGAGGAGCGACGAATGTCTGACCGCGACCGCGCCGACGCCGTCTACGAGGCACTGCTCGCCCGGGCAGGGGAGCGGTGGGTGCAGCCCCGCAAGGAGCGCACCGCCCGCATCCTCGAGCTGCTCGACGATCCGCAGAAGACGTACCGCGTGGTGCACATAACGGGCACGAACGGCAAGACCTCGACAGCCCGCATCATCGAGAGCCTGCTGCGCGCGCACGGCCTGCGCACAGGCATGTTCACGAGCCCGCACCTGGAGCGGTTCACCGAGCGCATCATGATCGACGGCGAACCCATCGCGGATGCCGCGATCGCCGACGCCTGGGACGAGATCGAGCCCTTCGCGCAGATCGTTGATGCCGAGCTGGAGGCCGCAGGCGACGCACCGCTGACGTTCTTCGAACTGCTCACGGTGCTTGCGTTCGTCGCTGCCTCCGACGCCCCTGTCGACGTGCTCGTACTCGAAGTGGGCATGGGCGGCTCCTGGGACTCCACGAACACCGCCGACGGCGACGTCGCCGTGTTCGCCCCGATCGCCCTCGACCACGCCGACCGCCTGGGCGACACGATCGCCAGGATCGCCGAGGTCAAGGCCGGCATCATCAAGGAGGGCGCGGCGGTCGTTTCGGCCCAGCAGCCCGCCGAGGCGGCCGAGGTGCTGCGCCGCGTCGCCGCCGAGAAGAACGCCACGATCGCGTTCGACGGCGAGGAGTTCGGGCTCACCGAGCAGAAGCTCGCCGTCGGCGGACAGCTGCTGACGATCCGTGGCCTCGCCGGGGCGTACGTCGAGGAGTACCTGCCTCTGTACGGCGCGCATCAGGGACACAACGCGGGCCTCGCCGTGGCCGCGGTGGAGTCGCTGATCGGCGCGGGCTCGCAGCGCATCGCCGAGGACATCATCACCGACGGGCTGCAGGGCGCGACCTCGCCCGGGCGCCTGCAGCTGCTCGGCATCGCGCCGACCGTGATCGTCGACGCCGCACACAATCCGCACGGCGCCGAGGCGCTCGCGCAATCGCTGGGCGACAGCTTCGACTTCGACGAGTGGGGCCTGGTGCTCGGCGTCCTCGCCGACAAGGACGCCGCCGGCATCATCGCCCGGCTCGCGCCCGCGGCAGCTCACGTGTTCACCACCGCACCGGAGTCCGATCGCGCCAGCGACGCGGATTCCCTCGCCGACCTGGTCGAGAACGCTGGGTATCGGGCGACCGTTCATCCTTCACTGGCCGATGCCGCCGACGCCGCGCGCGAATGGGCGGCGTCGTCCGACCGCCGCGCCGTCGTGATCGCAGGATCGGTCGTGCTCGCAGGCGAGGCCATCGCCCTCGCCGAGGACGAGGACTGGAAGTCGGGGTGGCGCGCATGAGGGCCCAGCGCACCCTGGTGCAGAAGCTCGCACCGATCGTGCTCGGATTCGAGGCGATCGTCGTGGTGCTGGTCGGCCTCACCATCTTCGGCCTGAAGACGCTTCCCGCCGGAATCCCGCAGTGGTGGGCGGTCGTCGGCGGCCTCGTCGTCGCCGTCGCGATGATCGCCCTCGCCGGAATGATCACCAAGCCCTGGGCCATCGCCGCCGGGTGGGTGCTGCAGGGGATCGTGGCACTGTCCGCGATCTTCGTCCCCGCCATCCTCCTCGTGGTGCTGGTTTTCGGAGGCATGTGGGCGTATGCGACGATCATGGGGGCCCGGTTGGATGCACGACGTCCCGCCGACGCGAATCAGAACACGTCCGAAACCGACACTCACACAGAGAGCGACTGACATGGCCACCGAAGAAACCCTCGTCCTCGTCAAGCCCGACGGCGTCGCCCGCGGCCTCACCGGCTCGATCCTGGCCCGCATCGAGGCCAAGGGCTATGCGCTCGTCGACATCCGCCTGGTCGAGCCCGACCGCGACCGTCTCGCCGCCCACTACGCCGAACACGAGGGCAAGCCGTTCTACGAGCCGCTGCTCGAGTTCATGATGTCCGGGCCGTCGGTGGCGATCCGGCTCGCCGGAAACCGCGTCATCGAAGGCTTCCGCTCGCTGGCGGGCACCACCGACCCGACCACGGCAGCCCCCGGCACGATCCGCGGCGACTTCGGCCGCGACTGGGGCCTCGCCGTGCAGCAGAACCTCGTTCACGGCTCGGACAGCCTCGAGTCCGCCGCCCGGGAACTGGGTATCTGGTTCTCCTGAGGCACAGGCTTCCACTTCGTCGCTGAGCGGCTGCGCTCAGCCCGTTTCGTCTGCGCTGCCTGCGGCCGCTCCGCTCAACGGCCCGCAGAGCATTGCGCTGGTCGTGGAGCTAGCGGAGCGAGACGAAACGGGTTGAGCGAGCCGCAGGCGAGTCGAGACCGGCCAGGATTCAGAACAGCATCCCGACGACCTCGCCGAGGAGGTCGAGGCCGCGCAGCTGCGCCAGCAGGACGATGACCGCATAAGCGACGATCGTCGCGAGCGGCACCCACGCCATGAGGCGACCCGCGCGCTCCTGCACCTTCTCCGACCTGCTGAAGGTGCCGTTGCGGAACAGATGCACGACGGTCGCGAAGAACGTCGGGATGGTCACGGCCCAGGTCAGCATGCACCACGGGCACAGAACGCCGAGGTTCGGCGCGTACAGGCTCTGGCCGATGAGCCAGCACACGAGGCCGAAGGCGAACAGGATGCCGGCGCCGAACGTCGCCCAGAACCAGCGGGGGAAGCGTGCGCCGGCGAGCACGGCTACGCCCACGACAATGGGCGCCATCCACCCCGTGAGCCCGATGATCGGATTCGGGAAGCCGAACACCTCGCCCTGCCAGGAACCCAGGTTCTTCCCACACTGGATCATCACGCTGACATTGCAGCTGAGGTCGGCATCCGGATTCGCGAGCTGGATGAACTTGTCGAGCGTCAGCTGGAACGCCGCCCACCAGCCGACGACGCCGGCGACGATCAGCCAGACGGCGTAGAACACGGGGCGGGTGCGCTGCTCGCTCATATCGGGATTATCTCAGCGTCCGCTATGGATGGGGCGTGAGGCGAGCCGGCCAAAACAGAACGATGGGCCCCGGATGCCGCGAACTGGCCGACATGGTGCGATAATGGCGTGTGATGCACCGTGCGGCGCCGCCGTTCTACGCATCGACGCAGACTTCGGGGTCCAATGCCCCTCGCGATCAGAGCCATGAGCCGGTCGCAAACCGAGTGAGTTCGCGGCACCCGCGGGTGCCGCACGAGATTTCGCGGCACCCAGTGCCCGCGCAGGGAGTACGCCAGAGATGGCCGATGAGACGAATGACAACAACGCCCCTACCCTCGACGAGAACGAAGCGACTCCGGTAACACCGGACGCTCCGGAAGTCGCGGACACGCAGTCGGATTCCTCGACTGGCGCCGAGACCGAGTCGGCCGAGGCCGAGTCGCCCGCCGAGCCCGAGGCTGCGCAGGCCGAGGTGCCCGCGGAGTCCGAAGGGGCGGACGAGCCCGCCGACGCCGAGCCGGCCGCTGAGGCTGAGACCGCAGCCGTCGCCGCTCCGGCCGCCGACGTCGAGCCTGTCGAAGCGTCTGCCGCCGCCGACGAGCCCACTGACAGGCCGTCGACGGAGTCGAAGGCCGAGAAGAAGCCGGCGAAGCCGGCCGAACCAGAGCCGCTGACCGCCGTTTCGCTCGGCCTGATCCCCGAGGTGTTCGTCTCGCGGGTCTCCACGCAGCTGCATTTCTACGCGCCGGAGATCATGCCGCTCCCTGCCCGTCCGGGCCGGGAGCGCGACAGCTCGCGCGACATCGATCAGGATGACGCGCCCTCCGGTCGCCGCGGACGCCGCCGTCGCGGCGGCAGTGGCGACGGAGACGAGCAGCGGGACGAGCCGCGGCAGCGTCAGCGCGCCGTCGAGTACATCACCGAGCCGAAGGCGATCAAGGGCTCGACGCGCCTCGAGGCCAAGAAGCAGCGCCGTCGCGACGGCCGTGACGCCGGTCGCCGCCGCCCCGTCGTGACCGAGGCGGAGTTCCTCGCCCGTCGCGAGTCCGTCGACCGCAAGATGGTCGTCCGCTCCAAGAACGGGCGCACGCAGATCGGCGTCCTCGAGGACGCTGTGCTCGTCGAGCACTACGTGGCCCGCAACCAGGACGCATCGCTCATCGGCAACGTCTACCTCGGGCGCGTGCAGAACGTGCTGCCGAGCATGGAGGCCGCGTTCGTCGATATCGGCCGAGGCCGCAATGCCGTGCTGTACTCCGGCGAAGTGGACTGGGATGGCGTCGAGACCGGCAACCAGCCCCGCCGAATCGAGCTCGCGCTCAAGCCCGGCGACCGCGTGCTCGTCCAGGTCACGAAGGACCCGGTCGGCCACAAGGGCGCGCGCCTCACCAGCCAGATCTCCCTCCCCGGCCGCTACCTCGTGTACGTGCCCGGCGGATCGATGAACGGCATCAGCCGCAAGCTGCCCGACAACGAGCGCGCGCGTCTGAAGCGCATCCTCAAGGAGGTGCTGCCCGAGTCCAGCGGCGTGATCGTCCGCACGGCCGCCGAGGGCGCCACCGAGGATCAGCTGACCCGCGATGTGCAGCGCCTCACCTCGCAGTGGGAGCACATTCAGAAGCAGGTCGAGAACCAGCAGGCGCCCGCGCTGCTGCACGCCGAGCCCGACCTGCTGGTCAAGATCGTCCGTGACGTCTTCAACGAGGACTTCACGAAAATGCTCATCCAGGGCGAGGAGTCCCAGCGAACGATCCGCGCCTACCTCGAGAGCGTCGCCCCCGACCTGCTCGAGCGCGTCGAATCCTACGAGGACGAGGTCGACCCGTTCGACGCGTTCCGCATCACCGAGCAGATCGAGAAGGCGCTCGACCGCAAGGTCTGGCTGCCCTCCGGCGGATCGCTCGTGATCGACCGCACCGAGGCCATGACGGTCGTCGACGTCAACACCGGCAAGTTCGTCGGCTCCGGCGGAAACCTCGAGGAGACCGTCACGAAGAACAACCTCGAGGCGGCGGAGGAGATCGTCCGTCAGCTGCGGCTGCGCGACATCGGCGGCATCATCGTCGTCGACTTCATCGACATGGTTCTCGAGTCCAACCGCGACCTCGTGCTGCGGCGCCTCGTGGAGTGCCTGAGCCGCGACCGCACCAAGCACCAGGTCGCGGAGGTCACCTCGCTCGGGCTCGTCCAGATGACCCGCAAGAAGCTGGGCCTCGGGCTGCTGGAGACCTTCAGCGAGGCCTGTGAGGTCTGCGCCGGACGCGGTGTCATCGTGCACCACGACCCTGTCGTCAAACACCGCTCGAACACCGGCGGAGGGCAGTCGGCAGGCCGTCGCCAGCGCGGCGGGAACGGCCAGCAGAACCAGAACGCGCAGCAGAGCAGTTCCGTCGCGCACGGCATCCCCGAGGGGGCGAAGTCCGCACTCGCGCAGATCGCGGCATCCACGCTCGCGCCGAGCGTCGAGCCGATCATCGACGTGGCCCCTGCCGCGGAGCCTGAGCAGCCTCCCGCCCAGGAGCGCCCCAAGAAGCCGCGCCGCAAGCGCGGCTCGGACCGCAGCAGCGCACCCAAGACCGAGGCGGAGCAGCTGCTCGACTCGGTGCTGGACGCGCTTCCGGAGCCCAAGGCCCCCGGTCAGGGACGCAACCGCCGTCGCGTGACGACCGCGGCGCTCACCGGCACCCCGGTGACCGTGACGTCGTCAACCGCGCCGCTCGCGAGCGGTGACACGGAGTCCTGAGGCGATCAGCCGCCGAACCAGCTCCTTGCCTCCGACGTGCTCAGCGCCGGCGGCGAGGAGCCGGGGGAGCGCCTCCTCGGGGACGTCGTAGTGGTCGCGATCGAAGGATCGCGGCGGAACCTGGTTGGCGCGCGCGAAGGCGTGCAGCTCGTCCAGACTGCTGTCACTGACCAGATGGGCCCACAGCCGTCCGTGCGCGGGCCAGATGGGGTCATCGATCAGTACGCTCACTCGGAGATCCTACGACCGGGGCGACACGGGTCGCCCTCGCTTTGCGAGAGTGTCCCCGATCCGGTAAAGTAGTCCCTTGGTGCGTGAGCTGAGTCGTCCCCACAGGGCGACGCGCTGCAGCCTTGTGCTCGCACCCGTCGGACCTGCGACGAACGCAGGCACAGTCTTCCCGTGAGATTTCCGGAGCTTCCCGCTCCCCAACGAAACAGGTATCAAGTGGTTTACGCAGTAGTGCGCGCCGGTGGACGGCAGGAGAAGGTCGAGGTCGGCACGATCGTTCAGCTCGATCGTGTTCAGGCGGCCCAGGGCGAGAAGATCGAGCTGCCCGCAGTGCTCCTCGTCGACGGCGCCACGGTGACCACCGACGCCGACAAGCTGGCCAAGGTCAAGGTGACCGCCGAGGTCATCGGCAACCTCCGCGGCCCGAAGATCATCATCCAGAAGTACAAGAACAAGACCGGCTACAAGAAGCGTCAGGGCCACCGCCAGGAGCTCACGCGCGTCAAGATCACCGGCATCAAGTAAGCAGAAGAGGCTCAGGACATGGCACACAAAAAGGGCGCAAGCTCCACCCGTAACGGTCGTGACTCCAACGCCCAGCGACTTGGCGTGAAGCGCTTCGGCGGTCAGCAGGTCAGCGCAGGCGAGATCATCGTCCGTCAGCGCGGCACCCACTTCCACCCCGGCGTGAACGTCGGCCGCGGTGGCGACGACACGCTGTTCGCTCTCGAAGCGGGCGCGGTCGAGTTCGGCGCGAAGGGCGGCCGCAAGGTCGTCAACATCGTCGCCGCTGCGCAGTAATCGCAGCACAAGACATCCGGTTCGGGGCGGGCTTCGGCTCGCCCCGTCCGCGTATCCAGGGAGTTCCACATGGTCACGTTCGTCGACACGGTGACGCTGCATCTGCGCGCCGGCAAGGGCGGCAACGGCTGTGTCTCGGTGCACCGCGAGAAGTTCAAGCCGCTCGGCGGGCCTGACGGCGGCAACGGCGGTGACGGCGGCGACATCGTCCTCGTCGCCGACACGCAGACCGGCACCCTGCTCTCGTACCACCACTCGCCGCACCGATCCTCCGGCAACGGCGGATTCGGCATGGGAGATCATCGCTCCGGCTACGAGGGCGAGACGCTCGAGCTTCCCGTACCGGTCGGCACGGTCGTCAAGAGCACCGACGGCGACGTCCTGATCGACATGGTCACTCCGGGCGACAGGTTCGTCGTCGCCCAAGGCGGACGAGGCGGCCTCGGCAACGCGGCCCTCGCCAGCCCC